>NZ_CP024845.1:666404-1332808 GCF_002788215.1 Halohasta litchfieldiae | reverse complement strand
GACTCGTTGATCTTCACGAACGTAAGGCCGTCGAGCGAAAGGACGTTGGGGCCCGCTCAGTCGTCTGGTGGATCGTCGACGAAGATGACGAGACACCCGATTTCAAGAGCGGGTTTGGGTCATTCGCTGAAACCGATCTCGAAGCCCAGGTAGAGAAGGCAAGTGAAGAGTTCGAGAAGGGGGTTGAGGAGCGACAAGATGCTTTGTTTGGACAGTAGCTTTCTTATCGACTATCTCCACGGTCGAGATCATGCACTGTCGTTTCTGGAGGCGCGACCAAATGCTGAGTACGTGGTCCCGACCTTGGCATTGTGGGAGCTCTATACTGGGGCCGAACGATCCAACAAGCAGGGAGACTCGATTGCAGCGATTGATGACTCACTCGATTGGATTGGTGTGATTGGATTCAACCGAAGTGCAGCTCAGGAGGGTGCCCGGATACGGGCTCAACTGTTCGATCAGGGTCAACAAATTAATGCGGTTGATGTTCTCATCGCTGCCGTCGCTCTGGATTATGATGCAGATATCGTTGCTATGGATCGTGATTTCGAGTATATTGACGGCCTAAATGTACTCTATCCCGATGATTTGAGTTGAAATATGAGTGAGGTCTGTCGGCACCTAATTAACTTTGAACGGCTGTTAGAGTAGTCCCACACTAATAATGCGTGAATTAAGAAGCGTCCTAACCACGACAAACCGTTAGTTCTGAACTAAGCGTAGTATTTCGTAGTATTAACCGGGTCTATTTAAGTAGTACGTGCACAGTAGACTTCTTATGGGGTCGTCCAGTGTCGTACGGTTCTGAATCTGAGTACGTTGTCGGAGTTACGCGTTCTGGACAGCCTGTCGTCGCTGAATCTGGTGATGGTCAACGATCCGCTCTTGCTGTGAAGCGTGACCGCATTGTCGACAATAAAAAGCGGCTTATTCAGTTCGAAACTGCTCGAACGACATTCTATGCGGAGAGTGCAAAGGATACTGACAAGTGGAATCGCCTTTGGAAGCACCAACACGAATGGAATTCTGATGATACTGGCCGACGAGAGCACCAAGACAAGGTTCACCTGAGTCATGCTCTCGCGGATTCACTGCATCTCTCTGCTTTCCAAAAACGCCGTGTCGTTGATATTGTCACTAACACCAACGGTCGACGATTTAATCAAATCGGAGGCATCGAGGCCCTAGTACTCGGTGCAATTGCATATATTGGTGAGGTCGATGCAAAAGAAATTGATGATCGAATTGTTGGATCTGAATCGTTTGAAGCAATCTGTGAGCTGCATGATGTTGAAGGATGGAATGCCTGTAAGAAAATAAAAGATATCATGAAAGACTAGTTCATGAATACGCTGTCTACTGTTTCTTCATCTGTATGATTGATAATTAGCTTCTAATGTGGTTAGTTGAGCAAGCGTTGGATTATTGTTTTTATAGCACGTGAAATTTGAGTGCTTTGGGAAATAATAGTGAAGAAAACCAAGAATATGGTTGTAGATAAACAGAAAACATGTATGTGATTATGTTAGGGTGTTGGTTCTGTGTTGTTTTTATCGCGCGGTTGTGGTGAGCGCTCTGTGGTTGAGTGTGATCCATGGATAGATTGTGTAGAACGAGATCCAGAGTGCTCATAAACTGACATTCGTTAGTCAGCAAAATCAAACAAACCAATGACTAATAGCAGTGACTACGTTTTCCGTTGTAGCGGAATCATAGAAGGAACAGAAGATGTGCTTGAGAACGATTGCCGGTCACGTATCTCAAAAGCAGTCAAGCATTTGCCCGGTTCGGCTGAAGGGTGGTTTGAGATCTACGATCTCACGACACGACCACTCAGCAGCCACATGGGACATCTCGGTCGATTTTGGCCCAACATTGAAGTAAAACGTAAGATACGGTCACTCTTAGCGACTCGTTCGAGCCGTTCCGGCTCGAACTTCGTCCGAAGATGGTAGAGGACCGTGTTCCCAGCGGGTGAGTTCTGGCTCGACGCACAGAGCGTAGAGACAGAGGTCCCGTCGGCGCAAGCGCCGACGAGGACCTCATAGATGTCTTCAGCAGTGATTTCAGCGTTATTGGCTAACGAGAGCGAAACTTCCTCGTCAAGGCGGTTGACGAGAAAGTTAAGAAGCTGGTCCTCGTGGATCTCACCGTCTGCTTGTTTGGTTTTAGACACACCTTCAGCAAGCAGACGTTCTAACTAAGCGGCTTTGTGAAGTACTGAGCATGAGCGACCAGAACACCTGTCCGACCAACAGAAGCACGAGTGCTCTCGCCCCTGGCTTCTTCCCCTCCCTCCACGCCAGGATACCCGAAGCCGAACCGAGAACGATCGAAATAAGTAACGAGAGGAGCAGAAGGATTGAATTCGACACAGTCACCCAAATTACCTCTATGTATACGAATCTTATGTTGATAAAAGCTGTTCTCTCACACCCAATTAAAAAAAAAGAGAAAGCGGTAAATTAGCCGAAGACGGCGATCAACAGGACGCTTGCCACAAACACATAGTTCATCTCGCCGAGCAACTCCAGCCGACGGTAGTCGTCGCTGCGCCCGATACGACTATTGAGCAAGACCGCCAGCACCCGCCCGGCGAGGAGAATCAACGCGAAGAGCATCGGCAGGTACCCGCCGAGAAACGCCCCGACGACCACGAGAATGGAGAGAATATTGATCATATACAATAGGTGTCGCGTCCGTCGGACGCCCACGACTGTCGGAAACGTTGAGACGTCGTTTTGGGCATCATCTTCGATGTCACGGACGTTCGGAATCTCCGTGTTGACGAAGATGTCGGCGAAGAAGTAGACCGTGAGGACGACGGCGAGGGGCGTGATCGCGGCGTCGGCAAACACAATCGGCAGGAATACCATCGCTGTCGCCCACGCTAGCGCCACAAGTGTGGAATTGAGCACAAAGACGGTCTTCAGGCGCTTGAGCGGCACAAACGAGCGTTCGGACAGATCCACTACATACAGGATCCAAGTCGCACCTGGGACGAGGGTGATCGCGAGCGCGAGTGGACCACCAAGCGTCGAGAGGGCGATTGCGAGTCCGTATGCTCCAGCTGACGTGACCGAGAGGAGACGCCTGTGTCGCCCAATGAACGCACTCCGCTCAGACGTTGCCTGCGGGTCGTATCGTACATCGCTGATTCTGTCGCCGACGTAGACGCCGTAGGCGACCAACCCGACGACGATGGGGGCCGGGGTTGGCGCGAGCGACAGGATCACCATCGTGACGAGCGTTCCGGCGATACCCATCCCCACGATATCGAGTTGGGTGAAGATGCAGGCTTTTCGTATTCGATGCCACAGATCGACTGACGGACGATGACCTCTACCAGTTTCGGTGGACTGTTCACTGGAGGTCGTCCGCTCTAGTTTTTTACTTGACATACTACTGTAGTGACAACCCAAGCGAACGCGCTGTTGTTCCCTTGGGTGTCGAATGTGAATTATACCCACCTGACAATAAGATCAATCGAGAAGTTTCGGCTGGAGGACTGTCTGTGTGTGGCTTTCTCGACGGCCAGGATTCCGTCGCGATGACGAGGAGGCTCTCGCCGTCGACGTTAGCTCACGTCGACCAACGTGTCGACGCTGTCGGTAGTTCCACATTGAGCATCGACCTACAGAGACTTGGAGTCCCATTTCCAACAAAAAGATATCCAGTGATTGTGACGTGTCGGATTCTCGGAGAACCAAGTACTCGGGACGTAACATTGGACTACACAGCGACGAGAATTCAGATCTACTTAAAGAACAAGAGAGTACATTTCGTCTGCTCTGCAGAATCATCACAAGGGGAAACGGGGGTGCGTCCAGCAAAGCCAACAAACAGAAACTCTCTCTGTTTTCTCGATAGAAAGAAGAGATCAAAAACAGCAGCTAGATTCGTCTACAGTTGATACCGTGCTACCTCCGAACTACCGCACTCTAAACAACAATTCTGTCCCTCCTCTAGTTTCGAACCACACTGTCGACACTCCACCAACGTATCTGAGGTGCTACCGTCACCCAGAACAAAATTAAAAATTCTCAACATTATGTATCAAAGGCAGAATGCAAGAGAGGTGTGAGTTGCATGGAGCATGTGACATTGTATTCCAACTACTCAACCCCTCCTACATATCCAGAGAAGTCACTACTTGATATAATTCAGCCAAGCACAGTGAAAGTGAAACATCAATCCCGATATGAGATACCCCAATAATAGGACTGTACCACCTGCTTCCTCAGCCTCTTTAGGAGCGATATGTTGTATGTCACAAGAACCTCGTCGACCAGTCTGTGCTGAAACGCCGCTGTTTATATATACCTTGTTGCACAAGATAAGACAGTGTCCGATATGACGAAACAAAGTGTGAGGATCTGTATTGATCCAGATCCAAATACCGATACGGGGGTATTTCGTATCGAGGCAGCAGACGATATTCTCCGTCTTCTAGCCGATGCCCACGACTCAGAGTTCACCATTCCTGAGCTTGTCGACACAACGGACGTCGCTCGCTCGACAGTGTGGCGGGCTATCGACTTACTCGAAAGTATAGATGCAGTCGACATTCGAGAGACGCCACAACGAAACTACGTCTCCATAAATCCAGATAATCTCAAAAAAGACGATCCCATACTGGCCATCGAACAATCGGAGTTCCACAAGCCAATCCGAGCGTTCGTCGACCAGATCCAGGAAGCAATCATTGACACAGATGATGTCGACTCACTTCTTGGGATCGTCGTCTTCGGAAGCGTCGCTCGCGGTGAAGCTGATCGACAGAGCGATATTGACCTCTTCGTTGTAGTCGACGGAGATCGAACACCTGCTCGGCGGGTTGTGACCGATGTCGTTGCCGACCTCCAAGACCAGCGATTTAATGGAGATCGATTTGAATTTGAGCCATACGTCGAATCCGCAGACAGTGCTCTGCGAGCTGGATCAAAGCTTCGTGAGATCTTCTTGGAGGGAATTACAGTATATGAAGACGAGAAACTGCAGTCAATCCGGAAGACGGTGATAGCCAATGAGTAGTACACGTATCGACCAGTTAGTCACCGAAGTCCAGGCGGCATTCGACCGCCGACCAACACAAATCGAACCAGGCCTCGATGTCGAGGATGCTGCACTCCTCCAGTTGCGAAAGGGATGTCGACTGCTCGCTGGTGCCGACACACTTCGGGATGCAGAATACTACACACTCGTGATTGAGGCCTCGTTCGTCGCAATCGAACGGACAGTCGAGTTTCGGTTGCTCGAACGGGGAACAATGGATCCAAATGACCTTCCGGGCACACATCCAGGAGTGTATCGAGAAGCGGCTGCTATCGGGCTTTTCGCTGAATCGGTCGCCGAAGATTTGGCGGATCTGTGGCGAGAACATCGGGCGAAGACCTACTATCAAGATGGCCTTGCAGCAGCTGACCGTGCAGACACAATGTATGAACTTGCCAGCGAGATTCACGAGTTTGTCGTCGGTCGATCTCGACAAGGCCATGAATGCATCTGTGACTCTACCGACTGAAATTCATCCCTGAACATGGTAGTTAGTGTCGATGTCGAATTAACTTTATCCAGCCTTTGAGAACCGTCTACCAACGTTTCTCTATTTTGAAGCAGACGAAATGTACTCTCCCACTTAGCGTTGCTGCCAAGGTCGTGGCTGCGCGCACAGCGGCGTTCTCGTGAGCCTGCGAACGAGAACCGGTGAGACGACCGGTGAGTCTCACCGAGCGAGCACGGAGCGGTGGGTGGGGAGGTGGGGTTAGGGTCGGCTCCGGCATAGAGCAAAAAAGAAGCCCCCTCGACCGACTACTCCCACCACCGACCGCGCTCAGGAGTATGGATGGTGCTCCACCCGGTCACAGCCACCGAGACACGCCCTTGATACCAGCTCTTGGCCGCTCCGTGTATACACACCTGCTCGCCTTCTTGCACCGACTTCGGATTCGACCTCACGAAGGACGTGAACTTCGTTCGCCCACTCTCATCCTCGATGAGTCCCACCTGAGCAATAACTGGACTCGATGAATCCCACAACTGGACTACTCGACCCTCGATGCTCACCTCTTCACGACTAATTGATTCGAGCTTCCCGATCGGCACTACCACTCCGGGGGCCGTCTGCAATTTCTCGAACGTCCCAACCACCGCACTCGTCAGATCCAATCCACCGACTACGGCTTCAGCCAGATGTCGACCAATCGCTGCCCTTGACCAGCCCTTCAATTTCTCGGCCAACCGCATCGCCTCCCTATTCACCGCCCCCAACTGCTCAGGAGGAAGCATCTCACGAGGATCGGCTCGCTCTGGATGAATCATCGGATTCACACAGCCGGCCCGCTTTAGGAACTCCACACGCCGCGCCCCAGTTTGCTCGACCACGATCTCTCGGGTCCGCTCTTCTCGTCCCTCTTGACTTCCGAATACCGCCTTCGCACTAATCGATGCTAACTCTGCTTCCCGCCCCTGGATACGTTCTTCCTGAACGAGGGTCTTTCCGTATATGTGATCCCGAGCTGCTTCGAGACGCGCATCTGGGTGGTTTGAATCGACCTTCGCCTGGATTTCCATCTGCACCGACGGCCGGAACTCAGGAGTCTCATCGACGACCTCGAAGCCATCCTCGTCGACAGTCACTTCATCCGCATTTTCGAACGCCTGTTCATCGACCGAAACTTCATTACTGGTTACGTTGCTATTTTTCATTGGAGTCCTAACTCCGAAGGCGCTCGCCCAGCGTCTTTTTCCGACACCACGACTGCCCAGCCGTGGCTCTCTTTCGACCAACTCAACCGTCACACGCTCTCGCTCGCGCCTTCACGAGCGCCGCTGGGCGCGAGTGAGAGCGTGTCCGAAGAGAGAAACTAACCAGTACCGCGCGCAGTCTCAGCGAGCGAAGCGAGGTGAGGCTCGGGGCACGAACGCAGTGAGTGACCCGGTGTCTGCCTGAAGCAAGCGTCCAGCAGAGTATGCGTCGCGGGGTGAGCACGTCAAAGCGCAACCCCCGACGGATACCTGCTGGCGTCGAAGGCACATTCATTTTAGCCCGGAACGGCGAGCTTGCTCGGCGCAGCCCGGAATGGTCGGTCGCGAGCGCCGCGGAAGGCAATAGACGGCGAGCGGGACGGACCGTTAACCAATATAGACCAGACCAAGATACTGGAGGAGTAGCTACACGACTGGTCTCTTCAAGGGTCGACAATTAGGCCATCATTAAAACATATGTGCAAGGCTGCGAGAGAAAAGTGATCGAACAAAGATTGTTATCCAGTTTAATAGTCAGAATAGATTAATACGTAATTCGTTGGAGTGAGTATGGCACTCATTCAGTTCACTTAATACATTCGTGAGTAAGTGGTACGTAACTACCGTATGCTCTCAACAACGTCTGTAATTCTCGTTACTCTATGGAGCATCTTCATACTGTACTCCACTTCAGTGTTGTTCTGGCTGTTTGAGGCCGGTATTCTTGCCCGAAATCAGATTGTTTCTACTGATGAACTGGTGTATGGGCACGAGGATGTCCAGGTTCGCATCTTGACAGTCGGAGCAGAGGAGGTTGTGCAAGCAACGGTCAATTCGATACCAGAAGGAGTCACTGATATTCGGGTGATCGCCGAACGGGATATCCAGATCGAGGGTGCGACGGTACATGTTGTTCCTGAAGAGTTCCAGTGTAACGCGACTCACAAAGGCCGTGCGCTTGAATGGGCGCGCCAAAATGTTCCATGCACACAGGAGTTCATCTTATATCTCGATGAGGATACCATCGTCCAGCAGTTCACCGGCTTGCCGGATGCAGATGTCATACAGATCACCGAAATGCCGATTTTCACCGGGTCATGGATCGCATACCTCTCAGAGACGTTCCGAATCGGCTACCAGTACGAGCAACGGGCATTCGGCCGGTTCAAATTCCCCCTGTATGCATGGGGCGGTGGCATCGCCATCAGGAAATCATTGGAGGACGAAATTACATGGGATGCAAAAACGATTACCGAGGACACAAATTTCGTCTGGCGTGCAATCAAAGAACGCGGTGACATCGACTTCCGAGTTCTCAATTTCAAATTCCGTAATCAGGCACCGCCAACAATTCGGGGGATGTTCCGGCAGCGTCGACGATGGTTTTCTGGGACGCAGCACTCATCGAATATCCTGCCCCGTCGATATCGTGCGTTTCTGTCGTTCCGGATGATTGCGTGGGCTCTCTCGCCGGTCATCCCGTTTATTTCGCTCTTCTTGTACTTCTTCCCACAGTACGTTCCACAGCCACGGGCGTATCTACTCGGGTCGCTCGTTGCGTTCGCAATGTTGTTTGTGATCACGTTCGTTGGCGTCATTGTTTATATCAAGCACGAACGGATTACTCTGCTTGCACTCCCACTGACGCCACTGCTGGTCGTGTTGAACACTTTCGGTGCGTTATGGGGATGGATTGCGCCCATTCAGACGTTCGCTGTAACAGAAAAGGTTGCCCCGAAAATACAGAAGGTCTTGCCTAGCGAACTTGAACAAATCAACCCGTGGCTAAAAGAGGGTGATCTTGAGAACCATGATGGCGAAACGGAACTCATTGCGGATGGTGGATTTGATGAGATTCCTTCCAGTGGAGAGTAGTCGATAGTAATTACTGCGCCGAACTGTTTTATTACCGTGTCGTGAGTTCCGATCGGATGCCTCGTCGGGCGGTTCTCACTGCGCTTTGAGTGGCTTCTGGGGCAGGGATATCTCGGAGGGAAAAAACAGACCAATGTCAGATCGTACGCAGTCGACTACCGGACCGGATGGGAACTGGACAGTTATTGTTGAAGAAAACTGGGAACAGTTCGATTCGGATTGGTGGGGTGTCGGCTTTATTGATCGAGACGAATGGATTCCCGACGACGATGCAACTGTGAGTCCCGATCATGTCTTTGTGGAAGGCGAGCAGTGTGTCTTAGAGGTAGAATCCGAAGGAACAGGCCCTTCTGGTTGCTATCAGGGAGTGATAAATTCGAGTGTTGGGGGTGAGCCCCATCATCCGTCTATCGGTATTCCGATTGACCTGTCACCCGGACAGTACGTAGAAGCTCGACTCAAGTTACCGGGTCGAACCGGGGTGTTGCCTGCGTTCTGGATGCACCCAGCAAACACGAAGTGGCCACCTGAAATCGACATCGTAGAACTGTTTCAACGGGGAGCTGACCCCGAGACTGAACGCCGTTTGATGAACGTTGATGTTCATTGGAGTGCATCTGGAGAACCAAACGATAGAGGGACCCACGAACATGCCCCGTCGTCAGTAGATACTGGAATCGATCTCACCGAGAGTTTCAATCGGTACGGCTGTGCGTGGTTCGAAGATCGGATTGAATGGTATTTTAATGGGCAGCAGATTGCGACACGGTCATCTCTGCCAACAATGATTGGATCACTCACAGCGTCGACTGCTCAGCCGTTCGGACTCATATTCTCGAATCATGTGAATCGAATCGGTCAAGCAGATCTTACTCGGGCATGGACCGAGCAGCTCGTTATTGATTGGATTACAATATCTGAGCTGAGTTCGTAATTAGCGATCGTATAAAGAACGTAATTCATACTGGTTGTGAATTCGGCTGCTATACTGCCACTCTGTATTCAGGATACATTATCAATCATTGGCTAAGGGTTTCAACAGAACCTCAAACTATAGAACTCAGATCTATTGGTCTGGAGACTGAGAATCTTATCAGCGCTACACATATCCTTGAGCAGAACTATCCTCGCAGTTTTTTAGCCGAAAACCTTTACTGAGTTATGAATATTGCGACCTTCCAGCTCGATCATGAGGCAGTCGGTCTCAACCAAGCATTTGGACAGGTTCCCAAAATGCGAGTCGAAGCCGAACGAGTTGCTGCTCACAGCACTGAGTGGACGATGCCGTGTTTATGGATTTCAGGCACAGATTTCACTGCAATAGACGAAGCACTCTCGTCCGATCCGTCGATTGAAACAATCGTAGAAGCAGCCGAGTTTGCTGACGAGAAATATTATATGGTAAAGTGGGCTGACGCCGTCATGGAACAAATAGCCCGTTACACCAACCAAGGAGGATCGATTCTGAGTGCGACTGGGACTCCTGAAGGATGGCGGCTACGGTTTCGATTCGCTGATCGTGACCATTTTGACTCCTTCCGTAAAGCCCTGAATGATCAGAACTATTCATATTCGTTATTAGAACTCACAGAACCAGACAAACCTCGACTGTCAGTTGGAAATTTGACGCCGAGACAGCGAGAAGCCCTTGTGACTGCTTGGGAACATGGCTACTATAAGATTCCACGAGAGGTTTCGGGCGAGGAGATCGCAGCAGTACTTGGAATATCTCACCAAACGCTTTCAGAGTTGCTTCGACGTGGGACAGAGAAACTCATTAAGTCACAGCTGGTGACAACCGAATAATCCTGCTCCAGTTTCGGTAAGAACATTCGTGCCCCTTATTTAAAAGGCAGAATGAGCAGGGGTGGAAGTCATTTCGTTAGAGTACCCATGTTAGTTTGGGATTCTCCCATCCCATCAAGTGATTCCTTCCCCCAAAATCACCAGTTGCCCTCCTCTCACAAATCAGAGTGCCAAATGCCCCCACATTGGGCACTCTTTGATAGAGAAACCACTCCGCTAGTGCCCCCGTTTCTCTATCAACGGCTCTGGTGAATCGCCAGAAGGCGTTTGATTTCACGGTTTCACGGCTCGCTTGATGTTGTAGACCGCACACATCAGAACGATCTCACGAAATTCGCGGTACCACGCTCGGGCACGCACCGCGTGGCCGAGCGTTCGCTTAATCGTTGAAAAGACGGTCTCAGACAGCGCTCGTTGGCCGTACAGAGACTCATCGATGCGCGCGTTATGCGCGCAATCGACGGGTCGGAACTCACGGTGCTTGATCAGCGGTCTCACGCCTTCTTCGCGCAATTTCTCGCGTAATTGCATCCAATCGTAGCCTTTGTCGGCGGCGAGGCTGGCAATCTCGCCCGCGTTGCGGCGGGCGAGTTGCCAGCCGATCTGCGTGTCGTGACGTTTCTCGGTCGTACAGTGAACGTTGAGTACAGCTTGTGTTTGTGTATCGACGAGAGCGGTCGTTTTCAGTGTTTGAACGCGGTAATTCGTGCGGCGGCAGTAGTGCTTGCTGGCGGTTTCACGGTCGAAGAACGTCGCGTCCATCGCGGCGTGATCCGCGGTGTCGTGCAGCTGCGCCGAAAGGCGCAGCAGCACTCGCCAGATCTTCATCTGTAACCTGTCAAACGACTTTACTAGCGTCGAGTGATGCGGGAGATCGCCCTCTTCGAGGCCGATTTCGGCCAAAATATGTGGCATCTCGCTCAAGAGATCGAGCGCCTCGCGGTAGGATTTCTCTAGGTAAATCCGGAGACAGTGAAGCGAAACGACGGCGTAGTCGGCGAAGCCCCCACCCCCTTCGGGGGCGGCGGCTTCGCCTCGGCCACCAACAGCATTTTTAGCTAACGACACCGCCTTGCTCGTGAAGCGGGAGATCTTCGACATAGGCATCGACAGTCTCCCGCTTCAACTCCTTTGAACTGACGACCTATCCCGACGCAGTGTGGCGATTCACCAGAGCCTTTCAGACGAACGCTTGTGCGGTTGAAGCCGTTGGCGCTGCGCTCGGTTGGCGGTCGCGACTGGTTTCAGACGAACGCTTGTGCGGTTGAAGCCGAACATTGCTCAATGCGCTCCAAGACTTCTCTCCCGGTTTCAGACGAACGCTTGTGCGGTTGAAGCATTCCCTTCGTGCCTTGAATCAGCCACTCCCAGACTGTTTCAGACGAACGCTTGTGCGGTTGAAGCTCATATCTTATCGCCTCCCAAATGGTGCGAGGACAGTTTCAGACGAACGCTTGTGGGGTCCGTTCTACTTTCACTGCGCTTTACATTCTTTTATATACTGTCTGTGAGTATTAAGTATTGGATGACATCCCCCAATCACAGAGGTGAGTCCAGTAAGTGCGCGTAATGGCTCACCTATCCGCACGTGCAGACACGGTATACCAAAATGACTACCACGACAAGCTCCGCGGTCGACTCTGGGGTGCCCTATCAGGAACCAAATACGATGAGCGACACGACTCGGGTAAACCACCAGGGTTCTCGTTTTCTAACCCGTTCCCCCCACATGATATGCAGGAGGGTGACGACCGCAAACTGCTAGTTGCCTCTCCTGACGAGGAACTGCTCGCCAACGTCGCTGCGGACCTACTTGAGGAGCCGGAGCTCAATATCGGCGAGATGCCGTTTCACGTCGACGATGTAACCTCACTCGAACCCGACGTGGGAGAACCCGGAACACGAGGGACGATTGAATCCGGAACCGGCCTGCTAGTCCGGATACCGCCGTGGCGGTGCGAAGAGTACGGAATCGACCATCCCGGTGGCGATACGGCCGTCTTTTGGCAGCCTGAACATACAACGAAGCCGCTTCGAAAACAGGTAGAGGCCAACCTCGATCAGAAGCACGAGTTGTATGCTCACGATCACTTGCCCGGACCGAGTGATGTCGACGGCGACTTGTTCGACGGCTACGAACTTATCAAGACCTTCGCCGTTCCGGTGACGGTGACCGAAGGTCAGGAGATGACCTACGTCTTGAGCAAGTGGAAGTTCAGTTATACCGTTCGAAATGACCATCACCGTCGACACCTGAATCTCGCACTCGACTGCGGGCTCGGCGAACGAAACTCGTTGGGACTCGGGTTTATAAATATCACCGACAAGACTCGACCCGGCGAGAGCGAACTGGAGGAGCGGGATGCTTTCGCCTGAGGCATTCCGCGAGTCCTATCCCGAAGACGAACTGGCCGAGGAGCTACCCGACTCACCTATCGGATCACTCCGGGATCTCCAGTACCTCTACGGGAAACTCTACACACTCGCCACGACAGGCGGCGGCGAGTACGCCCCGTATCTCACACCCGATGCAGCCGGTGATCTTGTCGACACTGATGACAGCCTGATCGTCGTCCGGGTCGATGTTTCTGGTGAAGAGCCACAGCTGGCCGACGACGATATCGGCCCCGTTCAAGTGAGGAGATACACCAAAGACCTGATTCAGCAGGTCGGTCACTGTAAGTATCCGGCAGCTCGGGGGATTGACCACAGCGTGACCCACCAGGCTGGGCGAAATAGCGACCCCGAGAAGTTGGCTCGGTACGCTAAAGAACGGTTGACCAAATGGGCCACTGATGATGTAGTAACCGAGACAGCCGACGAACATCCGGATGGCTGGATTATTGACCGGCTTGCCGAAATCGGTGATAATGAGACGGCGCTCGAAACAATCGAGGAGACACTCACGCGGAAGCTTGGTGGCGAATCGGCGACATCGCTGCTGACAGTACAAATAAAAACTGAGTCTGACGGCGACTACCAATGGCCTGGAGATATTGACGTGTTCCGTGAGGCGATGCGCCAGCGGAAGCTCTCAAAGCTTGTCACCAAAAACAAGGCCAAGGACTCATCTGGCGACGCGACAGACCTCGTCACCGGTCGACCTGCTCGGACGGTCGGCACGTCCGAGGACCCACAGAATTACTTCCTCGGCAAACAGCTTGAGAAGTTCCCCGGCCTCGACATAGAAAACGCGTGGCGCTCCCACCCGATTTCGGAGGACGCCGCGATCACGGTGATGAACGCCGAGACGTTCGTCGAAGCCTGTACCTATCGAACCTTCGGCGCGAAAGTGTACTATCTACCATACGTGTTTGGTCGGCTGACCCCCGAAACGGTGTATCAACTGTATGGCCTACTGTACAGGGTTGTCGAAGACGGCGGCGACACAACGCCTATCGAACAAGCGCATATCGACCAGCGAGAACAGGACCTTGCTGATCAGCGATTCCGGTTCTATGTCTCAGCAGTCATGCCGCATCAGATGTCCCGGTATGACGTATTCGGTGAGACGCTGAACGGTCGACTCCACTATCCAAAGGAACTCGCGTTCACACACAACCGATTTGTCGAGACCGTCTCTGTGTTCAACACCAGTACAGAGTGGACTGCACCATTACCGACAAACGAGAAGTGGGGGCTACTCTCCGGGAGCGATGAGCAGCTCCACGCTGTCGCAACTGGCTGGTACTTTTATCAGACGTTCGCCGAGCGCGACGATGACGCTGCGGACGCCGACGATCCACGGATCGAGGCGCTCGTCAGCGTGCTGAGTGGCGATGCAATCAGCGTCGATGTCCTACTTGGAGAGTACGTCGACCGAATCATCGACGACCAGACCGACGAGGACGACCACGAGGGCTTTCCAGCGTTTCTGGTCGCCAGCCAGTTCGCTCAACTCTGTGCGCTGGCCGACGCCGACGACCTTGATCTGTTGAAAACAACCGACTCGAGTAAAGAACCGATCACCTACGAACCGAGCTACGAGAGACATACAATGGACAATCATTTTGCCGCAGATGGGGGCCACCCCGCCGAACCGAAACTCGAATCGTTCATCAATGACACACCCGCGCTGTCGCCAGACCACGACGATGATCCCGAATCGGTCTCTAGCGAGCGCCGTGGGGCGTTCCTCCTAGGCGCGCTTGTCGGCGATATCGGGAGCTATCAGGAGTACAGCGAGAACCGCTCGACGACGCTCGTCGACCAGTATCCGGTCAAGTCGATCACCCGGTCACGTATTAAAAAGGTCACTCAGGAGACGGTCGCCAAGACGCTGACCTATACACGAAAAGAAAAGAAACAGAGCGGGATCTATCCTGGAACGAAGGCCGAACACATCGTTGAACGACTTCGCGAGACGATTCTCGATCCAGATCCCGACGACTGGGAGATCGACACTGACGACCTCCGCTTCTACTACGCCCTTGGCGTAACTTACGGAATGAACGACCACCCAGATTGGAACCAGACGGATAGCGACGCAGACGACCCAGCCGAAACCGAGGAGGAACACTAATATGTCCGACACTATCGACACCGTGACGAACCGCTCAGAAATCGTCTTTCTGTACGACGCCGTCGACGCCAACCCGAATGGGAATCCACTCAGTGGCTCAAATCGCCCACGAATCGATCCACAAACCCAGCAGGCTATCGTCACCGATGTTCGACTGAAACGGTATCTCCGCGACCAGCTCGATGACGACGGCCACGGCGTCTACATCCGCAACGTCCAAGAAGAGGGTAACCAGTTCACCCGCGGTGAACTGCTCGAAGATCGACTCAAAGCCGTCGACTACGATGACTACGATCTCAAGGACGACGAGGAAGCCGACCAGTTCCGCGAGGACGTGTTCGGCGAGTTCCTCGACAACAGCGTCGACGTGCGCTATTTCGGTGCGACGATGTCGGTCAACACAGACGATGCCTACGCGAAACATCTGCCGGATCACTTCACAGGTCCGGTGCAGTTCTCGCCCGGCAAATCGATCCACGCGGTCAACGAAAACGAGGAGTACGACAGCCTGACAAGCGTGATCGCAACGCAGGAAAACAAACAGCAGGGTGGGTTCGATCTCGACGACCACCGGATACAGTACGGGCTGATTCGGTTCCACGGACTCGTCGACGAACACGGTGCCGAGGATACCAAACTCACCACGAGCGATGTCGAACGACTCGATACGCTCTGCTGGCGGTCGATCAAAAATCAGACGATCAGCCGAAGCAAAGTTGGCCAAGAGCCACGGCTTTATTGCCGCGTCGAGTACGCCGACGAGAGTTTCCATCTCGGCGGCCTCGATAGGGATCTCGAACTCGACCCCGACAACTCGAAAGCCGACGAAGAGCTGCGGACAGTTCGAGATCTGACACTCGACGTAGAGGGATTCGTCGACCGGCTCGAAAACGCGAGCGACCAGATCAAGCGCGTTAGAGTCGTCGTCAGTGATGTGTTGGATCTCTCTGCTGGCGACGAATCCGGTGGACCTGACGTTCTCTACGATGCACTCCGTGAGGCACTCGGAGCGGACATCGTCGAGATCGTCGATGTATACAACGAACACACCGCAACGCTTCCGACCGACGGCGACACTGCCTAACGATGGGACAGCAATCGTTGGGCGAGTGGTCGACCGAGAGTGATGGTTCGCGCCCGAAGCGCTGTCTCTCGTTTACCATCCGTGGTCCATGGGGACATTTCCGGCGGATCGAGGGCAATATCGTCAAACAGACCTACCGAATCATCCCACGGACGACCGTCGCTGGCCTGCTGGCCGCCGTTGTCGGCATCGAGCGGGACGGCTACTACGATCTGTTCGCCCCCGAGGAGTCAGCAGTCGCCATCGAACCGGTCTGTGAGATCCGGACGATCAATATGCCGATGAACACGCTATCGACGGCGAGCGGCAATCTCCAATCACTCAACGGACGGGGAAAAATCAGCGTGAAACTCCCCGATCCGACGACACTCCGGCAACAGCACAACTACGAAGTACTGGTCGAGCCAGCCTACCGTATTGATATCTCGCTGTCGGACGACGAGTGGTATACTGAACTCCGAGAAATGCTCACGGCAGGGAAATCACACTATGTCCCAAGCCTCGGCCTCTCCGAGCATCTCGCGGAAATCAAGTATCACGGGGAATTCGATGTCGACGCAGGACCACAGGGTGAGTCTGTAGCAGTCGATTCAGCAGTTCCGAACGCGGTCGACGATATCGTTCTCGATGCGGGCACACGCTGTCAGATCGAAGAATCACCGGCGTTTATGCGGGCAGATTCCGGTGGCCGGACGACAACCGGATTCACGACCTACGCGTACAATCCGGATGCGAACCCACTGACGGTTGCCGATATAGAGACTGCTCGTGTCGACGGGCGGACCGTGGTGTTCGTCTGATGGCCAGTCGGTACTCTCATCCACCGGAGAACGGCCATGACGGTGTCGAACTGGTCGACCATCTCGAAGATGTTGCCCGCCGCGTCCGAGAAATCGTTCCTGTCGACGCCGAAACACCCGACGGAGAGTCGCTTCCGGATGTCGTCGAGATACTCGCGTACGTACACGACTTCGGTAAAGCGACGACGTTCTTCCAAGAGTATTTGCTCCATTCGACAGAGCCGGATTTCAAAGAGTACCGATACCATGCACCAGTCGGCTCGTTTGCGGCCTACTACGCGCTTGATGCTCAGGGGTTCGAAACCGAGACCTGTTTGGCGGGTTTCGTTGCGGTCGCCAAACACCACGGTCAACTCACGGATGTCGTAAAATACATTCACGACCGTTCGTACCGTCGCAAAAACGTCTCAGCCGGTTCGTTCAATAGTGCTGAACGACAGCAGACGGCAATTGCAGAACAGTTGGCGGATATCGAGACCCATGTTCCGGAACTTGCAACCAAACTGTTTGACAAGGCGACCAACAAGGCGGGTTCATGGGAGTCGTTTCGAACATCGTTTACCGATGGGCTGCTCGACGAGATTGCTTCGGCCGTCGAGACGGTCGGAAGCGGAGCAACGATCAGTCGAGACTCGTTGTCCGACTCCTGTTACGGACTGGTTCTCGAATGTTGGGGGTCGCTCGTGCTCGCAGATAAGACGAGTGCCGCAAGCCGAAGCGAGGCTACAGGAACCGAACACTCACCCTACGAGGCGGAGCAACCCGCATTGCAGGTGTTGGATGAGTACGTCGACGATCTCGAATCGTCGTCGCCTGCTGATCCGGATGGAAGTCGAACGGAACAACTGAACTACTACCGGTCACGTGCCCGGTCGACTATTGTTGAAAACGCCGCGGCATTCGCCGAGTCCGGTGGTGGGGTTGCGACACTGACGCTACCGACAGGCATGGGAAAAACACTGTCCGGACTGTCGGCCGCCCAGACGATTCGTGACGAACTCGGCGGCCAACGGGTGATTTACGCGCTACCGTTTACGAGTATTATTGATCAGGTCGTCGACGAACTCGAAGAGATCTATGAGACGGACACGCTTGGTCGGCTGCTGACGGCCCACCACCACCTCTCGGAGACCACAATCGTCGACGAGACCGATGAGGATGTCGACAAAGCCGACAGAAACGACGACGTTGCTGGGATGCTCGCAGAAGGATGGCGGGCCGGATTGACGGTAACAACCTTCGTCCAACTATTCGAGAGTCTCGCCGGACCAGCGAACACACAGTCGATGAAGCTACCAGCTCTTCGCGATAGTGTGGTGATCCTCGATGAACCACAGAGCCTCCCGCTCGACTGGTGGAAGCTCGTTCCTCGCCTCATCGAGATGCTGACCGAGCAGTACGATGCGACAGTGATCGCCATGACTGCTACCCAACCCCAACTGTTCGACGAAGCGACGGAACTGGTCGACGATCCCGACGTATACTTCGAGACGACAGCCCGCGTCCAGTACGAACTCGACCGGTCGACCGAGCGGTATATCGACGCCCAAGAAGGGCCGAAATCGTACGCCGACGCAGCCACCGAGCTTCACAACGCTGTCGAGTCCGGTGAGTCGACACTCGCAGTCTGCAACACAATCGATAGCGCGAGGACTCTGTTCGATCACGCTACTGATCTCGAAGCGTCGCTCCTGAGCGTGGGTGAGGTCTATGCAAACGCACTCGAAACCGTCGAGACAACAGCCGACCTCGATCCAACTGAACTGGCAGCCGAGATCGTGGACAGCGGCGACCAATCAGTACTCCACCTTTCGACACGACTTCGGCCGGTAGATCGACTTATGCTGATCGAAACGGCAAAAGAACTCACAAAGCGTGGGCATGGCCTGCTGGCTGTCTCGACACAGCTCGTCGAGGCTGGTGTCGACATTAGTTTCGACCGAGTCTACCGGGATCTGGCCCCCATCGATAGCATCGTGCAGGCGGCCGGACGCTGTAATCGGTCGTTCGAGCGGGACCGAGGCCACGTTACGGTTTGGTGGCTCGACGTTCCTGACGAACAACAAAAAACACCTGCAGAGGCAGTGTACAATCGCGGTGCGACACTGCTTCCGGTGGCGGCCGAGACGCTCGATTCCGTTCGTGGTGAAGAATCTGTGCTGTCGGAAAGAGCTGTTGCTCGAACAGCAGTCAAGCAGTATTATAAGACACTCCACGAGCAGAAGGACGTTGGCAAAGCGGCATACGCGGAGTATGTCGACGACGCGAGAGGAGACAAACTGGCGGAGTTGTCGCTTATTGATCAGCGAAATGCTGTCGACATTGTTATTTGTCGAACCAATGCCGAACGAACTCGCGTTGAGAACGTCCGAGAAGCGTGGCGAAACTACGATTTCGACCAGGTTCGTCGACTGATGGACGAACTCAAAGAGACGAGAGTATCGATTCCAGTATATCGAGGCGAGTCGGACAAAACTGAGAAACTCGGACAGTTGAATCCGATCCACTCGGATTCCGATGTATTGTGTCTCGACATTCGGGAACACGGTCTCGGCCAGTATTTTAACGAGAGTACCGGGTTCGTGATACCTGATAGCACTGCTGAGAGGCGGATACTGTGACCGACTCGGACCCAGTCGGCCGCCTCCTCGCAACCGCCCGTGGCGAACCAGTCGACGATCCCTTCCGCGTGACGGGCGTGATGATGCAGTACTACCACGTCTGCAAGCGAGAACTCTGGTTCGAAAGCCGGAATCTCGAAATAAACCGTGAGAACGCGACTGTCGTTCGTGGGACACGAGTCGACGAGACAGCCTACAGCGACAAGCGCGAGAACCTTCATTTGGGTATGATCTCGCTGGATCTCTTGGATGACGGTCGCGTCGTTGAAATTAAACCTTCCTCGGCACTCACCGAGCCCGCTGAGATGCAGCTGTCGTACTACCTCTGGTATCTCGACCGCGTTGCAGATGTTCAGCGCGATGGCGTCCTCGCCCATCCCCGAGAACGAAATCGAGAGCCAGTTGAACTAACTGACGAGCGCGTCGAAAAAGTCGAAGCAGCGGTTCGAGGGATTCACAGCATAATCACCCAGTCATCGCCGCCACCGGCTGAGGAAAAGCCGTTCTGTGACTCCTGTGCATACCACGACTTCTGTTGGTGTTGACAATGGATAGAAACTACCACGTGTTTTCCGACGGCCGACTCGAACGCAACGACGACACCCTTAGACTCGTTACTGAGGACGACGAGAAAAAATACATTCCAATCGAGAACGCTGAGGCGTTCTTTCTGCATGGCCAAATCGATTTCAACACTCGATTGATGTCGTTCTGTAACGAACATACCGTTGCACTCCATGTCTTTGGCTGGGAGGATTATTACAGCGGCTCCGTGATGCCCAAGCGCGGCCAGACCTCCGGCAAGACGGTTGTCGAGCAGGTTCGGGCCTACGAAGACACACAGCACAGACGCCAGCTTGCGGCCGCAATCATCCGTGGAAGCATTCACAATATGCGGACAAACGTGGTCTACTACAATGGCCGCGACCACGATCTCGAAACTGAAATCAGTGATCTGGAAACTGCAGCAGGGCGTGTCGACACGAGTCTCCCGATTGACGAGTTGATGGGAATCGAGGCGACCGCTAGAAAGGCCTACTACCGGAGCTTCAATGAAATCCTGCCGAGTGAGTTCCAGCTTGCCCGCCGAGAATATAATCCGCCGCCGAACGAAATTAACAGTCTTATTTCGTTCGGTAACTCACTGGTGTATGCCAACTGTGTTTCGGCAATCAGAGCAACCGCTTTGGATCCGACGATCAGCTATCTGCATGAGCCCGGAGAACGCCGATACTCGTTGTCACTTGATCTCGCAGATCTCTTCAAACCGTTACTCGCTGATCGAGTGCTGTTCCGTCTCGTGAACCGACAGCAGATATCCAGTTCTGACTTCGAGACCGAACTCGGGTCGTGTCTCCTAAACGAGAGCGGGCGAAAAACATACACAAAGACGTTTGAAGAGGCACTTGAGAGAACGGTCGACCATCCAGAACTGAATCGGAAGGTTAGCTACCAGTATCTGCTTCGGCTGGAAGCCTACAAACTGAAGAAACATCTTCTCACTGGCGAAGAGTACGATTCGTTCAAGCGATGGTGGTAGTATGTATGTCGTGATGGTGTACGATTTAGAAGCTGAACGGACTCATAAGGCTCTCAAATTGGGTCGACGGTATCTGACCCACGTTCAAAACTCAGTTCTTGAGGGTAAAATTTCAGAGGGTGATCTCAAAACACTGCAAAACGAAATCGACGATCTGTTGAAACCAGGAGAGTCGACGATCATCTACGAATTGTCCTCAGATACACTGCTCAACCGTACCGTGTACGGTGAAGATCCCACCGAGGATCAACGGTTTCTCTGAGTTTCCGTCAACCCCCCGGGGGTTTGGGGGTGATTGGGGGTCGACCGAAGTGCTTTAGTATAGCCGTCCGGTAGAGAGCTTGTGACCCGTATTTCGGGCATGGTTTCAGACGAACTCTCGTGAGGTTGAAGCACTTTCCTCTACTGGATCATCGTAGGGATTCCGAGTTTCAGACGAACTCTCGTGAGGTTGAAGCGCCTACGGCCCGAAGGGATCGGGCAAGACGACGTTCGTTTCAGACGAACTCTCGTGAGGTTGAAGCCGCCACAGAGTTGCGGGACGTACTTCTTGAGCGCGTGTTTCAGACGAACTCTCGTGAGGTTGAAGCCTCAGCCGAGTCATCGCCATTCGTGTGTTCTCTTGTTTCAGACGAACTCTCGTGAGGTTGAAGCGAATCGATACCAACCTCTTCGGTGAAATTGCCTCGTTTCAGACGAACTCTCGTGAGGTTGAAGCAGTTGTTATTGATACTGAAACTGATTATTACATCAGTTTCAGACGAACTCTCGTGAGGTTGAAGCGAATCTGAAGAGAACATCGGGATACTGGCACACCGGTTTCAGACGAACTCTCGTGAGGTTGAAGCAGCCTATCTGGCTACGATCCAGTCGAATCTCCTCAAGTTTCAGACGAACTCTCGTGAGGTTGAAGCGAACATATCAGTAGGAGCATAGTCCCGACCAATTGTTTCAGACGAACTCTCGTGAGGTTGAAGCAGTGGTAACCGAGGGTATCCCTTTGAGGGACCGAGGGTTTCAGACGAACTCTCGTGAGGTTGAAGCTAACTGTCGGGACGTGGTTTTCGGCCGTCTTACATGTTTCAGACGAACTCTCGTGAGGTTGAAGCCCCGCAGCGTCCGACTGTGCTATTGTTCACGTTGATGGTTTCAGACGAACTCTCGTGAGGTTGAAGCTATTTCACTTACGACATATCGCGCGGAGAGGGCACGTTTCAGACGAACTCTCGTGAGGTTGAAGCGTTCGACTCGATCAGCGCGTCCCAGAACACCGTAGTTTCAGACGAACTCTCGTGAGGTTGAAGCATGTTCACGACACCGTGTTCCGCAGCCATGGATTGGAGTTTCAGACGAACTCTCGTGAGGTTGAAGCGGTCCATCGACGTCCTTCGTCGTGGGCTGAATAAAGTTTCAGACGAACTCTCGTGAGGTTGAAGCTTCCGAATCGAGGCCGTTGCCCTCCATCGTAATTTGGTTTCAGACGAACTCTCGTGAGGTTGAAGCTCCATGACCCACACCGTTGCGAGTACGCCCACCACGTTTCAGACGAACTCTCGTGAGGTTGAAGCATGGACTACCGAGATGTCAGTCCAGCGCAGGTCAATGGTTTCAGACGAACTCTCGTGAGGTTGAAGCCGAATGGGATTATCCAGCGCCAGTGTGCGAAGACTGGTTTCAGACGAACTCTCGTGAGGTTGAAGCTTTACCAACGTCAGAGGCCCCGACGACCACTCCGAGTTTCAGACGAACTCTCGTGAGGTTGAAGCCCGTTCAATGGCAACCACAAGGCCATCGCGTCGTCGTTTCAGACGAACTCTCGTGAGGTTGAAGCGAGTTACAACACTGGGTTGATACCTTCAGTAGTAACCGTTTCAGACGAACTCTCGTGAGGTTGAAGCCACCGCTGTCCGATCTCATACCACCCGGCAATGTCGGTTTCAGACGAACTCTCGTGAGGTTGAAGCGGAGGTGTCCCCCGATGGGTCATCTCCCGGCATGGTTTCAGACGAACTCTCGTGAGGTTGAAGCCTGTTGAGTCGCAAAGAACTCATCCACCGTGGCGACAGTTTCAGACGAACTCTCGTGAGGTTGAAGCAGGCCTCCGAGCGGCGATTTTGTTAGCGAGTACAAGTTTCAGACGAACTCTCGTGAGGTTGAAGCATGGTCGTTCCGTCGTCGAATTCGACCACGACAGACAGTTTCAGACGAACTCTCGTGAGGTTGAAGCTTGAACAAAGCCGCCAACTTCGCAGCTCCCACCGGGTTTCAGACGAACTCTCGTGAGGTTGAAGCAGGTATCAGAGGATGCACCACCAGCAGCCAGTCGAGTTTCAGACGAACTCTCGTGAGGTTGAAGCGCGCTTTTCGACGAGGACCGACCCGATAACGAACGGGTTTCAGACGAACTCTCGTGAGGTTGAAGCTCGATCTCCTGGTCCGACCCCGACGACTGGCATAGCGTTTCAGACGAACTCTCGTGAGGTTGAAGCGACTTCGACTATTTCAGGGACAAAAGGACTCGAAACAGTTTCAGACGAACTCTCGTGAGGTTGAAGCAACTTCGGCGGCTACTCACTCTCGACGGCGTGGGTGAGTTTCAGACGAACTCTCGTGAGGTTGAAGCGACATTGCAACTCAAACAAAGGCTCGGCTTGACTTAGTTTCAGACGAACTCTCGTGAGGTTGAAGCACTGATCAACCTACCGGGGGGCATCTTCTATCGCACGTTTCAGACGAACTCTCGTGAGGTTGAAGCCGCTTCCTGCGTGTGCTTTCCGCGGGGTTTCACAACGGGTTTCAGACGAACTCTCGTGAGGTTGAAGCTGTGGACGCACACTGGCCGCTGTGTGATCTAGGGTGGTTTCAGACGAACTCTCGTGAGGTTGAAGCCGCGGTGTGTTGCTACTCGAAGACGCCCCGCAACAGGTTTCAGACGAACTCTCGTGAGGTTGAAGCTATCGCACGAAGGCGATTTACACGTACCAGCCAAGTTTCAGACGAACTCTCGTGAGGTTGAAGCAGGGTGGGGGAGAGAATCGGGGGGGAAAGTAACAGTTTCAGACGAACTCTCGTGAGGTTGAAGCGACCGTGACAGACACTCCGGTGGGGGCGGCGAAGTTGGTTTCAGACGAACTCTCGTGAGGTTGAAGCGCGATACAGTCACCGGTGTTTTCTCGAAGGTCAAAAGTTTCAGACGAACTCTCGTGAGGTTGAAGCGAGTCCTTAGTGTAGTCGGTCCACCCGTCGAAGATAGTTTCAGACGAACTCTCGTGAGGTTGAAGCAAAGGGCAACTCGTCGAAGTCGAACAGTCGGATACGTGTTTCAGACGAACTCTCGTGAGGTTGAAGCATCACCAACGAGGGGATCTACGAGGGGCAGTTCGAGTTTCAGACGAACTCTCGTGAGGTTGAAGCCGTGGAAACCGGCGACGACTCGTCGGAGAGCTGCGAGTTTCAGACGAACTCTCGTGAGGTTGAAGCTTTCATCGCGCCGTCGACGTCGCCCATCACCGAAAGTTTCAGACGAACTCTCGTGAGGTTGAAGCAATTGGCCCGCCTCCGCGAACGCTGCGACCTGCGGGTTTCAGACGAACTCTCGTGAGGTTGAAGCCCTCATACGGCTCCTCAGTGATCGTTATGGTTCCACGTTTCAGACGAACTCTCGTGAGGTTGAAGCTGGTGGAGGTCGGTGGCCAATGTGTGTCCACAGGGGTTTCAGACGAACTCTCGTGAGGTTGAAGCGACAGTTGGACCGACCTCCTGGAGAACCGCGACGACGGTTTCAGACGAACTCTCGTGAGGTTGAAGCGATGGAGATGGATTAGAGGTCACTGGGTTGTCGGTGGTTTCAGACGAACTCTCGTGAGGTTGAAGCGATACGGCAGTCATCCACGAGCTGACGATCTCGACGAGTTTCAGACGAACTCTCGTGAGGTTGAAGCGTCGACCCTCCGTCGATAGTTTTGCCAGTCGGTCGTTTCAGACGAACTCTCGTGAGGTTGAAGCATACTACAAACCTGATGAGGAGACCCAGTCACCGGTGTTTCAGACGAACTCTCGTGAGGTTGAAGCGAGGAGTGCGTCCATATGGCCGAAGCATGCCCCCCGTTTCAGACGAACTCTCGTGAGGTTGAAGCGGCCTCAAACTCACCAAAATGCTCGGCCATTCGGACTAGTTTCAGACGAACTCTCGTGAGGTTGAAGCAGACGAACTCCCGTGAGGTAGATGGATCTAGATCATGGTTTCAGACGAACTCTCGTGAGGTTGAAGCAGCGACTCATCCGACCGAATCCCGATTCCAGCGGCGTTTCAGACGAACTCTCGTGAGGTTGAAGCCAACTAGATCAACGGGTCGGCTTGACTTAAGGGTTGTTTCAGACGAACTCTCGTGAGGTTGAAGCGAATTCTAAATCAACACTGCCGGAATTGACGACTACAGTTTCAGACGAACTCTCGTGAGGTTGAAGCCTCGCTTTGGGCCCACCCGCGGAGATAGCCGACAGGTTTCAGACGAACTCTCGTGAGGTTGAAGCAACAAATGACTGCGGTTTTCGATGGGGCTAACTCTAGTTTCAGACGAACTCTCGTGAGGTTGAAGCGACCGGGATCGGGGCGCGGTGAGCATCCTTCGACCGGTTTCAGACGAACTCTCGTGAGGTTGAAGCGTGCTCAAACTCACCAAAATGCTCGGCCATTTGGATTGTTTCAGACGAACTCTCGTGAGGTTGAAGCCGTGCACGTTGCGATACGCGCGTATTGGTATTTCCCGTTTCAGACGAACTCTCGTGAGGTTGAAGCTTCGGGAATGGCTGGCTCGTCTGGGATCTGGGCGAGTTTCAGACGAACTCTCGTGAGGTTGAAGCATGGTTGTCTAACTACTGGAACCAGAAACACGCTGGTTTCAGACGAACTCTCGTGAGGTTGAAGCGTGAGGCGAGCCACGCGCAGGATAGGGTATGCGGGTTTCAGACGAACTCTCGTGAGGTTGAAGCAGTCCATGGCCGCTGAGTACGGTGTCTACAATATGGTTTCAGACGAACTCTCGTGAGGTTGAAGCTGGTGGTAGGTCAGTGGCCGGTTTTGGACCTATGGTTTCAGACGAACTCTCGTGAGGTTGAAGCGCTCGTCGGTCGGCCTTCGTCGGGGTCAATGGTGTTTCAGACGAACTCTCGTGAGGTTGAAGCGTTGCCAGAACGACGATTGTTGCGAGATTCCGAACTGTTTCAGACGAACTCTCGTGAGGTTGAAGCGGACGCTCGTCGAGAATGGTGGCATCCAGTTCTTCGTTTCAGACGAACTCTCGTGAGGTTGAAGCTACCGCCCCATTGCACGGCGGCTGGCTGAAGCCCAGTTTCAGACGAACTCTCGTGAGGTTGAAGCTGTTTACCCTACTTCTATACGGCTGTTAATAGCCGTTTCAGACGAACTCTCGTGAGGTTGAAGCTGGCTGTGCAGGTAATCGATATAGCGGTGAGTGCTTGTTTCAGACGAACTCTCGTGAGGTTGAAGCACAGTCGATCTCTCCTGATCGGGCGGCTCTGGTTGTTGTTTCAGACGAACTCTCGTGAGGTTGAAGCCAGAGCCTTCCATAGCGGCCTCAGATACCCAAAAACGTTTCAGACGAACTCTCGTGAGGTTGAAGCAAATTATGGAACAGCGGCCTGATCGGTATTCGGATGGTTTCAGACGAACTCTCGTGAGGTTGAAGCAGTTGCCACCGCATCTTTGACTCAGTGATGCACGGGTTTCAGACGAACTCTCGTGAGGTTGAAGCAAATTATGGAACAGCGGCCTGATCGGTATTCGGATGGTTTCAGACGAACTCTCGTGAGGTTGAAGCTCATCTCCGTCGTTGTCTCTATCACTCATGCTACCAGTTTCAGACGAACTCTCGTGAGGTTGAAGCCCCGCACCAGCTTGGAAGTGATGGTTCTCTGTTGTTTCAGACGAACTCTCGTGAGGTTGAAGCAAAAAATAAGATCCGACAGCAACGATCTCGTGCTTAGGTTTCAGACGAACTCTCGTGAGGTTGAAGCGCTCGGTCGGACAATATCCTGGTCGTGTCGCAAAGTCCTCTAGAGTTCAGTAGTAACTGACTCCCGTGAAGGCGGGGTTGCCTCTGGTGTCCAAACCGAGGTACCCCATGCACGCCACAATCGACGTGCGGTTCGAACTGAGTATCGACGACGACAAAACGCTACCGCTCGCCACGCTTGCCGAGGCCGTCACTGACCAGAACCTCGAAGCAGTCCTTCTCGAATCGCTGGTCGAGAGCCTCGACGCCGCCAGCGTCGAGGCGCTCTGTGGTGAGAAACACGCACATGGCAACGGTGACCAGCGCTTCCAACGCGCCGGCACCGACACCCGCACAGCTGTCACAACTGCCGGAGAACACGAGTTCTCTCTCCACTACGTCGAAGATACAGCCGCTTCCCCAGACGAATCCAGCTACTTCCGGCCCGTCGAAGACGTTCTCGACTTCGACGGGCAGAACCGCTATCAGCAGGACATCGCCGCCAAAAGCGTCGATCTCGCTACCTCGCTCAGCTATCGAGACGCTGCCAATCACGGCGACAGCTTCGTCTCGATGCCGTCGCCGACCACCATCAACCGCCGTGCCAAGAAATACGGCCACAAGCTCAAACAGTTCCTTCCAGACTGTGTCGCTGGCACAGACGCTGACGCCGTCATTCCTGACGGGACAAAGTGCCACAGCCAAGACGACGACCGCTCGTCCCACTCCGTCCAAGCAACGCTCGGCGAAGACACCGCCGAAGAGTCACGCTCCCTGCTGGATCTGTCGGTCAACGCTGACTGGGACGAAACTGCCGCCGAACTCGATGATATCGGCGCAGTCACTGACGACGCGACGGTCGTCAGTGACGCTGATAGCGGCATCGTCACAGCCTTTACCGACGAAAACCGTGACCACCAGCTCGATCTCGTCCACGTCGGCCGAACGCTGGGTAACACCCTCTGGGACGATGGCGTCTTCTCCTTGGACCGTCGGAAGGAGATCGTTTCGGAGGTGATCGACGAGGTGTTCCATCTGAAGAACTCTGTGGCGAAGCATCGTCCAGCGGAGGAGTTCGCGGCGATCCGCTCGCGGATCGCGCGAACGAGAGAGCGATTAGAGAAGACAGCGTGGCAACTGGAGCAGTTCGGGTCAGCAAAGGCTGCAGGGTATCTTCGGCGGTGGCTGCCGTCGATTGTGACGTTCGCCGAGCACGCTGTCGAGGGGTTCGAGGTTCCGTGGACCTCGAACCCCGTCGAACGACTGATGGGCGAGGTCAGCAAGCGGTGCAAGAACCAGTGGATGCGCTGGACAGCAGAGGGATTGGAAGCGATACTCCAACTTCGGTTGGTGAAGTACGCCGACCCCGAGTACTACCAAGCGTTCCTCGACGAACTGCTCCAACGTTCGACCAAAACAGCAATCAACTGTGACCTCTCAATTGAGAGTACCAGCGGCAAAGTCTAGACCGCTTTGCAACACGACCCAAGGAACTGATGAGTACGGATCTCGTGACGGTTCCGTCCGGGGCTACGATGAAAGGGGCCGCAGGTCAGATGCTCCACAACGACGTTGGCAGCGTTATTGTACTCAACAACGAGACGCCCGCGGGCATCGTTACCGAAATGGACGCACTGCGTGTTGGGTATGCAGCTAACCGGCCTTTCGAGTCGGTTCCGGTTCGGAAGGTGATGAGTCGACCACTAATCACGATTGAACCAACCAAAACCGCACGGACCGCCATCGGTCGCATGCACAAAAATAATATTAAGAAGCTCCCAGTGGTCTCTGGATTCGATCTTGTCGGGATTCTGACGATGACCGACATCGTCCAGAACCACGGCAAGCTACTAAACGAAGCCCGAAACCTCGAATCCGGTCACGGGAGACGAGATCCCGACGAGTGGCGTGGCGGAGACTGAGTGCGTTCTCACTCACTGAAAACGAACCAGTTTCGCTAAGTGCCCCGATTACCTACGTGGGAGTATGCAACAGCGCAAACTCGGCGATTCCGATGTGGCGGTCAGCGAGGTCGGTTTCGGCGCGTGGGTCGTCGGCACTGACTGGTGGGGCGACCGGACCAGAGACGAGTCGATCGAGATGATCCACCACGCGATCGACCAGGGGATCACCTACTTCGATACGGGCGATGTCTATGGCCACGGCAACTCCGAGGAGCTTCTCGGCGAGGCGCTGGCCGACTACCGCGATGAGGTCACCATCGCTACCAAAATCGGCTACGATTACTACAACAACCCCCAGGCCGGCCACGGTGAACTCCCCAAAGAAATCACCCCCGAATACATCCGCGAGGCAACCGAAAAGAGCCTCGACCGACTCGGCGTCGACTCTGTCGACGTGCTCCAGCTCCACAATGCCGATGTCGAAGAGGTCGACGAGGACATCTTGGAAGTGTTCGACGAACTCAAAGAAGACGGCATCATCAAGGCGACCGGATGGGCGCTCGGCCCCTCGATCGGCTGGCTTGCTGAGGGCGATATGGCAATTGCCGAGGAGTTCGATTCGCTTCAGCTGGTCTGGAATATGTTCGAACAGGAGGTCGGCAACCACTTCCTCGAAACCATCGAGAACACTGGATCGTCGACCAGCCTCATCCCACGAGTGCCTCACTCTTCGGGGCTGCTCAACGAGCAGGTCACTCCCGAGACCGAACTCGATGCGGGCGACCACCGTGGTTTCCGGCCCGACGAATGGTACGAGACGGGCTGGGAGAAACTCGACACGCTCCAATTCCTCAAAGCCGATGACAAACGAACAATGGGGCAGGCTTCGATTGCCTACCTGTTGAGCCACGACCCAGTCGCTTCAGTAACGCCAACCTTCCGGACGAAAGCCGATATCACCGAGTGGGCTGGGGCTTCGGAGGTTCCGCTCACTGACAAGGAGGTCGACCGCGTCGACGACCTCTATGCAAACGGTTTCGGTATCGAGCGATTTGACGGGATGGATAGTCTTCGCTCCTCGGTCGACGGCGAGGATCTCCGAGCTGCCGGACTGGATCGGAAAGTAGCTGGCGACTAGCAATGAGTCGACTTGTGTCGCTCTTGAAACTCCTGAAATTGACCATGGCGACACACACACTACTGGCTGGGTGTGTGTTCGTTCACAGTCGGTTGACCGACCAATCTGCCGGAATATGGCTGCCACTCACCCTTATTTTTGGGCTGTTTGGCGTCGCGGGCTATCTGTTGGATCGGTAGTCGAAGCAGTAGCCCAAGCAAAATCGAAGCCGACCCGTGCAGTTCGGTTCGAAACCACCCGACTGCGCCGTCTCTCGCTGTTCATATTTCACTTTCACTCTCGGTTGCGTCGACCGACGAAACCGGTAAATGGACGCCTGCCGATAACACTTGTATGTCCTTGGAGTCCCACATTGAGGCAGGCGGTCGACGGGTCCTCCAGTCGCCCCTCTGGACCGGGATCGCGATAACGCTGTTTTTTGTCCTCCCGACGGTCGTCATTCCGGGGATTCCGTTGTGGGTTTCGGCGGCAGTCCTCCTCACGTTCGGGCCACCAATCGTTATGGCCTGTTACGTGTTGTATGGTATCTATGGTCGACTGTTTGGCTCGGACAAAAAAGAATCCGAGCCTGTCGAACCAGTCGAGGAGACACCACCGGGTGTCGACACCCCGCTTGACCGACTCAAATACCGATATGCAAGCGGTGAGATCGACGAGCGAACCTTCGAACGCCGACTCGAACAGCTGATGGAAACTGAGGAGGTGGCTCGTCGACTCAATAGTCGCCAGCAGGTCGACGACGAAATTACGGTCTACAATCGGTAATCGGTAATCTATCCTGTTTTGAAATCAGAATGCTGCGGAGAGCAACTAGGCCAAAAAGACGTGTCGCGGTCGGTCGGCCAGCACGTCACGTCCCCACTGGACGGTATCGCGGAACGCATCCGAGCCGAAAAAGCCCATTGCGTCCTGCTGTGAGTTCCACTGGCTAGCGATGAACATGTCGTTTTCGTCCTCGTGGTTGACCATCAGATCCGTCTCGATGTGGCCCTCGGTCTCTTCGAGCACGCCACCGACGGTCTCGAACTTGTCGACGAAGTCCTCTCGGGAGTCCGGTTTGACAGTATAGAACATTCCCATCGTGCCGAAGCCGGACTCCTCGCCAGCTCGCTCGACAATATCAGGGAGCTCCGACAGGAAGCCCGCGGCGGTGTCGGCGGCACTCGCGGTCTCCCAGATCGAGACGACTGCGCTTCGGCCCCCGTCTGTTGCGCCGTAGACGGCGGTTTTGACGTGCGAATCGTAGTGGTCGAAGTTCTTTCGCAGTCCGTCGACCTCCTCGAATAACTCCTCGCGGTCGGCCTCCGAGTAGAGCACGGTCGCATACACGTCTTCTCCGTGTGGCTTGCCCGCGTAAATGTCGAGATCCGCCAACTCGCCGCGGATCGACTCCTCGTCAGCCGGATCGTCGTCGACTGAATCCTCGTCGGTAGTCGACTCGCCGTGATGAGAGTCGCCGTGGGCATGGCCCTCACCGTGATTGGTGTCACTCTCACCATGGGTACCGTGGTTGGAATCACCGTGTGTGTGGGCCGCTTTATGTGGATGGCCGCTGGTCTCGTCGCCGGTCGGAACCGTCTCGCCTGCAAGATAGGCACCCAAATCCTGCGGTGGGAAGCGTCGACCGATATAAAATGAGCCGAACTCGCCGTACTTCGAGGTCGCCTCGTCGAACCGCATCTCGTAGACGATATCCTTGATATCAGTCGGTTCGGCCGCAAACAGCGTCACACCCCACTCGTGGTCGTCGAACCCAACCGACGAGGAGATAACCTGCTTGATTTTCCCGGCGTACTGTTTGCCGGTCTCGCCGTGGCCGCTCATTAGTTCGGCACGATCGTCAAAGGAAAGATCGTACCAGTTGTGTTCCTCGCCGCGACGTTTGCTCATCGGGTAAAACGAGACGTACTCGTCGTCGGGAATCTCGGGTTCGAGTTTCCCTTCGATGTAGCGTTTGAGTCCGGCGTCGACCTCGCCATCCTCCTCGAAGTAGGCATCCGAGACGTAGCCCGAGACTTCGGTCACCGAAACGTAGGAGGTCGACTGGTCGGTGACACCTGCGAGGGCGGTCTGTTCGAACTGTCGTTCGGCCTGCGAAATCTCGTCGAGCGTCGGTCGGAGGTGAAGGATCAGCAGGTCGGCCTTATGACCAAGAATCGAAAAGACCGCCGAGGCACCCTCGTCGACCGACTCGTGGTCACTGAGGTAGTCGACACCCTCGCTGATTGCACGCTGTCGATCCCCCTCGGGCGTCGCTCGCCACTCGTCCCAATCGATCGTCCGAAAATCGTGTAACACGTACCAGCCTTCGTCAGTCTGCGGGACATCGGCCATAGCTACTGGTTCGGTCGCCGGAACTATGGACCTTGCGTGTTGGGATGCCCAGAGCCATTATTGGCCAACAGCGGTGCCCCTTAGCTCAACAGCCGCGGACCGAAGATCATGAGGATGAGGCTGATCAGCATAATCAGGCCAATACTGGTCGTAATCGCCCTCGTGAACTCGGGTTTCGAGTCGACGGGAAGCCGTGCAACGACTGCCTCTGTCGCAGATCTGAGAATCCGACCCCCATCCAATGGGAACGCCGGAATACAGTTGAACAGCGCGAGATTGATATTGACCCAGCCGGTCCAAAACAGGATGTTTGCCAGGAGGAACACACCGCCGTCTCCAAGCACAGACAGTGGCCCAACAACCTCATAGAAGGCTGCGTTGACGTCGACAAAGCCAGCGAAATTGAACTGAATTGTCGGATCAATGATCGAGGCAAATGGGAGGATAAGCAGCCACAACAGGAGGACAGCGACCCCCCCGTCGAGGGCCCCGGTGAGAATTGACAAGAAGTTTTCGGCCGGGTATGAGATCACGCCAAAACTGTTGACGCCGATGCCACTCAGCGGTGTGCTTCCGAGAATCCCGACGTAGGCCCGGTCGTCATCCTCTGGATGTGAGCCGAGTTCGACGGTGTACTGGCCCCGCTCTCCGTCAGCATAGGCGACTATGTCGACTGTCTCGCCCGGCTCACGGTCGGTGAGCGATTGGCTCACGTCCTCGAAATCGAGGATCCGGTTGCCATCGATGCTCGTGATAACCACCTGCTCGTCTCCGGGTGCTCCCGCTGCATCAAGCGGATCATCTGGAGAGACCGTTGTCATGACGCCAAGTGGTCCTGTTGCTGTTTGTTCCTCACCAGTCTCACCGTCATTGTAGGTCAGCGTGACGACCGACTTGTTTTGGGCTGCCGCTTTGATCTCTTGTTCGGTCGTCACAGACGTGTTGTCGACGGCGGTGATCGTATCGTTGACCGCAAGCCCGTTCTCGCCGGCAAACGGTGAGTTTTCGAGGAGCGTCGTGACGAACGCAGATCGCTCGACCATCACCTCTTCTCCACTCGCCAGGGTGACACTCACAGTCTCAGCGTCAATCTCAGCGAGGGCTTGGCTGAGTGTTTCGTCCGATTCGATCTCGGTGCCATCGATCGCAACGATCCGGTCGCCTTGATTAATATCCGCAAGGTCCGCAGCACCCCCGGGGTAGACACCACCGACGGGGGCTCCCGGAGCGACCGCAATTGCACTCCCGACTGGCCCAAAGAGAAGTCCGAAAACGAGGGCTGTAATAAGTAGATTGTTGAGAACACCCGCCGCGAACATTCGGGTCTGTGCCCCACGGCTGGCGGTATTTGCGCTCTCGTCGTCTGGTTCAACAAATGCGCCAATCGGCAACAGCGCGAACAGCACGACACCTATCGAATCAATATCGATGTTCTCGACGCGACAGAGCAGTCCGTGGCCGCCTTCGTGGACGACCAACCCGACGAGAAGACCGATAATGATCTCGGGGGCTACAGACAGTGGGAGGAACTCGTTGACACCGGGAATCACGAGCGCATTCCGCGGATTCTGGAGGACTGTTTCGGTCGGTGGCGACTGGATGATCGTGACACTCTGGATGATCAACATCACAAACGTCCCGATCATCGTGACCAGTGCAATTCCGACGCCGATATTCGCGAGGGCTCGCCAGGCTCGTTTCGGTGTCGCAAGCCAGTTGAGGAAGGCTCGTCCACGTCCGGTGTGGATCGTCATTAGTGGACCTGAGACTTTGACATACCCGGGCAAGAGCCCGCGCTGGTTGAGCGCAATCGCCACAACCGAGTAGATCAAAATCCCTGTGAGAATCCAGGGTAACGTACTCATTGGGTTTTATTGGTTATCGAAACAGGAAAGCGGTTCGGGTCTGGGCTGGTCGACCACGAGACATGAACACACATATACTGGGAACCCAAAGCGATAGTCATGAACGCACTCGTCGACTTTGTCGTCCGCCTGCTTGGTGATGCGATACAGATGCCTGGACTGTTCGGAGAGGTCGCACTGGCCGATCCACTGTCTCCGCTTATTATGGCTGTTGGGACGGTCTTTGTCGTCACTGCGGTTGCGGCGATGGGCTATCCCCTCCTCGGTGCGCTTGGAATCCCACTGCCGCGTCTCGGCCGTGGCCCCGACGACAAAATAGAGTAATATCGAATAACACCGCATAAAATCAAATACCCCACCGACTCGTACTGTTTCTGTACTCGAATCGCCTCACCGTTTCAGTTGACTCGATTCTCAGTCGACGTGTCCTACTGGGTCGGTGACCGCTACTGGTGGCTTCGTCCTTAGTCGACCTGGTCGTAGGCCTCGGCTGCGAGGTCGATTGCGCTTTCGAGATCCGGCCCAAGCGGTGAGCCAACGACAATACTGTCGGCATGGTCCAACACACCGGCCATCCGGTCGGCCACGTCGTCGACGGTGCCAGCCATACAGAAGGCATTGATCATCCCTGGGGTCACGAGTTCGAATGCCGCCGAAAACTCACCGGCACTGATTTTGGTCCCGATCTCGCTGGCGGTCTGTTTGTCAATATTGTGTCGATCAAGTACCGGTGGGGCTGCCCCCGCGGTAATAAATGCAACCGGCGGCCGAGCAGCCTCACGGGCAGCTTTACGATCCTCGTCGACGCTCACACTGGCGTAGGCTGCGAGATCGAACTCGCCGCGAGAGTCTGGTCGGTCGGCCAGCCCTTTTTCAACTTGCTCGCGCGCCCACGCGAGATCTGCCTCATGAGAGCCATTGAACAACAGCCCACCGGCATGTTTGGCGGCCATCCGGCACATGTGCGGCCCCTCGCCACCGACATAGACCGGAATTCCAGGGCCGCTTGGTGGTTCGTAGTTGAGTCCCGCGTTGGTTGCCTCGAAGGTGCCATCGTGGTCGACGCGTTCGCCAGCCCAAAGCTTCTGTGCTGTTTTAAATGCCTCAAGCACGGGTCGGAGCCCGCGATCGTCGGCGTAGCCGAGATTGGCGAGCGTCGACGGATCGCCCGGCCCGATGCCGAAGACAGCACGGCCACCAGTCGCCTCATCGATGGTTGCGACCTTCGAGGCCAGCGTGACGGGGTGGATCTCAAAAGGGTTGGCAACGCCCGGTCCAACACGGAGGTCGTCGGTTGCTGCGCCGATGTGGTGGAGTGCGGCAAAGGCATCACGGTTGTTGTAGTGGCACGACGAAAAGAGGGTGTCAAACCCGGCTTTCTCGGCTCGAACCCCGAGATCAGTGAGTCGCTCGATTGGGTGTTCAGGCGTGAGTTCGATCCCGAACATTAGGCTTCACCCTCCGTTGGGCTGTGGGACCAGCCACGCAACGCCTGGCGGACGTAGTCGCCATCGAGATCTCGGAAATGGTTCTGGCTGCCCGGGAGGTCGCCGAACTCAAAGCCACGGACGACGACAACCGGTGTTCCACCGTTGCCTTCGCCAGCGACAAGATTCGCGGCCGCGGCGAGTTCGTCGATCACGTTCTGGACCGTTACTCCGAGTTCTCGGCCATCGCGGTCGACCGCCCCTCGCCAATCACGACTTGCGGGCATCCCATCCCAGCCGATGGCAACCCCACGTTGGCCGTAGCGGAAGGGTCGACCACAGGTATCGGTGACGATGACCTGCTCGGCAGGAAGTTCGGCTTGGATCCGAGCCGCGCTCTCGCTGGGCCGTTTCGGGAGCAAAAGCAGGTCGCCGCCCGGCACGTTCGAGCGGTCGATACCGGCGTTGACGCCGACGTGGCCGAATCGCGTTTCTGTGAGCAAAAAGGGCGACTCCATGATGATTTCGACGCTCTCTTCGAGGACCGCCTGGGCGAATCTGGGATCCTTCTCTCTATCTTCGAGTTCCGAAAGATGGGCAGCAATCTCTCGGGCGCGTGGTCCCGCGGGGTAGTCTTCGAGGTCAGCAACTCGGCCTTCGGCCTTCGAGACGACTGTACTGGCGACACAGACCACGTCGTCGGGTCGGAGGTCGACCCGGTTTCGGATCTGGGCGGCGAGATCGTCACCCGGCTGGATTTCGGGTATGTCTGCCACAGCGAATAGTTCCATGACGTGAGTACGGCTTGTCGACTCAAAAAGGCCGACGATAGGGGCCGGTCGAACCGGTGTCGACGGAGAGGTCGGCTTACAGTACGAGTTTCATTTATACTACTAGTCATACATCCGAACAATGGAAACCATGGTATCGGTCGACGACAACAATGAAACGATGACCGAGATCGTTACTGCGTTCGTCCGAAACCGTGGTGAGGTGCTTGTGACTCGTCGCGGAGCCGACGCCGAGGTCGATTCGGGGCGCTGGGATGGGATCTCCGGCTCGCTTGCGACCGGCTCGGGGAGTCGGGTCGACGCCGGCCGTCGACTCGTTCGTGATCTCACCGGGCTCTCGGGGCTCACGCTTGCCTACGCAGGCGAATCGTTCACTGTCTCGGATGGCCGCGAACGGACTGTCCACCCGGTGTTGTTCGACACACCGAGCCGCGAGATCGGCTCGATCGATGGTGTCGATGCGGTCGACTGGATCGCTCCGACCGCGATGCTCGACCGCGAGACCGTTCCTGGGCTCTGGGAAGCCTACCAGCAGGTCGCGCCCTCGGTGACGACGATTGCGGCCGATACGGTTCACGGGTCGGCGGCGCTCTCGATTCGGGCCCTCGAAGTGCTTCGGGATCAGGCAGCGGTAGTCTCAGAGTGGAGTGAACTCGTCGAACCAGCCCTCGCACTCCAGGATTCTCGGCCGAGCATGGCGGTGTTGGCAAACCGGATCAACCGCGTGATGACGACCGCAGAACAGTCACCAGCCGCGGTTCACGACCGGGCTCTCGACGAGATCGGGGCGGCACTCGATGCCGATGCCACCGCCGCGTCGACGGCCGCAGATCGACTCTCGGGACCGATTGCGACACTCTCGCGATCCGGGACAGTCGGAGATGCCCTCATCGAACTCGGTGAGGCGGTCACCGTCGCCGAATCGCGACCGGATCGTGAGGGGATCGAGGCCGCCGAATCGCTGGCGGCCGCTGGGCTCGATGTGACAGTGACGACCGACAGCGCACTGCCAGCGATCCTCTCGGACCGGGAGTTCGGTGCCGTCCTCGTTGGTGCAGATACGATCCTTCCGAATGGGGACATCGTCAATAAAGTCGGAACGCGTGCGCTCGCTCTGGCCGCAGACCGCGCTGACGTGCCTGTCTATGTGGTTGCAGCCCGCGATAAGGTCGCCACTGACGACACATTCCATTCGGAGTCAGGTCCAGCAGCCGCAGTCTACGACGGAAGCGAGGCGATCTCGGTTTGTAATCCGATCTTCGATCTGACACCGGGGGATCTCATCACCGGTGTCCTCACAGAAGACGGTCTGCTCGATCAGCGTGGAATCAAGGTCGTCGCAGCCCAACACCGGTCGAACGCCGACTGGATGTCGGATCTCTGAGAGAGCGACTGTGGGATCGGTGGGTCAGGCGTCGATCCAGTCGACCCCGAGTTCGTATCGCGTCACCTCGTCGACACGGGTCCCGAGCGAGAACTCGAAGCTCGCGGTCTCGCTGACGTCGATCGGTTCGACAGGTTGGACGCCGGACTGATGAAGCGTTTCCTCGGATTCATTTAAAAACGCACACGAGAGCTGTGGCACTCGGCCATCGGGAGTAATCGGGCTCTCGCCACCGTTTTTGGCCGTAACGTCGACAACCACCCGCGTACCTGACGGTGTCCCCTGTATTTCGTAGTCGTGGCTCAGTTCCAGTGGCGTCTCGTTTCTCACCACGTCTCCGGCTACAGTCGATCCCAGACAGCCAGCAGCCACTGTTCCGCAGACTGTTGCTGCCATCCCGAGCACAGTTCGTCGTTTCATACTGGGTTCAGTTGTCGGCTGCAAGTGTTGTCTCCGGGACAACCGGCTCGGCACCAACCGACCGAGCCACGTCGTCGACAGATTTCGTCTCGAAGACGAAGTAGTCGGCCGGAACGTGCTCGACGATTGATTCGTGGTCGACCAGTGGCTCATGTTGATCTGCAGTGCCATCGTTGTCGTGGAGGTGACAGACCCGAATCCGGTCGCCAAAGCGGTCGACAAACGCCTCCCAGTCGTAGCCGTTGACCTTCGCGTGGCCGACATCCAGTGTCACACCGAAGTATTTGGGAACCACGTCGACCTCGTCGAGTACTGCTGCAAGATCGGCTGGCGTGGTGGTATACCGGCGTTTCGACCGGCTTTTGGGCTGGTTTTCCAGACAAATCGGGACGCCAATGAGTTGGGCGTACTGGGCACATTCAGCCAGTGACTGGAGGGCGTTCTCGTGGGCGGCGCTCCGAACCCACTCGGGGTAGCGGTGGGGAACTGAGCCACCGTGGACGACGACCGCCCCGGCACCCGCGGTCGCAGCATCGTCGATGGTCTGTTTGACCTGGTCGACTGATGCCTGTCGGGAGGCCTCGTTGATACTCCCGAGATTCCAGTCTCGGAAGGGGGCGTGGTAGGTGACCGAAACATCGTACTGATCGGCCAGTTCGCCCAGTCGCTCGGGGGTCGGTGCCTCGGGATGGCCGTAGAGATACTCGCGTTTGAGTTCGATGTGGTTCAGTCCCCGATCCGTGATGTAGTCGAGAAACTCCGGGACGTTGGCATCAAACCGGATATCCATTGCTGCGCCGAGTCTGCGGTCGGTCATCGCTTGCCTCCAAGCGTTCCATCTGCTCGATACACCGGCTGTCCACCCACGATTGCTTGAGTGACTGTCGGCGTCGGTTCGCTGTCGACGACTACGAGATCGGCCCGTTTGCCGGCTTCGAGACGACCTCGATCCGCGAATCCAATAGCGTCGGCAGGCGTTGCAGTCACCCGTCTGATCCGATCTGCCAACGGTTCGCCGGTTTCGACGAACGCGCCCGCCAGAAGTGATGGTGGATGGTAGTCGGCGACGAGGATATCCACGACACCGGCTTCGATGGCGTCGACTGTCGCAAGATTCCCCCACTGACTTTCGCCACGAACCAGGTTCGGTGCGCCCATCGCGGTGTTCATGCCGCGTTCGGCAGCCCGCTCGGCGGTCGCCATTGTGATCGGGTACTCGGTAATGTCGACGCCGACATCGGCAAGTCGGGCTACTTCCTCAGGGTCTTCGTCATCGTGAGAGGCCGTGACCGCCCCGGCGTCGTGGGCCCGCTCGATGACCTGCTGGACTCGTTTTCGGATGGTCGACATCGGAACGTCGCCCCGCTTTTCGATGATTCGGTCGGCCTCCTCGACGGTGTGGTCGGTCGACTCCGCGTAATACTCGCGGAACGACTCGATGTTTCGGAACTGCCCCTTGCCGGGGATGTGGCTCATCACCGAGACGAGATCGGCGTCGCCGTTTTCGACGACAGCCAGTACTGCTTCGACGCACTCCGGTTGGGTGACCTCACATCGGGCATGGAGCCGGTGGTCGACTAGCAGCCCGTTGGCGGCGGTAATCGCCCCAGTGAGTTCGGCGGCCAGCTCCGGTGACCGATCGGCGTCCTCATCGAGTTCGAAGGAGATTGCGTGGAACTTCGTCGTAATCCCGGCGGCAACGTTGGCCCGATCGGCCGAGGCAAGCGCCATCGGCGTCGACATCCGGGCTCCCGATCGGGGATGAAGATGACCCTCTATATCGTCGCCGTGGAGATCGATCAGTCCGGGAAGCACGTAACGCCCATTGGCGTCGATCACTCTGTCAGCGTCTGTGTCGACATCGCCAACCTCGACAATCCGGTCGCCTTCGATTCGAATTCCCCCCTCGATGACCGTTTCTGGGGTAACGACCTGCCCACCGACGACCGCAAGCGAGTCGACTGTTTGGGTGTCTGTCGTGGCTATCGAACCAGTCGATGCAGCCTCACCGATCGGTGTGGTTTCGCCGGTCGATGCGTCCTCGCTGGTTGGTGTGGTTTCGCCGGTCGATGCGGTATCGCTGGTCGTAGAGTTGGTCATCTCACCACCTCCCCGTCGTAGTCGTCGACCGGAACGACCCCTTGGAGTTGCCCGTCTTCGAGCATGACAACTCGGTCGGCAACCGCCTCGATGACCGCCGTATTGTGGAACACACCGATGACGGTAGTGTCGGCGTCGAGATACTCCCGCAAAAGATCAATCGCAGCCTGTCTGGTGTCGGGATCGAGCGCGCTGGTCGGCTCGTCGAGCAACAGGAGATCCGGTTTCGGGGCGAGTGCTTGGGCGAGGTTGACTCGCTGTCGCTCGCCGCCCGAGAAGGTCGCGGGATATGCCTCCCACAGCTCCTCGGGAAGTCGGAGCCGAGACAACAGCTCCCGGGCTCGTTGGCGGGCCTCCTCGGCTGGAACACCCTGTTCGCGGAGGGGACGCGAAACCACGTCGACCGCGGGAACGCGTGGTATCTCATCGAGGAACTGAGAGGTGTAGCCGATCGCGGTGTTTCGGAGCCCGATGACTGTCTGGTCGTCACAGGAAGCGAGGTCGACCGATGAATTGTCCGATGAATTGTCTGATGAACTGTCGACCAAGGCGTTGCGATGATACACGACCCGACCGCCTGTCGGATCGTAGGTCCGGTAGAGGCATTTCAACAGTGAGGATTTGCCGCTGCCGGATGCTCCGACGACCGCGAGGAACTCTCCCTCGCGGACATCGAACGAGACGTCGTCGAGCCCGACGACTTGGGTGTCGCCGAGAACGTGCATGTCGAAGGTTTTGGACAAGCCGTCGACGGTAAGTGCTGTCATATTACTGAATTGATAAGTGTCTGGGTGTATTCGTGGTGCGGATCTTCCATCACGCGGTCGGTGAGCCCCGATTCAACGATGCGACCATGACGCATCACCAGCGTTCGGTCGGCCAGCAGGCGGACGACGCCGAGATCGTGTGAGACGACGACGCAGGCGACGCCCTCCTCGCGCTGGACCTGTCGGAACATATCCAACACGCGGGCCTGGACGCTCACGTCGAGGCCAGTCGTTGGCTCATCCAGCACAACGAGTTCTGGATCGGTCGCGAGTGCGCGTGCGATCTGGACTCGGCGCTGCATCCCACCGGAGTAGGTGCTCGTCGGGTCGTCCATTCGGTCGACCGGAATCTCGGTCGCTTCGAACAGCTCTTGGACCCGGTCGCGAACGTCCTCGTAGGAGCGCCAGCCAGCCGACAGCAGTTTTTCGGCAACGTTGCCACCACCGGTAAACTCGGGATTGAGACCATCCCGGATGTGCTGGTGGACGAGTGCGATATCACTGGTTCGGAGGTCGTGTCGCGTCTCGTAATCGACAGCTAACAGATTGCCGTCATAGCCGTCGTAGTCGACCATCCCGGTGGTGGTGGCATCGGGGTCCCGTTCTAAGGCAAGCTGTTCTGCGAGACTCGATTTTCCCGAACCGGATTCACCAACGATGCCCAGCACCTCGCCTTCTCGAACCGACAGATCGGCCTCAGCACAGGCGACGACGCTTCCACAGTGGGGACACTGGTTCGTCCCGGCACGATCGCCAGTCGACTCAATACAGCGCGAACACCCCTCGCCGTAGACGGTCTGGAGTCCTGTGGCCGAAAGTAGCGTCATTCGGCCTCACCTCCTGGGCTCTTGGTTTTTCCCGCGGCCGTTTTTCGACTCCCGGTGGTTTCGCTGGCCGTTTTCGGCCCCCAGTCGACGCCCCCGCGGTCGAGGTGGTGGTCTTTGGGTAGCTCGGGGTTTTCCCGGCGCTTCGCACAGAAGCTCGAATCGTTGCAGGCATAGCGCGTCTCGAACTCCCGGTCAGTGTTGTTTGTTTCTCGGTCAGTGTCGCCTGCTTCCTCTGAGACCTCCACGAGATAGGTGTCGGTCGACCCACAGGCGTGACACGACTGCCCGCCGAATCGCTCGACGGTGAACTCGCGATCACTGAACGCCAGCGGTTCGACATCGGTGTGCGGTGGGACCGCATAGATGCGGGCCTCTCGACCTGCAGCGAAGACAAACAGATTGTCGGCATCATCGAGTTTCGGCACGTCCCAGCGCGGAATCGGCGAGGGATCCATCAGATACCGCCCGCCGACCATCGTCGGATACCGGGAGGAGATGTTGATTTCACCCCACTCGACGACGTTTTCGTAGAGATGGACCCACATTTTTCCGTAGTTCTTGTGGGCGTGTCGACGCCGGTTGGCCGCATCCGAGGGGTCGACTTTCCGGAGTGCATCGGTGATCGGCACCTGCAAAACGAGGATCTGATCGTCGGTCAGCACTTCCTCGGGAATACGGTGGCGCGTCTGGATCAGATCTGCGTCGGTCGTGTCGGTGGTCGTCTCGATCTCGGCGGTGTTTTCGGCCAGTCGACGGATGTTGGCCGCATTAACGCTCTCGTCGGCTCCCTGGTCGATTACTTTGAACCGGTCGTCCGGTCCCAGAATCGACAGTGACGCCTGAATGCCACCGGTCCCCCAGCCACGGGCCAGTGGCATCGGCCGGGAGGCGTAGGGTACCTGATGGCCGGGGATGGCGACGGCTTTCAGCATCGACCGCCGGACCTCGCGTTTGGTGTGTTCGTCGAGATACGCGTAGTTGTAGCCCGACAGTCCGTCGCTTTCCAGTGCGTCGAGGGTAGCGTCGACAGCATCTGTCTCACCGTCGACTGTGTCAGACGAAACAGTCGTCCCACCGTCGGTCGCTACAGATGACTCATCGGCTGTTCTGAGTTGATACTCGACTGTTTCTGGTGGCTCGTCGGTCATAATCTGGTCAGTCATCGTCGCTTACCTCCGCAACAACTGGTTCCTCGTCAGGCGTTGGCTCGTCGACTGCGCTGTCGGGATCATCGTGCCCGCAGTCGGGATCACTGCTCCCGCTGGCGGAACCATCGTTCCCGCTATCGTCATCACTCCCATCGTCTCGAATCTCAGTGTCGACCTGCCCTGTTTGGCCCACTCCTTTGCGCTCACGGATCGACCGTATCCGGTCGAGTGTCGACTGGAAGGTGACGTAGTGAGGCAGTTTCAGGTGTTCTATGAATCCAAACGAGTCCATCCCGTCGACGACATCGAGCACAAATTCGGGATTCTCGGCCGGTTCTGTGACGCCATCGAGTTGGATGGAGGCATCGAGAATTGTCATCCCGATGGCCTTGCGCTCGTTGCGGCCGAAGGTCAGCCCGTAGCCGAAGGCGAACTGCGGGTCGTCCCGTTTGGCGTACACGGGAACGATCGCCTCCGATTCGCTGACCTCGGTGTGGGTGACTGTCACCTCATCGCCAGTGTAGGGATGCTCGATCGTTACTGGCAGTCGACCGACTCGGACCTCTGCGAGTGTCGGGTGGACCTGACCGTACCCGCGCAGTGCAGAGTAGCCGAGCGCAGTCACCGCACCCGTTTCGCCCCGTGCGAGTTCCTGGAGAACTGCATCGCGGTCGGGTGGGTGTGTTACCGGCTCCCGGGTCGTATCGGTCGGCTCAATCGGCTCGTCGACTGCCAGTTCGTCGGGCTCGTCGGGTTCGTCGATCAACCCCTCCTCGCGGAGCAGTTCCATCACGTTGGTCAGTTTCTCAGGGTCGTCAGCGTTGTCAGGGTCACTCCCCTCGGTCGTCTCCCAGTCCGCAGTCGGATCCTTCGAATCGCCCTCGATCAAGTCAAAATCCAAAAGGCGCTGGGTGTAATCTTTCGTTGGACCGAGGATCTGGCCGCCGGGGACGTCTTTGAACGCTGGCGAGACGCGCCGACTGGCGAGCATCTCACTTGGTTCGACCGGGACGGTCTCATCGAATCGTTCGAGCGTCGACCGGTAGGCCCGAAGCAGGAAGGCGGCCTCGACAGTGTCGCCCTGTGCCTGCTTGACCGCGAGCGCGGCGAGTCGAGGAGCATACAGCCCTCCTTCGCTCATTGCCTGGGCAGTGAGTCGACCCAGCTGTCCGTCCAGTTGGTCGACCGAGATGTCTGTCTCTTGGCCGTCGATCCGCTGTTTTTCGAACAGCTGTTCGGCCCGTTCGATGATCTCCTCGCCGGCAGTGACCGCGACGTACCCCATTAGGCCACCTCCGAGGTCGACGCCGGCTGTTCGGCGGGCCGCTCTATGGTTACCGAGCGCGGAATCGCTGCCACCGTCTCGGCAGCGGTGAAAATAACGTCGACACCACGTGGGTAGGTCGACTGTGCCGCAGCAATCGCATCGAGTTCGGCCGGTGGGAGTCCGACCGAAAGCACTGCGGTCCCGTCGACGCCTGGCCCCGACAGCGAGACGGTGGTGAGGTTGTCGTGGGAGCCAGCGGCGAGTCCCTCGACACGGTAGATAACTGTCGTGCCGTTGCTGGGCTCGATAAGTGAGCCACGCCCACAGTCACGGACGTCAAGGAAGTCGTGATCGCGCGCGTGAACAATATTTGCTTTACTCGGAGCCACCTCGTCGAGTCGACCCTGGGCCGACAGTGCCTCTTTGAGTGTCTCGTCGTCTGTGGCGACACGCACCTCGTGGTCGACGAGCGTCGAAACGACCGCGTAATCGGCTGGATCGGCTACTGTTTCGACAGTTCCTGGTCGACTCATCACGTCCAGTAGCGACCGAAACGTCTCGCGTGTGCCGTGGACTGGATCGACGCCGAGTGTTCTCACTGTTGGTCCTCCATCGTCTCGAAGTCGACGGTGGTGTGTTTGCTCTCGGCCCATCGTTGGGCGCGTTCGGCCTCGCGGTCGGCGGCGGCGGCTTCGAGTGCGGTGGTTATCTCGTCTGAAATCGGGTGGTCGCCCGCGACGGCGGCGTCGACAATTGCCCCCGAGAGGGCGGCCCGTTCGGCCTTTCCGGGGATCATCGCGAACCCTCGGTGGCCGTCCAGTTCGACGGCTGCGGGTGTGACGACAACTTCACCGAGGTTGAACGCCCGGCGCTCGACGGGCTCGACAACCTGCTGCATCAACAGCTGTGGTTGTGGCTCTTGTCTGACGGCGAGTGGTGGGTCGGCTTCGAGGACGTCGTTGGCGAACCGGGCGAGTGTCTCCCCATCGCAGCCTGCGATGAGTTCGAACCGGTCCGAACGGTCATGTGGGTCTACCATGCAGTCGGTCGAGACCAGCCACAACTACTGCATAAGCGTTCGCTGGGTACTCTCTATTGCCAATTCGATTTCGAGGCTCAATCACTGTCCCATCTCTAGGCGTCCAGACCTATCCGGACGAGTCTATACTCGGCTGGTTCGGTGCTGACTCGACCCACGTACTGCCTCTCTGAGACGGTTCCATCCAGACTCTATGCTGCAAATCGTTATCCCGGCTCTTTGTAACCGTTCGGATGATGATAGACGGCACGTCAGCAACAGCAGGTGTAGGGTCGAAAACGAGTCGACGAGGGTATCTCACAAAAGCAGGCCTCGCTACCGGAGCGCTTGCCAGCCTTTCGGGCTGTGCAGGTGTCCTGGGGTCCAGTGATGACATGGATACAGTCACTATGGTACTCACACCGGGGACGCCAGCTGATACCGAACAGCGGTATATGCCCATGAAAAATCTCATCGAAGGGGAGGTCGACGTCAGTGTCGAGATGCAGGTCCCCCAGGACTACTCGGCGGTTCGTCCGGCACTCGAAAGCGAACAGGCCGAGATCGGGATGGACGACATCACGCTCATCTCGAATCCGGACCTGATGGACGTCTACGGCACCACCGTTACCGGCGGCTCGGCGTTCTACTTTTCGATGATGGTCACTCAGCCGGATTCGGATATCGAACAACGAACAGATATCGAGGGACGGACAATGGCCTTCGCCGACCGACTCTCGACGAGTGGCTCCATTTTCGCCCTGTATGCGCTCAAGCAAGCCGGTCTCAATGTCGGCGAGGCACCCGATGGTGACCCGGTCGACTTCGAGGGCAGCTGGTCGAACCACGACATTGCCTTAGAGAAAGTCGGTAACGGCGAGGCCGATGCTGCAACCACCTACGGTGGCAACGGTGTCCCACATATCCCGGAAGATACTGAACTCCCCGACCGTGTCACCGAGTACAGCACCGCCCTCGACACGATCGGCACCGAGACGCCGCAGTTCCGACCGTTCTGGTGGTCATTCCCCATTCCGAAACAGCCAGTGTATACCCGGGCGACCTGGGACTCTCCCTTGCGAGATGAGATTGGTGAGGTGCTTTTGAACTCAGATCAGTCACAGATCGAGCAGTACTACCCCGACGATTACGACGAAGAAGAACTTCCGTTTACAACACTCCGAGATACTTCAATGGAAGACTACGAGCCGGTCATCACCCGACTCAACGATCTCGGTATCGAACTGGGCGAGTAATCGCAGCCATCCTTTCCCCTTTCTTTCAACATGAGTACACTCAAAGTCGAGAACCTAACCAAGGAGTATGGTGACGTAACCGCAGTCGAAGACGTCTCGTTCGAGATCGAAGACGAGTTCGTCGTCCTGCTCGGTGAGTCCGGTGCAGGGAAATCAACCCTGTTGCGCTGTGTCAATGGCCTGACTGAGCCCACCAGTGGTGGTGTCTACCTTGACAACGAGCCATTGGCTGGCTCCCAACCCGAGGTCGGCATGATCTTTCAACAGCACAATCTCGTCGACGGCGTTTCGGCGTATCTGAACGCACTGAACGGTTCGCTCGAACGAACCGGTCTCGTCGAAAGCCTCTTTCAGTGGCAGTGCCGCGAGGACAAAAAACGCGCCTTGGATGCGCTTTCGACAGTCGGCCTGCTCGATGAGGCCCACCAACGGGTCTCCCAGATGAGCGGCGGCCAACAGCAGCGAGTTGGTATTGCTCGTGCGCTTGTCCAAGATCCTGAACTACTGCTGGCCGACGAACCGGTCGCCAGCCTCGATCCCTCCAGTGCTGAGACAGTGATGGGGTATCTGAAGAAAGCCGCCGGTGTCCATGAGGTCACTGCACTGGTGAGTCTCCACCAGGTCAACATCGCCGCCCACTTCGGAGAGCGATTTATCGGCCTGCGGGACGGCCAGTTGTTGTTCGACTGTGGCCCCGAGGACCTCACGCCCGAACGCGTCGACAACCTCTACGGAAACGTCGAAACCGTCGGTCTCGCCGAGACGAGCAGTACGGAGCCGGTCGAGTCCAACAGCGACCAGTCGGACACTCCGAGGGTTCAAGGGTGAGTTCCAAATCATCGGGGGCCAACCGCCTCAAAACCTATCTCGGCTTCGAAGCAACTGGCGACAGTCCAATAGACCAAAAACTCACCGAGATGAAACGCCGCAAGACGATGCGGCGGCTCTACACACTTATCGGCCTCATTGTCGGGACCGGCTTTTTTATCATCTCGCTCCGTTCGGTCGGGTTTTCGATCTCGGAACTAATCACGCAGATCCCACAGTTCATCGATGCACTCGGGGGGTACTTCCCGCCAACGACCTACTACGGAATCCCCTTCGTCGACGTGATGCAGTACTGGGAGTTCATCGTGGCCGAAAACCTGTTTCAGGCCTCGCTTGTCACCGTCTCGATCGCGTTTGCCGGGTCGGTACTCGGGCTTCCTGCGGCGATCTTTTTCGGTGTGATGGCCAGCGAACGCGTTGTGCCCTACCCGTTTAATTTCCTGTTCCGCGGGACGATGAGTCTGATCCGAGCCATCCCGGCGCTCGTCTGGGTGCTCATCCTCATCCCGCTCGGCGGTGTCACTCCCTTTACGGCGACACTCGCCATCATGATCGACACCACCGGCTATCTGGGTCGACTGTTCACTGACGAACTCGAAGAGATTGCCACCGGCCCCATTGAGGGGATTCGGAGCACGGGCGCAAACAAATCCCAGATCATCTCGTTCGGGATGTTGAGTCAAGTGTTCCGCCAGTTTATCGCCTGGATCGCCTTCGATCTCGAACACAACGTCCGGGTCGCCATCGGACTTGGGCTTATCGGAGCCGGTGGTCTCGGTCTCGAACTGGATCTCCAGCGCAGAACGTTCAACTACACCGAGATGATGGCCTGTATCATCCTCATCCTCCTGCTTGCGGGGACCGTCGAACTGTTGAGCCAGCGCGTCCGGTCGTATCTCCGTGACGACGAGGAAATCGAGCAACGCGGTATCATAGAGACGTTCCTCAACGCACCGAGAAAGATCATTGAGTCGACCGCGGGGCGTCGCTCGTAGATGGTCTATATCGACTCACACGGACCCAATCAAACTCGCACGTTAGGACCCGAACCGACACTACACGACCCGGTTTCGATCTCCGAGAGCGAACTCGGCGAGTGGACCGAAGTCCATGCGGGCTCTCGACTCAACGAGTCGACGCTCGGCGACTACAGCTATCTCATGGCCCGGGTCCAACTGGATTACACTACGATCGGTCGCTTTGGCAATGTCGCCGCGGACGTTCGACTGGGAGCGACTAACCATCCCATCGACCGTCCGACAGCCCACCATTTCACCTACCGTTCAGAGCTCTACGAGCTCGGTGCCGACGACGAGTCGATCTTCGAGTGGCGCGCCGACCAGCCGGTCGACATTGGCCACGATGTCTGGATTGGTCATGGTGCAATCGTTCTTCCAGGGGTGACCATTGCCAACGGTGCGGTGGTCGCTGCCGGTGCTGTCGTCACTCACGATGTGCCAGCCTACACTGTGGTTGGGGGCGTTCCCGCAACCCCGATTCGACGCCGGTTTTCCCCCACGGTCGCCGAACGTATCGAGTCGACCGAGTGGTGGCTCTGGGACCATGAAACGCTGGCCGACCGACTCGGCGAGTTCCGCGACCTCGATCGATTTCTCGAACAGTATGCTCCAGAATCTATCGAGACAGTCGACTAATACTGTCGACTGATTCTCTCAGCTCTGTTTGTCGACTAACACTGTTGGCTACCACTGTCGACTGGTCGTCGTCACGAGATTCTTACGAGATTCGCTGCTATCGACGGCTGCTATTCCAGTCCGTGATTTGGTGTGAGCCCCGAATGGAGATTGACTGCGAGTTCGGCGGCATCGGCCCAGTAGTAGATCGCCCGTTCTAAGGCCCGAATGACTGTGACAAGATAGCCATACAGCTCCATATCGTAGGCAGTCACCAGCTCAAACAGTTCATCGATATCCCGGTGGATGGTTTCTTCTTCGCTTCTGAGGTCTGTGTACGCCGAGAGATCACACTCGAACAGAATCGTCGAGAACCTGTCGTTGATGCGATCTCCAGCCCGAAAGATGTCGCCGATCCGTTCTGTGATAATACCTGCTGCTGGCTCTGGCCGCCCGTCGACAACGTCTGCGATGAAACAGGCACGGTCGCCAACGATCTCCAAATTGGTTGCAATACTCGCAAGATCTGCTGCCACGCGGTTACCGGGCCAGTCGGTGGTCAACGTGTAGGATTTGAGCTCCGAAATCACGGCCCCGTAGCGCTCGTTGGTCAGTGATTCGAGCGTGTCAGCCGGTTGTTCGGGCTCACCGCCATCAAAGGCCGTTCGGGCGGCCTCGTACTGTGTCGTCGTGACGGTTTCGAGCCGTTCGAGGAGGGACAGTACTGCTGGTCCACGATCGCTAGGCGAGGTCATCCCGTCGACTGACTCAGGAGCCGAATCACTGTAAAGCCGAGAGATGCCCGTCGTCTCCTCGTAGACTGCCGCATCGTCGACGACGTACCCTTTCCGAACGACACTGTCGGCTTTCAGTGTCTGGAGGATCTCCGAGAGATACTGTTCGGAGATTCCGACTGTCGAAGCGAGATCGGATTTGGTTTCGGGTGCAGTTCGGTCTATGGCTTCGATGACCTGTGCGCGTGTGGCCTCGCGACCCTGTTGTGTCGACGCGAGTGGACGCTGCCAGCGGTGCCGGGACATACCTACCAGTCTGTGCTATCGCTGTTATCAGTACCCCACAGACAATCCGGACGACTATATATTCGTCTAGACCGGCCGTCGACAGCAAGGGATTCGGACGTGGTTCTGTGGGGTGTGTTTGGATATATATTGGTTTAGACTAACATGTACCACTCATATAAACTATAAGATAGGTACTGCCAGAACCACACCGTATGGAGACACGGAAAGTGCAGCTCTCTGGAGGGACAACATACACGGTTTCGCTCCCCAAAGCGTGGGCCCAAGAACACGGTATCGACGCTGGATCGGTGCTCTCGTTGCATCCCAACGGTGACGGCTCGTTGCTTGTCGAGACCCGGATGGACCGTTCGGCTATCAAACGCACCACCACTGTCGATGTTGCGACCGACTCCGAGACGATTCTCCGCCACCGTATCCGGGCACTGCACGCAGTTGGCTTCGATACGGTGACGCTTGTCGACACGACCGGACATTCCGACACGCGGCGTGCAGTCGTCGAAAACACACTTACGGAGCTTTCGGGGTTCGAACTCCTCTCGTCGACTGACACTCGACTCCAGCTCACGAATCTTATTGATGCCGAAAATGTCGATATACGCAAATCGGTACTCCGCCTCCGATTGGTGATGCTTGCGATGCATCGAGATGCGATCGATGCCGTTCTTTCCGACGACACTACGCTCTCCGAACGAGTCATCGAACGCGACAACGAGGCCGACAAACTGTTTGCAATGGTGACTCGCCACTTCCGACGGGCACTGACAGACCTTCATGAGGTCGAGAAACTCGATTACGGCCGTGACGAACTCTTCGAGTACTACTACGCCAGTCGTCAGTTCGAACGTGTCGCCGACCACGCTGTCAAGATCGCGCGGTTCGCCGCAGACCCAGACGCAACAGTCCCTCCTGCGTTCGCCGATCGCCTCGAATCGCTGGCAGCCAGCTCACGGAAGGTGGTCGACACTGCCGGGGATGTTATCCTCACCAATGCCGGTATTGACGCCGCCCATCTGGCACTTGAGCGTCGGAGCCGTCTCAGCGAAGATCTCACCGAGTTAGATCGTGACCTGTATACCCACGATGACCCCGGAGAGGCGTACGTCGTCGGACTCCTCCTCGACAGTATTCGACGGAGTGCCGAATACGGTGCGAATATCGTCGGTATCGCGATCCAACAGACGGGTCGACAGAACGTCGCTCAGTAACTGATTTCACAACAGGGGATGTAATTGTCGACAGTCGACATTTCGCTAATTTGGCCGGGTAGAACACATATCAAACCGGATGGGGTTCGGATCTCGGATAGATGCGTACATTCTTGTATTTCGTCGACCGATCGCTCAGTGGTGGCAGTGAAGAGAGTTACCCCCTCCGAGCCCCTTGTGACGAGGTCTCACACTGAGCCACCATCTTCGATACTGGCCGCCACGTCGTCGTGCGAATCTACTTCCTAGTAAGTCATGCCAAAGTTGACCAGCTGATCTTACTCAACACACTGACTTCGACACAGTGTTGCGTCACCGGTAGTTAGTAGTATCTTGACGAATTAAGTACAACCAACCATGTCAAGTAATACACGAGAGCCGGATGTAGTTCGTGTTTCCCAGAAGGGGCAAGCTACGATCCCGAAGCCACTACGGGAGAAGTTTGGGATCGACACGCCTGGTGAGGTGTTCATTTACGAGGAGGGTGAGCGGATCGTCGTCGAGCCCGTCCCCTCCCTCGAAGAACTGGGCGGCATCCACGCCAGTGACGACCGCGACCGCGGGGAGATGATCGAGACGGTCCGGGAGCGCAAGCGCGAAGAGATGGAACGCGACAAGGAACGTATTGACCGTCTCCGGTCGAGCGGTTCTGGGGACGAATGAGCGCTACGTACGTCTTTGACACCGAGGCGATCATTGCATACCTCTACGACGAACCCGGCCGTGATGTCGTCGAAGAATACCTCACGGAGGTCCGCGACGGCTCCGTTGAGGGGTTGATGGCCGAGACGAACGCTGCTGAACTGTTCTACCTCATCGCCCGGGCCGAGGGCGTCGACGACGGCCCGACACCGGACTCGTTCCGGACCGCGGATCGGGACGTGCGGGCCCTCCAACGGTGGGGTGTCGTCTTGAAACGGGCCAACTGGCGGATGGCGGGTGAGGTGAAGGCGGATGGTCACATCTCACTGGCGGATGCCCACGCCGTTGGGCTTGCAGCCGAGACCGATGGTACTCTCATCGCCGGCGGAGACGATGACTTTGATTCTCTCCCCATCGATGTCGACGTGGTTCGGTTTCGAGACGGTAGCGTGTAACTGATGACTGGCTCTGTTATTTGTACCCGTCATTTTCGCCATTGAGATTCTGTTCCTCATTCGAGAGAGACCACCACGTAATCTATTAATAGATATTGTGTTACCCCCTCCGAGCCCTTTGTGACGAGGTTTCACACTGAGCCACCATCTACTTCCGTCAAATAGGTTCTGTATCACAGGTGCGCCTGTATAAACCGTCTTGATAGAGAAGTTTCAAACTCGGTTAGTTGACTTGACTCGGTAAAATCCTGGAGTAGGATTCAGAGATGCCACATAAGATCTAATAGCTTCTAATACAAATCAATACACAAGATGCCGATCTCTAAAGACAAATTCCAGACCATCGGTGAGGACGGCCCTTCACTGCCGGACCTATCGCCGGACACCACCCAAGGGACAGTGTATCGCTTTCTCGTCGAGCATGCTGATCAAGCGTTCCGACAGCGTGAACTTGTCGACGCTATTGATGTTCCGGCGGGAAGTGTTGGACCGACTCTCAAACGGCTCGAAGAACATGGGCTTGTCGACCACCGAGATCAGTTTTGGGCGATTGCAGACGCCGAACATGGTGTCGCCTCGGCTGGCCTCCACGGTGCTGCGACAGCCGACGAGCTCGATGGTGGGTTCTCCGATGACGCTGTCGACTCCTGGATGGAGACGGCAGTCGATCCCATTGACAGTGACTCAAACCATAGCGACCAAAGAGAGTGATCGGAGGTGGTAGATCAAGGAACGGTGGTGTGGGCACCCGATCCATTCAAAACGGATGGGGGAAACCCACGGCCGTGGCTGGTTGTCTCCGATGAGCGGATGCCGTATCCGGAACAAGAATCTATTGCCGTGGTATTCACAACACAATCACACCATCCGGGGAGCATTACCGTCCCGAATGAAGCGTGGGTACGTGGCGAACCGGGCCAGCAGAGTTACGTCTTACCGTGGACGGTGGCGACTCTCAAGGACAGCCTCCATATCGTTGGTACCCAAGGTTCTGTTACAGATGAGTTCACAGATCGGGTTACCACAGCTACAATCTCCTATTTCGATAATTCGTAGCTACATCTTGCAACTGTATCGTCATATTCGGGCAATGTAATCTATTAATAGATTCTGTGTTACCCCCACTGAGCCCCTTGTGACGAGGTATCACACTGAGCCACCATCCACTTCCGGTACAGCGGTTCTGTGATCGGGGACAGTTGAAATCATAGTGCCACCTCCTCAGTAATCGAATCCCGTGTAGAAAACACGGATAGAGAAGAAGGATCGCGTTCACTATATAAACAAATCGGCTGATAGGTATGAAGTTTAAATAAAAGGCATACCGTATACTTCACTATGCAAAGCAGCTCGAATGTATCTCCTGAGAATGGATCGCAACTTCTTTTCGATATCCCAGCAAAGAACACAGATCTATTCAGGAGCCAGGCGGTTCATGATATCCTTTCATTTTTATCTCGATATCATACCGAAGAGTTCTCTATCACCGAATTAACCGATGCCGTAGCGTACTCACAACCCAGCGTGTCCAAGGCTGTCGACGTCTTAGCCGCCAACGATCTCGTCGTCGACCGCCGCGATGGCAACACTCGACAGGTCCAGATCAATGCCAACCGGCTCTCCCGTCCGGACGATCCGTTCCTGCAGATCCCCCAAGCGGAGTTCCAGCCACCAGTCCGAACCGCTGTCGACCAGCTGCTCGACGAACTCGACACTGTCATCGGAATCGTGCTGTACGGCAGTGTCGCCCGCGGTGAGGCTGACCGACGGAGTGACATCGATTTGTGGGTACTCGTCGACGAAGACCGAATGGCGAATCAACGAACGGCGAACCGAGTTCGGCAGGACCTCGAAGACCAAGAGTTCGATACTGGACGATACGCATACGAGATCGATGTCGAGGGACTCCCAGCCGTTCCAAACTACGTTGACGAGCTTCGGGAGATCCTCAGTGACGGCCTCGTCGTCCACGACACGGAGAAATTCGACACTGTTCAGAGCATGGTCTTCCACGGTGATCTCGATGAGTAATGGGTCTGACCCGAACGCCATTACGGATGCACTCGACGCGGCTATCGATGCGTTCAATGAAGAAGGGTACGGCGTCCCAACCCGAGAAGACGAAATCGACCCGGACGCCGACTGGAAAACCCAACTCACGAAAGCCTGTCGACTCCTTGCAGCGGTCGACCAGATCGCCGAACAGGGATTTTACACTGCGACCATCGAGTTGTGCTTCGGCGCGACCGAACGATCCGTCGAAGCTTTCGCGTTAGCTGAAGGTGGCGACGATCTCAACGACTTCCACGACCACACCTATTGTTACGACCGTGCGACTGCGCTTGGTTTGCTTTCTTCCACAACAACTGATAATCTTCGACACCTGTACGACACGAATCGCACGGACAGTTATTATGGTGGTCGACGGCCCACCGAACGACAAGCAGAGACAATGCGGGAGCTGGCCCGAAGCGTTCACACGTATGTCACCGATCAAATCCGTGAAGGGGGTGTCTGCGTCTGTGATTCCGAGTAACCGAGACGGGGACCAGTAGTATATAATGAATCTATTAATAGAAATCGTGTTACCCCCTCCGAGCCCCTTGTGACGAGGCACCACACTGAGCCACCATCTACTTCCGACAAATCGGGTCACAGACGCACCCTTCAAAAAGTTCTCTAGTGTTCGATATCCAGTGAGCCTCAGTAACCACACGGCGAACAGCGGGGCCTAACCGAGAACTAATTCACATACTCATCAGATACAACTGATGTATGTCTATTAGATAAGACCGACCCAGTAGTGTTCGGTTCCGAGGGCGCCGCTGAACCATACTTCATGGTTCTGCGAGCCCGGATTATATGCCCGCAGTTCGGCATTGCTACCTACCACTGAAATCTCGATTGGACTCGTCCCACCGTGATGATACCAAAACCGTTCAAACAGCGTGATTTGTAATTCTCGACCCCCCGGATAAACGACGTCGATCGCATAGCCACCGAAGTTCATAAAGTATGAGTTCCAGTCTTTGTATTCGACACCATAGGGACTCTCTGCTGGTTCCATATACGCGTTTGCGTCGTAATAGCCACTGAAATCCATGTTCGTCTCGATCCAGTCGGGTGGTCCGTCAGGCAACGCTGTTCCGGCGAGACCGGACTGGCTAATCCGAGACGGCTCGCTGGGAACGTCGTCGCCGTCGACCGCCATGGTCTCGACTTCTTCACTCCGCTGTGGCTCATCGCTTACGGCTGAATCAGTACAGCCGGCCAGCGTGAGGACGCTTCCGCCAGCAATCATCGCCCCCGTCTGTCTGAGTACACGCCGTCGAGAGCTACTTGTAACCGTGGAATCGGGTGAAAAGACCATCTCTTAGCTACGTATCTCGCCGAGACTATTTAAATATATCTTACATTTATTTTGCCTGCATTTTACTATTTTGCAAGTTATATTTTATGTATTAACTATTTATTTAGCGGTCGGTGAGTAATGTTGGATCTGGTACAGACGATCGTGTCGGAGGATGATCGTGGGCCACAACTGTCGACATCGGCGGGTCGGTTAGAAGAGTCCGATCCAGTACTTTTCTATCTGCAACGTTCCACTAATCCATATTTCGTACCCATTTGCGTCGGGTAACGAGACGGTCAAAAACGCATTACTTCCGACCGCTTCGATATGTAACTCTCCCTCAAGGTAGTTGGAGTACTCTATGCTCGTAGCATATACGTGCGTATTAGTAACATCGTCTGGAGTGGTTGCACGAATATTGAACAGCCCCCTGTTTCTGACATAGAAATAATCGCTGTCGAAGTCCCACCCTATTGATTCGTTGTACAATGTCGTGTCGTACCAGCCTTGGTAGGTCATATTTGTCTCGATCCAGTCGGGTGGCTCGTTAGGAACCGATGTTCCGGAGAGCGAAGACTGACCGGCGGGAGCTGGCTCGTCGATCGACTCCTCGTCCCTCTCAAAACTCCTGACTTCCGTACGCTGCTGTGTCTCGTCGCTCGCGGTCGACTCAGTACAGCCAGCCAGCGTGAGGACGCTCCCGCCGGCAATCATCGCCCCTGTTTGTCTGAGCACACGTCGTCGAGAACTGCCTGTAAACGTGGAATCGGGTGAAAAGACCATCTCTTACCTGCTATTATCGCTAAGACTATTTATATTCGATCTATAGCGATGTTTATTTATCATCGACAGTGTCGAACATCGGTATTTGAGCAGAGATGATACAGACCGAATCCCAGAGCGCTGGTCCCACGAGCGAGGATTTCTTATGTTGAGTCGGTACGCAAAACCAAGACAGTATTGCGGGACGATATATTCATACGACCTCCCTGCTGAGGATACACAGTTAATGGCGATTTCGGAGACAGTACAGCGACTGTCGGTTCTTCTCGTGGCCGCCGCAGCCACTGCGGTACTGCTCACCGAGAGTGTGATGGTGTACCGATCGCTCGCTGGTCGACCACTGCTGAGCCAGTTCGGGTTCGATGTTCACTATCTCGTGATGAACTCGGTTCTCATTGCCGCCGCAGGGCTGTTGGGTGTGGCCGCCTATCAGTCGAAAAATATTCTCCTGTTCATCGGGAGCTGTGGGATCGGAAGTTGGACACTCGCACACATTTACTGGACGCTCTACGTCTATCTGGCTGGCCAACCGATTACCTACCCGTCGGTTGCTGAACTCGGGTTTCAGGGGTTTTATATAGTCCTGATCCCGGCGGTCGTCTCTTTACAGCAACGTTCCGGGGCTGACCGACCCGTCTGGTTGGTTGGTACAGTCTTGCTGCTCGTTGGTGCTGTAATCGGCACGAATATGATGTACGGCACGGGCGTTTCGCTGTTCGTCTACACCACGGTGTCGGCCACGCTTGTCGGAACAGTTCTGCTGTTTGGGCTCGCGCTCGTGTTGTATACTCGATACCGACTGTTCGGGGCCGGACTCTGTCTGTTCGCGGCTGCTGACGGGATCTATATCGTGTTGGCCATCAGTAGCCCCGTGCTTTCGGTCCCCTACGTCGATCCAGTCTCAGTACCTCACAAAGCATCCTCGGCTAGCTGTTTCTGCGGCCTGAGTTCTGTGTCGAAGCGGTTGTACTGACGGTCTCGACGAGAGAATTACGGACGGATCGACGGAGAGCTGTCGCTGTCGGCGGCGGTCAGCCGCCGACGCGACAGCGTCGCCACTCACTCCGCTGGCTTGCTCGGTCGGTGGTTAGCGGTGGAATCGGTCGTCAGGTGGCCGATTCGCGGGGACGGCCCGACGCACCGCGAGGGCCGTCCACGCAGCTCGTCGAATCATATTGACGAACTCCTTGTACGGCCACCACCAGAGGCGACGCCCGCCTCGGCGGGGCGTCGCCACATACTCGTAGTGAAGGTACCGCCAGACGTTCTGTAAGAGGAGACTCACCACCACGTACAGCAGCCGTACCGTTGGATCTCGTGTTGTCGTTGTCGCTATCGCTTGCTCAAACAAGCGATAGCTTGACTCGATACCGAAGCGTTTCGAGTAGTGGTATCGAGCGTCCCGTGGTGAGTCGATGAACGGCGCGTCAGCGGCGTAGCCGTGACGCGCCACACCGTTCTCGTCATACTTCCCATTTAGGTACGTACAGTCGATGTAGACGGGAAAATCGACGGTCCAGCTGTGACCGTCGAGTTTCCCCGTCAGATCATGCTGAATGACGCGACTCCATCCTTCCGAGAGCTCTTGCTGAATCGCCTCACCCCACCGGATGATCGGGATCACGTACGCGTAATTGTGCGCCTGAAGCAGCGTGAGACACTTACTGTCGTAGAATCCGCGATCAAGGTAGACGGCCTTGACCCCGGCGTCAAGGCCGTCGAGGACACCGAAGAACTCAGCGAGGACACTACTTGCGGTATCGCCGTCTTTGAGACGGCGTACCGCCAGCGTGTAGCGTTTGTTCTTCACACGCGCGTAGAGTGTGGCATAGGCGTGGAACGCAGTGGTTCCACGCTTCGCTACCGAGTGATAGAGGCCGTCTGTGTCGTCTTCGTCACCGTAGTAGGGCCGCAGGTGGAGGTCTGCGCAGACCTCCACCTGTTCGGGGAGCAATTCATCGAGATCCTTTCGCAGGAGCGTGTTAGCGACTCGTTCGAGCCGTTCCGGCTCGAACTTCGTCCGAAGATGGTAGAGGACCGTGTTCCCAGCGGGTGAGTTCTGGCTCGACGCACAGAGCGTAGAGACAGAGGTCCCGTCGGCGCAAGCGCCGACGAGGACCTCATAGATGTCTTCAGCAGTGATTTCAGCGTTATTGGCTAACGAGAGCGAAACTTCCTCGTCAAGGCGGTTGACGAGAAAGTTAAGAAGCTGGTCCTCGTGGATCTCACCGTCTGCTTGTTTGGTTTTAGACACACCTTCAGCAAGCAGACGTTCTAACTAAGCGGCTTTGTGAAGTACTGAGTCTGGTATCTGAGTGCGACGCTGCTGACTGCCGCACTGATTCGATACCAACGAGCGGGTGTAGTCGAATGATGCTGGCGCTCTCGGTTGCGATCACCGTCCCGCTGTTGTTGTTAGTGCTCCTCGTCGACAACGCCCAGACCCGATTTCTCCTGTTGTTTTTTATTTGGGGGTCGACCGCGGGCTTTCTGGCCTCGGAAATCAACAGCGAACTGCTGGCAGTCGCTGGGATCTCCTTGCAGGCACTCCAAATACAGTTCGCGCCGCTCGTCGAGGAGCTACTCAAAGCGGTGCCGCTCGCAGTGCTGGTAGTCGTCGCTCCGAAATATCTCCGGCGACGGGAGATCGTTCTGGCTGCAGTGTTTGCAGGCTTTGGCTTTAGTCTCGTTGAGAACTTCTCGTATCTCATCCAGCAACAACAGTTGAGTTCGTTTGCACTGACCCAGTATGTGATCACACGAAGTGTGTCGACGACGGTGATGCACGGAACCGCAACCGGTGTCATCGGCGCAACAGTCTACTATCTGTCGGGACAGACGCTCGATCAGTTCGGATTCAAGCCGCTATTCGCACTCTACAGCTACTGTCTGGCGGTACTGCTACATGCGCTTTTCAATATTGTCGTGTTATTTGCAGTCCTCGGCCAGACGGTTGCCATCCTGAGTGGACTCGTGTCGTATCTCGTTCTCTGGGTTCTGTTTCGGACACTCCACTGATTGGGTTTGGAGTGACACTGCAAACCAGCGACAACGAGATTCTTTGAGCCACCGAGTCTACGGTAATATTACAAAAGTTTAATAGATCATTTAACGTGGGTACGTTGATGAAAAACGGTATTAATTCGGTCAATCGACGGGATCTACTTCGAGCAGTTGGGGCGGGGTTGGCAGTCGGCTCTATCGGTACGATAAGTGGGTGTCTCGGCCAAACAAACGGGACCGGGACAACGACCGAAATCACTCGTGAGGAAGCAACGGGAACAGTTGAGGCACCTTATGAGGAGCCATCAGTAGATACGAGCCTTGCAGGCAGTGCAACCGGAGAACCAAGTGGGATCGAGAGTGATAATATGAGCTTTGAAGGCAGGTATGATCCACGGGAGTATAAGCCACGCATCGAGTATCAACCTGATTGGATACACATTTTTAATGCGGGAGGCTATGCAGTTCGAGTAGAGGTATTTGGAGATGACGTTGATGATGGTGAACCAGAGTTAACCCGAGAACTAACTGTCTCTGAGCGCGCTGGATTCAAGGGCTATGGAGATGTCCGGATTAGTGTTATCGGAAGCAGTGAATCACTCGTTATCGACGCTGACCTGAGAGACGTTGAAATCTGGTTGGTAGGGCCTATTCAGGGTGCTCAATACTGGGTCGGGAGTTTTTAACTGACTGGCCAGCAGTGGAAAAGATAATTATTTGTTCTCTCTCGATATTCTGGGGTGTAACCTCTCATAGTACAACTGGAGTTACAGACGCACCAATTCAAAGAGTTCCTCTGGCGTTCGATAATTAAAAACACAGATAGTTGTGTGAAGTCGTTGAAAGACGCAATTTGAGATGAGGAACTTTGTTAGCCACGATCACGAACTCAGTCAACACCTGTGATTTCGAACCGTGCACCACCGGCCGTCCCTTCTGTAACACAGATACCCCAACCGTGTGCCTCAACGATTTGTTTGACAATCTGTAGTCCAAGTCCAGTCCCCTCAGCAGCAGTCGAATATCCACCAGTGAACACGTGATCACGGTTCTCGATCGGTATTCCTGGACCATCATCGGAGACATGGAACCCAGTGTCGATTGTGCCAACTGTTACCATCTTGCCACCGTGTTCGATCGCATTTCGAAAGAGGTTCTCGAAGAGCTGTTTGAGTCGATTTCTATCTGCCAAAATACTGCGATCGGTAGTAACATTGAGTGTTGCATTCGTTGTGTCGACGTTCTGCCAACAGTCAACACAGAGTTCAGCAATCGACAACTGGGTGATATTTGTCGACGAGGTCCCATCCCGAGCGAGTGTGAGGAGATCAGCAACTAACATCTTCATACGAGTGTGTGCACGCTCGATCACCCTGAGTCGGTCGCTATCACAGTCTTCCATAGCGAGTTCTAAACTACCCGACGCGATTGTCAGTGGGTTTCGAAGATCGTGTGCGACAACACTGGTGAACTCTTCCAAGCGTTCATTGTGACGCCGAACTGTTTTCAGCCGAACACGCAACTGTTCGATCTCTATGTGTCGTATCAGGTTTGCTGCCGCGACAGACTGGTCCGTCTTGGTCTGTTGTCTACGGTATACTGTCGCACCCATCGAACTCGCCTCACTGGCGAGGGGTTCAGTTCCGTTTCGAGTACACAGGATGAATGGAAGGTCCTCGTCTCCCCGTCGAATGGATCGAAGCAGTTCGATCCCAGCCAGCCGGGACAGATCACAGTCGAAAACGAGACAGTCAGTGTTCCCCCGAGCAACGATACGCCGTGTTCTGTCGACGCTCGGTGTGGTCTGGAGATCGATGTTCGTCTCCTCGCGTTCGAGAACTGTCGTCAGTAGCTGCGTCCACTCTCGATCACCGCCAACGTAGAGAACGTTGATCGGCTGGTTGGTCATAGAAATCGACTGATTTTCGACAGGAACCCGTTTTCAACAGGGATGCCTGTTCGAGTGGACATCGCTACCGTGGCGAAAGCGAGGACCTGCGGGAGGGTAATATACCGGTTTTCCCATCTGCGGCGCTGCGAGAGCAGCGCTTTGCCACGGTCCGTGATCTCGTAATAGTTGGTCCGTTGATCGAGACTCCCTTTTGTAACGAGGGAGTATTCGACGAGCTTGTCGAGGTTTGGGTAGATTCGACCGTGGTTGACACCATCGATGTGGGTTTCCATCTCACGTCGGACAGTTTGGCCAGAGGGTCGTCCGGAGCCTGCGATTACGTACAGGAGGTCCCGCTGAAAGCCGGTCAGTTCGAATGACTGTATGTATCCCATTCTGTTCCCAAGACACAGTCATACCTATTAGTTAAGTTATGAATATCCAGTTATCCAAGATCGTTTCGGGGAGCGTAACACCGAATCTACGATGCTAATCACATCTTAGAACCCAAAATATCCCTGATTTAAGCACCACTGTTGATTGTCTCAATATGTCTAACTGGGTTTTGATGCTCTAGTTGGCTGTACTCAGATCGCTCTCCTTGTCCGGAGTCCGCTCATCGCTACGTTCCGAACTCCCATCGGTCGTGTCGGTCTCTGAATCGGAATCGGAACCGCTCTCTGGGATGTCGTTGCTCCCGGTATCGCTGTCCGACTCGGGGTCGACCGGTCCTACAATAGTCTCAACCGGCTGTGAGTCGGTGTCGTCGGCTCCTCGGTGGCAGTCTCAGTTCCTGTTTCAGTAGCGGGTTCTTCGACCGCATCCGGTTCGGCAGTGCCATTGTTCATAGCGTCAGTATCAGCCATCTCATCACTGACGGTTTTATCGCTCCTGTTTGGCTCGCTAGCGGTTTCGTTGGTACTGATTGTATCAGAGAGCGTTTCATTGCTCACTGTTTCGTTGTCACCGGGACTGACCATTGTCTCGTTGCCAGCGACCAGCGTACTGTTAGACAGTGAACCAGTCGTACTGTTGGGTATCGAACCGGTCGGTTCGATCATGGAGAATGCCTCGACAGTCGAGAACTGTCCGTCGACGGTCGACGAATCGGAGAACAGCCCCACGGTGTAGACGCCGCCTCCGGCAGCCGAGACAAAGACCACGAGAGCGACGATCACAGCCACCCCTCGAAGACTCATTCGTCTCCCCTCCCGTCGGCTGCTGCGGGTGGTGTGTCGGCCACTTGGTCGACGCCACCGTCAGCGGTGGGCTGTTCGGGAGCGGTATCTGACAGCTCTAGGTCGGCATCCGACAGCTCTGGGTCGCTCTCCGACTCAACGGTTACGGACTCCGGCAGTGAGACCTCCGGTCGCAGTCGAGGCCAAACAAGGAGCATCGAAACTGCAAGCAGTGAAATCCCACTACCGACAACCATAGCGATAGCGACCGCTGTCAGTCCCGTCTGTGTTGCTCCAATGTAGGCGACGTACCCGCTGTAGATCGCCAGCACGAGGAGTGGACCGAATGCGCCTTCGAGCGTCCTAGACGTGATGACGAATCCAGACATATCCTCGGTCGACTTCTCGGCTGCCGTGGCAGTCTCTCCAGGAGCCACCGCTGAGTCCGATTCGTCAGCCGCCGCTGTAGCCGGTTCCGCAACGGCCGCTGTAGCAAGTTCGCCAGCAGCCGCTGGGGTCGACGCAGACGTAGTTGCGGACGACCGACCGTCGTAGAGCGTCCATAGCTCCGAGACGATGAGCAACCCAATCGGAACAACGACGAGTGCCAGAAACCCGTAGGGGGTATTGGTGAACTGGATCACGTACCCAATGAAGGGAATTGAGAATATCACTGTCCCGAGGACGTTGCTGGCCACCACGACCGAGGCGTCAGGATCGCTGTTGGCGTCTCCCTTCGTCTCGAAGGCGAGTTCGCCGTCGCTCGCAGTGACTGCAGTCACCCGATGTGTTACCGGAACCTCGTTGGTTCCACGGGTGAACGTGATCACGTCACCCGCTGCAATCGTTGCTGTGTCACGGTCGTCGACGATGACCACGTCTCCGGGAGCGATTGCGGGCGTCATGCTGGCGGTCAGAACGACGAAACTGTAGTCAGCGCCGACGACCGCTGGCACCGAGTAGATGACAAACGGGACGACGATGGCGATCAACAGCAGTCCGGCGACGATGTTGGCTACTTTTTTGAGATTCATTGTGAACTCACCTCACACAGCGTGTGTCCGCCGGCATCGACCGCCGATAGGACGGTCAGTGTGTACGTGCCGTCGGTTATCACGAGCCCCGGACCAAACGGCTGTGAACAGCTGATGTGGAACGTGTCGACACGCTGTCCGTCGACGACGAACTCGATATCAGGACCACCTCGTATATCCGGAGGGTCGTGGAAGGTCGCGCCGAACAGGTCACCAGCCTCAAGGGATTGACTTGTCAGAACTTCTCCGTTCCCGGACCCATTACCGGCACCGTTGCCGGCTCGGATCAGCTCGACGAGATCGGTTGGACCATTGTACTCGAAGGTCGCACTGGCGACACGGTCATCTTGACACGGCTGACAGGTTTCAGCTTCGTCACATGGGGGCGTGGTGGCGAAGGGATTGATAACGTCGACCGTTTCTGCATCTTCCGGCGTGTGTCGACATTGCTCGGCGACGAGATCGAAACGGAGTGCGGTCCCCGATCCGGCGACCGAATCAGCCGTCTCTCCGGGAAGCTCCCAGTCGAGATGGAGTTCAATAGGCTCTCCTGGAATGGTGCAGTCCGTATCGAGTCTGATTCCGGTCCGTAACGCCCGCCGAACGGACGAAAGGCTCCCCGATGCGAGCGTTTCATCGTCGCGGCCGAGTCGAACCCGCAATGCATCGCCGAGCCGATCAGGAACCGCCGGACAGTCGGTCCGAAGCCACAGCCGCGCCGGGTTGGTTCCCACTGTTATATCGAGCGTTTCACGCCCGCTCTCGCCACGGTCGATTCCGTCGACCGCAAAGGAGACCGTATTATCAACTACCGAACACAGCGAGCAGTCGACGTTGATCGAGACCGTTCCGGACTGGATCTGTCCGCCGGTGTCGACTCTCCGTGTCAGAAACGCATACGTACCGCCTCCGCTGACAGCGCCGGTAGCGCCGATCCCACAGATCCCGGCCAAGATCTTCCGGCGGGTGAGCTCCGGAGCCGCCATCTCAGGGGCCCTCCGCGAAGGGGTTCGTCCCGGTGTCGATCCCATCTGCGGCGACTGCAGCGAACTGCAGATCGAAGCCGACGGCCGTGTTCTGGAGTTCGTTTCCGGCAGTCTCCGGCAGCGTCCATGCGAGAGCGACACATACTCGCTGGCCGGCCTCGAGAACACCGTTGTCAAAGGCTCCGGGATTGATCTCGACACCGTCGACGAGTGCACCCGGATCGGCAAGCGTTGCACCCGAGTCGGTAATTGGATCGAACGACGGTCCAGCTTCGGCTCCCTGACAGCCACCGACACCGAAGATCCCGGTGTCGTACCAGGCTTCGATTCCGACTGCCTCGCTGAGTGGCCCACTGTCCGTGCTGACGAGTCTCGCCCACACCCGGAGCGGCTCCGAGTCGGCGAACAGGCCGATGCTGAGCGTGCCGCTGTCTCCCGGCAGGAGATTGTCGACGTCGACTGCTGGGTCGTCAGCGAGAACAGTCGCGACGTCGTCAATGTAGCTATCGGTCGCGTTGGCGTCCCACTCGGTGTCGTCGAGCGGCGAGCCGGAGAGCACCGCTCCGTTGTAGGTGCTGTACCAGCCGACGATAAGGCGTGGGCCATCGGTGTCGGCAATTGTGTAGTTCGGATACTGGTCGGGTGGCGTGGCCGTCGACGCGCCACGGAGCCGGAGAAAACCGTATGCGCCGACGCCAGCGACACCGACGCTCGTCAGTAGATGGCGGCGGGTTGGATCTGGGAATCGTCGATCTTTCATTGTCATGGTCCGCACCCGAACGCTGCTGACCCGAAACCGCAGACTGCGGTCGGCGTGGTTCGGTTGGTATCGGTTCCATCGGCAGCCGGTGGTATATCCATGGATTACCTACCGGGGCCCGTAGGGTGTGCCAACCGCCGGTTTGGTGGGCTACCGCACGGTTTCGAGCTACTTTAGGTACATACGAGATCGCGTCGAACGCCCTCAGGGAGGATATCAGGAATGACGAGATGCGGTCTCGGTATCGTCGGAGTGATTCCTGTTTACCACGGCTTCGATCAGTCGTCAGCCACCGCGAACGGGTTCGTCTCGCCGTCGTTGTGGCGGCACTGTTCGGCGGCAAAGCCAACTGCGAACGCCACCGAATCCGACTGGACCTCGTTGCCCACCTCGAAGGGGAGTTCCCACTCGAAGCCGAAACAGCGAGTCACGGAGTTGGTAAAGCAGACGCGGTTTTCGTCGTCGAGGTTCGCGTCCAGGGGAATGCCTGCGGACAGTTCGGTCAGTACATCACGCAGTGACCCTTCGGCGATGACTGCTTCGCCGGTGAGAATGACCGAGGAGATTTGTGCGTAGATCGCATCGAGGTCCGCGCCGGTCGGCGTATCGTAGTAGAGTGTGGTACCGTTGTCCGTACTCGCCATTGTGATGAGCGTGTTCTGGGCAGTACTGCCACTGCTGACATCGAGCCCGATCGTAAACACGGTGATGCCCGCATTTTTCGCGTCCGCTGCTGCATCGATTGCATTCTGGACGTCATCATTCCCAGGGCGTGCAGACTCGTTGGGCTGGCCATCGCCGAGCAGAATGATGACTTGGTCGACACCGCGGTCGTTTGCGGTGAGCTCGTTCGCCGCGAGGTCGACACCGGCGTCCATCATCGTCCGACCGCCAGCGGTGATGCCTGCCGAGCCGGGCTGGAGATCGTCGGCGACCAACGAGTGATCGAGCGTGAGTCCCTGGACGAGCGAACCGGAGCTATCGAACGTGACCAGTCCGATTCGGTCATTTGGTCCGAGATTGTCGACGAAGTTCAACGCGGCCGCCTTGGCGTCCTCCATCTTGCTTCCCGAACCGCTTCCCATCGAGCCGGAGGTGTCAATCGAGAGCATCACGTCGACGCCGCCACTGTCTTCGCCGCTCCCGTCTGCCTGATGAATGTTGTCACAGTTGTCGTCGTACCACACCTTCGCCTGAATCGCGTCGGCGAGTTGGCCCTCCCCAGCAGGGTCGTCAGTCGGAAGCCCGAGCTCATCGAGTGCGGCCATCTCCGGGTCGTTGTACCCGTTTTGGTCGTTGGCGGTCAGCGCGCCGCTGATCCACATGTAGCCGGGGTTGTCGTAAAGGTGCGTGCTGAACGTAACTTCCCCGTAGTCGCCGGGTTTGACGTCGTCGAGACGGATGAGCGCCTCGTCGAGATCGCCCGCGTCGACCAGATCCTCTCGTCGGAACCCCTCTCCCTCCCCTGTTTCGGGGTTGAAGATGCTGTTTGCGCCGCGGACCCAGCCGTCCGCAGTAGGGTAGCGATCAAGACTCGGAACCTGGTCGAGGAGGTAGACGCCGGTGTCCTCGTCGGTCGGCTCCATATCCTCGTCGACGAACGTCGCATTCGGGTAGTTGTTCTGTATCTCCGCGAGCCGGCCGCGCCCGCCGCGGTAGGTCATCCGGTAATCCATCTTCAAGTCGAGCTCGCCCGCGGTGATCGTGTTGTTCTCGAAGCTCTCGGTGTCGCTGAAAAAGGCGGTCGTGCCGAGTCCGGCACCGGCCGAGGCGACACCGATTGCGCCGATTCCACCGAGGATGTGTCGACGGGAGAGACCGATTGGTGTGTTGTCGTCTGTCATGATTTGGGTCCCCAAGAGGGGAATACCCACTGACGGAATCGAACCGCCATCCACGGGCGAGGCCCGTGTCACAGCATCTCAACGATGTCGAGAGACCGTGCTCCAAGTGGGTGGAGACGAAGGGAGCAGGTGAGCGCTGGCAACCAGTTCAGTCGGCGGCCTCCACGAACGGATTGTGCGAGCCGTCGTTGTGGCGGCACTGTTCGGCGTAGAAATCGAGCGAGAACACTGCCGAATCACCCTGGATTTCGTTGCCGACCTCGAAAGGGAGATGCCACTCTAAGGCGATACAGCGCGTATCGGAGTTGGGATAACACTGTCGACCATCGCGGTTCCGGTCGGCATCGAGCGGGTAGCCCTCGGCAATCCCGTCGACTTGGTAGCCCTCGACCGAGCCATCGGTGATCCCTGCGGGCTGTGTGAGTAGATCGTACAGCGAGCCCTCGAAGATCGTCTCTTCGCCCCCCGCAGTAAAGCCGATCTCCTCGGCGACGCTCGTAACCGGCTCCGTGTTTGGATCTGTCGGGCCGTTGATCGCGGCGTCGATATTTGAACCGGAGACGAGCATGAACGCGTGGTTCCCCGGAAGCGTGCTGATCTCTCCCAGCGTCTGTGCGTCGTCGGCGCTGGTTCCGAACCCGATGATGAGGAACTGGTCGACCTCGCCACCGTTGCTTCGAAGATTGGCGCTCGCTGACGCCAGGAAGTCACTCGTGTCGACGTTGATCCCGTTCGTGATCAGAACCATAATCCGATCTTCGTCCTCTGGACACCCTCCGAGCACCGAAGCCCCCGCTTCGATTGCGTTCGGGAGATCCGTCCCACCGATGATTTCGTCCTGGTAGTTGATCGTCTGGAGCCCTGTCGAATCGGTGTAGGATCCACCATCGGTACCAACGATGTCGGCCGCGGTACTCGTCGGCGTGAGAACCGTATCGGCGACGGTCGTCCAGTTGGTGAGTCCGACACTGAACAAGCCGGTATCGCCATCGGCTGGCTCTGTGCCGTCTTTGGTGTCGAGTCGACCGACGTAGGTTTCGAGTGCCTCGATCAGCAGTTCGTCTTTTAGTTCGGTAAACGAGCCCGGAGCCTGGCTCCCCATCGAATCCGTGTTGTCGACGACGAACTGGATACAGGACGGCGAGCCGCCGTCGAAGAAGTTGTCACAGTCGTCGTCATACCAGAGCGTGGCTTCGATCTCTTTGGCGAACTGGGCCTCGGCCTCTGCCAACGCGACCAGATCCGCGTCAGTGAACGAGTCGCCCAGTTCCGCGCTGTACCGGTCGACGAGCGCCGCCCGTTTCGGCTCGTTCAGCTCGCCGATGGTGTTTTCGAAGCCGCTTGCGTTCAGCCAGAGGTACGCCGGGTTGTCGAAGACGTGTTTGCTGATCGTGATCTCGCCTCTGTCACCGGGTTTGACATCGTCGAGATTGATCACCGGACCCACGAATGGGGTGTTCCCGCTTCCAGTCGTCTCCTCGAAGCTGGCGAACTGACCGCGGTAGGCCTGTTCGATCTCCTCGTCGTCAGCGTCGACTGGGAGTCCGACCAGTGTCGGGTCCTCGGCCAGTTGGAAGCGTGTGTAGATCGGGTCCTGGCGGTTGTCACCGTCCAGATCGGGGTAGGCGTTGATCGGCTCCCAGGTCGTGTGGTCTTCTGGGTCTTGCCCCGAAATACCGGTGTAGTAGCTCTGTTGCCAGTCCATCCGGAGTTCGACTCCACCAGCAGTGATCGTGTTGTTCTCGAAGCTCTCGGTGTCGCTGAAAAAGGCGGTTGTGCCGAGTCCGGCACCGGCCGAGGCGACGCCGATTGCGCCGAGACCACCGAGTACACTGCGACGAGAGAGCGGTATGTTGTTGTTTGTCATTTGAATATGGGTTCGAAAGAGGGTGTTCGGTAGTCAGGCGGCCAGCTCAGGCAGTCTGGTTGGTCAGCCCATCACCATCGGTCCCGCTGTCTGCGGTCCCGTTGTGTGTGAACGGGTCGTCGTTGTGGCGGCACTGCTCGGCGGCGAACGCGAGATCACCGCTGAACGAAGCGCCCTGGACCAGATTTCCGGGGGAGTCTGCTGCGTCGAGTGGGCCGAAGGTGTGGCCGTCGACGTCGACTTCCGATCCGATATCCGCATGCGAGGGCAGGTAGAGGTAGACACAGACCTCGACCCCATCTTCGTCGGGCGAGAGTTCGCCACCCTCGACAGCTGACTCACATGGGAGATGGCAGTATTCGACGAATGGCTCTTCAGTTTCTGGGTCGACATCCGCGACGGCGTGAATGAGGCCCCCCTCGTTCCACTCCTCGACGAGTTCCGCAAGCGTGCCGGTGAAGACGATATCCGTGTCGTCGCCAGCGCGCTGGTCGTCGATGGTGACGACCGCAAGCATGTACTCCCCGAGCGTGCCCGAGGCGTCGGTGTGGGTGACACCGTTGTCGTTGCCGGTCAGTTCCTCGCTGTCGAGGGTGATCTGGACGTAGCCGGGGTTATGGTTCACACAGATATCCCAGCAGTATTTGTAGCTGTCACCGGGCTTTGCGTCGGTGATGTCGAGGAAGCCATCCAGGACTTCGACGGAGTCGTCCACGGACTGTGCTTCGGCAAGCATCGTCTCGAAGTTCTGTTCATCGGGGCCGATTCCATCTTGATCGACGAAATGTGTCGACTGGGTGACCGCCAGCTCGAACTGGCCGGCGGTGATCGTGTTGTTCTCGAAGCTTTCGTTGTCGCTGAAGAAGGCCGTTGTCCCGATACCTGCACCTGCGCTTGCGACGCCGACTGCACCGATTCCACCGAGTACTTTTCGCCGCGAGAGGCCGATTTGCGTGTTGTCGTTTGTCATTGGTTTGCTCCCGAACTGGTCGACCGATATCGATGGACGGTTCGTCCGAGTTCGGTTGCTACACCCCTGAACAGCGACCCACGTAGTTACGATTCCACACCCGGGTTTCGAACAGCACCATAGTGCCGCAGCTATCCGTTTAAACCCCGTATTTGAGTGGCGTAACCCAGCGCATCCGGATCGTTGAGGACTCCTACTGCCAGTCGACAGGGTGTCAAATCAATCATTACGGACGAACTCACCGGTGGTATGCATTCCAAACTGTTCCGGTATGTACTAGTATCCGATCCAGTATGTGCTGGCGTCCGATCCAATATGTACTGGTATCTGATCCGGTATGTGCTACGATCCATTCCGGTATGTCGCTCGAAATCATGATGATCTTGCTCAATAGAGATGTATGCTCAGAAATCGATCGCTCCCGGAGTCGGTCGTGTACGATATTCTTGCTAACTCCCGTCGACGGGAAACGATCCGCCACCTGACCGACACCGCTGGGGGGCGAACGGTGTCGCTTCGGAAGCTCTCGGAGGCGATTGCGACCGATGAAACGGGACAGTCGCCACCGCCGCGACCGTGTCGGGAGAGCGTCTACAACTCCTTGCATCAGACACACCTCCCGAAGCTCGCCGAACTCGGGATCGTCGAATACAACCTGGAAGCACGGACGGTCAGTGTCCGGAACTCCGCGCGTGAGGTCGACCAGTACCTAGCGCTGCTGTCGCCCTCCGGGCTCACATGGGGAGAGTATTACCGGACGCTCGGCATCGTCTCACTACTTGCGGTCGTCACGTCGCTCGCAGAGATCCCTCTTGTCGACAGTGTCGACCCGCTACTGTGGGCCAGCGGTTTTCTGGTCGCCTTCGCACTGTCGGTCACCTATCAGTTGTGGTCGGTGCGGTGGTATCTCCGACAACGGTTTTTATAATAGATTGTCAGTCCGAGTCGACTTTGCTCTGTTTATAAATCAAACGGATACGACGCTGACTGCTTGGCGTCGATTTTGTTTTCCAACTGTTCTCTCCGATTACTGCGGCAGTGTGTCGGGGTCGATATCCATCTCGAACAGCCTCGCATCACAGTGGTCACAGGTTGCAGCGACGACATCGTAGCTCCAACAGCACGACTCGACAGCCTCGTGGGACAACGAAACCGTCCCGTCGCAGGCCGGACACCGCTCGATAAAGAGCCGAAGCGCACCGAGAATATCCGACTGGACGACGAGCCGACGGCGGCTCCAGTCGGGGTCCCAGTCGACCAACTCCCGTGCGGCGGCGGCATCAGCGATACAGGCCTCCCGTGAGGGCCACGTCGCGAGATGCAGTCCCTCGGCAGTCACGCGGAACCGCTGGGCCTCGTGTTCGAACGCGAGCGAATCAGGGTCGGCACCCGAGAGCTTCCCCAGACTCTCGCGGGCGAGTTCCTCGTCGCCCCAATGGAGTCGGATCGATTCGCGCCACTCTTCGAGGAACACCGGCGCGAGCGTGTAGTCGGCAGCGCTCGGATCGTCGACGACGACTCCTATCTCGACGAGCAGTTCGGTGGGGTCGGTCCCATCCAACAGCGGTTGTCGACTGTTGGATTTGAACCAGCCCCGGAGTTGGGTCGGCAGATATCGCTTGGTGAGCGCTGGTGTTCCCGGAACCAGATAGCCACGGAGGTAGATTACTGCGAGACAGACTACCACCACGAGGATCCCAACTAGGACGCCGTATGAGCCGACGACTGCCTCGATGGTCCCGCCAATGAGAACAGCGAGCCCAACACTGATGAGACTGTTCAGAATCGTGCATGGGAGACATCGATTGTCGCCAGTGTATTCTGGCTGCTTGATGGTCGTAATCAACCGAGGCAACCGTGGTTCGGGATGCATACCTCGTCGACCGACTGGCAAGACCGTAGTTGGCACCCCCCTACCGACTGGCAAATCGTTGGTTTGTGCTGTGGTCTCGGAGCGATCTCTGCACAGTACCCACAGAGTGGCTATCATGTCAACATAGTGGTTTCAAATGAAAACCACACGACCGTGTCGGTGTTAGGAACACCTTATTGGCTTCGTTAATTTAGTTACTGACATACATAGTTATTATCCAGACAATCTATAATACCTATATGCCCCCACAATCGAGGTTGGAAAGCCAAAACTACCCTCACAGTCTGAACGAAACAACAGATGAGATTGCGCTTTCGAAAGACAATATGTTCAAAATGCTCTCGAATCGGCGGCGGCGACTTGCCGTACAGTTCCTTCGAGATCAACCGAGTGCAGACGGTAGCCTCCAGATTCGAGAACTCTCTGAACTCATCGCCGCCGCAGAAAACGACATACCGGTCGAAGAAGTGACGTACAAACAGCGGAAACGCGTCCACATCTCACTGTATCAGACACATCTCTCGGCGTTGCATACCAATGGAATTGTCGACTACGACTCGCGGAGTGGTGATGTGAAACTGCTCCCGACATCCCGAGAGTTCAGCCAATATATCGGTCGTGTCGCAAAGTCCTCTAGAGTTCAGTAGTAACTGACTCCCGTGAAGGCGGGGTTGCCTCTGGTGTCCAAACCGAGGTACCCCATGCACGCCACAATCGACGTGCGGTTCGAACTGAGTATCGACGACGACAAAACGCTACCGCTCGCCACGCTTGCCGAGGCCGTCACTGACCAGAACCTCGAAGCAGTCCTTCTCGAATCGCTGGTCGAGAGCCTCGACGCCGCCAGCGTCGAGGCGCTCTGTGGTGAGAAACACGCACATGGCAACGGTGACCAGCGCTTCCAACGCGCCGGCACCGACACCCGCACAGCTGTCACAACTGCCGGAGAACACGAGTTCTCTCTCCACTACGTCGAAGATACAGCCGCTTCCCCAGACGAATCCAGCTACTTCCGGCCCGTCGAAGACGTTCTCGACTTCGACGGGCAGAACCGCTATCAGCAGGACATCGCCGCCAAAAGCGTCGATCTCGCTACCTCGCTCAGCTATCGAGACGCTGCCAATCACGGCGACAGCTTCGTCTCGATGCCGTCGCCGACCACCATCAACCGCCGTGCCAAGAAATACGGCCACAAGCTCAAACAGTTCCTTCCAGACTGTGTCGCTGGCACAGACGCTGACGCCGTCATTCCTGACGGGACAAAGTGCCACAGCCAAGACGACGACCGCTCGTCCCACTCCGTCCAAGCAACGCTCGGCGAAGACACCGCCGAAGAGTCACGCTCCCTGCTGGATCTGTCGGTCAACGCTGACTGGGACGAAACTGCCGCCGAACTCGATGATATCGGCGCAGTCACTGACGACGCGACGGTCGTCAGTGACGCTGATAGCGGCATCGTCACAGCCTTTACCGACGAAAACCGTGACCACCAGCTCGATCTCGTCCACGTCGGCCGAACGCTGGGTTACACCCTCTGGGACGATGGCGTCTTCTCCTTGGACCGTCGGAAGGAGATCGTTTCGGAGGTGATCGACGAGGTGTTCCATCTGAAGAACTCTGTGGCGAAGCATCGTCCAGCGGAGGAGTTCGCGGCGATCCGCTCGCGGATCGCGCGAACGAGAGAGCGATTAGAGAAGACAGCGTGGCAACTGGAGCAGTTCGGGTCAGCAAAGGCTGCAGGGTATCTTCGGCGGTGGCTGCCGTCGATTGTGACGTTCGCCGAGCACGCTGTCGAGGGGTTCGAGGTTCCGTGGACCTCGAACCCCGTCGAACGACTGATGGGCGAGGTCAGCAAGCGGTGCAAGAACCAGTGGATGCGCTGGACAGCAGAGGGATTGGAAGCGATACTCCAACTTCGGTTGGTGAAGTACGCCGACCCCGAGTACTACCAAGCGTTCCTCGACGAACTGCTCCAACGTTCGACCAAAACAGCCATCAACTGTGACCTCTCAATTGAGAGTACCAGCGGCAAAGTCTAGACCGCTTTGCAACACGACCAATTTCTTTGACGATGTTTAAACCAAATCCAGTTCCGCTATCTGAGGTTGAATGACCGAATTTGAACACTTGATCACGTTCATCAACGGGTATTCCCGGCCCATCATCAGAGACGTAGAACCCATCTTCTAAGGCGCCAACTGTCACAGTCTCTCCACCGTGTTCGACAGCATTTGCAAAAAGGTTCTCAAAGAGTTGCTTGAGCCGATTCTTGTCAGCGAAAACTATACTATTAGTAGTAACATTGAGAGTAGCTGTCGATGTTTCCACATTCTGCCAACAACCCTCAGAGAGTTCAGTAAGTGATACAGGGGTGATGTCTGCTGTATTAGCACCCTCCTGGGCGAGTGTGAGGAGATTATCAACCAAGGCCTCCATTCGGTCGTGTGCACGCTTTACCTTATTGAGATACTCGCTATCATTGTTTTCAATAGCGAGTTGCAAATTACCTGCAGCGACTGTCAGTGGATTTTGGATATCATGCGAAACAACACTGGTAAACTCCTCTAAGCGCTCATTTTGACGCGTGAGTTCTCTTTCGCGAGCCTGCAATTGTTGTGTTTGTGAAACCTGCTCAAGTGCTGTGTTGATGTTCCCTGCTAGTATTTCACCAAGTACTATATCTTGATCATCAAATTGTTCTGACTCTGTTGAACCACCGATTAAGATACCATAATCACCGATTGGGAGATATATTTCACTCCGAATTAACGTATCTGGATTATATCTATCAGGATCTGTATGGACATTATCAAGTGCAAGTGCATCTCCTTTGTTGTAGACACGCCATGCGATACTATTATCACCTGTGAGTACCGGGGGCTCACCGATGAGATCAGTTAGACCATCAGTGGTTGCCATCGGTACAAGTCCTGATTTATTCTCATCATAAAGATGGATCCCATTTAATTGAAGTCCAAGAATATCACGAGCTGCTTTGGTACCAATCTCACAGACTTTATTATGCGTTTTTGCAGCCATGAGGTCCTGACTCGTCTTATTTAATGCTTTGGTCGTGTCGCAAAGTCCTCTAGAGTTCAGTAGTAACTGACTCCCGTGAAGGCGGGGTTGCCTCTGGTGTCCAAACCGAGGTACCCCATGCACGCCACAATCGACGTGCGGTTCGAACTGAGTATCGACGACGACAAAACGCTACCGCTCGCCACGCTTGCCGAGGCCGTCACTGACCAGAACCTCGAAGCAGTCCTTCTCGAATCGCTGGTCGAGAGCCTCGACGCCGCCAGCGTCGAGGCGCTCTGTGGTGAGAAACACGCACATGGCAACGGTGACCAGCGCTTCCAACGCGCCGGCACCGACACCCGCACAGCTGTCACAACTGCCGGAGAACACGAGTTCTCTCTCCACTACGTCGAAGATACAGCCGCTTCCCCAGACGAATCCAGCTACTTCCGGCCCGTCGAAGACGTTCTCGACTTCGACGGGCAGAACCGCTATCAGCAGGACATCGCCGCCAAAAGCGTCGATCTCGCTACCTCGCTCAGCTATCGAGACGCTGCCAATCACGGCGACAGCTTCGTCTCGATGCCGTCGCCGACCACCATCAACCGCCGTGCCAAGAAATACGGCCACAAGCTCAAACAGTTCCTTCCAGACTGTGTCGCTGGCACAGACGCTGACGCCGTCATTCCTGACGGGACAAAGTGCCACAGCCAAGACGACGACCGCTCGTCCCACTCCGTCCAAGCAACGCTCGGCGAAGACACCGCCGAAGAGTCACGCTCCCTGCTGGATCTGTCGGTCAACGCTGACTGGGACGAAACTGCCGCCGAACTCGATGATATCGGCGCAGTCACTGACGACGCGACGGTCGTCAGTGACGCTGATAGCGGCATCGTCACAGCCTTTACCGACGAAAACCGTGACCACCAGCTCGATCTCGTCCACGTCGGCCGAACGCTGGGTTACACCCTCTGGGACGATGGCGTCTTCTCCTTGGACCGTCGGAAGGAGATCGTTTCGGAGGTGATCGACGAGGTGTTCCATCTGAAGAACTCTGTGGCGAAGCATCGTCCAGCGGAGGAGTTCGCGGCGATCCGCTCGCGGATCGCGCGAACGAGAGAGCGATTAGAGAAGACAGCGTGGCAACTGGAGCAGTTCGGGTCAGCAAAGGCTGCAGGGTATCTTCGGCGGTGGCTGCCGTCGATTGTGACGTTCGCCGAGCACGCTGTCGAGGGGTTCGAGGTTCCGTGGACCTCGAACCCCGTCGAACGACTGATGGGCGAGGTCAGCAAGCGGTGCAAGAACCAGTGGATGCGCTGGACAGCAGAGGGATTGGAAGCGATACTCCAACTTCGGTTGGTGAAGTACGCCGACCCCGAGTACTACCAAGCGTTCCTCGACGAACTGCTCCAACGTTCGACCAAAACAGCCATCAACTGTGACCTCTCAATTGAGAGTACCAGCGGCAAAGTCTAGACCGCTTTGCAACACGACCAATGCTTTAAGTTGGCGCTCATGATTTGTTCGATCTGTAGCGTCATAATAGACCCAGAGATGGCCATCTCCACCAGCAAATTCAATCGGTTGGTAACTCCGTTCAAAGGTCTGCCCATTTGTTCGAACAATCTCATCTTCTTCGATTGGTTCACCCTCACTCGCTACTGTGTTAATTTGTTCAACAAATTCGGTAGAATCGACTACTAATTCACTAACTTTGCTTGCGAACTGTTCGCAGTCTTTTCCAATGGCTTCACTCGGTGAACCAGATACCTCGAAAAACTCATATAGTTGTTGATTGACTGCCATTACATCGCGGTTGTCATCTTCGGCAAGCACACCAACTGGTAGGGCATCAAAGAGTGTCGAAAGCAAAACATTCGTTTGCTTGAGCTCTTTTTTATTCTCTTCTTGTTCGGTGATATTTCGAACAGTACATACAACACCGTCAGCATTAGTCCTCGCAAGGACCTGATCTTCAACAAAGGTACTTTGATCGGCCCGAAGGCCAGTTGTAACCCCATGCCAGTATCCCGACTCGTTTAGAATAGGCAAAATCTCTTCGTAAGTATAGGGAATTTCATCAGCAGGAGAAAGAAACTCCCAGTGTTCGCCAAGAATCTCGTTAGGTTGGTATCCATAGAGATCAGCATAGGCTTGGTTAACATATACAAAATACCCATCTTCATCGAGAATACTGATTCCCTCACGGGCAGTTTCAATGGCCTCAAGGTGGCGATCACGTTCGTTTTGAGCCCACACACTTTCGACTGCGTTTCTAATTCGATTTGCTAAAAGTGCATACTGAGAAGTTGCAGTCTTTTTTTGAATATAGTCTGTGACACCCATCGAGATCGCTTCGCTAGCGACTTCCTCACTTCCTTTTCCAGTAAATAAAATAAATGGAAGGTTCTTATCTTGCTTTCTAACGGATCGAAGGAATTCTACCCCTGTTTTATTGGACATGTCATAGTCAGAGATGATACAATCGATGTTCCCTTCAGAAACAATACTTAGCCCTTCGTCAATGCTCGCTGCTGTCTGCAATTCGATTTGTGTATCTTTTCGTTCGAGATAATTTCCTACTAAATTCGTTAGATCTAGATCATCATCGACGTGTAGGACTTGTATTGATCTTTTGTTCATAGATGCCAAATTGTATTCGCCACTTACACATCCTAGGTATATGTATCTACTTGATGAGTGAGGTTATCATATTCACCCTAAAGCGAGGAACTCTTTTTGACCCAGTGATTATTTATAACAAAACCACATATAGATTCCAAACTGTAATACCCCCACCAACAACGATTAGAGCGAGCGGAACAGCAACACGCGTTGGCTTCCAGAGAAAATGCCAAACCACTATAAAAAATAAAAAGGAAGATATTTTGACGATAAAAAGACCACTAACTCCATAGAGGTCCATTAAAGGTCCAACAAGAGGGCCGATCTCGTCGGCCCCCTTGGTAGAGAATCCCCAGAGTGTTGTTGATGTATCGCCAACTCCATAGAGCAATACAGCCATAAGCCACAATATGTGCTCATTGTCGACAAGCTGCCATAATCCACCTTGATCACTCACAATCGATCTCTCACAAAATTGTGTCTACTCATAGGGCAACTCATCAACAAGTACTAATATGTGGTATAAAAATATATCGGAGTGTCATATGAGGATTACAGGTAAAAACGCTAGCACGCTAATTAGAACAAAAATTAAAAGAAAATCAATTGTGGGTGAGATAAAAACTGGATAATCTTCTGATTGCTGGGTTGCCAAACCAGCATCATCAGCTCCTTTTTGCACCATATTGATTCTGGCCAGAGAGACAATATCAACATTGGGTAGTAATTATCATTTTTAATACTTCACACTGCTAGATTGAAACTCCATCTGTGAATTTTCCTACTCTATCGGCGCTCTGCGCGTTGGTTCTTGAGGATGTCGCCATAACCTGCCAGATTTTGGCTAATATCTAGAAGTCTTGGACTTCTAGTGACGGGACACCGATGGAACAGGGTTCTATCGAGGTCTCGAAAGATCTCACTTTTTGATTATACACAACGCCAGTAACCCCAAGAATAGTAAATCTAACTATCGGATGGTGATTGAGAGCTACGATGATTGACTGAGAATGTGTCGACCGGCTAGCGTTGAACATCCAACCGAAAAACATAATTGTTTGACTGATTATTGTATTCATGCCGGTCAGAGGCTTTCAATCCCCATCACGACTACACGAAGCTCGCCGATAGTAGTACACTTCTGTATCAGAGACTTGACATCCTCCCCGCGCTAAAGCGCGAGGATTCCCGACCGCCGTTGGGATATTGTGGTTTACGACGTAGCCTGATCTTGAGGTGCGAACGCACCAGTTTCCTTGTCAAACAAGAACGTCGATGGCTGTGCCAACCAGCCGTTACTCCTATCCTCTGAACGAGGACTCGGAGATACTTTCTGTCGAATGTTCTCAGCACCGTTCACATCCGCGTTCGCCACCGTCCCGCACTCATCGCACACGTACAACCCACGCTCAACACGGTTCTTCTTGCGTTTGCGACCACAACACGAACACGACTTCGACGTATCACGCTCGGACACTTGCTCAACCGTGATACCTTCCATCTCGGCTTTGTATTCAAGCATTGAGGTGAAGCGGTCGAACGCCCACGAATGTAAGTCAAGATTCCCGTGTGTACCCCAGTTCTTCGAATCCCCATTCTCCTCGTCTTCACGGATATCAGAGAGGTTGCCGACCACAATCGTCCCAACACCCTCATCAACACACCGCTCAACGAAGTGTTTGGAAAGAGTGTGGAAGTAGTGAGTGCGGCGAGCCGATTTCTTCTGGTTCAATCGCGTGGATTTCACGGAGTCCGAATCATCACAGCAAGCAATCCGCTTGCTGAAGTAGTAGTCATCCTGCTTCAGACAGTTGAGCGGGTACAGTTCGCTGTGACCGTCTTCGTAGGCAAGGGCGGCGAAGTTTTTGATACCGAGGTCTACACCAACGGTTTTCTCACCGGGCGATTCAACAACCTCGATTTCAACCTTGCACACGAAGTGCAGTTCCCACTTGTCACCCGTCCAGACGGCTCGAACTTGTTGGACACTCTCTACGGTGGAGAGGTCAAAGTCGGGGCGAGTCTGGTATTCGCAGAGGATGAAGTCCGACCAATACACCTTGAGGTTCGATCCTTTGCTGAGTCGAACCCGGTTGTACTTGGTGTCGAGTTTGAATCCAGCGGCTTTGAACGTGACCGTGCTTCGCGGGTGTTCGTCGTTGTGTTTGCGGTACTTCGGTGGGTTTGCTCTCGCATCTTCGTTGCGTCGTTTTCCGTACCAGCCGTTGAATGCTTCAGCGAGTTCTTGAAGGACTCGCTGACTTGACTGAGAATGCAGGTCATCGTAGCGTTCGTGCGACTTGAGGTACGAGGTGAGTTCGTTGTGACCGGGGATATGACCTATCTCAGACCATACGCGGTCACAAACCCACCGTCCGACGTTCCAGAGTTTCGAGGCTGAGAACCCAAGCGAATCAAGGTCGTCCTGTACCCGTGACTGGTTCTGAATAGAAGCAGTGTAGGTGCGTGTGACGACCTGTTTCGCCATACGTAACCTATGTAGTCAAATTTATTTGAAGGTATGGACTCGAGGGCACTGTCTAGTTAACGACCACCTCAGCTGGCGTTCGATCATCTAGCGATTGATGCGGTCGCTGGCGGTTATAATAATGTGCAAACTGTGAACACCAGCGACGAACGCTCGACCGACTGCCCACCCACGAATTATGGAAGCGGTCGATCCTCATTTTGAGCGTCTGAAACCATTTTTCGATCAGGTTTCGGTCTGTATAATCACGCCGACCGCTGAGTCCTAATCGAGCAAGGGCAGTCTGATAGCCGAAACCATCGACGAGAAACACGGCCTCGGAGAGGTCGTGTTTCTCGGAGAGTCCATGCAGAAACGCAGCAGTTGGATCGGTCCCGTGAGTGCCGAACAGATCGACACCCAAAATCAACTTGGTGTCGAGGTCTATTGCAGCATACAACCAAGACCACTCGCCATTGATTTTGACAGCGGTTTCGTCTACAGCGACCCGCTTCGGCTGCGCCTCAGGCGGGTCGGGAACGCTGTCAGCTACTCGATGTACCCACTGAAAGATTGCTTGATGAGACCGTTGAACGCCAAATAGTCGGAGAATTGCTTGTGTTTCTCTGAGTGAACAACCGGTCGCGTGGAGTCGGACAGCGAACGCCCTGACGGGCGTCGCCGTCCGCTCTCGCTCCCAACATTCAAGATTTGCCGTATCCAACGTCTCTCTGAGCAGTTCTGGCGACAGCATAGACAACTCAAACCACGAACTGCTCACTTCTCAAACTGGCTTAACTAGACAGTACCGTTTGACCGATAAATTTATTTAATTTATATAATAAATGCAAGCTAGGATCTTACAGATGTACGACCTAACAGGATTCCAACGTGACTTGCTGTATGTTATCGCTGGTCTTGACGAGCCACACGGCTTAGGGATCGAAGAGGAGCTCCAAGACTACTACGAAAAAGAGGTCCACCATGGCCGGCTGTATCCAAACCTCGATACACTCGTTGAGAAAGGACTCGTCGAGAAAGGTCAACTCGACCGCCGGACCAACTCTTATACAATCACTCGACGTGGACGCCGCGAGATCGAGGCTCGTTCGGACTGGAAAGAGCAGTACGTAGCACCATAACTACGTCCAGTTCGGATTCTCTATGGCGATGAGTGATATCCACATCGACGGGTGCCGCCAATACGTTGATCAGGCAGGTTTGGTGGTGTGTACTCCTCTTTTTTCGCTCGTATTGTTGCTGTATCTCACCTCGGTGTGCAACGCCGAACAGTTCGTCGGCCTGTTCGTCGGTTACGTTGAGAACCTCACCGGGGGAATTGCCACCATCTGAGAATGTGTTAACGATTTCTGATTCAGTCGACCCTATTTGAGGTCGCGAAACGGGAGCTAGTGATGACTGAATAATTTATTCGTCGTCGACATTGAGTTCGGATTGTTCGTTCTCGCAGACTGACTTGAGTACGACGCTGGTGTTGGATTCCCGTATGTCAACGTCAGATAGCAGCTCTTTGATCTGAGCGTTCATTCCGTTTGTATCTTCGAACTTACCAATCGCAATAATGTCATAATCACCGGTGACTTCATAGACAGTGATTATCTGTACCTGGTCGCGAAGCCTGTCGACAATTTCTGCAAGCGCGGCTCCTTCGACCTTCAGCTGCATGATTGCGGTAACGTCGTAGCCCAGTTCGCCGTAGTTAATGACCGGTGTATAGCCTTCAATAACACCTTCTGCTTCGAGATCGTTGATGTGATTTGAGACGGTGGTCACTGATACATCAAGCCCCTCTCCAAGGCTTCGAAGGCTGGCCCGACCGTCATCGAGTAGTGCGTTGATTAACTGACTGTCTAAATTATCGTACGACATGCTGATATAATCTCGATTAAGAGCACTATAATTTAACGAACATTTTGTGATACATGAGTTCAGCTGTCTGGAAAGAAATCAGCCTTTTAGACATCTAGTTGCTCATCTTCAAATCGGGATTGCTGATATGACTTAACCAACACAGGCCGTACAACCACACACTCTGTTGGTTTATATTATATGTTCCAGGTCTGCTAGCCGGTAGAGACATCTTTTCGCGGTTGTTTAGTTTTCAGCAATTAGTTGCTTGTATTTAACGAGATAGTTCTAAGAGACGGATTTTTACACTGATTTACCCTTAATCTGCCGCGAATACCGGCGAGAAAACGTCTACCTCGTGACGTGAGAGCCGCCATTCGCAGCGTGACTGCCCAGAAATCTATATCGCAATATGTGATTTATTGATGTGGCGTGGTTTCGCGCCGAATATACCATGGGTTTAGCAGACTCTCGTAGTCAGCGTAACCCATAAATTTATAATTAATCCTACTGAATGACTGAACAACCAGAATATGGGACTCTTAGAATTACCACACGAGGCAGCGAGCAGGCTTCTACTTCGAAATCTGTTCTCAGAACCTCATCCAGACAACAGCCGGGGCATAACCCAATGAGTCACCCTGAGTCCGATCAGGAAAGCGAGCTCGAACCACAGCAGCCTTCGTTCGACGATGTCCGGTGGTCGGCCTGTTCACTCGAAGACTTCACACAGCTCTACTGGGAGCAGGTTGCTCCGTGTCTCGAAGCAGAAGGCCTTGATCCTACGGCGGAGAAACCAACCCACCAGTGGTTCAGTGATCACGGTGTGCGGTCATTTCTCGCGGCCTTTCGTCGACACCACGACCGATCTTTCGGAGAGTTCTGGAGTGAAGATCTCGGACTTGGTGACGACGATGACGGCTACACTTGGGCAACTTCCGATGAGCAAACAGTCGACGCACTCGAGCGATTCTTGGATCGTCGACAGTCGCGGTACGGTCTTTCGACGTCTTCTGTCGACACCCTCCGAACGCGGCTGAACCTCTATGTCCGGGCGTACTCTGAGGCAAACGACACGGATGATCTCCTCTCGCCAATTCAACGTGATCGAGACGCACCCGCATACGAAGCTGTCGATGCATGCTATGGTGCATTTGACTGGCTGAATGAGGGGGCCGAACGCGAGTACAGTGCTCAGACCCTCCAACGGGTGCGACGCATCGTCGACGCTTGGTATCAGCATCTGGTCGGTCGACGAATCGCTTCGATGAATCCCGCCAGCGGATTGTATGAAGAATTCAAGTGGGAAACCAAAGACTCGCCGACCCCATCACTGTCAGCGGCCCATATTCGCCAGCTGATGGAGATGGAAACGACCTCACGAGACCAACTATTGGTGGTTGCCCTCGCTGGGTGGGGACTCCGAGCAGGCGAGGTCGCGGCACTCCACATTTCGCAGTTCAATCGCGATGTTCCCGACGACGACGTCCCCCATATCGCATTCGAGAGCCGTAAGAACGGTCCTGGAGAAGTATCGGTACTGTTCGGTCTAGATATCCTGGACTCCCGAATTGATGAACTTGGAGAAGATGAGACGTGGGACGGATACTTGTTCCCCTCACCGCAGGGCCAAATCCCACACGTAACGCGGGACACAATCCGTAATTGGTTCCAAAAGCTTGCTTCAGAAGCCGATCTTCCAGATCGGATCGAAGGCGAGCGTCCGAGTCCGCAGCTCTGTCGACGGTTCTGGTATGATACCTATACTGCAGTTCTCGAAGGAGTCCTCGAAGGCGTCGAAGAAATAGCTGCAGAGCAGGGTAGTAGCGATCCACAGGTCGTTATGCAGAATTACCTCTCCGACTCACGATCTCGCCAGTTACGTCGCGAATTCATGCGTGAGCAACTGATGGGAATCTTCAGGGGTGAGAGTTAGATTTCATCTAGGTCGTAACCCCACTCCCGGAGTACCTCTGCAATGAGCTCTGGATTCCGCTGTGCGACGACCATCGAAGCCTCTCGGTAATCAGATTTGTACACCTTTTCACCGAGCAGCTCTTCGAGCGTATCCTGGAGTTCGTCCTCGGCTTCAAGCACACCTTCACGAAGGAAGTAGGGAACCTGTTCGCGGCCTTCGTTTACTTTGTCTCGCCGTAACTTGTACGGGATCGAGTCCATTGTCGGTCGTTGAGATTCTGTTTCAGAGGAGGTCGACGATGGCGTACTCTCGTGTTCGTCCTTTATTTCGGTTGATGATGGATCGGCGTCTTCTTCGCTCTCTGTCTGGGGTGTATTTCGTTCCTTCTCAGTAGATTGGTCGACGTCGCTTTCGGAGTCGTCGAGGCCAGCATCTCGTGAACCGGATTTGAGTCCCATTATGCAGTCACCTCTGGAATCTCAAGCCCTGCTTCCCGTTCTAGATGACGAGCCAGCTCGTCAAACTGGTTGAGTGTCTCAGTTTCGTAGTCGCGCTTCCGGCTCCGATGCTCCTCAACGTACCTGTACGGGCTACACTGCTGTTTCCAGCACCCTTCCATCAGCGACCCTCGTTCGCCAATAACAACGGGAACTGAGAATCCACTCCCACGGAGATCTGCCAGAATTTCTTTCTGGTCACGTGTGTCCTTATACCCAATCGGGAGGACTGCAAGCACTCCCACGTCAATATCAATACTTTCCTCTAGGCCATCGACGAGATCGTCGAGACCTTCAATCGATTCTTGACCCTTTGCAGTTGCCTCAAATGGAATAACGACGTTCCTGACTGCAACCAATGCATTGTACAGAATTGGACCTGCCTTACCTGCAGAATCTACGATGACGACGTCGTATTTATCGCGAACGTTTGCCTCACTGAGAACACGATGGAGTTGATGGTACATACTGTAGGACTCACCGAAATTCTCAGCCTGATTTTTTTCGTTCAGTAGGAACTCGTGGAGGTCCTCGAGCATATTGTGAGATGGTATTAGGTCAATCCCTTCTTCGACCTCAATAGCAAGATCGTGGAATTCTCCTTTTGGACGCCCTACGAGATGTCGGACCAGATTGTCGACGTTTGGATCTCCACGGTCGTAATCTGGACCGAAGAAATAGGTGAGACTGCCGTTCTGTGTGTCCATGTCGATTACGAGGACCTCATGTCCCGCGCGTGCGTGACTCGCTGCAAGTGTCGCTGCAGTGGTCGTCTTTCCGACCCCTCCAGCCTCTGAAACGGGTGCATAAGTGAGCATTATAGGTAATAGTAGGAAGCTATGAATATAAATCTAAGTCAGACATTGTAGCTACATCATCCAGCTATATGATGTAACTATACATTCTAACTATACCGTTCAGCTATAGTCAATAGCTGCGCCTTATATCGAGAGACGCCATTATAGTATAGCTATAAAGTATAGTTGAACAGTATAGCTATAGTTGATAGCTATCTTTTTGGGGGAGATATCCGCTGGAATATTGGTTGAGCAAGTCGACCTTCCACAAGTAGGATTCGATCCCTCTACCTTACTCGACCATTTGCTGAACAAACGTCGTACAGTGATCTCCAAGGACAGACAGCCCCTCCTCAATATCATCACCATCAACGATCGGCACGTAGAAAATACCCGGTGCAACTCGCTGTCCCGAATCCCATTGTTCGTCACCGACGCTTATTGCATCCCACTCATTTGACTCCCGAGTTGCTGCTGAGACCGCCTGAAATGGTTCGGTGGGTGCGTATTTAATTTTGTAATAGACATAGCACAACAATGGCTCGGGCCACTCGTCGCGGCCCTGGGTTTCTGGCTCGACCCACTCGAGACCAATATTCAATTTGAGATTGTTTCCATCGCTGTTGGTCTGCATCATGGTTCCCTCGAACCGTAAGGTCCCATACGTCGGCCCTGGGGTCGGGTTGTGTCCCTTGTCGTAGTCCAAATTATTGTCGAACAATCCCTCTTGCTCACTCGTCATAATATCGTCGAGTGTATCCTTGATCCTATCGTAGACCTCATCCTCGAAATCGTCGACCAACCGGACGGCCTTCACGTAGCGATCGTTCGTCAATCCATCCGTGAGTGTGTCGTTAGTCACGAGGGTCACCTCCCAAAGAGGCTCTCAGATACTTGATCTGGTCGTCAATGTCGACACCACGTACACTAGCAAGATCGGGCACGTCCCCTCCGGCGGTGATCTGTTCGATCGCCGACTGCGAGTGGAATTGCATAATCTTCTGTTCGATCAACGTAATAAAGAGGTACGCACTCGCCTGCCAATTTTCGTTGATTTCCGCTGTAATTGCACGCCGGAGTGCCGCTGCAACGTCGTTCCACCACAGGATCTCTACGTCAACAAAGGCCTCAGAGTAGATTGTTGGAGTGCCCGCACCGGATAGATCGATATTATCTCCAAACGCATCCACAACGGCTGGTTGTTTCAGTTCGGGAACCAAGAGATAGTGTGTCCACGGCTTGTCGTGGTCAGTGTTTGCCTCTGCGAGGTAGGCTGCCTCTGAGGATTTTTCGTAATGTTCGTCGCCTTTCTTCAATTCGATTGAAAACGACAGCTCCGGAAACTCGACAATGATGTCGACTCGTCGGTCGTGGTGTTCTTGACTGGACATGTGGATTTCCCTGTCGACCGACGTCGTCGACTGTTCTGGTACTCCAAACAGCTCGTGGGAAAACCGACCGTCTGAGGACCGAATCAAATGCGCAAGCCACTGTGACCAGTTTTCCTCTTGGTTTGTGCGTAAGGGCCCAGACATTGGCGATTGTGGCTCCCAACTCTCGCACAGAGGATCCTGAGTGAAAATGCTCTCGTTGGCTGCCCACTGTAAATTCGATTGCTCGATCAGCTTGCTGACCACCTCGAGACCATGGCCGTGGTACTCGACGTGGTTGTCCCACCACCCGTCGATGTCCGCCCACTGTTTGGTAATCACCGATGACACAGTTGCAGGTAGATACACCAACTAATGAAGATTCGGTCAAGTACCCAGCCACAGGTCTACTTCCGATCGTCGAAGCACTGTCCCGCCACGCTCATTGCATCGAAGATGAAAACACATCAATCTCACCCCTTCCAGGACAGCCACCAAGAACCTGAGACAAACATCCACTAAAGCCAGTTAAGATTCCAACAGACAGACCGACAACAGCTCGTCTATTCATGTATACAAATAAACAAACTTAAAATAAATATCTTTTCCAAGGATAACTGCATAAACAACACATGACTACCTAAAGGCTACTACAAGACTGCGAGCGCAAGTGACCTAGTTTCTATAGAAGGTTGGGGAAGTCAAATAGACTGAAACTCATAAAGCGAGTTAAAATACTTTCTTAACGACTTGACTTGCCACCTTCTCAGCGACTACCATTCCAAGTAGAAATGCAATGGCGACTAGCGTAATACCTGCAGCAGAGGAAACAAACCATCCAACACCGAGAGTACTGAATATCCCTACAAGAAGCACGTACGCAGTATACATAATTGGAAATCCTATACCAAGGACAGAAGCAAAGTACACTATGCCAGCCTTGACTAGTGGTTTATTAGAGGATGATGTTTTCACGGACATGATAGATAATTCACTTTCTCCGACAATATAACTTCCCCTTGCGAACACGGACATATCTGATTCGTCCACAGAGGTCCTGAAAGAGCGTAGTTCTGAGTATAACCGCTCATATGTGCCGGGATAGACATCATTCTCCGACAAGCAAACCAACCTGTTGTTCGTGTGTTCAAACAGGAGAGGTGTGTAGTACTGCGAGCGCAAATATTGTGTCACTAGACTGCGAAATTTCTAAAATGTGTTGACACATACAGAAAGTATATAATTACAGTTTGATTATTTCTAAATAGTATGTTTCGACGTGGGTTCATTGGAGTGGTTTTTTCTTCCCTTCTTAGTGGATGTATAGCCTTCTCTGGAGGTGGTGACGGATTCATCGACATACACAATCGAACCGATTCTGTACGGGATGTTACTGTAACGTTGGTCCAGCAAGAATCCCAAGAAACAGTTCTTGATGAAACTTACCACGTTGAGCCTAACTCCGACCAGCGTATTGACGACGCATTTAATGACGGTGTTTTTGAGGCAGAAGTCATAGTCGATAACGAGAGAAGCGAGGAATTCGAGTTAGGTGTCGGTCGATGTCCCGGAACTCGGTTTTTCATTGGAGTGGAAATAGATGAGATAATCCTTGATCAGAGCGTTTGTGACTGAACAGAGTCTGCAGTACCTATTCTCTCAGCTGTGCAGCTAAGTTCCATTATTATAGATCTGAGGTCAGTTAGTAGAAACTCACCCCCTGACGGGATGAAATCCCCATATCCGACACTATGGGTAGGTTATTGGAATGACGGTCCTAGATTATCGGTTGTCGAAATTTGCCACGATAGTTCTCCACCGTCCGATACGTTACCGCCTAATATCTGACCAGTAGTTTCGTCGCTCGAAGAGTTTGGATGGAATACAGTCCTTCCGAGGTCCTCCCCCGAGTACTCGTCGTCGAGTGTGAATCGAACGTCATACCAGACTCGTGACTCGAACACGGATTCATAGGTCTGTGTTTGTCCGGGTTCAACGATAGTTGTCGCAGTGAGATTTCGTTGGGGGACTGCAGTGTCGGGAGTTCCGGTAACGGTATCGTGTCCGTCTCTTCGTTCACCTTTCGAAGTTCCCACATTGAGAACCTCAATAGAGATCTCATGTGGGACGGTATGATCGTTGTCAAATTTCAGGCTTCCTGCAGGAAGATCCTCAGAAGAATCCATCAAGCCGATTCCAGAACAGCCTGCTAATGACGTGCTCACTCCGATAATTCCTGCTACTCTCAGAAATGAACGGCGATGGGTGGAGGCCATGCAGTATCGTTAAAGTCGATTGTCAATAATTTTTCTATACGCAGTCGTAGTGATCAGCGGTGTCAAAAAACAAAACCTAGAAATAAAGTTCTTTGGGAGTTATTCCTTAGTAAAACAATCAAACCCATCGAATAGGTCTAAGACAGTGTAACATCAGCTGAAAATTTGATACAGGAATATACCGGGTGAAGAGAGGCCGTGAACGTTTTGTGTCGTTCGTAACTTGACGTGGTGCGGCTGGTGTGTCAACGAAGGCTATCTTGAAGCACACTACGCCCAGCGGGCCAGTGCGACCGCGCCACTCCCTGATGACGACGGTCGCAAGCCCGGTGACCAGCAGGCTTGGACCTCCGAGCAGCGTCACGCACTTACCCGTCACGTCGACGAACAAGCCCGTAATGCCATCGAGGCACTCACTACACTCTCAGAGGATGTCGACCCACGTGAGAAGCAACAAGCTAGATATACTGCCCTGAGAGCTGCCCGAGACCGAGCCTTGGTGTTCGTCCTAGCATACACCGCCGTTCGGGTCGGGGAACTTCTTCGGGACCCGAACGATCCGCGTCGACGTGGCGTCCGCTGGGAGGAACTTTCGCTCGACGACGGGAGTATGGACGTCTACCGGAAGAAACAGCAGTGGGACGCCGCGAGTCTCCCCGACCCGGTTATTACGCCGCTGCGGAGCTATCGCCAGCTGATGGACCCGCCGACAGAGCGTTGGCCGGTGTTTCCGACGTTCGACCAACGGACACTCGCAGGGCTCGTCCAGGATGAGCTAACTGACCGAGGGGAACGCTCGAAAGCAATTACTGAGTGTCGACAGAAGTACGCTCGCGACCTACTGCTGGCGCTCGATAATGATATTCGGCCACCGTCGATCACGACTGACGGTGCACGGTCGATTCTTCAGCGGCTTTCAGAGGCTGCAAAGATTGATATCGACCATCCGAAACACGACTACCTCGCGCCCCACGGTGGCCGGCGTGGTATGGGTGAGGTCCTCGTTCGCACGTTCGGGTATACAGTCGCTGCCCGGTATCTCGACAATTCAGAGGAGATGGTCCGTGAGCGGTATTCACATATTGAGGCTGGGGAGTTAGGTGATGTTGCTACAGAAGCCCTCAACGAGGTTGATTCTCTGAATCGTAGGTAAAATCGATGAGGGCTATTGGGTAGGTCCAGTTAGCGCCCGAACAATCAGTCAGCCAACGAGCGAGATTGTGGCCGGTCGGCCAACAGAACTGACGATTCGACGTCGTTGAGTACCTTGAAGGCCAGCGAGCCATGGACTAACCGCGAAAGTAGCCCCTCCTGTGCGGCCCCGATCATAACCATCGAGTGGTCCTCGGCATGGCGGGCAATTGCATCCTCGACATCGCCGGAATCATCGACGATCTGGCTTGCATCATCGAGATTATGATCTGCGGCCTACTCAGCGAGGAACGTTTCACCGTCTTCCCGCTCGGTAGGGGGTTGTCTACAAGATAGAGCAGCGACAAATTTGACCTACGATCAGCGTCGATCCGGTCGACATGTTCTGAACCTCCGTGAAGAGGCGTCTGGTCAGGCAATTGGACGATGTGTGTGGCGACCACATTGCCGCCTTTAGCTTTCGCCAGCAGGCTCCCGAGTTTGATCAGGTTCTTCTCGGTCCGGGGGTTCGACAGCGGCAACATCACCCGGTAATCGCTGTTATCCGGCTGGACGGTCGACGCGGCTGAGACGGTCGCATCCGGCATTTCCTCTGAACGGTCTAGGATGTACTGACCAAGATATCCCTGATGGTATGTCTCTCCGAGGGCGTAGATGAAGTACCACGTTATGATCTAGGATGTCATTGCCGACCATGACGCTACACTACGATCACACGAACTCTTAGCGGAGGGTGTCGGTCTCACTGGTCGACGAAAAGGGGTTTAGCGCCACTTTCAGCTAAATAGTCAACACGCACATCTCAGCAGACAATTTCTCCATACGTCATTATGTAGGTGCGATTGTTGTATCTCACATACGTCTCTTCCCTAAACCCAATGACTCCTTCCACTGTACCGTCCGAATACATTTCTTGGCTTGAGACTCTCGCTACCCGTGCATCAGGATCTCGAAACGATTGATCATCAAGACCGTCATCAACTTCGCTATGATTTGTCTCATTTGAGGTATTGATACTAGTACTGACACCTGCCATTTCTGGTTCATAATTTTCTTCGGCTTCTGAAAGTGCTTGAGAAAGATATTTAGAATCAACAAATTGCTCTGATGCTCCATCGAGAACGTCTACACCTTTTGGCACATCACCTGCAACAAATACTTCAATCTCACCGACCCCAGGGCAGCCACCAAGCACCTGAGACAGACATCCACTGAATCCAGTCGAGACCCCAACAGTGAGACCAACGAGAGTTCGTCTCTTCATGAAAATGAATTGATCTCTATGAGTATATATTTTCTCCTAAGATTGGAACTTTGTCGACTACATCCTCAAGGAGAACGGTGCTCGACTCCCCGAACTTAGTGAGAACGCCACGAAACTCCTTTAGATGACGAAAACAAACGGTGGTGAAACAGATATCTGTCTGAGTGGCTCAGATGAGAACGTTGCACCACCCCACCAGCGCACAGCAGTCGACGAACTCAGAACCACACTGTCTTTGCTTGAGACCAATACCTCCAGTGATCAAGTAGAGTACGTCCAGTACAATGGTGAGTGGTACCGTATACAGATTGGGGAATGGGTCGTCTGAAAAACACAGATGAGGCATTCGGGTAGATCCTGTAAGTAGAATTCTAAACTGAACTCAAGTGGCGATAGTCACTGTAATTATATCGACAAGGTAGAGACAACCGTGCCTAACCAACAGTGAATTACGACTTTTCCAGTCGATTCAGCGAGCAGATCTCGTTGTCCGTCCCAACGAACACGTACTCCCCTATCGCAGAGACCCGATCAGGGGCGTTGACCGAGTGGCTCCACGTCTGCTCGCCGTCTGGGGTGAACGTTGCGAGCTGTGTCTCGCCCCCTTGAACGAACACGGTGTGATCGGCCTCAGCGCCGTTATTGATGACGGTCAGCGTTTTGATCGGCCCATCGCCGACTGACGCCTGCCAGAGTTCGTCTCCAGTTGTCGCGTCTATTGCACGGAGCGTCTCGCCACCGAGATAGGCGATGTCTCCGTATACAGTTGTCCTCGGAGTCCATTCAAAATCTGGTTGGACAATCGGTTGGATCGGCTCGGAGGTCCAGGATCGCTCGCCGGTTGCAACCTCGAAAGCCTGGAGTTGGTGGGCGTCTCCGTCATCACCGCTTGTAAAGACGAACACACGATCAGACGTGGTCCCGACAATACTCTCGCCTGTTTGTGCAGTAGTAGTGTCGAATTCTGTGCGCCACTGCTCGGCACCGTCCGAACTCGCAGCGATCCGATCACTGGTCATAACGTAACTGATTCCGTCCGAGAGCTGAACTTCCCCTATCACTTGATCGCCGGTTTCGAACTCCCACCGCACGGTTCCCGCAGTCGGATCGAGTCCGAGGACTGTGTAGCCCGTTTCGACAACGACAGTGTCGGTGACGTCGACGATTGTCGGCGACAATCTACTACCCTGTAGGTTGTACTCCCAGCGTAGATCTCCTGAAGCTACATCAAATGCGTACACCCGGCTGTCGGCGACGTAGACTGTGTCGTTGGCTACACGTGGACGCTCGTAACCGACTGCAGTGTTCACGATCCAGCGCTTCGTGCCGTCCATATTGAGAGCAACCACTCCGTTGCCGTCTTGGGGGCCACTCCGGGTGAGGTATATTCCATCGTCAACTGTGACGGCAGTAAAGTGATCAACGTCTCGTTCGGTTTCATAGCTCCATGTAATCGATCCGGTCTCAGCACTCAGGGCGATAGCTTCCCTCGTCTCCGATCTGCGTTCGGTAATATCTCTCCGACCGAGTACTGTATCCCCTACCACACTGTCGACTTCCAGATCTCCTGGAACACACCAATCGTACTTGGTTCGGTATAGGCTAGGAGCGTCTGTGTTGGAATCGTCGTCGGATCCCTGCAACATACCTAGGCATCCAGACAGCAGTGATGATCCGATGACAGTGGCCCCTGCTGCCATTTTCGAAAGTTGTCGCCGTTTCATCATAAACTGTCCCGAGTCATCATACAAGTAAGTACTCAATCACATTGCAGCAAGAACACGGGTTCAACGCCGCGTCGACTGGTCGATATCCCAGCTTCAACGTCGACTCATACTTTAAAAATAAAACCCAACATTTCCAACAGAACAAAATAGCAGTCGCTGCTCGTTTTGGTATGACTCTCACTCGTCGACGTACACTCCAAGCAACTGGGACTGTGGCTCTCACGACTCTCACAGGTTGTCTGAACGATACCAATTTTGGATCTCAAGGCACAACTAAGGAGTATACCCTCGATATTGATCGGATTGAGAGCTCACCTGTCGAGTATGCCCTCTACGAACCAGATAATAGCTCCTTGTTCGGCGGGCCTGCACAAACTGCCCTTGAGAATATTCTCCCAGAGGGACGACACACGACGTATGGCTTTGAACCATTGCCGACCGACGCCTACGTAGAGTACGAGGGATCGTATTATCAGACCAAATACGTCGTCACTGGTCGACAGCAGATAGAGCGACAGATAGTTCGCGTTGAGACCGTCCCACAAGAGCAGGTACCTGATGATTCGATTCTGGTTGAGACGCTAGACCGACCGAGTGCTCGAATCATAAAAATACTGCACTCATATACTGTGAGTGGTGGAGAATCAGGCACTGCAGAGTTGCTTCGAGACGACGGGTATGTGTTACGGTGGCCGAGCGAACGTGAGAGTCGACTCGCAAGCGGTGAATTAAATGAACAAGTCGTGACCATGACCGATAGCGGGGCGTGGGCCTACCGTGTCGACATCACGACGGAGCAACTCACAGAAACCGCTCATACCGCCTTTGCTGTTGAGGTGGCAAGCTCCCAGAGCGACTTCCGCAAGGTTGTCTTCGGCTCTCGGATCGATACGGAACTCTCTCCAGATGCGTTGCCAGCAGAACCACAAGAGATCCTCGAGCAGGCGATTGCCGAAGAGACCTACACAGAAGAGGCTCCAATAACTGAGGCATTTGAGAGGCTGCTTGATCTTCTCGGACTTGGAGCGGTCGACACAGCAGAGAATGGCAAACAACTCTGGTACAACGACGAATTCTACCGGTATGGCCTGTACATCAATACCAACTAAGTGGAGCGATATGACCCTACAGAAGACATTTACCACGTACAACAGTTTCTGAAGCTATGAACAGACGGTCTGTCCTTGGAGTCCTCGCAAGCACCAGCCTCACTGGGATTGCGGGCTGTCTCGGGGACAGCGGAAACGACGGAGCCAAACCCGCCACGACACCGATCATGAACCGTGAGGTTCCGATTGGTGGCGATATTGGCGGTGTGATTCCGCAATTTCAGGGCTCTCCCGAACATACAGGAAATCTCGATGCAACAGGGCCGACGGATGGAGTGACGACATACTGGCGTCGGACACCCCATCGATACGACCACTCCCAACCGGTCGTTGTTGATGACCGGGTGTATGTCTCCTTCGGGGGAAAACTCGTCCAACTTGACCGTGCGACAGGGCAGCGCCAATGGATCACTGATGTCGGCCACGACGGTTCTTCGACACCAGCAGTGTACGACGGGACGGTTTACGTCACAGTTTGGAACGGCGGGGAGAACGAAGACCGGGGACTGGCGGCAGTCGACGCCGACAGCGGTGATATCACATGGCGAGCCCTCACAGATGCCGACATAAACAGCTCACCAGCTGTGACCGAAGACGGTGTCTTGGTTGGTGGGGGCCTCGGGACCACATCTGTGGCGGCGTTCGATCACGACGGTACTGAGCGATGGCGTCACACCCTTGGTGAGTACGCTTCGACGCCAGCGGTGACCGGTGAGACAGTCGTCTACGGAGCGGGAACCCCTCAGGTCGTCAGCTACGACGCCGTTTCGGGCGAACGACTCTGGCAGTTCGATACCGATGGTGAGACGACAGCGGCACCTACTATTGCGGACAATCGTGTTGTGGTCGGTACGCAGGCCGGAACGCTGTACTCGCTGGACCTACAAGATGGATCTAAAGAGTGGAGTATCGATCTCCCGGGCTCTGTCCGTCGTTCAGTCGCTATCGCTGAAAATCGTATTATCATCCCGACCGTTGAGGGACTTATCGCGGTCGACACTGCGGGAAACAGAGACTGGACTGTCGACACGAGTACAAGGGCTACTGAACCGGTAATTGCTGGAGATGGTGTGTATTTCGGCGATAGACGGATATTGCGGGCACTTTCTCTGACTGATGGCACAGAGTGGTGGTCCTTTGAGACCCGTAATCGATCTTTCAGTGACTTCGGTCTCGGAGGCATCCAGAGAGCGCCAGCGATCACTAATGGCATCGTGATCGTTGCCACCCAGGCTGGTGATGTGTATGCGCTGGGCGAAAAATAATCTCGAATATACAAAGCATATCGACAGACTCCTTAATCACGACTAAATTAGTGTCCTCCTCCAGATCAAGGTACGCTAACTTCCTAAGAGTGAGAATCCAATTAATCCAACCGAGGTCGACTGATTTTGTCCTCCCTTTATAATACCATATCCGTAACTAGGTTACATTAATTTATGACCGCACCTACAGAGACAATTGAAATTCAGAACGTTGTTGCATCAACTGGAATCGATCAGGAACTTGATCTCGAAACACTTGTCGACGATATTCCCGGTGCCGAATTCAACCCAGACAACTTTCCTGGACTCGTTGATCGGACACAAGATCCAAAAGCTGCAGCACTGATTTTTCGCTCCGGGAAAATCGTCTGTACCGGCGCTGCAAGTGTTGATGATGTCCACGAGGCCCTCGAGATAATTTTTGAGAAGCTTCGTGAGTTAGGTATCCCAGTCACTGACTCTCCAGAGATCACCGTCCAAAACATTGTTTCGAGTGCAGACCTCGGTTATGATCTTAATTTGAATGCACTCGCGATCGGGCTTGGGTTGGAGGATGTTGAGTATGAACCCGAACAGTTTCCTGGACTCGTCTACCGAATGGAAGATCCAGGGGTCGTCATCCTCCTCTTTGGGAGCGGTAAAATCGTAATTACGGGTGGTAAATTTGCTGAGGATGCGACTGCTGCTGTAGAGAATATTGTTGAGAAAATCGATGATCTCGGTCTACTGGGCTAAGTTTCAGGGCTAGCCGTAGCAGCTGATTCGCTCTAGTACGTTTGCGAATAGCGGGATCGACATTTAGTGACAATTCAAATTGGCTTAGATGGGTTATTTTTAGAAATGCCGACTAGCGGTACATTTGATGGCTGCAGTTGACGTACAATATATTCTAACGAACTGAAGCAGGATACCTAATTGAGTATATGTAGTTCTATATTTTTGAAACTGCCTCGATGATCTTCTGAGCAGTCGAACTAATCCGACCGAGACGGTCCTGGATCACCTCCGAATCCTCGTTTTCCCACGCCGCTAAGTAGAACGCAGACCCACTCGTATCCAAGTCAAAAAATCGACCGACGATGTACGCAACGGCCTCGGCTTCGACCTCACGTTTTGCCCGCTCGGGTTCACTGTCGACACCGAAGTGCAACAGTGCATGGGCATACTCATGAATCAACGTCACGGCGAGATCGGCCTGATTCGCACGAGCTTTTGCTTCAATAACGGGGTGAAACGAATGGATACATCGGTACTTGCAGACACCCATCGCCTCTCCGTACTCCCACTCCTCTCCCTCAACAATGCGAACGGTCACACCGAGGTCTTCAGCCACCCCCGTGAGCTTCACCACGAGATCACCAGCACTCCCAGTGGCCGCAGTCTCCAACTCGGGAAGGAGCTCACCCTCCGTCTGAGAGACATCGAAGACGGTTGTAGGTCTGAACCCCACTAGCCCTTTCGACCACTCTCTTGGAGGTGTCTCGTCGTACTCACAGTCGACTTGGTCGTGATAGCTGGGTGCATTCTTGCACTTGGGACAGCGCTTGGCGATGATCGGAGCCCAGATCCAGATTGCCTGCTCGCCCTTCTGGACATGCCGGTCGAAGTCGGTTCGCCAGGTATGGTAGCCTGCAACCCTTGTTGCCTCGGGACACTGGAGCTTGATGAGCAGGGTATTTCGATGCGAGTAGTCATGGAAGCGACTCTGGACATCGAGCCACTCCTGAAACTCTTTGCTTTCCTGTGCATCATCGACGTGGTCGACGAGCTCATCAACCCATTGTTCGATCGTACTGTGCATCTCATCGTGTCGGGTATCGCTCTCCTCGAAGGAAACCGATGTCTCACTCGTTGTAGCCATGATTTTCACACGACGAGTTCTGCTTCTTCAGAACGCGCCGCACCCCTTGGGGCGCGAAAAAATACTGCGGTTAGGCTGGTGGGAAGTAGACGCTCTGTTCGCCAGCTAGCTCTTCGAGCTGGTTCCGATGTCGGTGTGTAAAGTAACAGTCGTAGCTGCAGTACCCACAGAGGTCTCCGGTATCGTACTCAGCCACATAGGGTCCACGTTCGGTCGACCAAACGTTCATACTGCACTCAGAACACGCTGGGCTCTCTATATCGCTCGGTGAGGGCCCACGATACGCGTACTCGACACCGACATCCTGGAGGGTCGACTCGGGCCAGACGCCGTGTGCTTGCCAGAACTCTCGAACCTGCCCGAGGCTATAGCGTACGATCTTCCGAACCGTCACGTGATCGGAATCACGACCACTGTCGTCCCAGCCACGATCGGTCCAGAATTCACCAAATTGAGCCCCTCGATGCAAGCCATTCCAGTCAAGGCCGACAATATCTGCAGGAGGATCACCCGTCAGCGTTGGACAGGTGAGCTGCTGGATCACCTTGAGTTGTTTCAATGGACTCCCTCCGAGAATATGGACACGTCGACCACGCCAATCAGTCGGCTCCGAAAACTCGTGAGCTAGCTTGTCAGCGTATCCCCGTGAGTATCCCACGATGAGGTCCTCTGGTACTGCATGAATGGCTGCACGGCACTTCGGGACGATCACCAACTCTGATTCTGGATAGCTTGCTTGGATATCGCGAGCAGCAGCTACGTATTCCTCGACCTCGTCGACGCTGTAGGCATCACCGATCACGCCGACCTGTGGTTCGTACCGAAAAAACCGCTCCACGTATCGAGTGAGATCGGGATTCCGGAAGTCGTTGTCAAGCATTCCAACTGGCAACTCCAAATCCGTGTATTGGTTTTGCTGGTAAGTACAGTCTTCTCGAAAGCCGGTGAGAAAACCGAGGTTGAAGGCATCTAACGCGAAGGGAACGCGGTGGAGAAATGCGACGTAGTCGGTCTCTCGAGCTGCTACAATCTCGCTGGCTTTGCTACTGGTCGAACGTGCTGATAATGCCATTTTGAATCATTGCGAGAACTCGCTCCCCGCACACCTCTCGGGGAGAAAAAAATCGTTATCAGTAGCAGTCTTAACCAACAAAATTCGTCGTTACGGCTGAGTGTTGGTTAACATCGCGTGGGCCCAGAATGAGTCAGTGAGTGCTCTTCTATTCGACTTCGGCCCGGATCTCGTCAGCTCGTCGCTTGAGACGATGGAGAATCAGAACCCGGCGTTGGTTCGCATTTTCATAGGCGACACACGCCCGCAGCGTCTCCATATCCTTGATCGTCGCAATGCCTGCGTCGACGAGCCGAGTGTTCGACGATTCGAGACGCTGTTGTGGGGTGAGGCCACTCGATTCTGTGGACTGATCTGCTGAATTACTCAATTAAATCGCCTCTACCCTTGGTGAGGCGATGAAAAAATCAGGTCGACTCGCTACTTGGGTACCTCTGCTGGTTGGATCTGGCGTGTCGACTCAGCAAGGTCGTCAATATATGCTCGAAGAGTCTCCATGTCGGTTCGAGCCTCCTCCAAGGTTTTCGCTTTCACCTTCGCTGTTATTTTGTCTTGATCCCGTGTCCCCGTCCCACGAGTGAGTTGCACAGTGAGTGAGACACCGACGTCGCTCCGCTCGACGTGCTCTATTTGGTCTGGCTGGGATTGGGTCGTCGACGATTTTGTGGAATCAGTTTCCGAGTGTTGCGAGTTGGACATACAATTTATACAAGGCTCTCTGATCGGCCTCGCACCCCTCAGAGGGTAATAAAACTCGCAGGCGGCTCGGTAAGTCTCTCAGTGGTTGTTCTACTATCTTAACCAACAACGTTGAGAAGAGACGGCTATTGTAGGTTAAGATTGGGCCAGTCGAGTGTTCTATTCTGGCTGTGGTCCGTAGCGAGGTTTACCACATACTCGACACTCCCAGATCGGTTGGCCACTCCAGTCCTCAGAGGGTAGGGACTCGATCTCGTTGAAGAGGTGTTCAGTCACTCGATCACACTCCCAGCACTCCATACGGTGTTTCGTTGGGACACTCGGTTGGTGGCTCTCTGCGTGAGTGTCGTCGACAGAGTCCTGAAGGGCAATTGCGGGGACTAACCAAAGATCGTCTGGATCCTCTAGCTTACTCGTGAGCTGGCTTGTCTCGGTGATCGCATATCCAGCCTCATCGTACAGAAACGTCCCATGTCGGTCCTCACGAGGCGACTGTGGTTCATTTGTCCACATGGTCCGATCACGAGCAGCAGCGAGCAACTGTTGGCCCTGTTTAGACGTGATTCATACTGCCTCGGGAAGTGAGGGCCAGCGGTCAGCTATCTGTACCGCAGGTGCTTCATCGAGATCGTAGATCATTTCGCAATCGTCGACTGCGGGGTCTTTGTCAGGCTTGGAAAGCAGCGTTGCTGCTGCAGATCCCTTTGCCACCGCAGCATAGAACGTTGAGGCCTCGACGAGCAGATGGACCACGTGGAGGAGTGTCGACTCTTCTGTTGAGCGGTTCTGCTCGTCATCAGATCCATCGAGGTGATAGGTGAGACAGAATTCGCACTTCGTTTGCGTAGCGGGGGTCGAGGTTCCACAAGAAGCACATTCACACTCGGTTGGAGCGATCTCGTCTGGGTATCCTGGAGGGTATTCGGTAGTAGAATCGTCGACCTCATTGTCGACACGCTCTGCCAGTTCAGCATCAGGAGTCGACGTCGATTCGCCAAGCGGTCGGAGCTCCTCAAAATCAGATTGATGATCCTTCATACGTAGTCTGACAGTGGTTGGTCCGTCTTCGCGTATATACTTGAGACTCAAACCTCATTCATTGTCGCCGAATACATCGCATAGAAGTGAATCATTTACGCATTCTCAGAAACTTGTTCAGAGAGGCAGTCCTTCAATCGTATCTCGATGTGCTCGGACAGTTGTTGGCGTCACATTTGCAGCATCGGCGGCTGACCGTTGTGTGAGCGGATGTCCGTATTCCTGACTAGCACAGTAGAGACACGCTGCTGCGAACCCAGAAGGACGGACACCCACAGTCTTGTCGACTGTCTCCGAGTGTTCTGCCAACCGCTGGGCTCGATGTCGAACCTGATCCGAAACGCCGAGTTCGGATGCAAGCCGTGGGACGAACCCACTTGGCCGAATGGGTTGGGTGGGCAGTCCGAGTTCCTGGTTCAGTACTTTGTACGCGTTCATCACTCGCTGCTGATTCACTCGGGCCAACGCCGCGATCTCGTCGATTGTTCGTCCGAGCCCGTTGCACCGGCAAGCACTATACACACTTCCTGCGGCTATCGCCTCGATTGAACGGCCACGGAGGAGATCCTCGTTTTGAGCACTTCGGAAGAGCTGACAGGCTTGGTTACGGATCGACTCAGCGAGATCAAGGACACTCGTGATTCGACGGACCTCACCGAGCCCGTGTGCAAGGTTCCGTTCTGATTTCGACCCGAATCGGCCACGGCTGTGCTCCCGGCGCATCCTGGACAGTCGACTGCGCTTCGATCCAGCGAGTTGGTTGCCGTTTCCATCTCGCCATCGGCCAATCTCAGTCGACAAGCCGTTATCGTGACGCGCCACCGTACGTGGTGGCCCCACTCGACTTTGTGAGTCTGTCTTCTCTTTGTAGCTCCGCCAGTCTGGGCCTTGGTCGATCCGCTGGTCATCGATAATGAGACCACAGTCCTCGCAGGCCGTTTCAATGCTGTTTGTGCGTATCTGACCACCGCATTCAACACAGGTAGCAGATTGATCACTCGATACATCCTCATCGAACGTTTGTCCGTAGATTTCTCTGGTAGCCATCCTAAACACGCGAAGTGCTTTCTGCACACCCCGCACACCTCAGGGGGTGAAAAAATACGCGGGGCGGTCTACTCAGGAAGTTCGCGTCGACCGGTTTTCACACACTCCCAGCACGGAAAATCGTCGTTTAGATACTGGCAGTCGCACTCCTGGAGTTCAGTGTCGTCTTCTGGGTCTATTGGTGCCTTCTCGGTGGTCACCCCACCGTCTGCGACCATCTGCATCTGGGTAGCCACATCCAGGATAGTTGGTCGGATCGCGATTGCTGTTCGGTGCTTGCACGGGCCTTCAAACCGCTTGTCTGCAGGACACTCACAGCTCTCTGGTATCCCGTCGACGATGGTGACACGGTATTCGTGATCGCCAGGTTGGAGATGGCTCTCATTTCGAACGAGGACATCACCGTCGTACAGCGAGAACGCGAAGGCTTCGTACTGGGCTCGTTTCAGAACACGATTCGTCGGACTGAGTCTCTCAAGTAGTGATTGAGTCATTGTGGGATGGGACACTCATGATGAGTGCCACACCCCTTGGGGCACGAAAAAATTTCTCTGGCGATTGTTTTCTGACGTGTTCAGTAATTGACGTTTACACACCCCACATCGCAAGTGAAACTCCTGGGAATTGATAGAATTATCACCGGACGATTAATTGTCACCGGACGATTGTTACAGGTGCAGGCGACCGTCTCCCAACGGTTTCTGCAACACTGCCGAGGAGAAGCCTCGATGCGCCGGAGCGACCGTGGCTTCCCATGATCACATGGTCGACGTTGTTGTCGTCGATGTAGTTGAGAATCGCATCCGCTGGCAGATTCGGTCTCCATTCGACAGCTGTCGTCGTCGTGACGTTGGCATCGTACTCTTGAGCTAGGTCTTCTGCGTCTGCCAGCAATTCCTCTGCTTCCTCCTGTATTTGTTCGTACTCCACTTCGGAGTGAACCAATTGCCCCTCGCCGTAGTGTGTTTCCATCGGATCGATAGCATGGAGGACGGTTGTTTCGATGTCTGGGAAGACCGAAAAGGCGTATTCGAGTGCTTTTGTCGACTGTTCCGAGCCGTCGATCGGGACGAGATGATGCTTTGTGCCCATCCGTTGGTGGGAGCGGACAACCGTGACAGGGACGGGGGCTCGTCGCAGGACGCGCTCAGCGATGCTCCCAAACAGGATTCGTGATGCCCGCTCCCGGCCATGGCTTCCCATCATGATTTCGTCGACGTCTGTTTCCTCGCTGAAGGTCACAATCTCACGGGCGGGGTGGCCAACGCGAATCTCGGTGTCGACTTCGATATTGTGGGCCTCGGCGAGATCAAGCAGATCGGTAAATATCCGTTCAGGCCTCAACTCATCGTCATCCGGCGTGGTGTATCGAGGATCGATGACGTGCAGAAGTGTGAGGTTCCCGTCAGGGAAAGTGTCGAGAGCATGTTCGAGTGCGTCTATCGAGAGTGGAGAGCCGTCTGTGGGTACCAATACGTTCCGTGGCATAGCGGTTGATTCGATATCGACTGTGTTAGAGATTACCACAGTGTTCGTGAGATTCTACTGCGATAGAGCGTAGTGCTGTGATAGCGGGAGAGGACGTGTTTTTGTCAATAAAGCCACAGGTGAGAGTGCCGACGTCGACTCACTGTCCCAGCGATCTGTTCATAATCACCTGTCTGATCTGCGGATGCTCGGAATTCTCTCAGCGAACGAAAACCGAAGCGGATCGCCGGGCAACTACTACAGTTACGAACTGGACGTCCCGTTTTCGAGTGCCGTCGATGCTATGGCAGACGTGTCGACACTGAATAGCGAGGTCAAGATTATTCGAAAAATAGCTTCGATAAACAATGTAGCTTAGCTGGCTGTTTGGGCAGTCTCGCGTATATATTCACTTGAAACGGTGGTGTGTCTCTCATTTATTTGATTCACTTGTAACAGTGGTGTGTTGAACCCATAATTCACTTGCAACGGTTGAGGGTGGCCATCGTGTATTCACTTGCAAAAGTGGTGTGTAGTCTCCAATTAGATTGTTCGTCGACGTACCTCATCTGAACAGACGAAATGTACTCTCTTTCTCAAGAAGTCCTGAAGCATAGCAACTGTGTGATCTGCTCTTCGTTGGCTGATATGTTGTATATCACAAGGCCCTCGTCGACCAGTCCATGCTGAAACGCCGTTGTTTATATATACCTTGTTGCACAAGATAAGACAGTGTCCGACATGACGAAACAAGAGATGCGGATCTGTATTGATCCAGATCCAAATACCGATGCGGGGGTGTTTCGCATTGAGGCAGCAGATGATATCCTCCGCCTTCTAGCCGATGCTCACGAGACAGAGTTCACCATTCCTGAACTCGTCGACGCCACGGACGTCGCTCGCTCAACGGTATGGAGGGCTGTCGACTTACTCGATAGTATTGATGCGGTCCACATTCGAGAGACGCCACAACGAAACTACGTGTCGATCAACACAAATAATCTCGAAAAAGACGACCCTATACTGGCCATCGAACAATCGGAGTTCCACAAGCCGATCCGAGCGTTCGTCGACCAGATCCAGGAAGCAATCATTGACACAGATGATGTCGACTCACTTCTTGGAATTGTCGTCTTCGGAAGCGTCGCTCGCGCTGAAGCTGATCGACAAAGCGATATTGACCTCTTCGTTGTAGTCGACGGAGATCGAACACCTGCTCGGAGGGTCGTAACCGATGTCACCGCCGACCTCCAAGACCAGCGATTCGATGGGGATCGATTTGAGTTTGAGCCATACGTCGAATCCGCAGACAGTGCCCAAAGAGCGGGATCAAAGCTTCGTGAGATCTTCTTGGAGGGAAGTACAGTATATGAAGACGGGAAACTGCAATCAGTCCGCAAAGAGGTAATGGCCGATGAGTAGTACCCGAATCGACCAATTAGTCAACGAGGTCCAAGCAGCATTCGACCGACGACCGACACAAATCGAACCAGGCCTTGATGTCGAGGATGCTGCACTCCTCCAGTTGCGAAAGGGATGTCGACTGCTCGCCGGTGCCGACACACTTCGGGATGCAGAATACTACACACTCGTGATTGAGGCCTCGTTTGTCGCAATCGAACGGACAGTCGAGTTTCGCTTGCTCGAACGAGGAACAATGGATCCAAACGACCTTCCTGGCACACATGCAAGAGTGTATCGAGAAGCGGCCGCTATCGGGCTTTTCGCTGAATCGGTCGCCGAGGATTTAGCTGACCTGTGGCGAGAACACCGGGCGAAGACGTACTATCAAGATGGTCTTGCAGCAGCTGACCGTGCAGAGGCAATGTATGAGCTTGCCAGCGAGATTCACGAGTTTATCGTAGGCCGATCTCGACAAGGTCATGAATGTATCTGCGAATCTGGCGACTGACAGCCAGCCCAGAATACGTTAGTGTCGACGTCGAATTAACGCTACCCAACCTTTGAGAGTCGTCTACCACCTGATGATCTGAAGCAGACGAAATGTACTCTCTCCCACCTAACGTTGCTGTCAAGGTCGTGGCTGCGCGCACAGCGGCGTTCTCGTGAGCCTGCGAATGAGAACCGGTGAGACGAACGGGTTAGTCTCACCGAGCGAGCACGGAGCGGTGGGTGGGGAGGTGGGGTTTGGGTCGGCTCCGGCATAGAGCAAAAAAAGAAGACCGCCTCGACCGGCTACTCCCACCACCGACCGCGCTCAGGAGTGTGAATGGTCGACCACCCCGTCACAGCCACCGACACGCGCCCTTGGTACCAGCTCTTAGCCGCTCCGTGTATGCACACCTGCTCGCCTTCCTGGACCCACTTCGCATCCGACTTCACCCAGCTCGTGAATTTTGTTCGCCCGCTCTCATCCTCTATGAGTCCCACCTGGGCAATCGCTGGACTCGATGAATCCCACAATTGGACTACTCGACCCGCAATGCTCACCTCTTCTCGATTGATCGCCTCCAACTTCCCGATTGGAACCACCGCTCCGGGGGCCGTCTGTAATTTCTCGAACGTTCCAACCACCGCACTCGTCAGATCCAAGCCGCCGACTACGGCTTCACCCAACTGTCGACCAATCGCCGCCGTCGACCAGCCATTCAATTTCTCGGCCAACCGCATCGCCTCTCTGTTCACCGCCCCCAACTGCTCAGGAGGAAGCATCTCACGAGGATCTGCCCGATCTGGATGAACCATCGGATTCACACAGCCCGCCCGCTTCAGGAACTCCACACGCCGCGCCGTCGTCTCTTTGACCACGATCTCTCGGGTCCGCTCTTCTCGTCCCTCCTGACTTCCGAATACCGCCTTCGCACTAATCGATGCTAACTCCGCTTCCCGCCCCTGGATACGCTCTTCCTGAACGAGGGTCTTTCCGTATATGTGATCCGGGCCTGCTTCGAGACGCGCATCTGGGTGGTTTGAATCGACTTTCGCCTGGATTTCCATCTGCACCGACGGCCGGAACTCAGGAGTCTCATCGACGACCTCGAAGCCATCCTCGTCGACCGTCACTTCATCTGCATTTTCGAACGCCTGTTCATCGACCGAAACTTCATTACTGATTAGATTCCTATTTCTCATTGGAGTATATGCTCCGAAGGCGCTCACTCGGCGTCTTTTTCCGACACCACGACTCTCCAGCCGTGGCTCTCTCGATTAACCAACTCAACCATCACACGCTCTCGCTCGCGCCTTCACGAGCGCCGCTGGGCGCGAGTGAGAGCGTGTCCGAAGCAGGAAACTAATCCAGGACCGCGCGCAGTCTCAGCGAGCGCAGCGAGGTGAGGCTCGGGGCACGAACGCAGTGAGTGACCCGGTGTCTGCCTGAAGCAAGCGTCCAGCGGAGTATGTCTCGCGGGGTGAGCACGGCACAGCGCAACCCCCGAGAGATACCCGCTGGCGTCGAAGCCACATTCACTTTAGCCCGGAACGGCGAGCTTGCTCGCCGCAGCCCGGAATGGTCTGTCGCGAGCGTCGCTGAAGGCGGTAGACAGCGAGCGGGACGGGCCGTCAACAAATACAGACCAGACCACGATCACCAGAAGGCCAGCCATACAACTCGTCTCAACAGTCGACAGTTAGATCATCAATACAACAGATATGCAAGACTGCGAGCGCTTGTACAGCAGAGAGCAGAGTTAGAAAGTCATATTCCTCGGTCTGAATGAGAACCCAGCGGCGAAGTCGGGCTGTCCTGTTTCCCGCCGATTAACATGAACAGAACCGCGATAGAGATGACAGTTCTGTGGAACGAGGATTGGTTGCTGAACTCATAGTCAAAGAGTAGCACACATTGTTGAGACTGAACTGGGTGAGTACCGCAAGAATGTCGACAAGCCATACCTGTCACAGTTGGAATAATCGTAGTTCAGAGGATCAGGTTGCGCTCAGATCGCGCAGTCAACACATATGAAAATTAATTGTACCGTATGCGCATCTGTGCGGATATCGCTAATCCTGAAAGTGGAACACGAAAAGATACCTTAGGAAGGTGTAAACCGATAACCATACACGATGAGTGGTGATCCGATAACACCGACGAGTAAGAGCCCAAACAAGGCAAATCCAGCTGATAAGATGCCAGAATTGACACCCGATGTCAGAAATGTCGGAATCGTCCAGAGTGTAAGGAAAATAGGGATTGCGACGAGTATAACTCCGATTCTGAGGTACCGTTCACGCGCCAGAAGAACACCAATCAGTGGCAGTACTCCTGTCGCGATGGCAAGTACGATGCTATTGGGGGTTATCAGAACGCTCGTTCCGGATCGGAACAGTGTTATTGCACCTAGCGTGACCCCACCTGATGCAAGCGCCACACCAGCCGCACTCTTTTCGCTGAGTGGGCGGGTCTCTCCACGAATAAACGACTGAAGCAACCAGAGACCAGCAGCGGTAAACGCACCCCCGACGGAGATCAACAGTGCTCCCACTGGTCTAACAATGAACTGGCTGACAATCACTCCTGATTCAACAAACTCGGCACTGTAGTAGGTGCCGTCATCGATAACAATCCAGCCTGATTCTATCTTACCAGTCACGGGTTCGCCGGTGTCGATCGCCTCCCGTGTCGTTGTGGAGGCGTCTTCGTACGGTGTTGCAACTTCGTGTGCGACAGTTTCAGCATCGATAGGGTTCATCGTGATCGTCACTTCATCGCCGGTGGATTCGGAGTGATACTCATAGACCGCCTGGTCGACGATGAGGTACGAGAATCCTTCTCCATCAATGTGGCTGAGATCGCCGTCAAGTTGGCCTGTGAACCCACCAGTCTCGATTGCAGTATTGACTGCATCAGCATGTGCTGTTGGCTGCGTATCGGCGTTGAACTGCCGAACTTCAGGAGTGTACCGAAGTGGCTCTACGTTATTGTTTGGATCGAACGGCTCCATCGAGTACGTTGGGTCCGAAACCGTCGCCCCGAGGGCGACAAACGAGAGGATAAGTACGACTCCAAAGACGAGAAGGACGAGCGTGGCGGCATACGGATGTGACCGTAGTAGGGACATATGTGTTTGTAAGACAATAAGAAGGAAAATGATTCGATGTAGTTATCTATCCATCATATCACGTTGTTTCATTTGGTGTCTGTTTTAATCTGGGTTAATTTTTTGGTAGAATGCAACTGAGTATACACCGTAGAATGCACCAAAAATTGCAGTCAAAATCAGAGAGATTGCTAATATAAGAATAACCAGTGGCAACGAAATATCCGGTAGAGCAGTGCCTAACGCGGGTTGTGGTGAAAATAGGATTGACGACACCCCACCTAGGAGGCCAATAAGAGCACCTCCAAAGAACATAATAACAGAATACCCAGCAACACTGAAGAGATTCTGACGGACAAGCTTGACACTATACTTGAATCCCTCAATAATCTTGGTATCACTGAGAACAATGGCATGGGCGTAGAACTGGATACTAATGACGATTAGAAGATAGGCGACAACAATGAGAAGCCCAAGAATACCGATAATCGCTATTACTGCAGTACTCGGCTGTCCATTCCCAATAACAAAGCCTAGACCACCAGCAAAGAATAAAACAAATCCGGCAATTCCAAACAGAATATTTACTGCTAGTATGACGAGATATGATAATAACAGTGAAATATAATTTGATTTTCCTGCCTGAATGAAAGACCTAATTTGTGTGTGGCCAGCCAGTGCTTCATTAGCCATTCCAATGAGACCACCTTGGTAGAACGGAAGCAAGACGAGTAAGACACCAGTCATCAGTAACGAAACCAGTGCAGAAATCAATGGAGACTGTGATTGAAGAACCAGTTGAGGAATTTGTAAGAGTGTATATAACCCTGTGATAACCAAGAGGATTGGATTACGGATGAGACCACTAATCGCAGGCCGAAGGGAGTTCAGCGTAGCCATATCATGTCCTAACTTTGACCCTATATATAACCCGTAGAAATACTATCCAATTGACTTTTCATGTCGACGGCTCCTCATTGTGTCTTCATGAGAGGTACAGGGCCTTGGGATATCACAATTAGAACGTTCTACATGAAGTCAAGCAATGCACTTTTGCTATACTTAGAGACTAAGTCTTGCAGAAGCATACTCACAAGAATATCACCACAGCGACCGAGGCTTCCGTCGACGGATTTCTTCGCTAGTCCCGGCGTCCCCGTCGACGGTATCCTTGTTCTGGATGGGCTGGCCGCTCGGGTTCTCGCTCGGCGAGTTCTGCGTCAGTCGGCCGCCGTGTAGACTCTCGGCTCGGGGGCTCATACTGCTTCCACCTCTGGGCCTCCTGGGAATCATATCGGCAGGCAATCGAGCAGTACTCGGCACGCAGTGACGGCGTCGGTTGCCCGCACTCGGGACAGTGACCGTTCGGGTGACCACACGCTCGTCGGTCAGTGAGATCGAATGGCCCCATTACAGACCACCCTTGAAGACGGGAAGCTGGTGTATTGCGCCGACACCATGGCCGCGGCGGGTGAGTTCCGAGCGGATCTTGTCCCAGTCACTGACGTTCGTAAAGCCGAGCAGCTGGCGGCCGATCGTGACTTCACGAGTAAGGTGAACACGGTGTTCAGTTCGAACATCGTAGACCAGCGTGCCGCCCTCAACGTGGTCGTATTCTCGGAACATTAGAGTTCCAACTCCCGAAGCGGCCTCACACGGAAGGTATCTGGCTCCTCGACCGACTCCTGGATACCTCGCTTCGTTCCCACAGTTTCACGCGACAGTCGGTTGATCAGCGCGTTTCGAACACGTCGACGACTGAGCAGCGTATTATGCTCGCCCAGTCGGTCATCAGAATACTGCTTTTGGAACCGCTCGCCCGTATCGTCGACGGCGAAAAATCGTGTTCGCTTCTCGCCCCAGATCTCCGATGAAACGTACTCGGCAGCCACCGGTTCGTGGGTGAGCTCGACGAGGACACACTCGACGAAGGAAACAATGGAGATCGGGCTCCGATCGTTGGGCACGGTGAGTTCGAGATCTGCCCACGGTGGATCGGTCGTATAGTCGGTCTGGTTTGGATTCAGTTGGTACTGTTGTGGGTTGTATTCAGTCGACATAGGTAGTACAGAAGGCGTCTTTTGTGCGCCCTCACCCCTCAGGGGGCGATAAAATGCGGAGTCGTAACGAACACAAACACGGAGAGCTCCGTATGCCGACCGAAGTTCCTACGGCGGATTCGGCTGTTGGAGTAATCGAAGGTCACCGGTCTCAACTGTATCGCGCCACAGTTGGAAGACAGCGAGTGTCAATCGGGTTGATACGGATTTGTGGCAGTGTCGAGACGGTAGACATCTTCGGCTGCATCGAAATCATCGTCGAACGCATACAGATAGCCCAGTCCTTCGGTTTGCATATAGGCGACAATGCAGGCGTCGACGAAGGAGAACCGTTCATACTGTCGAAAGAGTGCCTTGGCCGTTGCCAGTGTGTCGGCAGTCAGTGAGTCAATATGGAAGCGAGTGTTTTCTTCGAGTCGGTCAAGGAAGTCGACAGCTGACTCGTGGCCCGCGTGTGTCGTCAGTCCGTTCAGCGTCTCTGCAAGCACATAATCGAGGACAACCGCCTCGGGGAGCCCAGCGGTATCGATTCCGTGGAGGATTTCGAGGCCATCGTCGTGGGCTCCGTCGCGGGAGTAGGCTGCTGCAAAGAGGACAGTCGTGTCGACGAGTGCACGTGGCATTTATTCGGTGTCGACGCCCCACGCGTCATGGTCGTTGGTGACGTCGGTTTGTTCGTCGCCGTCGTAGCCCTCGAACTCGCTGAATGTCCCAGTGTGCTGTTGGACGATCTGGACACGAAGTGTCCCGTCATCTTCGATCTGCCAGCGGAGTTTGTCACCGTCGTCTATATCGAGCTCTCGACGGATACGAGCGGGGATATTTGCCTGATTCCCCGACACCTTGCTCTCGGAGTCGACGTGTTCACTGCTCATACACAATTAAGATGGTCCGCTTATTTAAATACTAGTGTGCCAACACACTACTCTGCGTATCTGGTCGATATAGATTCACACTGTAACAGACCACGATCAAATAATAGAGCACTGTAATCATAGAATAATATCTCTTAGTCGTCCAGGTAACGTCGAATCGACCGGATTCGGCCTCAATACCATCGCCGAGATAGAGATGAACTGCTCCTGGATTGAGTAGATCGTCGAATTCAGTAGAGGTGACCAGTGGTTCGTAGTCCTCGGCGATCGTCCGAACCCGTACCATTAGATCTGAATCAGGGCCACCCGTGTCGACTCGATCTCAGTCGTCTGTCACACTTCGGCCTCGGCCAGTCGGTGTGCTTCGTCAACCTGGATAGCAGCCTTCGCAATCGCAAGGTTGCGACGTGTCGACTGCCACTGTCCGATATCACTCCATCCCTCGTCGCCGGGTTCGAGTTCGATCACGAGATCCTCGGGACTCTCAACGCCGTAGGTCTCACGGAACTCCGCGATTGATTCTTTCATCTCCTGGACGGCCTCGACCAGTTCTTGGTGTGAACACGTCGTGCGCAGTTCTTCGATCCGTCTATCGACGAGTCGACCTTGATTGCGTTTGTACAGGGTAGTACGGCCGTCCTGTTCGGTGGTGCCGATCCCCTCCTCGACGAGTTCATTGAGGTACTTTCTGGTAGTCGGTTCGCTCACGCGAGCGCGGTCTGCAATGGCGCTTACTTTCGAATAGGTGGTTGTCTCCTCGAGTATCTCTTTGATGCGCTCTCGGGCCGTAGTCGACTCCACCCACTCGTCGACCATCCGTTCGTTGATATCGGTCATTGCTACTAATTCGCCCCCATAGCAAAAATATCTTTCCTAGGGTCGCATATATTATTCAATATTGGCGAGTCGACTCGTCTTATCTACGTGAGAACCGCTGCTTAGTCCGTTTCCACATAGAGTCTGTGCTAGACTCCTCTACGTCTTCCTGGAGAACTGGTTGTGTCTCCTGATCACGACTGGTCAGCTCATCTTTGAGTCGTTGATTTTCAGTTTCGAGTGCATCGACACGCTCGTTTTTCTGTTCAAGCGTGGCTTCGAGTTCGTCGACACGCTCGGCCAAGAGTCGATTTTTCTCGGTGAGATACGCCTGACTACGTGTTGATTCCTCTACGACAACGCCAACATCAGTGGTAGCCTCACCCGATGGTTCACTCGTGATTTGAGATTGCTTGGATTGGTTCCCACGACCAGGATCGTAGAACTCCGAGGTGTTCGAAATCGCTCTCTCGATAGTCTTCTCACCGTAGGTCGACCCATCGGCAAAGTGGACCTCATCCCATTTCTCACGCAGCAAGCCCGACTGACGGAACAACCGATCCATTTGTCTCTGGTTACCGCCACTCCAGAAAGCCAGTAAACAACACAAGGCCATATCGGCCTCAGAGTTGCTTTCATATCCACCAGTGTTCCCTCCCCAGAGTCGCTCGAACTTCGGTCCGTTTGAAGCACGCCGAGCTTTCTCCAAGAGTTTCTCATCATCGAGATCAGCGTTCGCGTTGTCGACCGTAGCGTCAGTACTATCAATGGTGTCTGACTGGTCCTCAGATCCCCCACGATTCGGTGAGTTGGACTTCTCATCACTGCTGGACCTTTGGACGTATTCACGATGGATAGCCACGAGTGCGTCTTGTCGACGCGCTATGTGGGTCGGAGTCTCCTGGATGTGCTCTCCGGTGACGGTGAAAAACCGAGCCCTGTCGTACAGTTCAATGTGTCCCCGTCGGTTTCGGCCTTCGGGGAGTTCGCCTTCGATGAGCACATGATAGCCGGTTCCAGACGGCGAGATTTCTGTATAGGAGTCGAGCCGTTCGATGATGTCCTGGGCCTCAGAGTCGACCTCACCAGTCTCGGGATCGCGACAGTCATCGAGGTCGACGCCGACAATCGGATCGTCGTCAGTAAAGACGAATCCCACGCCATCGGCCTTCCCTGTTCGGGCGTATTCGAGGGCGATTTCGAAACCAGCCCATGTCTCGGGGTCAGTCGACGATGCGAACCCACCACCTCCAGGAGTTACCGGTATTTTTGTTGTGTTGCCATCTCGTTGAGTTTTCTTCCAGCAGACCCACTGTTCACGTTCGCAGATTGTCTCCGGAATAGTTGTCTTATCTGCCAGTACTCTGTTGCTCATTTTTTCTCTCCATCCATCGCTCTCATCGCCATCGAGCGTCGACAAAATTCACGCCGTGCCGAATTCCGATCCAATCCCTTGGTCCCAACGGGGACCCCCCGTCCTATACTAGTTGGTTTTTGCCGTAACGGATTTCCAATTTGAGCAGGAAATCCCGTGAGATTAGCCTGAACAGCATGTACGGCATAATCGTTAAGACACCGCTGTGTTACGCCAAGCTTGAATTTGCTGTAACAGCACTCCGTCTTGCGTTTTTGCGTTTTTCGTCGGGCAATAGTAGTCGAACAGTATCGGAGTAACACGAAATGCTGTTCACCCGCCCCAGAGCGGCTGAAACATCTAAATCTGTTATTCATCTCCAACCTCGCCATGTCTGAGTCTGATGCCCTTGTAGCATCGTATAGGAACGCCATCCTGTCGTTCAGTCGTTCGTTCAAACGAGATTTGATTGTTGAGACGCCGACCGAACCAGCTCTTTGAGTCCGGCTCTATATCCTGCTTTTCAGCCCACGACTGATACACCTCATAGACCTCGACTGAAGTTGCCACTCCGTCCTCATCTTCGACGATCCACTGCGATGCAAACTGTCCGATTGCAGCATCTGGATCGTCCTTCCAACTTGATTCTTGAGAGGGAGTTGTTGGCTGCTCACCGTGGGAATTTTCCTCAGAGGTTGTCGACCCAGAACCTTGTTCCCCATCTGAGGAATGAGTCCCATCACCCGTCGACTCAGGTTGAACAGTGGTGAATGAAGTCTCTAAGAGCGTATGGAGTGGGCTCGTGACTCCGTCAGAGTAGGCCATTGGTTCACCGTCGACGGGGAGGATGACGATGCAATAAGAATCGCTCCCAAAGGCAGGCTCTTGGAGACAATCTTCTGGGACAAACGGGATTTTGATCGGAACCCACTCTTTCTCAAACGCTGTTTTCGACTCGTAAGTATGAGTTTCACCGGGCTCGTAAACCAGATACTCGTTCGCGGTGTGATCATAGCTGTATATTGCGGGAACGCGGTCTTTCGTCACTGCTGAAAGCGATCCCAATCGTACGTACTCTGTTCGAGTTCCATCGTAGAGAACAATCGAATCGTCTTCTCGCACCCAGATGCTTCGACGGTTGTCGTCACTTCCTGTAACGGGGCGAATAGCAGTGACTCCGCCCTCTTCGGTTGCACCTCCATTGAATGTGATTGGCGAGTCGTCGGTGTAGAATCGTATCTCGCCGCTCTGAAGCTCTCGAACAGGCGGCGAAAGGATTCCTTCGACACGCTTGGCCCAATCTAGCTCTGAATTTCCCGGGCGAACGACGAAGAGGGGTATCTCTCCTGCTTGCTGAGCTTTCCGAAGGTTAGTGAGCACCTTCGCTGGGTTCTCTGGGGTGGTCGTTTCGACCTCAATAGCGAACGTTTCGTCCAGTTCGGGATGGGTGGCCCGTCCATCGGGCTTCTCACTTCCATCCTGTGAGAGAATCGAGACGGTAAATCCGAGCGTAGTGAGCTCCTCCTCGATCTGGAGGAGTGCATCATCGTGGCCACTACCACCAGCAGCTTGTACCCCACCTGTGTCGGGGGCAGCTACGTCTTCGCCCGCTGCAGTGAGCCGAACAACGACCTCGTCGACATCAAGATCGACGCTCGTCTCTAGGAACCGGGTGCGTTGGCGGATGTCTGCCAATTCATTGTATGATGGCGGGTCAACCTCAACGTCTTCGAACAGTCGACGGAGTTCTTGATCGACCTGCTCGACTGCTACCTCCCCATTTTCATCACGGACTCCATCTCGAAGCTGCAAACTCCGTACTACCTTTGCGAGGGCGACATCCAGTTTGTCGTCAGTGACGCTGAGAACCTCACGGAGCGCTGCTGGTGTTTGTGTGGTAGGAGCTGCTGATTCCGGCACTCCGAATGTGTTGGTTGCTCGGCTATGTATCGCCGAGAGTTTTTCATCGAATTGAGCTTCTTCACGAGGCGTGAGTGGGTAGTCGCTCTCGGGATGGCCTGCTGGAATTGGAAGTGGTTTGATACTGAATGGATACGGTCCTGTCTCTCCAAATGTTGGACTCGGCAGGCTGGCAATCCATTCCCCCCGAGGCAGTGATCGAATCCGGTTTGCGAAGTCGACGGGGTCCATTTCCTCGTGGGCCATTGCTCGGGCCAACTCTCGGTCGACATTGATCTTCCCAATGAGCGAGCTCCCGATGTTGTTCAAGGCGTTGAGGTAGACTTTCCGACCGCCTTCGACCTCCATCTGTTCGGGAAACTGCATCGACAAGCCCACCGAGAGGCGGAAGCCTCGACCCTTTTCAAGGAGATCGTTCATGATGCCCGAGACCACGACCGATGCGGCCTCGTCGACGATCAGGTTCACAACGTAGTCCTCTGGGTACTGTGCGAGGTCGCGTTTTCGCTCTTTGAGCGCATCATCGAGATTGGTCAGAATCACACCCGTCATGATGCGGGCTGCCTCCTCGCGAAGATCGCCGAGGTCGAACAGGATGACCGTGTTCTCGTCGATGAGATCACGGAAATCGAACCGGTTTTCGGTGTTGTTGAAGATGCGTCGCAGGTGGGTATCCTGCGAAATGTATGCCAGACGGTTCCCCACACCGCCCATCACGTTCCCGAACGTCTTTGAGTCGAGTTGGAGTTGCCGGCGAATCACTCGAATGACTTCCTCGTCGTCTGATTGAGGAGCTTCATCGGGATTCGGTTGTGGTGGGCCAGCCTCCCAGAGCTTGTCGACAGCATATTCGAGCTGGCGGTGAGCAAAATAGTCGGTCGACTCACGGTAGAGCCCATTTTCCCGACCATACTCCTCATCGAAGAGGGTCTTGATAAGAGTCTTAATCAACGTGGGGGCAACCGTAGCCCGCTCGTATCGATTCTCGCCCATCACGAGTTTCAGGATCTCTTCGTTGTGGTCTGCCTTCCTCTGGACAGCATCCACACGCCGTCGACCGCGTTCCATCGACGGTTCGAGATCGAAGAACGAAAAGCCGGGAAGGATATCAGGAACCGGGAAGTGGATCACGTTCTCTTCGAGGTCGGTGGTTCCAAACTTGCGAGCATGAGCCCGCATATAGTTCTGGGTCATCCCGTCGCCTTTCGGATCGATGAGGATGACCGGCCCCTCTGTGTTTTCGTACAGTGAGAGGATGTCGTTGATCAGCGCCTTCGATTTTCCTGAACCGGTAGTCCCGAATCGGCCGTAGTGCGTTGGTAGCAAGCCCGGCGGGATGTGTGTCGGAACGTCTTCGGCCTCCCCATTCTCGCTGAGTGCATACCCGATGGCCATTCCATCAGTGAACTCACGCATGAGATCCTGATGAGGACGGGGCAGCGGATTTCGACTCTGCTGTTCTGCACGTGTGCCTCTCGTACCCTCGACGCTGAGTTGGTCAGCCGAAGGCACGAGAATGAAGTTGGCGAGTTCGTCGCCACTCAGTACCAGATCGGGACGTGTCTTTCCGCGGCCAGTCGTGAGCTCCCGATTGAGAACACGCTTGAGCAGTGTCCGGCCTTTCTTTTTCTTCGTTGCTTCTCGCCATCCGCGATCTCCTACTGCTTGGCCCTCTATTCCATAGAATGGGCCATCAAGTGGATCAAAAACAGGTCGAAGGGAAGCAATCTGCGAGTCGAGTAGCTCACCGTTCTCAGGTGGCACTACAACAGCACGCAAATTAGCTGTGAACGTCCGACTGGAATTTTTAGCCGTGATCCGATCAATTCGTTCTTGGACTGTCTCGCTCAGCTTCCGTTCGGTTGTACTCGTCGACTGATCATCGAACTCCAGAAGTGGCCCAAGTATTTCTTGAGAGAGTGTATCACGACCATCCGCAAGATCCTCCTTCCGAAGGTCTCCGTCGGCCTTCCAGCTGTCGCGGCGCTCGAAAACGACTTGAAATGCAATCGGGAGTTCGATATCGCTCAACTGGTCGATGAGTGTCACCAGTGGGGAAGTAATCGATCTGGTCGACGTCCCGTTCAGAGACTCTGTAAAGGGCGTCAACGTCGTCATCCAGTCTTTCTTCCGAATGGCGGTCCCACACCAGCGGACTCCTCGGGGATGCAGTGAATCTATGGCTGGACGAGCGAGAATGGTATCTCGATCCGTCAACGTCGGTTTGTCACTCGGGAGTTGGCTGTCATCAGGAGAGCGGGCATTCGAGGAGCCGACCACGACAGCGTTGTCTCCGATCTCGATCCACGTCTCGCTGTCTTCGTCGGCTACGATACCACCATCTTCCACAGGCGGTTCTGTACTCGAAGCTGCCTTGTCTGCATCACTATGTTCGGGACTATCGCTGGCTACCGTTCTCGTCTCCTCGTCAGCATACTCATACAGTAAATCACCACCGTTCACTGCCTCTGCAAACTCTTCACGAGAGAACTCAACAGCCGGGACAAGCTTTGTTTCGAGGTCGACCTCGACGCGTTCGATATCGAACGTCGTGGGGTAGATAGACCGTAGACGAGTCTCCAGTGTGTCAAAATGTTCGTCGACACCATAGTAGAACTCAACTGGCTCGTCTTTGCCCTCACTGAGTGCGAGAAATTCAAACCGAGGTGGGTGGCTGCTGTGCAGCGGATTCAACGCGTTCAGTAGACCACCCGACCCTTCACTGGCCAGTTTGTGCAGGCTCGTGAGAACAGTAGGAATCTCACTGGCTGTGACTTCTTCAGATGTGGGTGTAACCCGGAGGTACTCACGCATTGTCCTCACCCTCCAGTAGACCGCCGTCGGGCTTCGGAGAGACGGCGTCTGATTGTCGATCATCTCCATTGGTCGACTGCTTTTCTAGCTGCTCTCGGAACCGCTCAGTATCCCCCTCTATAGCTGTCTCGCCAGCACCGGGGAGTGTCGACCGTCCCTTGCTCGGATCGAAGTCGATCACCTGCTTCTCCTTGGCCATTGCTTCGACCCGAATCCCGCGCCACTCTCCGTCGACGCCGACGAGTGCCTCAGAAAAGCCAGCCTCCTCGTTGCCGGGAACCGCATCCTGTACGTAGCGCATCTGGGCGTAGTTCAGCCCAAATTCCTTCGCCCACTGGTCGTCCATTCCGTCGAGGCGATGGAACTGTTTGACCGCACACTGATCGAGGATCGCCTCGGATTCGGTATGCTGGAAGAACTCATCGACAGTCTGAGTCACCAGTCGAATCGAGAGGTCGTGGTGTCGGTGATGCCGGAACACCGTCTCTAAGAATGAGAGACTCGCCGCGTCCTGCATGATGTAGCGAGCCTCGTCGATGACGAAGACGACCTCCTTGTCTGTCTCTTTTGCTCGCTCGTAGACAAGCGAGATTAGCAACTGCATTGTGAGCGCCGTGCTACTGTCGACGCTGCCTTCCTGCTGGGCGAGATCGAGGTAGATTACCTTCTCGTCGCGGATGTCGAACTCCGAATTCTTCCCGAGGTTCGCGTGTCGACCATCCTCTTCGAAGGGTCGAAGCTGATCGAGGAGCCACGTCGCATCTTCGCGGATCTTCCCTGCTTCTTCGTCCGATCGGACGACAAACTCCTCTGGATTGTCGACCATCTCCTCGAAGAGGTCCATCATCGTGCGGATCGTCGGACTGGGATTGCCGTGGGTTGAGATGTCGTCGGAGATCTCGTTGCGTCTGTAGGCGCGCTTGAGGCCCAACTCAAGTGTTGTTCGGCGGTCTCCCAACGAGATACCACGAAGGGCAAAGAAGTTCGTCAGGAAGCTCATGGCGTCGTCAAGCTTCTCGTTGAACGGGCTCGCATCCTCGCCCATCGCTCGTTGGACGTGGTCGGGCGTACGGCGAATCTCCAGAGGATTGAGACCGAGTGTCCCACCGACGGTAATTCGCTTCGCATCGAGGGCCTCGGAGACGCCTGCCCAGTTGTTCAGCGGTTCGAGGATGATCCCGATTCGGTCCTTGCTCTGCTCGATAGAGCGGATGAAGTTCTGTTTCGAGCCAAACGACTTGCCAGAGCCGGTATCGCCCACGGTGAACATCGCATACCCATTGTCACGGTCAAACGGATCGATCACGACAGGGCTCTGGTTGTCTTTGTGAATCCCGAACTCGACTCCCCCTTCTTCCAGGATAGTTGCGTTGTGCGGTGAGGCGAGTAATGCGCCAACTGCCCCACCGAGCGCGATTGATTCACGACCGAAGACGTTGCCCCCGATTGGGGCCGCAGACTGCAAGGCGAGGTCCTGTCGACATATCGCAGTCTTTGGCATAAGGTTCGCAGGCTCATCACGGAGTGCGCTCTTGACCTTCTGGACTGCGTCCTGCAGGTCGTCCTTGTCGTCTGCTCGAACGGTGACAAAGAGTGCCTGCCCAAAGACGTTCGCCCCATTCTCGACGGCTTTGTAGGTCAGTGCGGCTTCGTTGGCGCGTTCCTGAAGGTAGGAACTACGGATACTCTGTTCAAGATCGGCGTCGACTTGAAGATCGTCAGCCAAATCTTGGAGTTCGTTCCGAGCTCGTTGTTGATTCTTCGGCGTGATATGGGTCGTCAGATCGAATTCGACGTCAGTTAGCTCGAAGAGATCACTGAGATATCCGTCGCTCGGATAATCAGGGTAGTCAGCGATGTAGAGTGTCGACGTCCACTGCTCACCGACGTGAGCGGCTCGTGTGTCCCATTCGATGGCTGCGGGTGCGGTCACCGTTTTGTGGGACTCAGAGATATCATCGAGCAGCTGGCCCTCGGCCTGACCCTGTTCAAGCGTCTCCTCGTCGAGGAGGTCTGTGAAGTCGACCTCCGGTTCGTCGTCCGTATTGCGCCTCTCCCAGAGAATTTTCCCGGCGACGCCGATACCGACGATCAACACAAGGTAGATGGCAGCACCCTCAGTCGACGTTGGATTCAGGAGATACTCACTAAGCTGGGCGAGAACTCCACTCGACTGCAAAACACTACTCATCGGTCTCATCCTCCCGGTATGAGTGGCCGATGATCGGTTGCTTGCGAACAACGTGTGCTGCCTCGTCCTGATCGTGCTCGCGACCGTTCCAGAAGTCCATATTCAGTACGAACAGCTCGACGGTGCTGAGACGCCGCGCCGACCAGCCAGAGGCTTGCTGAATGAACTCCGTCTGGATGTCGTTGACTCGGCTATCGAGCTTCTCGAACATCTTGACGCGGCGTTCAACGTCGGTGAAATCTTCTCGCCGAGTCACAAATGGGTTGAACAGAAACCCGATAACGGGGAACTGAGTTAGCTTCTCAGCAGGCGTACCTTCGTCCCGGAAGCGATCATAGACTTCCAGCGGAGTGACCTCGACGCCGATGTAGTACCGCATCTGTTGGGTACCCCGCTCGCGCATTTCTCTGGGTCGTGTCTCTTGGTATTCTTCGAGGAGTTCACGGAAGATCGTATTCTGCGTGACGTCCTCATCACTGAGTCGCTCTTCGATTGTCTCGGTGATTTGTTCGACCGGAAATGCACGGGTTGTCGCGTGTAGCTTAAGCTTAGAATCGAGTTCTTTGTTGGCGAATTCTTCGCCTGCCTCCTGGAGCTGTGCCCAGTCAGTCGACATTGCGAAATCCATGTTTCCCGGGGAGATCTCGATGAACGCTTCCATGGTGCCGTCGGTACGCTGGATCGCTCCGGCACCCGGCCATGCTCGCTCTACGTTCGTGAGGTCCTGCGTTCGCTCATCAGGCTTGAACGGTGTGTAGTTAGCGAGGCCGCCCTCATTGCGGACGGTCTCGTTCGTTTCGCTGTCGGCCTCGGCTGGTGCGTTGAACGTAACCTGCGGCCGTTTGACGTACCGGTAGACATCTTTCGTCCACGTCCACGCGTTCACGTGATCGGGAGAGACGTAGATGACTGCGAAGCCAAATCCGAGACCGCCCACTACGAATGGAAGGGCAAGTGAGTCGACTCCGGTGAGGCCAGCGATGAGAAGTCCGATGATCGGAAAGGAGATGAGTACTCCAACGTCGCCCTCCTCGATGTTGAGGTAAGGAATACGGCTTTCTTCGCCGAACTGATCCATGATCCGTCGTGCTGCTGCGTCTTGATCCATTAGTTCGAATTTTCAGTAGATTCCGCGGTCGTACTCGGTACGCCGGTAGGATGGTGCGTTGTTCGATTCAGCACTGTTCTCGTCAGTCGAATCCGTGTCTGAGCTGCCATTCCGCCCAGCGACCTTCTGGGCGACTGCCTGCCCAGCGGCAGCTCTCGGGCCCCACTGTGCAGCAGTCGTCGCAACCCCAGCACCGCCGACATACGCGCCAGCAGCGACTCCACCGATGAGAGCCGCGCTTTTGGTCGTCCCACCGATGACCTTGGCAGTCAGCGGTGTCGCGTATTTGAACGTCTTCCAGGTGAGGTAGAGAGCAATCAAGGGTAGCGATGCTGCAACTAAGTACTTCAAAAATGAACCATCCGGAGTGAGGCCATTCTGGGAGTAAAGCAGATCGTAGCCTTTGAACACTACTGCTGCTGGGAGGGGAAGAACTGCGAGCGGGACAAAACGCTTGATAAATCCCGTTGCGATTTCAGACAGAATTGGTATATTACCGTAGCCGAATGCAAATGCTATCGGCATCGTATAGACGTAAACATAGAGGAGAATCTCTCGAATGTAGTAGAGCGCTTGGAGTGCCCACATAGAAACACCTCCAATAAAAGCAAACAGAAAAGAGAGACCAGGATTGGTCAATGACTCTCTAAGAAAGTCGATCATCACACTGCCTAGCGTATTTAGACTGGGCATCAGGGCGATTGTGAAGCCATCTACTAGATAGAGTCCTAGAACACCCATCCAATACCAAGTGATAATTAAGAAAGCACCAACCCAAGCGGTCTTTTTTGTTCTTCTATCTTCGTATGCACTCCCGATGTTGAATATTCGAATCGTATGTCGACCTTGAACACAGATTACGAGAAGGAGTAGTGAGATGACCATAATCTCACCACCTACCAAAGAATCTCTTATTACTGGCCAAGGACCGTTTATCGGTGTTCCAAAGACAAATGCTCCATCCGTTTGGGGGATCGGTGTGCCGAACATTTCCTCAGTGAGAGTTTCATATCCGGTAGTCAATCCCTCCATGAAGAGACCAATAACCCAGTCGACAACGTCTTTGAATCCCTCTAAGACGACATCAATCAAATCAACCATCACTACACCTCACTAATTGTAATATTACAATTATCGTACTCGTCTGAATCAGAGTAGCGAATAGTGTAAGTGCTCGATATATCATTCCCCACTCGTGTTTCTAAAGAGAGGTCAAATTCACCAGTTTGCTCTTCGGCTGTACAAGATGTACCTTCTCCACGAATGAAAGTAAATGGTGAGCGGTAGCTGTAGAGGGTGAGTTGCTCCTTAGGACCTATTATGACCTCCTCTGTTTCTACATCTGCATTAGGATCGTATATGCCACTTACACCAGCATGGTCTGCATAATTCGTCCCCTCTTCATCAGAAGGATACGGAACATCACCTGTGAAGAGTAGTTTTGTGATTGCATCAGGTCCGCTACCTCGGTTCTCAACAGATACAAAAGCCTCTTTAGCGATTGCTCTGCCCGATCCATCCCACATCTGTTCGGGTTGGTTCCTTCCAATTCCCATCTCCACTATTCGAAGATCCGGCTGAATAGGGTACGAAACCTCAGCCTCTGTTTCTCCCCCATTCAGCGCAACGATACGGTACTCGCCGGGCACATAACTGGTTCTGAGGTCGAACGAGACCTGTTGGGCACCGGTGGCCACCTTACGTTGGCCGAAGAACTCGCCGTTCGGTTCGATTAGGTTGATCTGGTCGACCTCGGCTCCTGTGGTGAGTTCGACAACGAGGGTCGTCCCCTCGACGGCGACACGCTCGATCTGGTCCTGACCCGCTAATGGGTCAGTTCCGTCATCGGGAGTTCCAGAGTCATTATCGCCAAGACAACCAGCGAGGCCTGCCAGTACCGTACCTGCAACGGTTCGAAAGACGGTGCGTCTGCTAATGTGTGAATTTGGTGTAGTCATGATTCTTATTCGAAGAAGTCCTCCGGGCCAAGCATCCGGAGCAATCGATGGCCCGCATAGAACATCACAAAGAACGGGATGAGCTGCCAACCTGCGTTGAAAATCAATTCAAACCAGCTATCGAGCGTCCCGAGTGGATGCCAGCGAGTAGTCGCTGTGTCACGAACGTACGCTGGGTTGTGGCTGAGCCACGACCCGGGATGGTAGGTTGCTGTGTAGAGTCCAGGAGAGTCGACTGTGAGCAGTGCGACTCCAGACTCGTTGGTCACGAGGCGCTGATCGTCGACGGTGATATAGCCATTCCGAATATCCCCACCAAGGGGAGCCAGTCGACCGTCGGTATCGAGGACGATCGGCTCACCAGTCTGGTTGTCACGAAGCTCGACACGCAATGTAGCGTGTGAGGAGTTCTGGTCGACAACTGCAATAGAGAGATTACTCCGTCGAAGTTGTCGCTCGGAGCCAGACGCATACTCAATGAGTGATGCGCTCACTCCCCGAACGATTCCATCGACACGAAGTGCGTCTCGATCTACTGTTTCGGCTCGAACAGCGACACCGTAGGTCGGCGTGTAGGATTGATCTACGATCTCGATATTGACGTTCTCACCGATTGTGTCGACTGGTGACTGTCGTTCAGTCCCCCATGTGTCGGTGATTATCGGGCCGTCTCGTTCGGGTTCAGCACGTGGACCAATCCGAGAGGGATACGCATGAACGTAGACCGGAATCGCCTCGGAGTCGACTGTATCGCTACCATAGTGATCTGATTCGACGAGCCTGTCCCAGTTAGAATCGCGAGTGGTGTAGAACCGCCAGACACCCCGTACTTTTGCGTCGGTATCTGCTGTTAGCGTATACCCCTGCCACGGTCGGTACTGGAAGATTACAACCCCAGTATCACCATTCGGATATTCAGCGTAGGATGTGGTCGCAATGAGATCGTAGATCTCGACATCGATCGAATCAGAAACCGTTCGTCTCTCAGTCGGGTAGTCGACAGAGACGTCGGTGTAGTTCCCCCGATCAATTCGCGTTGTTTTCTTCAGCCGGGTATGGATGTCTGCTTCTAGTGTAAGACGTGTACTCCGTCCCCCCTTGAATTGATAGTCGAGGACAGGCGTGTGTGACCCATCAGTCCGTGCAATTGTCTCTCCGTCTTTCTTCAATCGTACTTCCTGGATCGCGTGATCAGTAAGCGACCAGTCGACCGTTGTACTCCCCGACGAGTCATCCTCTGGAACTCTTACCCGGTAGTCGATGAATCCACGCATCGTTCCCTCTGGGGCGATATAGAGTGGGGTTTCATCGGAATCGAGGTGACCTCGCGTCGACGGCTGGACGGCGAAGACGGTCGCATGGGCATCCTTGATGTATGTCCCACTGTCGAGTGATGCGTGGGGTGGATGAACGGAAAGATCCGAACCACCTGCTTCGAGGTCCTCGAAGTCGTTGCGTGTCCACGTCTCAGCGGTCGCAGGTGGTCGCTTGAACGTGATGTCGGTCCCATTCGCAACCTGAGCTGCGGTCGACCGTTCGTGGCCGTAGCGCTGGTAGTACTCCTCTTGGCTGATATAGTTATCAGAGTCACCTGACCAGAGTGTGGCCGTCTCATTCGCAGAGAGACCGTTTTCTGCTGTTCCAGGAAGTGGCGGACTTGCTGTGACGACACCTGTGGCTACACAACCCACCAAGAGAACGCCCAGTAGTACCGAGAGGTGCCCCTGCATGTGGTCTGTTGAGAGCAGCCCCCAGCTCACCAAGGCGAGAGATTAACGCACTCTGCCAGTGGAAGGCCCATGATCGATCCGGCAACCGTGTACAGTGGACCGAGGATCACGAGGATGACAGCCGACTTCATCGCTGATCGTTTGTGCTGTTTGATCCCTCTCTTCTGTTCGGGATCGAGCGTGAACATATCGACGAGGGAATCGGCCTGCCAGACCACTACAAGACCCATAATACCGAGAGCTGTCGTAATCTGGAAGAATCCCTCAATCATGCCCGGGAGATTCTCGGCATCGCACACAGAGCTCTGCAGCGGCTGTTGAGCAACAACTGGGTCGACCGCGACCGCCGACAGCAGGATCGCCGTCAGAGCTGTGAGCCCGAAGGTGAGTCCAGGAGGTCGACGGGGACGAGCGTTCGTATGTTCCTGCAAGGAGGAATCGTCAGTCTGTGACATATGTGGTGATTAGTGGCCAATCCGCTACCGCCCGGAATGTCGGAGATTCGTGGTAGCATGGAATTGGCTCTGAGAGATACTACTGAGCAACCGGTATATAAACTTGGACATTCGTACGTATAGTATAAATACCGATTGAATTGGTAACTATCTGGTAATAGCGTAGAGAATCCTTTCGGCGAGTATATACCTCCCAGACAATAATCAAGCACTAAGTCATATGTATCGAGAGGTTGATTGGGCCGTACCCGCAGATCCGTATATTCTCGAAGAGCTAAGCAAATACGAGGGGTGGCACACGGCAAAAAATCTAGAGATAAACACTAAATTCAGTCGACAGTGGGCCTCACAACGCTGTCCAGTCTATGTTGAGCACAACCTCGCTGAGAGACATCCAGACGAACCAGCCTATCGAATTACTGAGTTAGGTCATCGAGCGCTCGATGACGATACTGATCTCGAAAGCCTCGATCTCGATTGACAGCAGACGGTTCAAAAGTCGCTGATGTTCTCGTAGATAGTTAGACGGTCGCTGCAAGGGGGGAGCATAGCCTTAACCAACAGAATAGGGCAACAACAGCCTTGTTGGTTAACGTAGTCGACTACACCTAACCAACAACATCTCGTAGGCGAGATGTCCCACGTAAGTTACCATCCAGCTCTCCTCTCGACTGCCCATACAAATCCAAATGGTCGACTACGAGTCTGAGACCGCAGTCAATACACGAATACAGCGGCAAGAAGGGGTTCACGAAGTTAGTCAGGGTTTGCTAACTAGAACGGTCATTTCAGTAGATCTAGCTGATTGGGCGTGACGACACCATCTTAACCAACAAAGCTATGATTCTGGGGATATTGTTGGTTAATACGGCTGGAGCTATGTCCTACGAGCCACCGACGCCACCAGCGGAACTTCCGACAGATATCGTCAACACAATCAACGGATACTCACCAGACCAGCTCCGGGACGTTGCCCGCTACGCCGAGGCACTGGCTGAACACAAAGCCCGGGAAGCCGGCCTCGAAGAAGATACGAAGAGCGACGGGATCAAGGAGAGGCCGGACGACCTCCCCGACGATGTTCCGACAAAAGCCACGATTACCATCAAGGAAATCAACGACAACCGGTATTACTACTGGCAGTGGCGAGAGGGAGAGAAGGTCAAGTCAAAATATAAATCGCCAGTCAACCCCGATGAGTAGGTAGATACCCGCTATAGTATACTACCACTCTACTCATTGTCAAAATCTGTGACTGTCAAAGAGTATGTTTCGTGTGTTTTGGCTCGCAGGCTACTCCACCTATTCAAATAAACCGACCTAACAATACTCCACTATTTCCCGAGCTATCGACACCCCACATGCAAAGTGTAATCCTGCTGTTGATGGGCGATAGCAGCCTGCTACGGTCGATCCACCACACCAGTCTTCATGGGTCATCCACAGACAACCACCCCCCTCGTTCAAAGTGATATACGCTCGGTTTCGAGCGGCACAACAGTCGACACCCGGAATTCAGATTCCGATATCCGATGCCACTAACGCCGGGTCGTGGCCCACACCTTCGACCACTACGTCAGGGTCTTTCAGCAGACGGTGGGCGGTAAAGGTGCCTTTCTGGTGGCCGCCGCCAGTCCGTCGGCACTCGATGATATCCAAAAACGCCTGTTCGTCCAACAACTGTCGCACGCGGTCGATTTTCAGCGGATCAGTCCCTTCTTGCTCACAGACGATTTTGTAGGCATCGTACACTGCGGTCGTCCGATAGCCGTCCTCGCCGTCGTCGGCCTCGGCGTTTTTTGTCAGCAACGCCAGCGCCAGCAGGATATGCCGGGCGTGAGGTGTCTGTGTCGAAACGTGTTCGGCCACGCGGTCGGCTTCGGCCCGCTGTTTGGCCTCATCGAGGTGGGCTTCGCGAACGACCGTATCTTGCATTTCCTCGGCGATCTGGCCGGCGTTTTTCAAAATCCGAATCGCCTTTCGGGCGTCGCCGTGTTCGCGGGCCGCCAGCGCCGCTGCTTTCGGAATCACACCCGATTCGAGGGCATCATCGTAGAACGCATCTTCGCGGGCTCGCATGATGTCTTTGAGCTGGTTGGCGTCATACGGCGGAAAGAGTAACTCAGCATCGCCGAACGACGACCGTACTCGCTGGTTCATTTCCTCGGGATAATCGAGTTTGTTCGAAATAGCGATAATCCCGATGTTCGTGTCGGTCTTTTGGGCCTCACGGGCTCGCGAGAGTTGCATCAGAATGTTATCTTGATTGCCGTCGTTATCCGGCTGAATCCGGTCGATTTCATCCAGCATGACCACCGCGGCGTCGAAGTCCTCTAAGAGCTCCCAGATGTAGGTATAGTATTGAGACGCCCCAAGCCCGGTCAAAGGGATGTCTCGCGGCGATCCCGCGACTTTGTTGATCGCCCGTGCGGTGGCACAAACGGCCCGCGTTTCGGTGGAGTGTTGCGAACAGTCGACGTAGATATCGGCGACATCGAGACCTTCGCGTTCGGCGACGTTGGTTGCGGTCTCGGCGACGTGCCGAGCGACAAGCGATTTTCCAGTGCCGGTTTTGCCAGAGATCAACACCGGTGTCGGTGGCTCGCCCCGAACGATTGGCCGGAGGTTCGAGACCAAGGCTTCGATCTCGTTGTTGCGACCGACGATCCGGTCACCCTCGGGGACCGCCCCAACTTCGAGCAAATCGAGTCGTTTGATGAGTCGCGGTGAGTCGGACTCGGCGACAAACATCTCGTCGGTGTTGCGAGCTGCATCCGACCTGTTCGACCCCGTCGACTCGTCGGTCATACAGCTATACAATCAGCCACGGTACAAATATCTATCCCACCCCGTTCAAAGTGAGATTCGTGGGTGTAAGAGTTCAAGAGACCCGGTTTCGGTTAGTTTCGGGCCAATTGTGACGGCTGTTCGGTCAACCAGCTTTCGAGTGAACTGACGGCGACCCCACCCCTCATTCAAAGTGAGCTATTCGGGACACCCCCCTCATTCAAAGTGAGTTCTACAGGCGTACTGACAGACTCTGGTGAGACGGTTCGACCCCTCCCCTCGTTCAAAGTGAGTTTGCCGATAGGTCAGTCGGTATGATCGTTTGGCTAAGTGTCGACCAGCCCGTCGCTGGCGTCGTGTCGAGGTGATCCCCAACCCCCACCCCCCTCGTTCAAAGTGAGATCGACAACACAAATGCGGGAGTTCTGAGTCACTCGAAACAGGGGTCGAAACGGTCGAGCTGCCGGGAAACAGCTACAAGAGACGATGAAACAACAGATTCACCAGCCAGCAGTTCGGTTCCTCACCGCCGAAACCACATCGGCGGTTCGGTCTGCCGAAACTCTACTACGGTAGCAAATGATGTACAGTGTAATAAACGTGATAGTCTCTGGAGCTAATTAATCACGTGGTGTGGTTGGAGTGTGTTGGAGTTTTGGTAGAACTCACTTTGAATGAGGGGGGTGGGGCGTTGGTTACATCGGCACTGGTTTCCCGCTCACCTTTGGACACTGTATTAGCTAATTAGACCTTATTTCGTCAGTCACAGAGGACCGCCAATAGGAGTCTCGCCGTGACTGTCGTGCTGTGGCTGAGATAGATACTGTTGGCCGTCTCGACGAGCGGCAGATCAACCTTCCACGTTTCTACATAGGAGCGTTGAGCGTTAACCAACAAATCACTAACTCATGCGGTGGCATTGGTTAATACTCAGAATCCGCGAACACCGACAACTCCGGCACCTGTGTCTCCGCGAGTTCCCGACGGATCTTCGAGCGGTCCCACTCCAACGGCGACAGGACACTTTCGACGGCTCGCACGAGCTGTGTCTCGTAGTACGACGGATCGTACGATTCGATCTTCTCGTGAACAAGAGCAACGCGATCTCGCGAGGATTTCTCGTCGTCGACAACCACGTATTCGATATCCTGTCCTGGATGAACACTGAGGTCGTGATCACGAGCTCGTTTGAGTGCGGCAACGTTCTGGGTGTTCTGCGTGTATCCCTCCAACGGCTTCGAGACACGGTTCTGTTCGACAAGCTGGTCGACAGCCACGTCACCAGCATGGAGTTCCGCAATAGCTCGCTCAAGATACCCGAGAACTGCTTCCGGAGATCGTGTTTCGTCGAGGCGGTCGAGACACTTTCGCTGGACGTCTTCGACAAACGACGGCGTCGACCGTTGTCGAGCTTCTATTCCCCTGATTTTGAACTCGTCTTCAGCAGCGACCTTTCCGAAATACTTCGTCAACGCGCCAGCGGTACTCTCCCTCTGTGGGACGAATGCGACCCAGTCGTAGTGGGCCTCGTGTTCGAGTCTGATTTCGACTGACTCAGTGATCTCATTAGCAAGTACATCAAGATCCACTCGTTGGCTATCGTCGACGTCTGGATCGGGAGTCACCCAAATCGAGTCGACAATCCCGTGGACCACACGCCACCCACCATCCTCCAGTCCTTGTTTCGCCGTCAGTAAAATCTCGCAAGCAAACGCATTGATTGCCTCGTGGCATTCTATCCGACCGAACTTCGCGTTAGAGAACCCCTGGTAGCCGAAGCAGGCGACGAGAATCCACTTCAGGGCACCTGACCGACCTTCGAGTTCTGCGAGTCGCTCTTGGTCGACCTCGTCTTGCTGCTGTTCCTGACGGATTGTAGCCTTGATCTCATCACGAGCATCGATGATCGGCTGGAGGACGTCGACAAGGTATCCCTGTTCGTCACAGATCGAATAGTCGAGTCCAGGAACATCATCGCGATCACGATGGCACTCACACCGAATCACGTCAGGTGAGACGTTGTGCGTGCAGATGATGTTTGGATACAGACTCGAAAAATCGAGTTCGTGAACATCCTCATGCAAGCCGACCTCTGGTGCGAAAATGAACCCACCACGGTCGGCATCGTGGAGTGTTCCCATCGGTTTGTAGAACTCGTGTCTCCAGGAGTTCCATGGGACCAATACGCCGCGGTCATGGGCTTCACAGATCTGGATCGCTGTCAGGACGTTCCCGATCGAGGCCCACGCGAGTTCCTGAATGGGCTTTTTCGACCGAGAGACGAGATCCAAGACGCCGTCGAGGTTCGTTTCGCCGTAGAAGAACGTGTTTGATTCATCAATGATCGCTCGACCGGGAACGTTGTATCGGGCCGGTGAGTGACCGACGCGGCCGTAACTCGAATACGTCGACTGGCTGGCGAGCTGCTGGTAGTCGACATCTGGCCATCGACTCAGTGTGAAGTTGTCGACGCCCACATTTGTGGCCATCTCGTGCAGTGTGGGAACGATTTGGCTCGTCGAGCAGACCAGAATGTCCGGATCGCGCTCGTCGACCGCAGCCTGTACAGCTGTCAGAACGTCTTCTGTCGACCCTGTAATCGTCTCACCGTCGACGGACAGCTCTGTGTAGGCATCTCCTGTCATCTCCGTTACGGGGACGCTAAGCCGGAGTGTCGACAACTCACTCGCTGGCGTCGGATCGATATCGTTCTCCAGACAGTAGCGGAACTCCCGCGAAAAGTCGACGTTGAAGCAGGCAAGATCTCCAATTGGGTACTCCGACAGCTGCCGTGCTTGACGAGCAAGTGGGGTGACCCGGTTGACGTGAGTAACGTCGACGCCGAGAACCTCCTCGCCATCGCGACGGAATCCTGGCCGCCGAGAGACAATCTCGGTTGTGACGACATCAGGATGATTCTCGTAGATCCTCCGAAGCCTCGTGAGGTCGATATCGCCGTCGGGTGAGCGCGGGCCGACGTAGAAACGTGGCGTATAGTCGTCGTGCTCGGTTACGACTGTGCCGTCGGCTGTCGATTCCCATTCGAGAATACTTCCATCATCGAGGATATCTATCGTGAACGGCATCGTCTCTTTGATACTCCTGACATGCTATCTTTGACTCCAGATTTTCACATAACCAATGGCGTGTAGCTTCCAGGTTTCTTGGATTTATACTCCGAGCGCGCCGAGTGCCTCAGGCTTGACCCCGAGACGGTCTACTGTGTCTTGTGATCTGATCAAAGATTAACCAACAATATTTGCTCTTTCCACTCGTAATGCAATAGTCGACTCATCATCAGGGTCTCTCCGATTGGGTGTTGGTCAAGCTGCCAATGCCTGTCGCATTGCGTCCTGGAAAGACCAAATGCTGGCTGTCTCTGTTTTGTAGGTTAAGAAACTCCGGAAAAATGATCCAAACACTCTTTACGGATTCGCTGTAATCTGTAAGTGAGAACAAACCTATGCCACGCACCTCGAAACAGGCCACCGGGAACATCGTCCGTGATTTCCTTTCGGTTGCGGACCTTCTCGAAGAGCCACAGCTGGCTCAGTTGTACACGTATCTCGCTCATGAAGGCAAGGCCACTGTTCAAGATGTGATAGATGATCTTGGGCTCGCTCAGGGAACCGCCTACAGCTATGTAAACCGACTCGTCGATACTGGCGTTGTCGAGGTAACCCAAACTGAGCAACCTCGTCAGTATGCCGCCAATGAGATTGACTTGACCGTAACGGCCAGCAAAGATCGCCAGTACACGATTACGCCAGCATTGATTGATGCAGTCGGCCGTCGCGAGACAAACGACGATATCGATACGTACATCGACCGTCACGGGGTTGCTGGTCTCGCAACGGCGCTCACCTACGCCGTCGCACGCGAACGGGGCGAGATGACTCACCGATTGATGGCTCAGGACCTCGACATCTCACCGCTGGCCGCCGAAATCATTCTTCAGGCACTCGGTCCTGTCGTCGACGAATACTACGAGATCGAATCCTCAGGAGCCTCACTCGACGCGATTGATGTCGACCAATTCGACACGTGAGTTCACTGCATATTGGCGATACCGGCCTGTTCGTTGCGATGGGAAAGCCATCGAATAAACGATATAAAGTCGTTCGCCAGTTCGCCCGCCGCAACGATCTCACCTTTGTGCTTCCAGAGCGGGTGTACAATGAACTCACCATGGACAACTCTGACAGCCAGCAGTTGCCAGTCGACAAAGCGATTGAGGAGGGCTGGACGGCAGTCGCTCCCCCACTTGAGTTCTCACAACCAAGCGTTTCACGTGCGATGGATGGTGTCCAACGATACATCGCGAACGCTGATGACCGCCCAGCGGATGAGGTCGAACGGGCCGATGCCGCCCTTGCTGCATTAGCAGCTCAACACCTCAGTGCGGGCACAGCCACGAGTGTGTACATTTACACGACTGATATTGCTGCGGGTGAGGGTGCTGAAACTGTACTGGCGACTGAAGGATATGGCGACTCAATCACCTTTATTAACGGCTTCCAGTTCATCGAGGATTTGCTCCCAGACGACCGGTAGTGCTATCAAAGCTTGTCTGCAGTTCCATCCTCTGACGACTGTTGTCGATTACGGTTTGATTGGCCTTGTTGAAATCCTCAATTAGTGATATATTTTGACGGTCGTGCTGAATATAGAGGATGAAGTCAGCACGACGGCTTCGATTACTTCGCCTCAAGTCGAATGGATTACCCAGTCGGTGAATGTGTGGGTTCAATACGACTTCATCTGCTGACCATCGGGAACAGCCTCCCGACGAGGCGAAGATTACCGAAGAGTCAAAACAGCAACATCCTGTTCGTGAACGATATAATCACCAACTGGGCCAAATACTTCATCTCCGACATCCTGTTCGGTTGCACCCATTACGAACAGGTCGTAGTTGCGAGCTGCTTGTCTCAGTTCGAACGATACGTCCGACCCTTTCCGTACCTCTTGATTGATTCGAATCGACGGGATCCCTTGGTCGGTGAGGATCGAACTCATCGATTTTAAGACGCTTTCACCCTCAGCTTCTCCCTCCGGGTCATCTGGATCCGCTACGTGTATGAGGTCCACTGAGAGAAGCTCGTCACGGTCAACTATATTGAGGAGCGTATTCACCTTCGCCTCCGCATTCTTCGTGTGACGGGAAGCGATCAACACTCTTCCAAGTGTATTTGCTCCTCCAGACGTGAGAATCGCATCAACGCCATCTTTCTTGGCGACCTTTTCGCGTGTTTCAACCGGATCGTCGTCGAACGTGAGGTCGAACTCGGTCCGTACTCCTCGTTCCTCAAACTGTTCAGCGTGTCTCGCTAGTTCCGCTCTGAATTCTTCGTCATGTTCGGCCCGCGCTTCCTCAACGGACTCGTCTTCGTCAACCTGGTAGAAGCCGATGAGTTCCGCGTCCGGGTACGCGAGACCATTCAAGAACCCACTGGTCGGGAACTTCGGATCAGGGAATTCGACGAACACGAGAACACTCGGGTGTTCCATAGTGGTCGTCTCTGACGCGTCAAACTAATACTTACGCAAAGACAGTACGATATGAGTGTAACCGATTCGTTCTGAGCCGATCTGTCTGACTACATCGTCGTTTTAACGGGAGGTGCGTGATACTCGGTTCTGTTGAATCTGTTCTTCAGACGTAATATCGAATGAAACGGCCGGTCGATGAATGCTGTGTCTTGACCGATCCGACCAGCTGGTTTTCGAAGAACTTCTGTGCGAGATACGCGCCTTGTATGCAGCACACTGTTTGTATCAACTACCAAGGGTTTCAACAGAGCCTGATGAACTCAATCTGCTCTGAAGTAATATAGTACTACACCAAAATAGCTATGATACTTCACATTGTATGTGTACCCATGCCTGATACACCCCCTCCAGAACCGTTTGATGATGTCAATGAGGAAGTCGTTGAAGAATGGAAGCAGGAGATGAGTCCGTATACTCGCGTCAGAGAAATCATTAGCCACGCATACTCCCCAGAACCCGTCGCTGCTATCGCTGAGCGAGCACACGTTTCAGAAAAGACTGCCAGAAAGCATCTCAATACGCTCTCAGACGACGGATTTGTCTCAACACAACCCGGTGACCATGGGGCGACGCTGTACTCTCGATCTTCAGAATCGCTTGTCGTTGAGCAGGCGACCGATATCCTTGAGGAGCTGTCCGTAGCAGAACTGCGTGAGCGTGTTTCGGAACTCCGGTCGACCATCCGAGATTTCCAAGAGAAGTACGACGCTGAGTCACCCGAAGAGTTGTCGGTCAAAGCTGCCGATGAGACTCTCACAACACAGAGCGTTGATCACGACCAAGTCGACGCTGATCTCCTGGAATGGAAAACAACCCGTCGTAATCTCGCGTTCGCAAACGCTGCGCTTTCGATTTCGAGCGCCCAGCGATTCATCAACGACGAGAACGTGCCGAACTCCAAAACGAGCGCATCTCCATAGATTCGATGTCTGATCGCGAGTATCTCTCAGAAGAATCTCACACCTTGCGTGGTGCGATTGATCGAAAAGCACTCCTCACAATTCGGGATGTTTGTGATCAAGAAGAACCGCTAGCTACAGCAACGGTGGATGATTACTTGTCACCGAATCATCTCACAATCGAATTGGCTGATGGACTGTGTGATGCAGAATCTGCCCGGATTGATGTTCAGTGGACAACCCAAGGTGACTATAAATTTCACTATACAGACTCCCTGAACCAGAATTTTCGGTGGGGAAGACACCCAACTGGTGACGACTTCCCACACGTAAGCGATCTTGGTCACTTCCATCCACCGCCAGATGCATCGTCAGATCCCGCTGATGTCGAGGATTCGTGTATCAAACAGGTCGACGTCCGGCTCGTGACACGGGCTGTGTTGAAACTGTGGCGAGTGGCATATCACAGGGAGTCATTCAAACACCTCAACACCGGTGAAAATCCGCCATAATCTTCGGCCAAATCTGAATTTCGACGTACGGGTCGTCGACACTGTCAAACCGCCGTACAGCGGAGATAACTAACCGACTTCTCACCGTCTAAATCTGCGACTGTCGGTTTCAAATACTGTATATACTGCTAACAGAATAGTGTTGGTAGTATCAGTATGGCTGTCCTGGACGATCTCTCCGGCTTCGAATTCGAGGATGTGATCGAGGACGTCTTCCGGAATCTCGGATACGAAAACGTGCGGCAAGCGACGAAAACGGCTGATGAGGGACGGGATATCTTGATGGAGGAAGTCGTCGACGGAATCCGCCGGGCTGTCGTCGTCGAGTGCAAGCACACCGATTCAGTTGGTCGACCGGTCGTCCAGAAACTCCATTCCGCGATTGCGACGTTCGAGTTCGACGGTCCGAAACGCGGTATGGTCGTGACGACTGGTCGGTTCACCGGGCCAGCACAGGAGTACGCCGACAGGCTGAAACAGAATGACGATCCGTATCAGATCGAACTCACCGATGGCCAGGACCTCCGGCGGATCGCCGACGAGATCGGCCTCGATCTCTATAATGGTCGCATCGAGATTCTCTGTGACGAGACGCTCCGGCCATACGATCCGGCAGCGTCCATCGAAGTACCAATCAAAGAGGCCTTCCGTGATATCGAAAACATCGACAGCACAGAAATTCCGGAGCCGCACACACAGGTCACGTTCAATCCAATTGTCTCGGTCACTGCTGACACGAATGCGGTATTCGAGACTTCTGTAGGGGTTATCCACCGAATTAATGAGCGAACCAACTTTGTTGTCCACGCCGGTCGCGGTCATCCGTCGGTAGCCGATGATGCCGTTGCAACCTTGGTCGCGGAGAATCGTCACACGACGGTCGACCTCGATATTGAGCGGTTTCAGGAGGTCTTCGACGAGGTCAGTGATCACCGGTTCGGCCAGACCGAAACCGAATACAAAGAGTGGGCAGTCGACCGGCTCCAGGAGTTCCACACGACGACGGTGACTTACACCGGTGGCAACAACGTGACCTACAACAAGACCTGTGAGCCGAACCTTTCGGATATCTCAGTGCAGTCTATTGACCCAGTGTTCCTCCCGGAGGTTCGACAGACGACGCATCTGAAGGATTACAGCCATCCCTACGAGTACTACGCCGCAGGCCCCTCTCGGGTTACGATTGAGGACGGTATCCATCGCTGCGTCCACTGTGAGACACACGGCGTCGACGAAACCTACACCTATTGCGCGAACTGTGGCGCTGTTGCGTGTGGGAGTCACATCGAAACTGAACGGCTGACCGGTGAGCCTGTCTGTACGGGTTGTGCGGTCACCGACCGGTTCGCGCTCAAGACGAAGTACTTCTACGACGAGGAGAATCTCGAATCCTTCCGTACTGAATACGCTGAAATGCCGTTTTACAAGCAGGCTATGGAGAACACGCTGCTGGCCGGAGGAAGTGTGATCATGACGCTCTTGATTGTCGTTGGTCTGCTCATCATCGGCGGCATCATTTAAACGGTAGGGTCACTCGACCCTCTGACCAGATCCATTACGGTCAGTTTTCAGGTCGCGGGGCAGTCTCGTATCGGATGATGTCATCTGTCTTCTCTATCCGATCGTAGATTTCTCGGAGCGTATCCTGTGCGCGGAGTAGCTTGTGTTCTTTGAGGAATTGTCGACCACTATCGCTGATCCCGTAGAATGTGTACGGAAGATCGTTTTGGCGTCGGTCTTTCGGCAAGGTAACCTGTTCAACGATATCCGCATCAACCAGCTGCTCAAGATGTTGCCGGATCGTCGTCTGACTCTTGCTTGGATTGACGTAATCGAGTTCTTTCAACGTCGGCAATTCCGAGGGATGTCCAAGAATATCTTGGAGAAGCGCGAATCGTGTCTCCTGGGTAACGACATTAAGCCGATTCCGGACGGATTCGATCTCATGTGCCGGGTGATCGGACATACTCGTTATTTCATTATTTGAATGGTGCGTGCAAATGCGTTTCGCCCAAATACGAATTGGATCCAGCCATCTGAGTTGTCTCGTCTAGATGACGAGCTACTGGGTTGTGTAGATATCAACGGCGTCAAGACTGGGTCTCTTGAACTCAAGTGCGTCCGAAACAGCTGCTCAGTCGTGGGCCGATGATTCCGGATATATGGTCAATGACGGGAAATATGTCTCATAGAAAGCTGTATCAAAGCTAACCAACGCATCACAATCGACAGTTGCGTGCCCACCAATAATGAAGTCTGCAGCAATATGCTGACGTGGTGCAAGATCTTCACTACACTCTTCACACTGAACAGTCTGCTTTGCCCCGCAAGATGGACACTGAAGCCCATCTGGTCGGCGGGTAGAATATCGCTGAAATCCTTCGCCAGCTTGGAAAAGTGCTTCTTGCGATGGCTCAGTAACCTGAATACTGAAATCTTCGAGGAATTGGTCTAATTCGGATGTCGAATCGAAGTGACCATCTGCTGAAAGTTCAGCGTACACAATTGACGTGATGACGACTCGACCATCTCGGTAGGCACGTCGAAGCTCCGTTTCACTCTTGTCTGTATAATCATCATCGTATAACAGCGCGAGAAGGGCGTTCGTATCGACCGACGTGATCACGCCTCTGCCTCCGACTCATCGTCGCAATCGTCTCCTACGTCTCGGGGGTACTCCCTACGAAGTCGACGCATGCGTTCGGGCATGGTCTCGTCGCTTTCGGCACTGCCGCGGTATTTAGCAAAAGGATCGTTTCCGTCTGCGGTAGTCGGTTCTTTCTTTTGAATCTTGTATCCAGAACTAACCTCTTCGAAGGCGATCTCGTCACCGGGCTCAATTCCGAGCGTCTCTCGAATTTCCTTCGGGATAGTGACTTGACCTTTTGTGGTGATGCGTGGCATGTCTCTACTTGGAGATATGAAGTAATACGTAATGAGTATTACGGCTATATTCGTACTATTTGTTTTCCTCTGCTTCAATCTCTTCTTCGAGTTCCTCAAGCCGTTCTTCGTGTTCATCGAGTCGACGCTCCTGTTCGAGATCGATACTGAGCAGTGCGGGCAACAGTGGATTCTGATGGTTCAACAGCCCGCTGGCATCGGCGTGTTCCCGTACGTAGGCGAACAACTGATCGAAGCGGGGTTGATCGCGTCGACGGAGGGCTCGACGAAAGTCCTGCCAGCGGTCTTCGATAGCTCGGAGTGCGTCCCGATAGGTTGGATTCGTTCGTCCCATCGCTATCGCCCTCCAGGACCACCAGCAGTCCATGCATCGAGCAGAGGATTCGCCGCCATCGAGGTCGTCTCGCCGGTCGTGGTGAGGCCAGTACCCACACTGTCGGGAGTCGACGGCGAGGTGGTCGTTGGTTCGATACCGACCTGCGCAGCGCGTGCTTCGAGCAACTGTCGCCAGTAGGCAAACGTCGTCTGATAGTATGCGCCGTCGTCGACGGGATAGATGAGGGTCTCGAAGTCGTCACCGACAATCCGCGGGCCCATTCGGGTTTGCTCACACTCCAGATGGTGGTCGGCGGCCGTTTTGACCGGCTCCGCGAACGTGTCGCGCTTACTACGGGTGGCAAGAACGGGGACATCGTAGCCGTCAGCGTAGGTCGCCAAGCGGGCGAGTGTTCGCGCTTGGAGGGTTTTTGCGTGTCCCTCGTTGAGGGTGTCATCAGTGCGGTACTGGGCGTCGACAGCGGGGGCGACGATGAGCGATGGGGTGTGCAGGGAGGAGTCGTTGTCAGAATCCGTAGGCTGTCGACCTCGCGGTCCGGTATTGTCGGTCGATTCTTGGATGGATTGATTCACTGCCGTCGGGAGGTCACAGACCGCGCCGTAGTGCTGGTAAGCAGTGAAGCCGCGTGCGACATGGATGCGATTGAGAAGCCGATGACTGGGCGCGATCTGGGCGAGTGTGGTCGTCGTCGCGTGGCCATTTGCGTCGACCCAGAAAGCGGGTCCGTTGTGGAGTAGTAGGTGATCGAGGACAAGCGATTGGAGCACTGGAACCCCCCGACTGCCGTCGACATCCAGGAGCGTGATACCGTTATTGAGCGACGGGAGTAGGAGGTCATCACTTGATGGGTTAGCTTTGTTGACGAGGTCTTGGTTTCGTTCTGATCCCCGAGTTGGTCGACTCACTGCGAGCGGTCTGGACGACGATGGTGACGTCGACCCTGATTTCTCAAACATACTTCGTTAGTCGACGAAGAACAACATAATCCGAAGTGTGTGATTTCCATGTTTCAGGAGTGGTATTGGGTAGTGGCGAACTCGGTTTCTTCGGTGGGTTTTCTTTTGTTAATAGAGCGTTTCCAGAATCTATTCCAGAGTCTTCACAAGCTTAACCAACAGAAGGACTTCTCTGCCTCTTTTGTTGGTTAGGTCTACTCATTGCTATACTGCGAGTGCGAATGCAGCATGAACCAAATGTGCTCTACGCTGATTAGAGTCCATCAGCGTCTTTGAACAACCGTAACAACAGCCCCAGAGTCAAAACCATCACGACAGTTAACGAAACTCCGATAATGAGTGTGCCCGTGCCGACCATACATTATGTTATTTGAGCTAACTTAATAAAATACTGGCTGAAAAAACCACTCGCAGACAACACAGTACGTAGGCATTTGATCGAATGTTTCAGTGGACTCAGAATAAAACAGGCCACCATGCTGCACTCATACTCTGAGTAGAGCATTGCTTCCTTCGTATGTCGACGGTATCGATTACTATGCTGGAACACCATCCCTCCGAGCCACGAGTATCACCTTGCAACCACTCCCTATTGGCTCACCGGAGGCATCCAACCCCCTAGTAGAGACCACTGGGTTCTTTCATATCTGGGCTGCTGTGGACTCGATCGTCAGCAAACGGCAAGCAGACAGCGATTACCGTTGATTTGTGGGTCGGATCACGAGTTCGTTCACGCTCACACGTGGTGGTTGAGTGAGTGCATACGCAATGCCATTGGCAATGTCGTCTGGGTGGAGCGGGATCAAATCGTCAGTCAGATCGGCCATTCGTTCTTTCGTTTGTTCATCGGGGATGTGGTCGCCAAGTTCCGTCTCGACGGCCCCAGGGGAGACGACAGTCACTCGAACGTCACTGTCGGCGATCTCTTTCCGCAGTGACTCTGAAAAGGCGTTGACACCGAACTTCGTCGCGGAATAGCCACCGCTGGTCTCGTTTGCTGTCTGGCCCGCAACCGAGGAGATATTGACAATATGTCCGCTGTTCTGATCGAGTAGTCCAGGAAGTGCTTCTCGTGTTGCAGCCATCAACCCTTTGAGGTTCACATCGAGCATCTGCTGGAGGTCGTCGTGTTCGGCACGAATAACCGGTGCGAGCAGCATAACGCCCGCATTGTTGATCAATATATCCAGGCCGCCGAGTTCCGCACGAGTGGTCGCGATCATCTCATGGACTGCGTCAGTGTCGGTCACGTCTGTCGGCACTGCCAGAGCGGTCCCGCCGTCGGTTTCGATCTCGTCGACTAGATCTTCCAGACGCTCTTCACGCCGGGCGGCAACGGCGACGGCCGCGCCGTCGGCTGCAAGTGTCGTGGCTACGGCACGCCCAATACCGGATGACGCGCCGGTCACAAGAGCTACCTCGCCGTCGAGTTGGTGTGTATCGCTCACGGATGGTAGGTCTGCCGGACACAACATAAGTGCTGGTTTGCTGATAGAGACATGATCACCGAATCGTGGCGAACGGATAGAGAAGACAATTTGGCAATTGAGCCAGTTCGGCTCAGAGAAAGCAGCAGCGTACTTGCGGCAGGGATTACCATCGATGCAGAGGTTTGCAGAGAAAGCACTCGACGGGATTGAGGTGCGGTGGACCTCAAATCCCGTCGAACGGGCAATGGGAGAAGTCGCTAAACGGTGCAAGCGAGACTGGATGCAGTGGAGCCGGGCCGGGTTGAATGCAGTGCTTCAGCTCCGACTGGTGAAATACCAAGACCCAGATCGCTACAACCAGTTTTTCAATGAGGTTCTGTGTGAATCAATCCACGAGAAGATTCACTGCACCGCCTCGGTTGAGGCTACTGGAGGTGAAGTCTAAACGGTTCTGAGACGCGACCAAACAATTACCTTCGGAATGATTACCCAAATCGTTCGGCCATTTATTGCTTGGTCGATGTTTATTTTAGAAAACAACGTCCGTTCCGCAGTCAGTCTCGGCATCATCGGTGCTGGCGGTTTGGGTGTGACGTTGTCTATCTTTTTCAAGGAGAGAATCCCGGCGTTCACGCCGTTATCAGAAATCTTTGATTTCTGATTGCCCGCCAGACGCAGTCTGGCGACCGGGCGTGAATCCGACAACCCCAGCACAACCCACTGTGGATAGCAGGCTGGATATTCAATGTTAACCCACATCATTAAGTAGGTTTATTTACATAGTCTATGTATGGCGATTCAGGTCACTCGAACCTACGTTGCTACCATACGGAATCAGCAACAGGTCAAGGGTGATCTGGACTCGCTTGGGTTTGCCGCCTCGAAACTCTGGAACATCGCACGCTGGACGTGCAACCGTATCTGGAGCGAGACAGGGACAATCCCCGAGGATGGCCCACTCAAGGCATATCTAAAGAACCACGAACGCTACGCCGACCTCAATTCACAGTCGAGTCAGCGAGTCATTGAAGAACTCGCTGAAGCGTTCCACGGGTGGTATGCCAAACGCCGAAACGGGGACGACCGCGCAAACCCACCGAAGTATCGCAAGAACGGCGACAATCATCCACGGTCGACGGTTACGTTCAAAGAAGACGGCTTCAAACACGACAGCAAGAACAACCGGATACGCCTCTCGAAAGGCCGCAACCTCAAAGAACACTGGTCAGATTTCATTCTCTGCGAGATCGAAACCCGGCCAGATGTTGCTGTCGAGAATGTTCGTCAGATAAAAGCAGTCTGGAATGGAGACGAATGGGAACTTCATATCGTCTGTAAACATGAGATCGAGGCTGAGTCTCCCGGCGACGAAACTGCCGGGATCGACCTCGGTATCTCGAACTTCGCCGCCGTCTCGTATTCCACAGGCGACCATGAGTTGTATCCGGGGAACGTTCTCAAGACTGACGAACGGTACTTCGCCAAGGAGATAGCGAAGTGCAACTCCTCCCGGTCAAACAAGGCACTCCGACTCCGGCAGAAGCGTTCCGAGCGTCGGTCGCACTACTTACACGCTGTCACGAAACACATCGTTACAGAGTGTGTTGAACGAGGTATCGGAACAATTGCTGTCGGCAACCTCGGAGGCATACGTAAAGACGACGAGACTGGTGAGCCTCGGAACTGGGGCGACCGTGGAAACAAAGGCTTGCACGGATGGGCGTTCGACCGCTTCACGACTTTACTCACCTACAAGGCGAAAGCCGAAGGGATCGCAGTGGTCGTAGTGAGCGAACGAGACACGTCGAAGACGTGTTCGTGTTGTGGACAGAAACGAGACGCAAACCGTGTAGAGCGCGGCTTGTACGTCTGTCGTGGGTGTGAAGCCGTGATGAACGCCGACTCGAATGGTGCAGAGAACATTCGGCGTCGGTTAGACCAAGCACAAAAGGTAACTCCGAGTCCCCGATCATCCGGGGATAGGTGTAGCGGGCGTGTGGCACGTCCAGTAGTCAACCTGTTCCGTCGTGGAGAACACGACCCCAGCTGTGGACAGGGGACGTTCGCTCAACAGGCGAGCATCTGCAAACGATAAATATCCCAACTGCGGCAGGGAAGCCTCGCCGTTTACGGCGAGGAGGATGTCACCGAGCAGCAAACCTTCCAGTTTACCAATATGATGTCGACGATCCTGTTCATTGTGTTGCTAGTCTTGTCAGTCGAGATTATCAGCCAGCGAACACGGTCGTATCTTCGTGAAGGAGACAATGAGGAACAACTGAGCCTCTATCAGCGAATTGTCGGCTTCCCAAAACGGATGTCCAACTCACTCCTCAAATAACGGTGAATAAGTGCTACTGAGGGAATACTTGAACGGATATCAAAGTGCCTAATCAGATCCGGTCACACAAACTGTAATGGCTTCCATCTATTGAAATGAGATATGGAACTTTCTATTGTAGATCTCTCTCCAGTTCCCGACGGTGGGACTGCGACTGAGGCCTACTCGAACACGGCCACAGCTGCTCAGCAGGCCGAAAGGCTTGGATACTCCCGATTCTGGGTTGCTGAACACCACGGGATGGCACACTCTCTTGCAGGGACGACTCCTGAGGTACTCCTCGGTCACCTCGCTGCTGAAACGGACTCGATTCGACTGGGATCTGGGGCCGTCCTACTCAACCACTACAGTCCATTCAAAGTCGCAGAGCTCTTCGGAACGTTAGATGGACTCGCACCGGGTCGTATCGACGCTGGACTGGGTCGGGCGAACGGATCACCAGCCGTCGACCGTGCTCTGGGAACGGACCGCCGCGTCGAGAATCCAGACAAGGACCACGCCGAAAAGATTACCGCGGTCGAGGGTGTCATAGAATAGTTCTCATAGCGTGATGACGGTGCTTCCTGGATTGTCTCCGCGTTCGTCGTTGGTGATCGCAATAACGAGACGAAGGCACAGCGCGAGGAACACTTGTGCTCGTGCGTGGACGCGGCCTCGGGCGCGAACGTGCCCGAGGCCGCAGTCCTTGACGGCGTCGTTGGTTCGTTCGACTCCACTCCGGCGGTTGTACGTCTCGTCTAGCGTCGATTGCTTCAGCTGAACGTCCTCGCTGTGTTCGTCGATGCGGGCTTCGACCCTGTACTCGATGTCTTTCGGATCGTCGGTGTTTCGTGCGTTGTACGGAGCGACTGGCACGACCCCTGCGGCCAGCAGGTGGTCGTGCCAGCCGAGCGTGTCGTAGGCGCTGTCTCCAAGCATCCAGATCGGTTTCTCGACGGCGAGCGCGTCACACGTGACGCGCATCGCCGTCTCCTCTGGCGCTTGCTTGCTCTCGGTGAACTCCGCGGCAATCGGGATCTTTTGCCCGGTCGAGACGATCGTACAGCCGTAGCCGTGGTAGTACTCTTCGGCGGTTGGATCGTAGCCTTTCGACGCGTCTTGGTCGGCGGGCATCGTCCTCACGTCGGTGGAATCGATGGAGTAGGTCAAGTCGAGCAGGCCGCGGCAGGCGGCCTGCTCGACGAGGCGGTCGAAGACCTCGTCGACGACGTGTTCGAGGTCGGTGAGGAAGCGATCGACCGCGTCTCTCGACGGCGGTCGATCGAAGCCACAGCTGAGCCAGACGACCGTGTTCTGGAGTTCTCGCGTGACTGGACGGATGCCGTAGACGTTCTTGTAGTAGCAGTGCAGGAACGCTCGGAAGAGTGCTGGTGGGTGATGATCTCGTGTTCGCCCCCGGCGAGCGGGGGCGAACACATCGAATTCTTCGAGAAAGTCGAACTCAAGATGCTCGAACAACGCGAGCGTCTCGGTCGCCATTACATTGAAGAACTCGTCGATAGAAGTCTCCTCTTGCAGGATGCTGGCGCTCGTAGACACAGTTCCAACATCCTGCGTCTTCGTGTGTGACGCTTTCTATGACACCCTCTAGTATACCAATCCAAAATAGCCAGTTTAAGGTACATAGGCTTTGTTGAAATCCTATTGAACTAACACTTTTAGCAGTGACACAGCTGCTACGTAGATGTGGGAATTGGCTGTTTCTTGAGCGATTACTCACTTACAACCCGTTTTTTATAGACTAGATATGCTAATGGAAGCATTAGAACATAGATGACGGTAGTCATGGCTAAAAATAGCTCACTAGAATCTACTGCTAAACTGTAGAATAGACCGAGTCCAACGAGACCATATGCTACAGCAAGTGTCCAAATTACTTTTGACATACATAATGGGTTAATGCCTGATGAGATAACGATTGTGGGACCTTTGCTCTGTACTGATCTTAGAGGGCTCGGTCGATATTGTGGACAAGACATCTAAGAACGAGTTCACGGAACTGTTTCCACCATTGTCGGGAGCGAACGAAGGCACCGTACTTTCGTTTGAGCGTTGAGTTGACCGTCTCTGATTGACTTCTCTGTCCGTAGAGATCAGCGTCTAAGCGTGCGTTCCATGCCTTGTGGAGAGATGTGAACTCACGATGCTTAATCAGTGGCCGAACCTCGTGGTGACGGGCAAGTCGTCTGATCTTCTGGTCGTCGTAGCCTTTGTCACCGAGCAGAATGTCGATGGTCTCGGGGTTGCGTTTGATCAACGATGGAGCGATCTGACTATCGTGTTTTCGTGTCGTCGTCACGTGCAGATCGAGAATTGCGTTCACTTTCGTATCTACCAACAGCGTCACTTTGAGCTGCTGAATCGTGAGTTCAGCCCGTTTCGTGTAATGTTTTGAGGCGTGACTGCGGTCGAACCCTGACGCATCAACTCCAACGATTCCACTCGTCGGAAGTAGCGTCGCTGAGAGAGTCAATACAACACGCCATACAGCCATATCAAGCCGATTGAACGCCTTACAGAGCGTTGATGGCGTAGGTAGTTCAGTTAATCCAAGAGCTTGACGAATGCGTGGCATCTCGATCAGTTCGTCAAGCAGACCACGATAGGTCGTGTTCTTCCGAACTTTGAGACACAGTAGAACAACGTGCTGCGGGAGTGTATAGCGGTGTTTAGAAAACTTCGAGGAGTATCGAGAGACTGCTCGGCGTGCTAGGTGGATCGCCTTCTCAGTAAAACGGAGAATCTGCGACTTCGGGAGGGTCTTCATCTCATGGAATTACACGACAAACATGTAAATCTTCAAGGATTTCAACAGAGCCGATAGAACTGATATAGCACATCCTGAAGTACGTACACCGCCAAGAACCCTCCGAGGCTGAGGACGCCGACGAAACCAGTCCAGAGATACCGTATCTGAGATCGTATATTTCGCCGGTTCATGTCTGCAAACACCAGTCCAGTCGCTATCACCCCGATAAACAGGCCACTCAGGAGAATGACCGAAACCATACTGAATTACTCTGCTGGTTATGTCATAAGCCTTCGGTGAAACGATCTCCAAACGAGGTGGCGAACAAATCTCTGTCACTGCTACCTCCATCAACTCACAACCTCGGAGGATCGTTTTTGATGCGTACCTTATTTTCACTGTGATTAGGACCTGGATCATCGGTCAGTAGAAGATGCCGTGCAAGTAGATGACTCACTCAATAGATTGGAACCGGCTGTGGCTGCTAGACCAATTTACTATGACATGCGTTCTCAATCAAGGATTCAACTCAAAGGCACTGTCTAGTTAGCAACCACCTCATCTGGCGTTCGATCATCTAGAGATTGATGCGGTCTCTGGCGATTATAATAATGTGCAAACTGTGAATACCAGCGACGAACGCTCGACCGACTGCCCACCCACGAATTATGGAAGCGGTCGATCCTCATTTTGAGTGTCTGAAACCATTTTTCGATCAGGTTTCGGTCGGTATAATCGCGCCGACCACTGAGACCTAATCGAGCAAGGGCAGTCTGGTAGCCGAAGCCATCGACGAGAAACACGGCCTCGGAGAGGTCGTGTTTCTCGGAGAGTCTATGCAGAAACGCAGCAGCTGGATCAGTTCCGTGAGATCCGAACAGATCGACACTCAATATCAACTTGGTGTCGAGGTCTATTGCAGCATACAACCAAGACCACTCGCCATTAATTTTGACAGCAGTTTCATCTACCACGACCCGCTTCGGTTGCGCCTCAGGCGGGTCAGGAACGCTGTCAGCTACTCGATGTACCCACTGAAAGATCGCCTGATGAGAGCGTTGTACGCCGAATAGTCGGAGAATTGCTTGTGTCTCTCTAAGCGAACAGCCGGTCGCGTGGAGCCGGACGGCCAACGCCCTAACGGGCGTGGCCGTCCGCTCTCGCTCGATGTCCGATAGAAAACACAATCGCTTGTTAAACAAAATCTGTGGTGGGAGTGGCTACGATCTCGTGGTTCGGACGGGCGATGGGCCGTCCACGGCCTACCGACTGACGGATCGCGCACATCGGTTGTTCGAAAATGAAGTTGCCATAGGCTTTTGTAGGAAACCGACAGCACAGCCGGTATGCTCTCCGAAGCCAAAGACGACCTCCTGGTATTGGTCGCACTGGCGAATCTCTCGTACAAATTCAAAGGCGTCGATAATTATATTGCTGACTGGGCGTGGGAGTTATCGACCGAGTACGCCCATCGCCAAGGCCTGGAGCCAAACGAAGCTGTAAAGGAGGTCGAGTAGTACGGCGGCATCGACAGCGAGGCAGTGGTTGGTGGCCAGAACTGGCAGCTTAGTGATTGAGAATCTGTTGACGGCTGTCTTTCACTAATCAAAGAATTGATCTGAGACTATTTCTGTAAAAATGATTCCGATGAAATGGGGTCTTACTATGACAACCATATATGCGTCATGGTCCGGCGTAGTAAATGAATTCATTGATGCCGTCGGTCGTCCAACTCACCGACTGCGGGCTCTTCGTGTGTCCGATTGGGACTCGATTACTCGGTGACGAACGTCGTGTAGCCGTCGACGTTGAGGATGACTCGCTGTGAGAAGTCGCCGAAGACGGCGTTCCCGGTAGTCGACCGGAAGGACCCGACAGTGAAGACGTGGTCACACTTGCGTTTTCGTTTCTCTTTCTCCAACCCGGTACCGACGCGTGCATCATCGTACTTGTGGACCTGCTGCTCGTTGTCGGCCATCTCGTCACATTCGGCAGGTATTGGCAGTGTACGAAGCGTGCGATGGATGACTGAAAGTCAAAGCTGACAGAGGCTATCATGCGTCAGCCTAATCCGTAAGCGAGTGCGATAAGCTGGTCCGCACAACACAAGATCAAACTGTAACCTCCAATGTCTTCATTTGATATGAAATGGATATAATCGTACTTCAATGTCTATTTTTGTACACTATTACCGAGGTACACACATGTGTAAATATAATATACACTACTTTAACGAGGGTGTATACGTGTGTATCAGCAGTAATAATGGCATACGATCTAGTGTATCTATCACAATAGTTTGAGACCTATATTCCATTGCACACCCTCAGACGGTTGATTTCGGCAGTTGTACACGAGTGTACTGGTCACCGGGGGGTTGAACAATAAGGTGGGTATAAATAATGTACAATAGATAGGGATCGATATGCCACAACTACTGGCATGCACAGAGTCGCATTGGCAATTAGGTAATCATAAACCGGAACCAAGGGGGTGGCTGTGATGGCGACGCCGACCCAGATCATGCTGGGCCTGTTGCCACTGGCCGTCATTTCGTTTTTGATGATCGGTCGCTACTGGTCGGCAACCCGTGCCATGCCTATCGCGTGGGTGGTGGCTGCTGCAGTCGGCTACTTCGGTTGGCAGATGACCCCACGCTGGATCGCTGCAGCGTCGATCAATGGGGCGATCACCGCGACCAACATCCTCTGGATCGTATTTGGCGCGATACTGCTGTTGTATACGCTCAAAGAGACAGGGGCTTTCGACGTGATCAACGCTGGCTTCACCTCGATCAGCGACGACCGGCGCGTGCAGGTCGTTCTGCTCGTGTTCCTGATGGGGTCGTTCGTCGAGTCCGCAGCCGGATTCGGGACACCAGCGGCGATTGTCGGCCCGTTGCTCGTCGGGCTGGGATTCCCGCCACTCGTGGCGGTCGTGGTCGCACTGACGGGGAACCTGATGGCAATCACGTTCGGTGCCGTCGGGACACCACTCATCATCGGCCTTCAGGACATCTTCGAATCGTCGGATCCGATTTCGTCAGCTGTTGCCGGACAGGGGATGAATGTCGAACAGTGGGTCGCCGAGATCGGCGTGTGGGCGGCCACACACCACGTTATCGTCGGCATGGTATTGCCCTTTATCGGCGTCGCGATGATGACGCGCTTTTTCGGCGAAGAACGATCGATCAAACCGGCGCTGGAAGTCCTGCCGCTGACACTGTTCGCGTGGGCTTCGTTCGCCGTTCCCTACTGGGTAACGGCATACTACCTCGGACCGACCTTCCCCGGGCTGTTCGGATCGATGATTGGAATGGCAGTGACCGTGACCGCGCTTCGTGCGGGATACTTCGAACCCGACGAAACGTGGGACTTCGGTCCGGAAGCTCAATGGCCAGATCACTGGATCGGTGACATCCAGCCCGGTGAGTCGACCAACCGTGGTACAGCCGTGGCGACTGACGGCGGTACCGTGACGGTCGGCTCGAAGCAGATGTCGCTCCCACGTGCCTGGGCACCGTACCTCATCCTCGCTGGGCTGCTCGTGCTGACGCGCGTAATCGATCCACTGACGGGCTTCCTCACCTCGACGCTCGTATTCGAGTGGGCAGACATCCTCGGCACCGGTATGAGCAACGACTTCGCACTGCTGTACCTTCCCGGTGCGATCTTCGTGTTCGTCCACTTGCTGACGATCCCGCTCCACGGAATGAATACGACGGAAATCAAAGACGCATGGATGGAGTCTGCCGAGAAGGTGATGCCGGCAGTGATCGCACTTGTGTTCGCCGTCGCAACCGTGCAGATCATGATCCAGTCCGGCCAAAGCGCCAACATTGACAGTATGCTCGTCGTTCTCTCGGAGGCGACGGCCAACGCCGCCGGGAGCATCTACCCGTTCTTCGCAGCGCTGGTGGGTGCGTTCGGTGCGTTCCTCGCTGGCTCGAACACGGTCAGCGACATCCTCTTCGGGACCTTCCAGTACAACATCGCGACCGATCTGGGAGTCTCGCGGACCATCGTCGTCGGTGCACAGGCGGTCGGCGGTGCCATTGGAAACCTCGTTGCAGTCCACAACGTCGTCGCCGCGCTTGCCGTCGTCGGCCTTGTCGGTGAGGAAGGGCGGGTCATCCGTCTCGAATTGATTCCGCTGGCGTACTACGCAACGATGACCGGTATCCTGACGCTGCTGTTCGTCTACGTGATCTCGCCGGGGGTGTTCTGACCAGCCGATGGCCCAGAACCACCCTCAGGCCCGCTCGGCGTCTCCGGCCGACGAGCCGCGAGCAGCCTATACCCACACCAACGAGACGACCGGGCAACCGGAGCTCGTCGACGCACTTCGCGACCGGATCGACGGTGAGGTCCGGTTCGACGACTACTCACGTCAGCTCTACGCCACCGACGCGAGCATCTACGAGGTGACGCCGATCGGCGTCGTCTTTCCGCGGTCGACAGCCGACGTGTCGGCCGTGGTCTCCTACTGTGCCGCGGTTGATGTGCCGCTCCTCCCTCGTGGCGGGGGAACTAGTCTCGCCGGTCAGACGGTCAACAAAGCTGTCGTGCTGGATTTCACGCGGTACATGGACGACGTTCGCACCGTCGACCCCGGTGAACAGCGAGCCACTGCTCAGGTCGGGACAACACTCGGTGGCCTGAACGCGAGGCTGGCCGATCACGATCTGAAGTTCGCGCCCGATCCAGCATGGGGTGACAAGTCCGCCCTCGGCGGTGCGATCGGTAACAATTCGACTGGCGCACACTCGCTGCAGTACGGCAAGACCGATCACTACATCGAATCGTGTGAAGTCGTCCTCGCAGACGGTACCGTCACGGAGTTCGGCGAGGTCGCGGTCGACGACCTGCGGGACCGCGCCGAGGCCGACGGGCTTGAGGGACAGATCTACAGTGGCGTTGCTGATCTCCTCGACGAGTACGGCGACGAGATCGACAGGGCTTACCCGGATCTGAAGCGGAACGTCTCCGGCTACAACCTTGATCGGCTCGTCGCCGAGGCCACCGGCGAGTTCGGGCAGGCTGGCACGATCAATCTCGCGCGACTGCTCGCCGGAAGCGAAGGAACACTCGCAGTCGTCACGGAGGCGACAGTCTCGCTCGAACCGATCCCCGAGACGAAGGGGATGGCACTGCTGACGTACGACGACCTCATCGAGGCGATGGCGGACGTCGCACCGATCCTCGAGCACGATCCGGCAGCCGTCGAGATCATCGATGACGTGATGCTCGACCTCGCCCGCGAGACGGCCGAGTTCGCCGACGTGGCTGGCATCCTGCCGGACGGAACGCGAGCAACGCTGTTGGTCGAGTTCTACGCCGAGGATGATGCGGAGGCTCGGCAACTGGTCGACCGGCTTATTGCCGACCGGGTCACCGACGAGGCGTCGGTATCGGAGCCATCGATCACGGCCACCGACGGGCTCGAAGCTCACGCAGCCGACAAACGCGAGCAGTTCTGGAAGCTCCGGAAATCCGGGCTTCCGATCCTGCTGTCGCGGACCAGCGACGCCAAACACGTCGCGTTCATCGAGGATACCGGCATCCCGCCGGAAAACCTGCCCGAGTACGTCGCCGACTTCCGGGACGTACTTGACGATCACGACACGTTCGCGTCGTTTTACGCCCATGCCGGGCCCGGCGTCCTCCACATCCGACCGCTGATCGACACGAAAACGGTCGACGGCGTCGAGACGATGGTCTCGATCGCCGACGACGTAACCGATTTAGTGGTCGAGTATGGCGGGTCAGTATCCGGTGAACACGGTGATGGACGGGCTCGAACCTGTTGGAACGAAAAGCTCTACGGCACCGATATCTGGGACGCGTTTCGCGATCTCAAAACGACGTTCGACCCCGACTGGCTGTTCAACCCCGGCCAAGTCGTCGGCGTCGACGAAGCGGCGGTCTCGACAGGAGAGGCACCACCTCGGGCACAGACTGTCGAGATGGCCACACAGCTCCGCGCTGATCCGGACTACGAGTTCGACTCAACGCTGACCCCGACCCTAGAGTGGGACAACGAAAACGGGATGCAGGGGATGGTAGAACTCTGTCACGGCTGTGGCGGCTGCCGCGGACCACAAGAGACGACTGGTGGTGTGATGTGTCCTACCTATCGTGCCGCCGACGAGGAAGTGACCGCCACGCGCGGGCGGGCAAACATGCTTCGACAGGCGATGAGCGGCGACCTCCCCGATGATCCCACTGACGAGGAGTTCGTCACCGAGGTGTTGGATCTCTGTATCGGCTGTAAGGGCTGTAAGCACGACTGCCCGAGTGGCGTCGACATGGCGAAACTCAAAGCAGAAGTGACCCACGCCCACCATCAGGAACACGGCGAGAGCATCCGCGACAAGCTGTTTGCGAACGTCGATAGCCTGTTCGCACTCGGCAGTCGGCTGGCACCGCTGGCGAACACACTCTCGTCGCTACCGGGGAGTGGCATCCTACTGGAGAAGACTGTCGGGATCGCGCGCGAACGCGACCCGCCGACGCTACAGGCCGAGACGTTCGTCGACTGGTTCGAAGCCCGTGGGACGACCGTCTCGGCAGCGGATGCGACCAGACGTGTCGTCGTCTTCCCGGACGCCTACACCAACCACGTCCATCCCGAGGTTGGCAAGGCCGCGGTCCGCGTGCTCGAAGCTGCCGGAGTACACGTCTCCGTATTGGATGATCGGACGGATAGCGGCCGACCAGCCTTTTCGAAGGGGCTGCTCGACGACGCGCGGGCTACCGCCCGCGACAATGTCACCACACTCCATCGACACGTCGAGACCGGCCGAGACGTCGTGTTCGTCGAACCGTCCGATGCGGTAATGGTCCAATCGGATTATCTGGATCTGCTTGGGCAAGACGATGACCGGGCAGCGACAGTCGCCGCCAACACGTACGGCATCTGTGAGTATCTCGACGTCCACGGTCTCGACCGTGAGATCGACTGGGACGCCGACGGCTCACTCGCCTACCACGGCCATTGCCACCAGAAAGCGACCAAGAAAGACCACCACGCCGTCGGTGTGCTCCGGCGCGCGGGCTACGCGGCCGACCCGCTGGACTCGGGCTGCTGTGGCATGGCTGGCAGTTTCGGCTACGAGGCCGAACACTACTCGATGAGCCAGGCCATCGGCGAAATCCTGTTCAAGCAGGTCGACGACAGCCCGGCCGAACAGGTTGTCGCCCCGGGTGCATCCTGCCGGACGCAACTCGGGGACCGTGACGACGGTGACGAACCACCACACCCGGTCGAGGCACTAGCCAGCGCGCTTCCGGACAGATAGTGCCGACAACGGGTGTGTCTCATTTTTCAGGTAGGTATTGTATGATCGAACACAGAACCCACAGGAACTGATATATTATGACATTCAAAAGCAAGGTAGAGGACGACGTACCGACCGATGAGAAAAGTCGTGACCAGCTCCGAGTTGAGCGGGATCAGTGGCGAGAGCTGTTCACACAGTTGATCGAGCAGTTCCCGGAGCCGACATTTGCCGTCGACGACGAGCGTCGACTCGTCCATTTCAACGATGCAGCCGAAGCAGCCTACGGACGGTCGCGAGCCAACGCACTCGGGACGCTCGGCTACGAATTTTTCGAGACCGAGGGCAACTCGGAAATCTTGGCCGAAACTGTCGCCAGGACCGGTGAGACGGTCCGTGAATCGGATTTCCGGAAGGTCCCGACGCCGGACGGCCATCTGTGGAACCGATCGATGGCAGTTCCGCTGACCGATTTCGACGGAGAAACGGTCGGTGCGGTCGAGACGACCCCCATCGTCACAGATATCGTCAAAGAACGGAACAGAATGTCCCGAGCCCAAGAGACTGTCACCCAAGACGTTGCGACTGCCGTCGAGACGCTCCGGAACAAGGCGGCAGAGATCACCGACAGCACGGTCGATATTGCTAACCTTACGGCGGCAGAGCGTGACGAAATGGACCGTGTCGCGGACGCGATAGCGGACCTGTCGGCATCGGTTGAGCAGATCGCGTCGTCGGCCGACGAAACCGAGACAGCAAGCGAACGGGCAGCCGAACTGGTCAGAGATGGTCAGGAGGCAGTCGACGAGACCCACGAAATGATGAGTGTCGTCGCCGACGCGGCGAGCACCGTCGAGAGCGACGTGACCGATTTGCAACGCCGGATCAAAGAGATCGACGAGATCGTCGACATAATCGACGACGTCGCCGAACAGACCAATCTGCTCGCGTTGAACGCGAACATCGAGGCCGCGCGGTCGGGCGAATCCGGCGACGGGTTCGCAGTCGTCGCCGACGAGATTAAAACTCTCGCCAACGAGTCACAACAACAGGCTACACGGATCGAACAGACGATCACCGAGATTCAGACGGACGCCGACCAGACCGTCGAGAGTATCGACGAGATGATAGATGAAGTAACCGCCGGCACCGAACGGACCGAGCAACTCGAACGGACGCTCTCGGAAGTCGTCTCGGTCGTCTCACAGACGACGGCGGCCATTCAGGACATCGCTCAAGCGACAGACGAGCAGGCTGTCGCGACCGAACAGGTCGCAACGACCGTCGACGAAGCCGCAGACCGTGCCGACGAGCTTGCTGTCGCGGTCGAATCGATCACCGAAACTACTGCTGACCAGCGCGATCTCGTCGACGAGATCGACGAGACCGTCTCGGAACTGGAAGCGACGATGGTCGAACTCGATACATAACCGTGTCACTCGAAGCACTAACGACGATAAGCCCGTGATTTACAATCCCATGCACATAACAAACCCAATATGACAGAATCCAGCACAGCGTCGATAACCGAGCAGTTCGTCAACCGACTCGACGACTTCGGCGTCTCGTCTACTATGACGGACCCCGAGGAGGTCGAAACGGAGATCGAGGCGGTCGCCTCGACGCCCACCGTCGGCGTCGACCCGTCGATCGACGGGGTCTCGCTGCCGGAGTCGGTCGACCGGGAAGTATCACCTGCGGCGGTCGAGGCGGCTGCCACCGGTGTGACGGAGGCAGTCCTCGGCGTCGCCGACTACGGGAGTATCGTGGTCTCGACGACCGAGTCGGGTGTCGAACCGGTTAGCCTGTTCGCCGACCAGCACGTCGCTGTCCTCCGAGAGGCGGACATCGTCCCGGGGATGGGTGACGCGCTGATCGAACTCGGAGATTCGTTCCGCGACGACGACTGGAGCGGGATCATCGCGACTGGTCCCAGTGCGACCGCCGACATGGGTGCACTGGTGAAAGGCGCACACGGACCGAAGACCGTCCACGTAATCATCGTACAACAATGACGACGAACTCCTCTCCGACATCGACTAAGGCAGCGCACATCAAGCATATCCTCGAAACAGAGGGTGAGGCAGTCGCCGCAAACACACAGGGGTTCAATCAGGGTCGCTACGACTCGGTCGCCAAACTCGAGGACTACGATCAGCTCAAATCCGAGGCCCGCGCCATCAAGGAAGATGCTATCGAGCGACTCCCCGAACTCATCGAGGACCTCAGGGAAGCAATCGAGGCCAACGGCGGCACGCTGTATCTCGCGGACGACGCCGCCGATGCGAACGCGTACGTCCGTGAGGTGGTCGACGATGTCGGCGGCGAGCGCGTCGTCAAGAGCAAGTCGATGACCAGCGAGGAGATCGAACTCAACGAGGCGCTGGCGGGCGACGACGTCGACGTCGTCGAGACCGACCTCGGCGAGTGGGTCCTGCAGGTCGCCGATGAGGCCCCCTCACATATCGTCGCGCCGGCGATCCACAAATCCCGTGAGGGCATCGCGGAGCTATTCAACGAACAGTTCAACCCCGAGGAACCCCTCGAAACCGCGGAAGATCTCACTATGTTCGCCCGGGAGAAACTCGCCGAGAAGATCACGGCGGCCGATGTCGGCGTCACGGGGGCGAACTTCGTCACCGCCGATTCGGGGACGATGGCGCTGGTCACCAGCGAGGGTAACGCTCGCAAGACGGTCACCGCAACTGATACGCACGTCGCCGTCGCGGGCGTCGAGAAGGTCGTGCCGACTGTCGAGGACCTCCACCCGTTCATCGAACTGATTGGGCGTTCGGGCACCGGTCAGGACATCACGTCGTACGTCTCCCTGCTCACGCCGCCGGTCGACTCGCCCACACTCGATTTCGAGACCAACGAACTCGGTTCGGCCGACGACCGGGAGTTCCACCTCGTGCTCATCGACAACGGGCGGATGGCGATGCGTGACGACGAGGAGTTGCGCGAAACGTTGTACTGCATTCGCTGTTCGGCATGTTCGAACTCCTGTGCCAACTTCCAGCAGGTCGGCGGCCACGCCTTCGGCGGTGAGACCTACTCCGGCGGGATTGCGACAGGCTGGGAGGCCGGGATCGAAGGCCTCGACACCGCGGGGGAGTTCAACGACCTCTGTACCGGCTGCTCGCGGTGTGTGAATGCCTGTCCAGTCGGGATCGACATCCCGTGGATCAACACGGTCGTCCGCGACCGGATCAACCGCGGTACCGACGCCGAACTCGACTGGCTCGTCGACGGCCTCATGCCGGACGAAGAGCCTGCGGGCATCGATCTCAACAAGCGGTTGTTCGGCAACTTCTCGACGCTTGCGCGGCTCGGCAGCGCGACTGCACCCGTGTCCAACTGGCTGGCGAATAACGACCTCTCCAGACAGTTGCTTGAACGGTTCGCTGGCATCGACCGGCGGCGAGAACTACCGCAGTTCGAGCGAGAGACGCTCAGAGATTGGATGGCCGACCGGCCGCCCGTCGCCGACCCCGAACGTGAGGTCGTCCTCTTTCCCGACCTCTACACCAACCACGTCCAGGTAGAACGTGGGAAAGCCGCCGTCCGGGTTCTCGAAGCATTCGATATTCACGTTCGTCTGGCCGACGTGAGTGCCAGCGGGCGAGCCCCCCTGTCACAGGGGATGATCTCGACGGCCCGGAAACATGCCGAAGCGGTAGCGGCCGAACTCGGGCCGCAGGTGGCAGCCGGCCGTGATATCGTCGTGATCGAACCCAGCGATCACGCCCTTTTCCAGCGGGAATACGAGAAACTGCTCGACGCCGAGACGTTCGAGCGGCTTGCCGAGCACAGTTACGAGGTGTTCGAGTACGTCTACGGCTGTCTGGCAAACGGCGGGGATGAGACGGCCCTCGACGCGGGTGATGGCCAGCAGGTCGCCTACCACAGCCACTGTCAGCAGCGGACCATCGGCGTCGACCAGTACACCGAGACGGTCCTCGAGGATCTCGGCTACGACGTAACTACCTCCAGTGTCGAGTGTTGTGGCATGGCCGGCAGCTTCGGCTATAAAAACGACTACTACGACGTGAGTATGGCCGTCGGTGAGGAACTCGCCGAGGAGTTCACGACGCAAGAGACCAAAGACCGGACCGTCGTCGCCAGCGGGACTTCCTGTCTCGAACAGCTCGATGATCTACTGGCCCGCCCACCGAAACACCCGATCGAATTGATCGCACCGCAGGCATGGACCGAGCGGGTCAGTAGCGACTGAGCCGTCCGAGCAGGCCATTGAACTCGTATGCAATGCCATCTCGTCGCTCGACGGTGACGTCATGGCTGGCCAATAGCGACCGAACCGCGTCGACGAACCCATCGAGTTCGACCGCGCCGTGAACGCGGACGATCCGTGAGTCGTTGTTTTTCGATTGGATCGAGACCGCCTCGCGCCCGAACCAGCCGCCGTCGTACACACGAAGCGTTTCAAGAGCCTCGTAGGACAGTTCAGTTACGTCTTCAGCGGCCGCCAAGGCGGCGGATACCCCCTCGTTTTCGATCCGGTCGACGAACGCTCGGGCACGCTGAGACGGGGACCGCATCGCGAGATCCAGCGGCGTCAGATAGTCGTACACCACGATCAGCAGATGGTCCGAACGGAACAGGACGTCTGCCAGTCGGAGCGGGGCCGTCCCCCACATCGTACAGTGGAGGTGGACCTGTACCTCGTCGGTCATGAGAACCAACCTCGCGCCCGCTCGGCGTCGTCGACGGTCCCCGTCGACGCCACCTTCGCTTGAGTGACGTGGTACATAACCGCGAGTTGGATAATGACGTAGCCGAACCACAGGGCAGTACCGCCGATCCCACTCCCGATGATCGTGGCCTTCGTCTCGAATAACCGCAGACCGAGTCGTGTCGAGAGATAGGTCCCGGTTAACAGCACGCTGAAATAACCGAAAAAGCCAGCTGCGAACCACATCGAGACGATGCGTCCCCAACCAGGCATCGTGTGTTCGGGAAGTCTGACCGTATTGACTACTTGGACGGCGAGGATGTACGGCCACATCATCAGGCCAGACATCGACGCCCCGACGACTAACAGCCCGAACGGTTTCTCAGCTGATAGCGGGGAAAACAGGATGGCGATTCCCCACCCACAGAAGATCGTCAGGAGCATCCAGAACAACCGCGGGAGACTCCAGCCAGCGTCCCGCCCGTACAGTTCGTAGATGATATCGGAACTGTTCCGGACGAACGACTCGACGATGGCGTATTCGGTCGTAAAGAGCGCCAGGAACAACAGGATGTAGATCACGATACTCGCAAGTGGCCCGACGACAGGGATGACCTCATCCAGCCAGATGTTGACGGCCGTCCCGGTCGACCCGGCTGCGTAGGTGAACACGACCAGAGTGAGGATCGTCGTAACGACTACCAGCCCGACGAGGAACGTAAGCAAGTGCTCTAACTGTGTGACACGCCACCATCCCCGCCAGCGTTCGAGATTGAGCCGATTTGGAACGAACGTGAACCCGTCTCTGTGGACTGTCTCGGGGTCGTCACCCGCAAACGGGTTCTTGATCCGTCCCTGGTACCGGCCCATGCCGTACCCCTTCTCGCGGATCCAGAGACTCTGTGAGAGGTTCAGATAACCGCCAGCACCGGCATATGCGAGTGCACCGAGGAGGATCGCGACCGTCTCGACCTGAAGTTGCTCACCGGGAAGTGTCAGGTTCGCTGGGACCGATAGAACCGTTTCGATCGACCCGACGAGCATGAACAGTAGTACGGCAAAGAAGATCGATGCCGCTACGAGCAGGATCTGGAACTTTTCGACGATGTTGTACATCAACGGCGCCACCTGATACGTGAGCCATATAAAAGCCATGAGGACGATCCCGAGGAGCCGCCAGCCGGGGAGTTCGGCACCGAAGGCTGTGTAGGTGCCCAGCGAGAGGCCCGCAGCACCGATTTTGGCTGCACTGGCCGCCCAGCCGGGCCACCCGAGACTCGCGAACCCACCGACCAACAGGGCCAGCGGGACCACCGGATGGAGTCGTTCCATGGCCCGGAAGATACTCTCGCCTGTCGCCAGCGTCCACCGCTGGATTTCGGTATTGACGACGAAGTGGATGAGAGCTGCCAACAGAAACAGGCCAAACAGTCCCCAGCCGAACCGAGCGACGAGCGTCGGCCAGAACAGCGTCTCACCGCTGCCGAGTGACGCCCCGAGCATGATCGCGCTCGGCCCGACGACGTACTTCAGTTTGGGCACCTTCGGTAAATCGAGCTCTTTGAACGGTCCATCGTCACTCGGATCGGGGTGTGACCGATCCTGTGGTGCCTGATCGAGATTGTCGTATGCCACCGGTGTGTAGGTCGACGTCGGGTAGGTCGCGTCCGCTGGATCGTCGTATACGTCGGCTTCTGACACTGTCTCCTCGTCGGGTGCCAACTCCGGGCTACCCATTGAATACACACTCCGATCGGTTCCCCGTAGTCGTTGACGTACCGATACACCAACCGCACATCGTCCGATCTATCGAGAGACGATAATCAGCTCTCTTATCTCGTAATATTGTCCTCATGGTTCTATCCCTTGACGAAGTGCCAGAAGTGATCACGTTCCAACTCGACATCGACATTCGGGAGATCAGCGAGGGCAGGTTCGATCATTTCCCACCACTGGTCGGCAGTTTTGTATCCGGCCGAATTCTCGGGGAACACCTCGGTGAGAAACTCCGTTTTGGTCGTCTCAGGGTTCTCACGGACGTAATCGTAGGCCGCCCGGAGCGCCTCTCGGCGCTCTTGAAGAAGTTCCCCCGAGCCGAGAAGTTCGGCATCGGCGATCTCCACGTCCACCGCCGGATCCCGTTGTGCAGTCGGCTCTGGTTCCGGCTCCGCCGTCGACCGTGGCATCGGAACCCACCAGACACGGCTCCGAGCACCGACTTTCCGGGTTTCGAGCCGTCCTTGTTCTACCAGTTCACCGAGTTTGTTGTGTGCCGTCCGGCGAGAACAGTCGACCGCATCCATCACGTCACTGGCAGTCAGTGGTCTTGCGCTGTCCGATCGGTCCTCAAACACACCGAACACATCATCCAGGGTGAACTGTTCCCGCTGTGGGGCCGCAGGCTGCGTCCCTGAACTATCCGGTGGATCGTCCATACGCAATACAGGTACACACCTATGTAATAATTTTTTTATTGATCATTTATAATGGCAAAGTATTGATCATTAACGGCGGTATATTTTTGTGTGATTGTAGAGTTGCACCCAGTTGTGACATCGATAGACATTGCTGTTCTCAACCAGACGATACATGGGATGTCGACAGAGGCGTACCGGGACGTTCTCGCCGAGCGGCTACCCACACAAACAGTCAAACTCATCGCGTCACCTGCGGAGTATGAGGAACTCCTGCCTCAAGCGCGAGTCATTACTGGCTTCGAGATCGATGCCGCGACTGTCGAGAACGCGACGAATCTCGAGTTGTTCGCCTGTACCTTCGCGGGAACCGATCATCTGCCGCTCGATGCCTTCGCGGCAAACGACGTCGACGTGACCAACGCATCTGGTGTGCATGGACCGAACGCATCCGAACAGGTGCTCGCCTACGTCCTATCGTTCGCGCGTGGTCTCGACCGTGGTTGGCAACAGTCACAGGCTGGAACCTGGAGCCACTATCACACCGACGAACTGTACGGTTCGACGGTCACCGTCGTCGGGATGGGTGCCATTGGTGGGGCGATCCTCGATCGGCTCGCTCCGTTCGGCGTCGAGACTATCGGCGTTCGTAACTCCCCATCGAAGGGCGGCAATGCCGACGAAGTCGTCGGTATCGAAGAGGTCCCCGAGATTCTCCCCCGCACGGATTACTTGATCTTGGCCTGTCCGCTCACCGAAGAGACGGAACATCTCGTCGACGAGACCGCCCTGGCGCGCATGCCACCGGACAGCGTGCTCGTCAACATCGCCCGCGGCGAAGTCGTCGACACCGACGCACTCCTTGCCGCACTCCGGACCAACGAACTCCGGGGAGCAGCACTCGATGTGACCGATCCGGAGCCGCTCTCGGACGGCCACCCGCTCTGGAGCCACGACAACTGTCTGATCACACCCCACAACGCTGGCTATACGCCACGCTACTGGGATCGAATGGCCGATATTATCGCCGACAACATCGATCGTCTCGACACCGACGAACGGCTTCGGAATCTGGCAAAATAGGAGGACTGGGCGGCTAGCCTGTCAGGCTATCGGACTGTCCAGTCCCACACCGAGTGCGTCGTTAGTTAGCTGCCGACTCGTCTGTGCATCTGTTGCCGAAGCGAGTGCACGGATCGCATCGACGTTCTCGGGCACAACGTCGGCCTGCTGATGGACGGCCTGGAGGAGCGAAAGCTGCTGTCCGTCAACGGTGATCGACTCTGCCCAGACACAATTTTCCCACACGTCACCACGCTGGCGGCCACGGTCGTGCGCGGATTCACGGAGGTCCGCACAGCTGTCCCGCCCGTGAGCACTCGCGACGAGTTCGATGCGGCTCTCATTATCCAGACAGGTCGTGACTGTATCGGCTGTCGGCTCGCCGTCTAAGCACACCGTCAGGCTGTGAAGGTGCATCAGCGTGGCCGGCACAGTCACACCCTTCGTCATCACGTCGACGGAGGGCAACACAGTTCGGAGGTCCGGGGCGTGGTGTGAGGGAACGGTCACCGGGTCGGGGACGATGTCGTTGATCGGCCCGCGATCGGACTGGGTCGGATCGCCGCCACGGCGGATCAGGGTACAGTCGACCGACTCGACGCCGAACTGGTCGTCGAGCGGCGAGAGGAGTCGAGCCAGCCCCGTCGTATTGCAGGAGACTACCCTCGTCGCCGTCTGGCCGACCGTCTCTTCGTAGTTGCTCCGCGCACAGAAACTCGTGGGCGCGATGGTCGCGTCCTCTCCACCCTGAAATACGACCGGCGTCTCCGTGCGCTCGTATCTCGGCGCGTTCTCCGCACCGACACCGGCAGGTGTCGCGTCGATAACGATGTCACTGTCGGCGATAAGTGTCTCGACGGTGCCCGCGACGGGCAAGTCGTGGGCAGTGAAGGTGACTTCCGTCTCAGAGTCGGGCGCATACAGCTCGAAGCCACGGTCGATCGCGGTGTCGGCCTCGTGGTCCGGTGTGCGTTTGCTCACACCGACGATACACATGTCGGGCTGGTTGTCGACCGCATCTGCGACACGTTTTCCGATCGTTCCGTAGCCGTTGATTCCGACCTCAATCATCTGTTCACTCTATCTCGTCGTGTTTCGTACAGGAGTTGCCATAGTTCCGCCTCGATGTCGTCCGTGGAATCGTCCACCAGAAGCTGGCTATACAGCTGGTCCGATACCTCAATTGTAGGCATCACTGAAAACTATCACGGCCGGAAACAAAACACTGTGCGGACTCACAACTGAGTTAATTTCTCTGGATATTAACTAGCAGTTATATTCTCTGGCATGCGTAAATTTATACTCCGGTACGGAATGGATCCACCTGATGTTAGTAGCATGGCTGAGCGCGGTCAGCGCCAGTGACGTAAACATCGTAGGTGGCAAAGCGGCGTCCCTGGGCGAGTTATCGTCACACAACTTGCCGATCCCCACGGGATTCACAGTCACCGCCGACGCTTACCGGCATTTCATTGAGAGTACTGAGATCGCCGACGAGCTTTTCGACGCGGTCGATATCGACATCGAGGACTCACGGGCACTTGCTGAAGCCGAACGGCGCGCTCGGCAACTTATCCTCGAAGCACCGTGGCCCGACGAAACCCGATCGGAGATTCTCAGCGCGTTCGAGGATCTCGGATCGGACTCGATCGTCGCCGTTCGTTCGTCGGCTACGGCGGAGGATCTCCCGGACGCATCGTTCGCTGGCCAGCAGGAGACGTTTCTCAACGTTTCGGAGAGCGACCTGTTGGATCGGATCAAGCGCTGCTGGGCATCTCTGTTCACCCAACGAGCAATCTACTACCGGGAAGAACAGGGGTTTGCACACCACGACGTCGACATCGCGGTGGTCGTCCAGCGAATGGTCGACGCCGACAAGTCGGGCGTGATGTTCACCAGCCACCCGTCGACGGGTGAAAACCAGATGACCGTCGAGGCCGCCTGGGGACTCGGCGAAGCCGTCGTCTCGGGAGCCGTCTCACCCGACCACTACACATACGACCGCCAGGACGATACCGTCGAATCGGTGGCCGTCTCAACGAAAAAGACGATGCACGTCAAGGATCCGAAAACCGGCGAAACACTGGAGAAGTCGGTTCCAGCCGAGAAGCGAAACGAGCGTGTGCTTTCGGACGTGGAAGTGGACTCCTTGAGCGATATCGGCGAACTCGTTGAGGACCACTACGGACAGCCCCAAGACGTGGAGTGGGCGATCAATGACGGAGAGATCTACCTCCTCCAGTCCCGTCCGATAACGACTATTTCCGACGAATCGGGTGCTGACGACAGGCGAAGTGAGACCACCGAGGACGATACGTCAGTGCTGGTCGACGGGTTGGGTGCGAGTCCAGGCACAGTTTCGGGGACGGCTCGAATCGTGGGCTCGCTCGATCAACTCGACAAGGTGAATGAGGGCGATATTATCGTCTCCGAGACGACGACGCCCGATATGATGCCAGCGATGAAGCGGGCGAGTGCGATCGTCACCGACGAAGGTGGCATGACGAGTCACGCTGCCATTGTCTCGCGGGAACTGGGTGTCGTAGCGATCACTGGCTGTGAAAACGCCACTGACACACTCACCGACGACCAGTTTATCACCGTCGATGGGGACCGCGGAGTCGTGAGTGACTCTCAAGGAGAGACCACCATGGAACCCGAAGAGGAGCCCGCGCCGACCAGCCCCAGCAGCCAGCCGAAGCCCATGACGGGGACCGAGATCAAAACCAACATCTCGATCCCTGCGGCTGCGGAGCGTGCGGCCGGTACCGGTGCGGACGGTGTCGGTCTCCTTCGGATGGAACACATGGTGATCTCGACGAGCAAGACCCCCGAGCAGTACGTTGCCGATCACGGTGCCAACGCGTTCGTCAACATGCTGGCTGACGATATGCGGACCGTCGCCGAGGCGTTTTATCCCCGATCAGTCCGCATCCGGACACTCGACGCGCCGACCGATGAGTTCCGCCAGCTCGAAGGCGGTGAGGACGAACCGATCGAGCACAATCCAATGCTCGGCTATCGCGGGCTCAGACGCTCACTGGATAGCCCCGAACTCTTTACACACCAGTTGCAGGCCTTCGAGAAACTGTACGAGATGGGCTACGACAACGTCGAACTCATGTTCCCGCTAGTAAACGATGCGAACGACGTCACCCGTGCCCGTTCCCTTATGGAAAAGGCGGATATCGATCCAGAAAAGCATGATTGGGGTGTGATGATCGAGACCCCTGCGAGCGCGCTGTGTGCGACAGAAATCTGTGAGGCAGGCGTGGATTTCGTCTCGTTCGGTACGAATGACCTCACGCAGTACACGTTGGCCGTTGACCGCAACAACGAGACTGTTGCCGATCGATACGACGCGTTGCACCCCGCGGTGTTGCGACTGATCCGAGAGACGATCGAAATCTGCCGGGAATACGACGTCTCGACGAGCATCTGTGGCCAGGCAGCTTCGGATCCGAACATGATCCAGGAGTTGATCAACGCCGGCATCACGTCGATCAGTGTCAACCTTGATGCCGTACACGACGCTCAGCAGAAAGCTGCACGTGTCGAACAGGAACTCATCCTCGAATCCGTTCGCGAGTGAGGCCATACTTCGTCACGTGTAGGTAGTATCGCTTGATCTTACGTCTCAATTTTTCTTTGAGTTAGCATATACGGTTCGCGTATTACCTTCGACGTCGACAAGACCATGGCCGACTACGCCGCTCATCTCAAACGACGGATCGATGCCCGCCAGTCGACCACCACCGACGAATCCGCTTGTCGTTTTCAAAGCGGCACGTTGGTGGTATCTCCATGGCAAAGGCGGTTCTGATCCCGCGTTCCGGTGGGCAATCGACTGGGCGCGTCACCTTGCAACCGACACGCCCAGCGACGTCGACCGGTTCGACGAGTTCCTTGTTTGCCTCATTGCGGTCGACTTCGCTGACGAACCACACCAACTCCGGTGACCGATACCCCCGTTTTTTTATACGCCCCTGAGAGGTGCGGCGCGTCCTGAACTGACGAATTCGCCGTAAACTCGATTCAGTGAACACGATAGCTACGACCGGTGACTCGTCGGTCTCCTTCAATCAGATCGAACACGATGAGATGCACAGTTCGATTGAACACCGGATCGTCGAGCTCGTCGACCACGTCGATGATGCCCAAGAGAGCAAGGAGTTCCAAGAGTGGCTCGATGTCCAGAGTCGCTTCCATGACTACTCACATCGAAATACGCTGTTGATCAAGCTCCAGTGTCCTGAGGCAACGAGGGTTGCAGGCTATCACACCTGGCGAAACGACTTCGAGAGGCATGTCCAAAAGGGCGAGCAGGCGATCTGGATTTGGGCTCCGATCATCTCCAAGCGCTGTCCCAAGTGCAAGAATGCACCCAGCTACCACGATCAGATCGACTGTGAGTACGACGAGACCCCTACAGGAGAGTGGTCGAAAGGGCTTGTCGGGTTCAGACCTACGACTGTCTTCGATGTCTCTCAAACCGAGGGTGAGCCCCTTCCCGTGTTAGAGACCGCGGCCACAGGGAACGCTGGCGATCTTGTGTTGAGGCTTACGGAGGTAGGCGAAGATCTCGGTGTGACTGTTCGCATTGTTGAGGCCGAGGAGTGGGAGTATGGAGAGGCGATGGGCGTCTGCAAGTACCGATGTATCCATTCGTTTCACCCTGTTGTGGAGGTAAAGGCCCGATCCAATCAGGCCGATCTCGCCGTGACGTTGATTCACGAGTATGCCCATGCACTGTTGCATTTCGATGTCGACAGTGAACCCGAGCGAGCAAAACGTGAGGTCGAAGCTGAGGCCGTTGCCTACATTGTCGGTCGATTTTTCGAATTGGATACGAGTGGTTCTGCATTCTACTTGGCAGCGTGGGAAAACGAGAATTCGGAGGTGATCCAGGATCGCCTTGGTCGGATTAGCTCAACTGCTCAGGAGATCATCGAGGCTCTCGAAGACTAAACTACGTAGTGGTGGTTATTTTACATCTTCCTGAGGCAGCAAGTGGAAGTCTCAATAAATCAGAATTAGTTTAAGAAAATAATCTCGTGCGCCCATTTCGTACTGATGAACCAGAATATAACAAATCAATAGCTATTGATGCAAGCACCATCGGGGATGTCACTGTCACAGTTTCAGTATATGCAGACCGACGTGAAGAACTTGCCATCCTCGATAGTATTTATAGAGCCGCCGAGAATGCGGTAGTGAAAGTTCCGTGGGTGGGTCTCTGGCCTGCCCTCTTGCTCGTAGATGTCGGCGATCTACTCGGCTTTTTCGAGGTCGACAGGCGCGATATAGGCGGCGTCGTTCTTGCGGGATTGGGCCAGAAAATCGTCTACATTAGCGTCCTCGCCGCGGTCCCGTGCTTGTTTGGCGAGGGCTTTCACACGCTCGCGTATCTTCGGTACGTCGGAAGGTTCGGAGACGAGATCGGCAAACCGGAGATCATTGTCCTCGCCGCTATCGTCGGCCATACCGTGAGTTGGTCATGCAGCGACCCTAAAGGGTTGTTCTGGCAACAACAGTTCTTTTCTCACTAACCAAACAGGCAGGTTTCTATTGGAACGATTTTAGACTATTTGGTTAGTGGAAACGATGCCGATTATCCCAGTCGACACCACGTGGTGCCGCTGTATCTCGGTGTCAGACTGCCGGACTGGCGGTTTGAGGCTGTTGCCAGTGACGCCTTGAAGTAGGAAAACTGCGAATTTTTGAATACAATGTCAGAAGCAAGAGATGCTACGCCCAACAGAGAAATAGTTCAAAGACTATGTCGACAGGGGGAGGTCGACGTGGTGAAGGAGGGCAAACACGCCAGAGGGGGAAACTGGCACGTCAGCGGGGGAACTGAAAATCAACGGGGTGTCCCGTTGATGATCCCATCCAGACAAAAGATGCCAAATGAGAAAACTAATGGGCCTAATCATGTAGGGTACTTTCGTGAACGCGAAAGTCTCGTTGCCGGTGGTCAACCCAGAAATAATGAACAGCAAGTGTATGTCGTCGCAGGCACCTCCGACTGCGGAGGGTTCCCACGGGCACTTGACGTATTTGAGTGTCCTGATCAAGCCAACTTGGTAAAGGACGCAGTGAACAGCATAGAATTCTCGCCAGTCACTCAGGTAGCAATTTACGCTCGGAGGGTCCGGCATGTCTGATCGACTCGTAGGCGACCTCGACCAACACACCCGCGACAAACTCGAAGCCGTAGAGAACCGACTCGCCGCGGCCAACTCGGAGATCGCCGCCGCCGTCGAGCAGTCGACTGGCTTACTCGCCGCCGAACACCCAGAGTTCCAACTGCGGAACACCCACGACGAGCTGCTGGATGCCTACCGCGAACTGGTCCAAACAATCGATTTAGTTGAACGGGCACTCGGCGAGGTCGACGACCACGCAGAGACGCCAAAACAGATCACGAGCGACCACTCAGAGCGTATCGGCGAGACCTACGACGAACCGCTGTCATTCCTCGCTATCCAACTACTACAGGCGAACCGTCGGAAGTGGCTGCATGGCAAACCAGAGACGAACGGCGCACAGGCGGTCGAACGGCATGGTCTCACCGAGAACCAACGGCGGTGGTTGAACGACGTGGTCGACGAGTAGCACACCACGCTTCCGATGTAGTCGACTCCCCTCGGTGCCGCTGTATCGACACCTCTCACACAGCGGTTTTCCTGAGTTATTAGACGTGAAGGCAAGGTCTATTCTCGACTGCGGTCCACTGACACAGCAGTTTTCCGGAGTTACCTACTAGACTAGTCGACTGTCGGTTCAGGTGGGACTCATACTACTACTATACTATATTAAAACGTTTTGTATAGTAGTAGTAGATTGCCGGTAGTGAATTAACCAGATAACCGTTGTACGGTGACGTGTCATACAGCAGTTTTCCTGAGTAATCAGCTCACCATCTCTACCGTGTTTATATACGTAATTCGTAGCAACCGTGTTTCTGAGTCTTACGCTGTCGACCGATTACTCAGGAAAACCGCTGTGTGAGTGCGGCCTGTTTCACCCGACTCAGGAAACTCAGGAAACTCAGGAAAGGTTATGTGGGTGGACACGTCACTTGTCCTCAATGGGTGGTTCTGATTCGATCTTCGCCGATGATGTCGAGCTCATCAAAAACGCCGAAGTACTCGAAGAAGACTACACACCCGAGACAATCCTCTGCCGAGACGCCGCCCTCGATGATTTTACAGACGTACTCAAACCAATCTACAAGGGCCGACCGCCACAGAACGCCTTTCTGTATGGCGATACCGGTGTCGGGAAGACAGCCGCGACGAAACACCTCCGCGACAAACTCGTCGACGATCTCGAAACAAAGAACGCCGATCTCCCTGCCGACGAACAAGTCACGCTGAACGTTATTTGGATCAACTGCGAGAATTTCACGACTGGCGACCACAAAACCTCGTCTTATCAGGTTGCGGTCGGCATCGTCAATCGGCTCCGAGACAAGGGCAACCGGATCACTGGCACCGGATACGCCCCACAGGACGTATACGATATCATGTACTCGGAACTCGATGACCTCGACGGGACGGTGTTGATCGTCCTCGACGAGGTCGACAAGATCGGCAAGGACGACACACTGTTGTACGAACTGCCGCGGTCGCGTGATATGGGGTATCTCGAAACGGTCCGCGTTGGCGTCATTGGGATTAGCAACGACTACACGTTCCGAAAGAATCTCTCACCGAAGGTCAAAGACAGCCTCTGTGAAACCGAGATTAAATTCCCACCATATGACGCCGTAGAACTCCGACAGATCCTCCAGAGCCGAGCCGAACTCGCATTGTACGATGATGCCTACACCGACGAGACGATCCAACTTGTCTCGGCGCTCGCCTACCAGGAAGCCTCTGGGAGTGCTCGCCGTGCGATTCGCCTCCTCCGCGGGTCCGCAGAGATCGCGGAGGGTGAAGGTGTCGAGCAGATAGCCGAGACACACGTTCGACAGGCCGACAAGAAGATTGAGTACGGGAATATCGTCGAATCAATCGCTGATCAGGACGACGAAAAACTCTATATTCTCAAAGCTCTCGCCCATCTCGACCTCGTCGACAAAACGCCAGCTCGAACGCGGACGATCCACCGGGCCTACTCGCGAGTCGTTCGGGCCTACAACGAAGACAGCGGCAGTGAGCCACTGACTCAACGCGGGATGTTCAACCATCTCTCAAAACTCGTTATGTTCGGATTCGTCCATACCATCGACCGCAACAAGGGTGCAGGCGGCGGCCAGTGGAACGAACACGAGTTTAGCGACGACGTCGACCCAGCGAAGGTCAAAGAAGCCTACGACGAACGTGGGCTCGATTGGAAGCGAATCAAGACACGCGGTGTCGACAAATAACTCGGGAAAACTGCTGTGTGTCTGTAGTGACGCGGTGAATTACTCAGGAAAACCGCTGTGTGGTGTGTTGGATAGCAATGCTCGGACGGTTGGTTTTCAGTGATCTACACTTTGAACACGGTGTGTCGGTCAACGGCGAAAAGCTAGTGAAAACAGGAGTGTGGTCGACTGACTGCTCATAAGATCGGGTTCGGTCGACACTAGAAAAACGGGCCGCTGGCAACTGTTTCGAGCCGGTTTACACTTCGATAGTGGTGTGTCGACACAGACGACATCGAACGGTCATCCCAACAGTCGACGTTATAGCAGTTGAGCCACGCCGGACGGCGTCGACACCGTCACCTTACCGCCGATATCGTCTGCCACTGCTACAGCGGCGTCGGTCGCTTCCGAGGGGACGACTAACACGCGCTTGTAGCCCTGTTTCTGGAAGCCATTGATTTGTTCGATAACGTCGGCTGTTCGGTCGGCCAGCGCACCGGGTGTTTCGACTTCGACAAGCAGACTCGGCCCACCGAAACTGGTCACAGCCATGTCGGGCACTCCTTCTATCCCGTCGATACTGCCGATACCCTCGCCGTTGCCGACGCCGTGGTCGGAACTGATTGCGACTGATCCGTCGGTAGCCGAGTCGACGGCGTTGTAGGCTTCTTCGAGCAGTTCGTCGTGATCCGGTTCGCTGTCTGAGGTGAGCCAACTGACGACCGCAGCGCCGACGAGTCCACCCGCCAGCAGACCGCCCTGTTGTTTTTTGGATAACTGCATACCTGCTGATGGGTCTACAGCCTGATAAAACGTTAAACAGTGCTTAACCGGGGTTTAACAATGAGAATGATTTTCGAGGTGGCATTGATCACTCAAATTTGTATACACACCTATTTGTATCACTGTTTCAAACCGACAGGACAGTAGCGATGAACAAATGCACGGTCTGTAATGAAACCACTCTCGGCCATCGGTGCCGTGGGTGTGGGAAGATTCATTGCGAGTTTCATATTTTACCAGAGAACCACGACTGTGTGGCCCTGTACGTCGAAACCGATGGTAAGTGGTTCAACACGAAATTTGAGACACTCGGCGAGGACAAACGCCGTGAGCGACCAGAGACGAAGACTGTCGACGAAATCAATGCCGCCAGCACTGATAGCGACGAGTCGACGCCCGATTCCGACAAGAACTACACGGTCGCCGAAGCCAACGTCGACAATCCGAACTACCAGAACGACAGCGAGTATGAGACAGTCGACGTCGATGAGGGGCAGGTGTACGGGACTGCCGAGCCAGAGTATGAGTCGTCACCTGATCTGAATCCTGACGGCTCGATCAAAACCAGCGAGTCGGATGCAGAGTCAGACGAGACCGACGACGTCGACACAAAGCGGCTGTCCGATCTCCAGCTCGTACTGGTTGGTGTTGTCGTGTTTTCTCTACTGGCGTACATCTTCTATTTGATTTAGTGGCGGTTGAGCCCACAGTGAAAGTGACTCTACAGTCGACTGGCCTGCTCGCCGTCTATCGGATTCGAGGTCGGCGGTGGGGTGTGATCGGTGGCTGGCCTCACTAACCAAACGACTGCTGTTTTCGGCAGTCTCGGCTTCCAATCTTGGTTAGTGAGACGAGTCGACTTACTCGATATCGTCGAAGATCACCGACCATAGCCCATCCTCTTTGGCGGCCGCTTGAACGTCGTTGTAGAACTCTGCGGGAACGTGGTTCTGGTGTCGGTCGACGACGTGGTGCCGGAGTTCTACTACGAAGCGATTCGGCTGGAGAAGGCTAAAGAGCCGTGATCGATTCTGGCCTACGAGATGAACGACGGCGATCTGCCGGTGGCCCACGGCGCGCCCTACCGGCTCCGGATCGAAAGCCAACTGGGCTACAAGATGGCCAAATGGGTCAATCGAATCGAGTTCGTCGAGAACTTTGAGGACATCGGTAAAGACAAGGATGGCTGGCGTGACGACGTGCTGAACTACTACCCCAACAGCGCCGACATCTGATAGCCCAACCCTTCGGGTTTATTGGTTTTCAATGACTCGCCAATGACGATAACTGACGAAATGACCAATACACGAGAATCTCTGACTGGTTCGCTCGCCGACAGTGACGCAGTCACGGTAGTAGACGAGTGGAACACGCTGTATTTCGCGTTTGTGATGGCGACCGGTATCGTCTCGATCGCCACCCATGAACTAGGATTCACACGGATTGGTTGGGGACTATTCGGCCTCAACGTGGTCGCTTACCTCCTCATCAGTGGATTAACCCTTGCAAGGATCGGCCATATTCCGTCGGTCGCACTGCATGATCTCCAGTCGTACGACCGTGGAATGGTCTCGTTTACGATGATCGCCGGAACTTGTGTCCTCGGCAGCCAGTTCGTCATTTTTGGGGTGTCAACGACGGTCGCAACAGGCCTGCTTGTAGTGGGGAGTCTGCTGTGGGTGCTGCTCATTTATCGTGTCTTTTTCGCCTTGACGATCACTACAACCGATGAACCGATCGCCCACGGCATCGACGGCAGTTGGTTCCTCGTAGTGGTTGCCACCCAATCAGTGGCGGTATTGGCCGGGCTACTCGCGCCCCTTTCTCAGTCGACCGAGTCGCTGCTGTTGGTCGCGGTCGGTCTCTACTCGATCGGCGGTATGTTCTATCTGATCCTCATCACGCTGGTGTTTTACCGGATGACGTTCTACGCGTTTGATCCGCGGTCGGCGACACCGCCGTACTGGATCAATATGGGGGCGGTGGCGATCACGACGCTCGCGGGGGCAATCCTGCTCGAAACGACCGATCAATGGCTGTTTCTGGCCGATATCGAACCGTTTCTGACCGGTTTCACCTTCTTTTTTTGGGCAACAGCGACGTGGTGGATTCCACTGCTGATCATACTCGGTGTGTGGCGACATACGGTCGGCGGGATCGCACTGCCGCACACTCTTGAGGGGTACAGACCACGCTACTGGGGGATGGTCTTCCCGCTGGGAATGTACACTGAAAGTAGCCTCCGACTGGGCACGGTCACCGATCTCACTGTTCTCACTGATATTCCGGAGCTGTTCGTCTATGTCGCGCTCATCGCGTGGGTTGGTGTTAGCGTCGGTCTTGTTCGTCGACTGGTCGACATCGTGTGACAACAAATCGCTACAATGACTATGATTTGTGGTACAGATGCTCACGCCGGGGTGAGATATGCCATTTGGATCCGTTTTCAGACACAGCCCGCTGCTGTTTATTCTCGGCAGTAGCTTCTGGAACTTCGTCGGTGGTGGGGTGCTTGGCTTCTTCATCAACATCCCCGTCATCAACTACTTCGAACACGGCACCTACCTGACGGTAGCCCACGCGCACGCGGCAACGTTTGGCACATTCGGACTGCTCGCACTTGGGCTCTGTACGCACATCCTCCGTGTCGTTTCACCGGAAGTCGCGTGGGAACCTGGTTGGTTCCAAGCAACGTTCTGGTTGACGAATATCGGTCTCGTCGTCATGACGGTCGCGTCGTTACTGCCGCTGGGATTCAGCCAGCTTCGCACGGTGTATGCGGAAGGATACGACGCCGCGCGGAGTCCGGAGTTCTACGAGCGGCCGCGGAACAAACGGTTACTCTGGGCCCGGAGTCTCGGCGATGTCCCTATGATTCTCGGAGCGACGACGTTCGCTCTCGGTGCTATCAGACACCTCCTCGCCGCACGAAACGATGCAGAAAAGCTTCCGGCTTGACCTCCTAAAGTGCTATTCCGGCGCGACGATCCGACTTTCCGACTCGATCGGCGTTGGGAGGTCTTCGATGAAGTGTTCGATAATTGTCTCCTCGGCGCGATGTAGGGTCTCACTACAGGTCGATTTAGCGATCCCCACCGCGTCGGCGAGTTCGGTCAGCGTACAATCTCGGGGTGTGTCGTAGTACCCCCGATCGACGGCCTCCAAGACAAGTTCTTGCTGTTTTTCCGAGAGTAACTGGCTGGTGTGGAGTCGCTCTTGAATATATTCGAGACGGAATTCGAGGCCGAAGATCCTCCGACAACTATCGAGTTCCTATTTCGGACCAGAATGTGTCTAATCTGCCACTATTACAGACTGTGTAGAAAATACACCAGAAAGGCACATTCTGTCTTGTATACTGCCCAATAATTTCAAATGGTAGAAATATTTATCGTGTCAACTATGCCTATTACTAGCATGAAATATTCCGAGCCTGCCCCGACGACTGTGCTTGCGACAGTCAATAGGCTTGGCCCACCTGGCACACCGATGTCGACCACAGAGGTTGCTGCTGAGTTCGACTGCCCACTAGAGGCTGTCGACGACAGACTGAGAACACTTGTCAAGGATGATTTCCTAGACCGGAAAATTGTTGGGAATCAACAAGTATGGTGGCGACCACCTCGTGACACGCAGCAGTCACACAGCACACCCACATCCAACGATGTCGACGCTGACAGTGCGTCTCAACCACTGTCAATGGCCGAACTGAATCCGGTGTTGGAAGTTCTGGATACGGTCGGTGTCGGTATCTTCATCTTGGATTCCACGTTCGAGGTTGTGTGGTTCAACACAGCCATTGAGCAGTACTTCGGTCTTGACCGCCAGGCAATCATTGGACGCAACAAACGGAACGTTATCCGCGAGGAGATTCGAGGGACTGTTGCCAATCCGGATCGGTTTGCGGAGACTGTCTTGACTACCTACAACGATAATACGTTTTCCGAGCAATTTGAATGTCGAATCACCGCATCTGATGGACGTGGGGAACGTTGGCTGGAGCACCGCAGTGCCCCAATCAAGTCGGGTGTGTATGAAGAGGGTCGGATCGAACTCTACGACGACATCACTGACCGCAAGCGACACGAACAGGCACTCCGCCATCAGCACGAACAGCTTGCTGAATTAAATAGTATCAACAAGGTAATTCAGAACATAACCACCGCGGTGATCGAGCAGTCGACTCGCGGAGAGATCGAGACAATCGTCTGTGATCGTCTCACCGATGTAGATAACTACGAGTTCGCCTGGATCGGCGAGGTCGACACCCAATCCCAGGCGATACGCCCCCGAGCCGAAGGCGGGGTTGAGGGCTATCTCGAAGACGTCTCACTCTCGGCAAACCCGAACAACCCCGGCGGGCATGGTCCTGCCGGAACTGCCATTCGGACCCAAGAGATGCAAGTCACACAGGACGTGCTGTCCAATCCGGAGTTCGAACCGTGGCACGAGTACGCCGAGCACTACGGCTATCGGTCGGTGGCTGTGGTCCCGATTGTCTACGCCGGCAGTTGCTATGGACTGCTTGGAATCTATGCTGCGAACCCACACGCCTTCGACAATGAGGTGTGTCCAGTGGTTGCACAACTTGGCGAGATTATGGGCCACGCGATTGCTGCAACTGAGCGCAAGCAGGCACTCATGAGTCCCGAGATTACAGAAATCCAATTTCTGGTGCCCGATCTCCTCAGCGACATGAGTATCGATTCAGATCACGACGGCACGATCACGCTCGACCGAGTGGTCCCTCTCGGTGACGATGTGTTTCTCGAATACGGGACTGTCGATACAGACGTAGTCGAGACTCTAGAAGCAATAGTTGGCAAGCATCCACATCTGGAACTGGTGACGCTCAGTGAGCAGGACGATGAAACCTTATCGTTTGTAATCAAGCTTTTGGAGCCACCAATCACCTCGGTTATTGCGACCTACGGCGGCTATCTACAGCAGATGAATATCAAGGATGGATCACTTCAGATGACGATCCACCTTCCGACCACCGTCCCCGCCCGTCGAATCATTGATCGAATCCAACAGCAATACCCGACTGTCGAACTCCTCTCACGTCGACAACGATCACGGAGTACAGAGTCCCCCGAACGGGTCGAACTCACGAGCGACTTGACTGACCGGCAACGGGCTGTAATTGAGACGTCGGTCCGCTCGGGCTATTTTGAGTGGCCTCGTAATGTATCTGGTGAGGAGTTGGCAACACTGTTCGGCGTAACACCGCCGACATTCCATCAGCACCTCCGCTTGGGCCAAAAGAAAATATTTGAATCACTGTTCCTGTTGCCACCATTCGACGGAGACGGCAGGTAGCAATAATGGGGTGAACAAACTCTCCGACTGGAGTGGTGGTAGACAAGCAGGTGACCCAGAGCTGTCGATCACAACTTGGTTTTTGACAACTTCTAAACATATCTGCCCAGCGTGTGCAAAATACAGCCTCTGTATCTTGCACGGCTCTATTTGTCGACTTCTGAATAGACCGCTATTTCGCTATCTTGGATAAGAGTCACATGTTAATGCGACTACCACCAACTAACGACTGAATGAGTTCGGACGCTCACACCTACGCGCTTCTCGCTGCGACTTGCCAGATCTCAACATTACATACGCACGCGAGAAACTGGTGTGAGATGTTCACCGACGAGTGGATGCTTCTCTGTGCCAATGGCCTCAACGATCCCGACAGCGACGTAGCAACCCCACTCGGCGAAGATGCGAAAGACCTCGCCCAAGAAGTCGACTTCGACTCGCGGGAGCTAGAGTGGGAGAAAGATGCCACGATCTACGTTCTCGCCGATCCAGAGATGTTAGATGAACCGACCGGTGATGTGTTCCGTCGCTCACTGCGGGTTGTCCTCGAACGATTGGCTGATCAAGTAATTTTCCCGTTCGACCACATCGACGCCGATCGTCGTGGCGGATGGTTGGTGGCCTGCTTGGAAGATGGCGAGATCAAGAATCCAAAGAAGAAATTCAGCGTCGACAGAGGCTCTGATCCAGAGCAGCGAGACCTCAGTTCACTCTAGTAAACTGGTAGCTTTCAGTGTCGAGATTGTGATATGTGGGTGCTAATCAGTTGTTTCAGCTGTTGGACCGTGAATTCAAGTTATGCTTATCTAAGGCGTTTCTCGGTTAGCTGGGCCGAAAGATTCCATATAGCTGCATACACTTTACACCACGCCACCGAAACCACTCAAATGCCGTATTCTCCTACCAGAACGCTTCTACTCCAACTCTACAAAACCACAATACCGAATTCAGGCCACTGTGCATTACTCCGGTAATACACAGTAGATTTACTAGGGGCGACGCTGTAGGGTAAGCCGAGAAGATGGATTCCACTCAGCGAGACGCTACTCCGGGGGCAGAGCCCCTCGAAGACGCCGTCGACGAGTTCCTACAGCGTGGCTCGAAGTCCGGCAACTACAAATCAAACTTAGAGTACGTGCTGGGCCACTGGGTCGACTGGGCGGGTGGCCGTGGCGAGACCACACTGGCCGACATCGACAAAGCAACGATGGCCGAGTACGCTGGCTACCTCCGGCAACGGGTCAACGCCCGGCAGTCGACCGAGACCGACGACACCAGCGGAATCACGGCCTCAACAGCGTGGGCCTACTACGATAACGTCTCGGCGTTCCTCGATCACTGTCTCAAGTGGGACAAGATCACCGAGAACCCAGCCCAAAAGGAGATCTCCAAAGACGAGCTGCCCGAACGACCCTCCGCGAACAGCAGCAACCAGCAGTTCTGGTCGCCGACCGAGCGGCGGGCGCTGCTCGATCACGTCGACCGGGTGGCCTCTGAGGCCATCGACGAGAAAGGCACTGGCGCGGTCGTCGAACTCCGAGACAAGGCGCTGGTGTATGTCATCGCCTTCACGGGCGCACGCGGGGGCGAGATATTAGCGGACTCTCGGGACGACCGACGCAACGGCATTCGATGGTCGGACGTCGATATCGAGAACAACCAGATCGACATCCTCGGCAAGAACCAACAGCGCGAGTCCGTCCAACTGCCCGGCCAGACGCATCGACCACTCGAACAGCTCAAACGCGCCGTCGACCCAACCAGCGACGACTGGCCGGTGTTTATCTCCCATCATGCGCCGTCGATGTACCGCGTGCTGCCCGATGAGTTCGAACGCCCGGATGACGACGAGCGAAGCCTGCTCGACCACTGTCGAACCCTTGGGGTTGTGCCGCCAGCATTGTCTACAAACGGCGCTCGAAGCATCTTGAAACGACTGTGCCGGGATGGCGAGATCGAGGTCGACGGTGATCGCGACTACCTCACACTACACGGCGCACGGCGTGGCGTCGGCGAGAAACTGTATCGAGAACGTGGGGCCGCCGCTGCTCAACGGACCCTCCGGCACGCCGATCCGAAGACGACCTCTCAGATGTACTCGCATATCGAGACGAGCGAGACCGCCGAGAACGTGACCGAAGTATTCGGCGACGAGCGGTAGTTGTAGAACACTTGCCAGCGTCTGATTTTTATATTGGTGTGAGGGTGTCATAGAATAGTTCTCATAGCGTGATGACGGTGCTTCCTGGATTGTCTCCGCGTTCGTCGTTGGTGATCGCAATAACGAGACGAAGGCACAGCGCGAGGAACACTTGTGCTCGTGCGTGGACGCGGCCTCGGGCGCGAACGTGCCCGAGGCCGCAGTCCTTGACGGCGTCGTTGGTTCGTTCGACTCCACTCCGGCGGTTGTACGTCTCGTCTAGCGTCGATTGCTTCAGCTGAACGTCCTCGCTGTGTTCGTCGATGCGGGCTTCGACCCTGTACTCGATGTCTTTCGGATCGTCGGTGTTTCGTGCGTTGTACGGAGCGACTGGCACGACCCCTGCGGCCAGCAGGTGGTCGTGCCAGCCGAGCGTGTCGTAGGCGCTGTCTCCAAGCATCCAGATCGGTTTCTCGACGGCGAGCGCGTCACACGTGACGCGCATCGCCGTCTCCTCTGGCGCTTGCTTGCTCTCGGTGAACTCCGCGGCAATCGGGATCTTTTGCCCGGTCGAGACGATCGTACAGCCGTAGCCGTGGTAGTACTCTTCGGCGGTTGGATCGTAGCCTTTCGACGCGTCTTGGTCGGCGGGCATCGTCCTCACGTCGGTGGAATCGATGGAGTAGGTCAAGTCGAGCAGGCCGCGGCAGGCGGCCTGCTCGACGAGGCGGTCGAAGACCTCGTCGACGACGTGTTCGAGGTCGGTGAGGAAGCGATCGACCGCGTCTCTCGACGGCGGTCGATCGAAGCCACAGCTGAGCCAGACGACCGTGTTCTGGAGTTCTCGCGTGACTGGACGGATGCCGTAGACGTTCTTGTAGTAGCAGTGCAGGAACGCTCGGAAGAGTGCTGGTGGGTGATGATCTCGTGTTCGCCCCCGGCGAGCGGGGGCGAACACATCGAATTCTTCGAGAAAGTCGAACTCAAGATGCTCGAACAACGCGAGCGTCTCGGTCGCCATTACATTGAAGAACTCGTCGATAGAAGTCTCCTCTTGCAGGATGCTGGCGCTCGTAGACACAGTTCCAACATCCTGCGTCTTCGTGTGTGACGCTTTCTATGACACCCTCCTACTAAAGGTAATTTACAATACGAGTGTAACTATTGCGGTGATGTATTTTGTTCTGAACACCGCCTACCTGAAAAGCACGATTGCCCTGGGTTGATTGTATTCAAGCACTTGGGGTCGAAATGGTTCGGCACCGAATCTGGATTTAAAAGTGACGAGATCCCATCATCGAAAATAAGAGAGGTGGCAGACGACCTCGGTATTGAGGGTGTCAGGAAGTTGAAAGAAACAGAGGAGGTAATCGATGAAGTTGCCCAAACCACTCAAGAAAGCACAACGCATGTCTCTATCGGTGATGACCTGAGTGAGGCTGGTTCAGAATCTTACACGGCTTTCGAGCCTAAACTTACTGTTGGGAACAGTGTTGACCCAGATTACGAGTCCTCTCCAGACGTGAATTTAGACGGTAGTATTGCTAAATCGGAGGATCAAGATACCTCCGAATCATCAAAGCAAAGAAAAGAGAAGGCGAGTAGACTGAGCCAGATTTGGATATATTTGGCTTTAGCTCTCTTAGTCGCCGTACTGTATTATTTCATTTAAATAGCCATTGTATTCTCATAGCGCGGGGCCACCCCAACCTCTCGGCTTCCACCATTCTGAGCATCAACTCTGTCATTGATTAGATTCATAGTGGTGGTATCGATAAATTCCAACTTTCTAGAGACTGATAAATCATGCAAGACGTGAACAACCAGAAAGCCCCCGAGTCGCTCCAGTCGAGGGCCTCGCTGTGCTCCTCAGCCGCTCTGCGGCTTGCGGTGCTTGCGTCGGCCGTCTTCCCGGAGCGACTCGCCCCTTTCAGTCCCGCCCAGTGCGGCTGGTCCATCGGCTGTAGGTGGGAGGGGGATGTCTGGTTCTCCACAGTCTCACTGTCGAACTAATAGCACTCAGTTAACGGAAAGCAGAATCAGAGCATCAACGCGCAACATCTCAGGAATCAAACGGCTCTTCTAAGTATACTTCGTCGAGGTCGACAGCGGTCTCGCGCTGATCTCGCTCGTTGGTCTCGTACTCGGTCGGCGTCTCCGGTACAGCCTCACGTGCGCGTTGCATGAGTTGCTCGTGAGCGATCTGTTGTGGCCCCGATCCGGGCCGCTGTTGGACGTAGCGACCGGTGGCGTCCATCTCCCAGCGCTTGCGATTGTCCCCGAGTAGTGAGTCGATAACGTCATCTAACTCGCGTTGGAGCGTCGGATTCTCAACGGGTGTGACCGCCTCGACCCGGCGATCCAAGTTGCGAGTCATCCAGTCGGCCGACCCGATGTAGTACTCCGGCTCACCCCCGTTCCCGAACTTAAATATCCGTGAGTGTTCGAGAAACCGACCAACGACGCTGTGAACGTGGATCGTTTCGCTGAGTCCCTTGATTCCCGGTCGGAGTCGACAGATTCCCCGGACAATGAGGTCGATGTCGACGCCAGCCTGTGAGGCCGCGTACAGTTCACTGACGATGTCGGGATCTTCCAGGGCGTTCATTTTGGCGACGATGCGACCCTGGTGGCCCGCCCGTGCGTGGTCGGCCTCACGTTGAATGAGGTCGGTCATTCGATCCCGAAGCGTCTCGGGGGCGACGAGCAGTTTCCGGTAGGATTCGTGTTTGGAGTGGCCGGTAAAGGAGTTGAACAGTTGGACGAGATCTTGGCCGATGTCGCGGTCGTCAGTAAACAGCCCGAGATCCTCGTAGCTTTTGGCAGTCTCCGAGTGGTAGTTCCCGGTTGCGATATGCGAGTAGAGTTCGACATCGTCGGCGTCTCCCTCATCACGGACTGCGAGTGCGACCTTGCTGTGGGTTTTGAGTCCAATCGTGCCGTAGGTGACGTGGATTCCCTCCTCCTCCAACCGTTTGACCCACCGGAGGTTGTTTTCTTCATCAAATCGGGCTTTGAGTTCCACCATGACGGCGACCTGTTTGCCGTTTTTTGCGGCCTCGATCAACGACTGAATCACCTGCGAGTCGGGAGCCGTGCGGTAGATGGCGACCTTGATCGCTAAGGTGTCGGGATCGTGGGCCGCGGTATCCAGAAACGTCTGGACCGTTTCGGTAAACGAGTGGTAGGGGTGGTGGACGAGAATATCATTGCGGGCGATTTCGGCGAACAGTTCGTCTGGCCGGTCGCTGTCGTGGCCGATAAACCGCGGATGAGGCTGTGGTTCCCACGACGGTAGCTTGAGAACGGTGTTGTCGAGTTCAAGCAGTTGAAAGAAGTCCTCGAAACCCAGTGGTTCGGGGAGTTCGAACAGTTCACGCTCGGTGATCTCCAGTTGGTCGACAAGCAGCGACCGGACCTCGTCGGGCATATCGGTTGCAACCTCGACTCGAACGACCGTCGCAAACCGTCGCTGTCGAAGCACGTCTTCGATCATCTCGATGAGCCCCTCGGCGACCTCCTCGTTGCGCCGCACTTCGGCGTTCCGCGTGACCCTGAACGTCGAACAGTCGAGCACCTCAACGTTGGGAAACAGCAGATCGATGTTTGCGGCAATCACCCTTTCGAGCCGGACGAACCGACCGACATCGGCGTGTTCGATGGTCGCGTCATCGGCTGGAACGATCGGCATCTCGTCAGTCCCAGAGACGGGGACAAGGCGTGGCCGGTTCTCCGGGAGCTTTACACGAGAAAACTTCTTGGTTCCCTCGTCGTCGACCGACAACACCGCAAGCGAGAGGCTGAGATTCGAAATAAAGGGAAACGGATGGGCCGGATCGAACGTCAGCGGTGTCAGTGTCGGGAGGACTGCCCGCTCGAAGTACGACCGGAGTGCGGCGGTCTCCTCGCCCGAAAGGTTCTCGTAGTCGACGATTTCGATCTCGTTGTCGGCCAACGCGGGTTTGACCGCTTCGTGATAACACCGTGATTGAGTCTCAAAAATCGGGCGGGCGAAATCGAGTGCCTCCTCCCACTGCTCCTGTGGTGTTCGTCCGTCGACCGTCTGATCGGTCACATCAGCCGCAATCTGCTGTTTGAGGCCGCCGATCCGCTTCATGAAGAACTCGTCCATGTTCTTGGTGAGGATGGCGAGGAACTTCAGCCGCTCAAGCGGCGGATTGTCGTCATCGAGAGCCTCATACAGCACTCGCCACTGGAAAGAGAGTTCGCTGAGCTCTCGGTTGAGATAGGCGACCGGGTTCGAGAGTGCCTCGTCGTCCTGATCGTCGTCAGCACACAGCGTCTTCCAGTCGGCCTCTGGGGGCCGGTCTTCTGCCGAGTCCGTTGCAATCGGTGGCGTTTGCGGTGGGCTGTCGATCCGCCACGTCGACGGCGAGAGGTCGACCGGGTCGGCTGTCGACTGGGTGGTGTCAGTGGGCAGTCGCTCGTCCGTATCTACATCGCTGTCGACCGACTCCAGCAGCGACGAGACTGGCAGTAGTGACTGGAGCTGATCCAGCAGTAGAGTGGATTTCGACGGCCCGGTCATCGGTTAGATGCGTGGTGGTCCGGTTCGGTCGACTGACCTGGGTCGATGAACTTCTCATCTCGCCGGTCGACGAACGTCTCACCCGAAGCCACAGCGGTGAGTTCGTCAGTTCGCCAGTTGTAGGCGGTGAGTTCCCCACCGTACACACAGCCGGTGTCGAGGCCGACCGCATGCTCCCGGATGATCGGCGCTTCGAGGACGGTGTGGCCGAAAAAGACGCGTTCGGGACCCTCGTACTGCTCGAACCAGTAGGGTGGGTCGTAGCTCCCGCCGGGCACCATCGACCGCGTGTTTTGTAGATCGTCGACATCGTGGTCGGCGTTGGGTTTCCGTGGATCGATCCCGCCGTGGACGACGAGCGTCTCGGGCAGCGAGATGACCACCGGCAGCGAGGCGATCCACTCCAGATCCTCGTCGGTGAGTTCGGGGATCGTTTTCTCGCCACGGAGCAGTTTTTCCTCGTTGTTTCCACGCACAGTCAGCATGTTCGGCGCGTTTCGAACGAGATCGACGACGCCCTTGCTATCGGGTCCTTTGCGAACGAGATCGCCGACAAACACCACGAGATCCTGCTCGGTTACGCCGAGTTTCTCACAGAGTGCTTCGAGTTCGGCACGGCAGCCATGTGGGTCGCCGACGATGTAAATCTCGTCCCAGTCGGCCGCAGTAACACGATCATGAAGCGCGTCAATAGCCCCGGAGAATTCAGTCATTTGCTATCTGATCTATCGGTTCCCCGCAGGTGAATTAAAAACTGGTAAGAGTACTTATGTGTGATATATAGCAGTACGACCCCGTATATAGCAATCCGGAGCGTTCTGCGATCTCCGGTTGATTCGTTACGTCTGTTTCCGGGCTCTGTGGGTCGATTCGGCGATTCCCTCGGCGAGACCGTATTGTATATAGTTTATATACTGCTGTAGATGGGTACTAACAACTCATAGTCGGATTTACATAAACACCGAGTCGACACTCGTGTATGCGTCGCACCCAGTCAGAACGGCGGACATCGTGTACCGTTGCGGTCGAACTCAACCAGTATGGTGCGATGACGCTTCGGTCGGAGACCGGTCGGACCTATCAGGTCGTTGACGTGGATGAGCGGAGCTCATCTGGCAGTCGGCCACAGGCCGACAACAGAGAGGAACGAAGTTTCTCAAGCAGCCGGGCAGAGCCCGGCGACAGCGAGAGTCCGACGATCACCGACAAACTCGCCGAGTTAGGGGTCGACAGTCAGGTGTCAGTGACACTTCAGCAGGCCCACGGTCGGGGCAACATCTGGCGTGTGACAGAGATCGAATCGGACGACGCTACCCGACAGGCAGTACGGCCCCTCAACCGATGAGTACTGACGAGTTCCAGTCCGAGACGGATGGTGGGCTGCCTGCGGCCACCACGGTCTGGGAGCAGCTCAAACCGGTCTGCTATCTCGCTGGCCTCCTACTTGTCTGCACGTTGCTGATCACGCTCGAACTCGTCGTCCGACTCTGACTGTCGTCTCATTTTTCAGTGATCTGGCAGTATATACACACCTGAGATATATATAGCGTTCATAGCGAGATTTACTGTGGTCGTTTTAGTAGACGAAGATACATGTCTAATGGGCGGCAGCAATCAGCTCGTGACGGAGTGACTCTGCCAGACGAGTTCGACACGCTCCAAGTCGGGACCGTGTTACACGATCCGAAGACGGGCGCGTTTCTGGATGTCAACACACAGCTAGAGGAGCTGTATGGCTATTCGGCCGAAGCACTCCGCGAGATGAGCTTCGAGGAGGTCAGTGCCAACACCTACTCCTACACGCAGGCGGAGGCGCTCCGTCGGATCGCCGCTGCCGAAGACACCCCACAGGCCTTCGAGTGGCGGATCAAGCGGGCCGACGGCGAATTAATCTGGGTGTCGATCAACCTCACCCGAATAGCAATCGACGGTCGACCCTACGTGTTGGGTGAAGTCACCGATATTACCGAATACAAACACAACGACCGCCGGGTGAGTCTGTTTTATCGATTGTTGCGGCACAACCTCCGCAACGATATCAACGTCATTTCGGGGTTCGCTGACCATGTCGTTGGCGTCGCCGAAACCGAGGCCGCCAGAACGTCCGCCGAGAAGATCAAGACCGCCGCAGGGGATCTGAGTCGGGTCTCGGAGTCGGTCAAACAGATCGAGAACACGATCACACGCGAACAGTCCTACTGGACCCGCAGACCGGCAGTCGACGTTGTCGCCGAAACCGTCGAGCGGTTCGAACCCAGCAATATCGAAATCGACGAACGGACCGAGATGTGGATCGCTGTCGACGACGCCTTCGACCACGCGCTGACACATGCCATTGAAAACGCCATCGTCCACGCCGAGACGCCCGAGCCATCGGTCCGGATCGTCATTGAGGAGTCACCCAATACGGGCCGCGTCGAGATCCGGATCGAAGACGAGTGTCCCTTGATCCCAGATATGGAGATCGATGCCCTCTCCGAACACACCGAGACGACAACCACTTCTCATGGCTCCGGTGTCGGGCTGTTCGTGATGAAATGGTGTATCGAATCGCTCGGCGGCGAACTCAAGATCGAACGCCGCAGCGGGCGTGGCAACTGCGTTTACTTCTATCTCCCGCCGAAGGAATCACCCGACCCCGACTCGGAGATCGTATCCCACACAGCGAGACGGCCGACCGAGGCAGTCAGCCGCCAGCGGTCGACGGAGTGACGAGGTGACGATCAGCAATGAAGAGACAGCGGTTGTGGTCGACCGGGGAGACGGAGTCTGGACGGTGACTAAACTGGATGTCACTCAGTGTGTGCCGACGATGAACCGGGGGTCGGGGCGGCCTTTTGGAGTGCGGTTTCGGCGATGTTGCCGCCGTAGTCGGCGCTTCGTGAGACCGAGTCGACGATGAGTCCGAGGTGTTGTGCGCGTGCGGGGTCGAGCTCTCTGAGTAGTTCGTCGATCCGGCGGGCGGTCGCGTCGACCTCCCGAACACGTTCTCTGACATCGTTGGCCAACTTGGTGGCCTCGTCGCTGTCGTCGGTGAACAGCGCATCCATCCCGCCGTCGATAACAGTGACGACCTCCTCGTGGAGATCGTCGAGGGCCTCGAGGACCTCTTCGGGAACTTCGCGCTCGATGTTGAGCGTGAGATGGGCGATCTTGGTCGCGTGGTCACCGATCCGTTCGAGCTGGCGAGCGCTCGAATGGTAGTCGAAACAGATCTCGCGTGGTAGACCGAGTTCCTCACTCGCCTTCGGGGTCCGGAGTGTTGCTCGGAAAATACGGGAGACGACCATCCAGAGTCGGTCGACGTCGTCGTCGCGCTGGATGATGTCTGCGGCGAGATCTCGGTCGAGATCCCGCAGCGCCAACAGCGCGTCTTCGAGCATCGACGAGGCAATGAGTCGCATGCGTGTGACCGCGTTGTGGATCGATAGCTCCGAGGAATCCAGCAGGTCTCGGATGACGATTTCGCCTTTAGTCTCCTCTAAGACTTCGAGACCGACGAGACTCTGTGTTGCCTCTCGGATCGTCCGCCGCTGGTCGTTGGTGATCCGGGCGCTTTCGAGGACGATCACGTCGAACCCGCTGACGTACATCGTCGTCACCGCTCGGATCAGCTCGGTCCCCTCCAAACCCGTGATATCCAATGTCCCCTCGGTCCGGTCGTCGTCGCCGGTTGGGGTCATGAACAACGAATCACCCTCGGGGTAGAACTCGACGGTGCTCCCCGCGCTCACCCCGTTGTCGTTGGCCCACGATTTGGGAATCGAGACGGTGTAGGTCGACCCACCTGTCACCTGAACTTTCCGTGTCTCCATACTATACTATCACGAGAGATACGTGATAAATGTACTCATATATGTAGTCACAGAGGTATCAACATAGTCTCGAATCACGCTGTACTGGGGTTCAAAAACCGTGTTTAGTACGTTTCTCTGTAATAGTTGGAATGTGATAAACCGTAACGTATGGTATACTATATAGATTTAATAGCGGTACGTTTCCGTATGTAGTAACCTGAATTAATCAGATATTTGCCAGTATTATTTTTATATGTTTTTGATCAAATGGGGACGATGAGTCGCAACTGGAGGAGTCTCGTAACGCGACGAACCTGACGCTGTTTTTCGATAGAACTCGCCGAGTCGACTCAATAGGTCTCGATCCGCGAACTGTTTGCCATCAAAAACGAGCCGCCGTAAAACCGCTAGCCGCCGTCGACCGATCAGCCGAACTTGCCGGTGATGTAGTCTTCGACGCGCTGGTGTTCGGGATTCTCGAAGATGTCTTCGGTATCGTCGTACTCGACGAGTTCGCCGCCGGTCAGAAAGACCGCCGTCTTGTCGGAGATGCGGGCGGCCTGCTGCATGTTGTGGGTAACGATGATGACCGTGTACTCCTCGGAGAGATCGGCGATCAGATCCTCGATCTTCGAGGTAGCGACCGGATCGAGCGCGCTTGCGGGCTCGTCCATTAGAATCACATCAGGATCGGGGGCGATGGCACGGGCGATACAGAGTCGCTGCTGTTGACCACCCGAAAGTTCGAGTCCCGACTCGTCGAGTCGACCGTCGACTTCTTCGAGCAGGGCGGCTCGTTCGAGCGCGCGGCGGACGGTTTCGTCGGTGACCTCCTCGTCTTGGACTTCGAGCCCGAAGGCGACGTTGTCGTAGATGCTTTTCGGGAAGGGATTGGGTTGTTGAAACACCATGCCGATCCGTCGGCGCAGCGCGACGGGATCGACGTCCTCGTCGTAGATGTTTTTCCCCTCAAAGCGCACCTCGCCGTCGACGTGTGCGATATCGATGAGGTCGTTCATCCGGTTGAGACAGCGGAGGAAGGTGGATTTGCCGCAGCCCGAGGGGCCGATGAGCGCGGTGACTTGGCGTTCGGGAATCTCCATCGAAACCGACTGCAGTGCCTGCTCGTCGCCGTAATACACGTCGAGATCGCGTGTTTCGATGGCCGTCTCGGCCGCCTGCGGCCGACCTTCGTCATCGTCCGAAACGGTGAACGACGACGACACGTCGACGAGTTTCTCCGAGTCGCTGTCGGTTTCTGTTGGATCGGCGGTCGATTCGGCGTCGTCGGCGGTCGAGACGCCGCCGTCGGTTTCGACCCGCCTCATGGTTCGATCTGTCGAGCTGTCTGTAGGGTTCATGGGTATCAGTTCTGTTGTGAGCGGTTTCGGAGCACGATTGCCGCGGCGTTCATCGTCAACAGCACGACCAGCAGCGTCACGACACCCGCCGCGAGCACGCCGTATCGGAACTCGGTCGTGATCTGTGTCGACCACGAGAAGATCTGTCGCGGCATCGCACCGGTACGACTCAAAAACGAGTCCGGCGAGACGCGAACGGTTGCCGCAACACCGATCATCAGCAGCGGTGCCGTCTCGCCGATTGCCCGGCCGAGCGCGAGGATCGTCCCGGTGAAGATCCCGGCGAGCGATTCGGGCAGGACGACGTTGCGGACGGTTTGCCACTTGGTTGCGCCCATCGCATAGGAGGCCTGCCGATGGGAGTCGGGAACCGCCCGAATCGCCTCTTGGGTCGAGATGATGATGATCGGGAGGATCAACAAGCCAACAGTGAAGCCGGCGACGACCGCCGTCCCGCGACCCATCCCGATGAGGTTGATGAAGATCGCCAGTCCGAGCACACCGTAGACGATAGACGGAACGCCAGCGAGATTGGCGATGTTGACCTGAATCAGCTCCATCACCGTTCCGAAGCGGCCCTGTGAGGTGGCGTACTCTTCGAGGTAGATCGCTGCGCCGATCCCGACCGGGAACGCCGACAGAACGATCACGATGAGGATGAGCACCGAGCCGACGAGCGTCGGATAGATCCCGGCATCAGTCGGCGTCGTGCTGTGGGGACTCGTGAGGAACTGCATATCGAGCCACGCGTTGGGCCCGGCAAAGCCGAGCAGTTGGGTGGCGGCCAGTCCGGCGGCGATGCCAGCGGCGACGACAACGGGGAACGCGAGCCCCGAGCGGCCCTTGTCGGTTCGGACGACGTGTTCGACGTAGACGACGAGTGCGCCGACGATTGGCGCGGCGAAAACGAACCAACTCGTCGGATGGATTCCGACCAGTGGACCGACGGCCAATCCGGCGAGTCCACCAACGGCAGTGATCCCAGCGGCGATAGCGCCGTCGCGGTCATCGTCCCGAACGTCTCGAATGCGCCACCCGACGACCGCCGCAACCGGCAGGACGAATCCGAGCAGCAACGAGAACAACGTGTTCGGCAAGACCGGCAGGAGATACAGGAGTTGACCAAGGCCGGGGACGACCGTCGGAATCCCGACGACCACAAGCAGTGGCACGAGCACGGTCACCACGAGTCGTTCGGTGACTGCGTCGTGTCGCACCCGCGAGTGACCAACAACGATGCCACCCGCAACGACGATAGAGACGACCAAGACGAACCATTCGCGTGGCGTAACGATGTGGCGGAACAGCAGCCAGAGACCGCCGGAGGCAAGCGCCACGAGCACGGGCAATCCGAGGGCCGTGTAGGCGACTTGACCGGCCGACCGGTCGCGGCGGTAGTAGTAGCCCGCGAGCAGGGCAATGGGAACGACGACGGTGAGTCCCATCGTTGCGAGCCAGCCCGGATCGGCCGACAACGGCCTGAACGCGTCGTTTGCGACGTACAGCAGGAAGACGAGCATCAGCGCCAGCGTGAGCACGGTCGCACCGAGACAGGTCCACTTGAAGACGCGCCCACGGAGTCGACCGACCTTCTCCGCGGAGCCGAACCACGTCTCGGAGGTCGGTGTTTCGCTGGCCATTAGACGGTCACCTCGGAGGGGTTGGGGACGTGTCGGTCGGTCATTGGTACACCTCACGGTATCGTGCGGCGATTCGGTTGCTTGCGAGATTCATCAGGAACGTAATAGCGAACAGCGAGAGGCCGATGGCGAACATGCTGTAGTACTCCGGTGAGCCACCGGTGGCGTCACTCGTGACGGCGTTGACCATCGCGGCAGTCATTGTCCGGCCCGACCCGGCCAAACTGCCGAACGGATCGAGCGGATCGAACAGATTCGTCTGGAGGCCGCCGGCCATGACGACGATCATCGTCTCGCCGATGGCCCGCGAAAGGGCGAGAATATACGACGAGAAAACCCCCGAGACTGCGGCCGGAATGACGATTCGCGTCGACACTTCGTACTTGGTTGCGCCGAGTCCATAGCCTGCTTGTCGGAGCGAATCGGGGACGGCGCTCATCGCGTCTTCGGAGAGCGACGAGACCATCGGCACGATGAGGATCCCGACCATGATCGACGCACTGAGGAGATTAAAACTTCCCAACGGGAGGCCGATGCTTCGAAGCCACGGCGTCAGATAGACCAATGCGAGATAGCCGTAGACGACTGTCGGGATGCCCGCGAGGATTTCGAGGGCAGGTTTGATCACCGACCGCATTTTCGGACTCGCGTACTCCGAGAGGTAGACGGCCGCCGCCGTGCCGATTGGAATCGCAACCAGCGCGGAGACGACGGTGACGATCAGCGTCGAACTCACGAGCGGCCAGACGCCGTAAAATCCGTTTCTCGGTTCCCATTCGAGTTCGGTCAGAAAGCCGATGATCGACGTTTCTTCGAACCCGAAGAACGTGACTGTGTCGTAGACAAGCGTAAACAGAATGCTTGCGGTCACGAATATGGTCAGTGCTGCACAGGAAAACAACAACACACCGACCAGCTTTTCTTTGACGTCGCGGTCGGTCGCCCCGCGCGTCAACGCTGACTCGCCATTCATAAGTGACTCATAGATATTGTGTGGTAGTCTTAATTCATTCGTGATGCGATAGCGACGGCGGCGCAAGCGGACGTGTTGTTGAACTCACGCGTGTTGCCGAAGTTCGGGTGTTGTCGACCTCAGGCGTACTCTTCGAGCGTCGACAGGTTCTCGTCGACTTGCTCTTGATTGGAGGGGACGTAGCCGATGTCGTCGGCGATGAACTCCGCACTGGAGTTTTCGAGATAGTACTCCGTGTACGCGTAGACCTGATCTTTTTCGCTGAGCGAGTCGGCGCTGGCGTAGATATACAGCGGCCGGGCCATCGGGTAGTCGCCAGACTGTGCAGCCTCCAAGCTCGGGGCCGCTGGCTCGTTGTCCGCGGTTTCAGCGATACTGAGCGCTTTGAGCATATCCTGATTCTCCTGGTAGTAGGCGTAGCCGAAGTAGCCAATCGCGTACTCGTTGTTCGAGATGCCCTGAATAATCGTGTTGTCGTCCTCGGTCGGCTCGTAGTCGCTGCGGTGGTTGCCGGCCTCGCCGACGACGTTCTCGGTGAACCAGTCGAACGTTCCGGAGGTGTCGTCGGGGCCGAACAGTTCGAACTCCTCGTCGGGCCATTCGGGGTTGACGTCGGCCCACGTCTGGGCGGGGTCGTCGCCGTTCCAGATCTGGGCCAGCTCGTCGAAGGTCATGCTGTCGACCCAGTCGTTTTCGGGGCTGACCGCCATCGTCAGGGCGTCGCCGGCGATCTGGAATTCGACGGCCTCGACGTCGTTTTCATCACAGCTTTGGATTTCGGCGTCCTTGATCGGGCGGGAGGCACCGTTGATGTCCGAGGAGCCGGGACAGAAGTTATTGGCGAAGCCGCCACCGCTGCCGGTCGAGTCAGTGATCACATTGACATTGTCGTTTTCGTCCATGAACCGCTCGGCCATCTCGTCGGAGACCGGAAACACCGTACTCGACCCGGTAACGATGACCTCTCCCGAGGGGCCGTCGCCACTGTCGCCGTCGCCGCCACCGAGACCACCATCGCCGGAGGTGCTGGTACAGCCTGCGATGCCAACGGCACCGACAGAGCTAGCGCCGACGAGGAATTTACGTCGTGATACCGAGCCGGGAGAACGGGTGTGGTCATTACCTGCCATCACCAGTACGTTTGGATACGGTGTAAAAATACGATGCTATGAGTAGTATATATCCTCACAACATCAATATAGTACTATATAGATTTGCCTCTGGATGCGGTGTCACCCGAACCTACTGTCGGCTCGGTACCTCTCAATACCACACTTAGCAGCTCATTTAAGAGGTCTCGTGGTAGCGATAGTCGACGCGCAGCGACACCGCTCACTCGACCGACTGTCGGGGATCGCCCTCGTCACCCGCTATGGAGGCCATATATGGCAACGCAACAGTCCAACTCACTCAGCACAACCGAGGAATCGAGCAGTACCCCTGACTGCCTCGTGGAGTCCATCACGGGCCAGTTCAGCTAAGCAATGTCACGGACCGACTACCACGACCAGCTTTCGTGGCTCACAACCGAGGTCGTCCTGTTGGCCGAGTTGGTCGTCGACCGTTACGATGACGCTCTCAGGGCCGCCGCCACCGGCGACCGTCGACTCGCCGAGCAGGTGGTCGACGGCGACAGTGAGATCAACGAGCGCTATCTCGAACTCGAAGCCGCCTGTATCGACCTCATTGCGCTCGAACAGCCGGTCGCGGGCGATCTCCGACGCATCACGGCCTCGTTTAAAATCATCACCGACCTCGAACGCATCGCGGATCTCGCGACGAACCTCGCCGAACACACCCGCGCCGGACGCGAGGGAATTCATCCCGCCGTCGACATCGCGTCCCTCGGCGGCGACGCCCGCGAGATGGTCGAGGATGCGATTGCCGCCTACGAGTCGACCGATTCCGACGCCTGTCGGGCGGTTGCCGCACGGGACGACGACCTCGATGCGGCCTGTGACCGAACCACCCAGCGGATTATCCGGTCACTGTTGGCTGATGATGCCGAGGCTGGCGACCGGGAGTCGACGCGCACCGCGGCCTCGCATGGCCTCCTGACGGTGCGGGATATCGAACGCGTCGGCGACCACGCGGTCAACATCGCCGCCCGGACCGTATATATGGTCGACGGCGACGATCAACTGCTTTACTGAAAACTGTATTACCAATGAAGAAGTTGGGCTCCGAGTAGAGACTGTTCAAAATATATAAATTATATTATAAATTAACCAGTACAATTTTTAATATAGAATATAATAATCCGATATGAATTGGAAGCGTATTTTTGCGGCATCAATAATTAGTATAACTGGAATTGGTTTGATATATATTGTCGTTCAGTATTTTGCCGGCAGTACAACTAGTTTCCCTGGAATTATCATTGCCGGTGCAATACTCGTACTTGGTGGTGCGTTCGGTGTGGGTGGACTGGTACTGTATCGCAGTACTGTTGATTCGGATCATCTCCTTCGTGTCGCAGGGTGGAATACACTCGGAGTCGTCGTTACAACTGCCGTCTTGGGGTTAGTGATCACGTTCCAGATCGCAGCAGGCGGACAGGTACGTTTCCCGCTGCTCTCCGGGGGGATCATCGTCGGTGTGAGCGCATTTGCACACGTGCTGATTGGGTTTCATGACGTGCGTCGGATTCGTGCTCGCACCGTTGCGAAGCAACGCCAGAAAGCGTCGGTTGTAAACCGATTCGTGCGTCACAATCTCCGACATTCAGCACAGATGTTACTCGGCTACGGAGAGCAGTTGCGGAGCGATGCTGAGATCACAGCGTCGGACAGAACGGATCTCGGTCAGAAGGTGGCCGATATCGGTTCGGACCTCTCTGATACACAGACGAAAATCAAGGTTATCGATGAGTTGGTCGACCAAGACGCAGAGACGTACCCGATTGACCTCGTCTCGGTGTTCGACAGTACGCGTGGCGAGTGGGAAGAGTCGTATCCGGATATGAGTTTGACGCTGGATATCTCGGCTGAGCTCTCGGTTCTCGCGGGCGATTATATCGAAGAAGCGATCTCGGAGTTAGTCGAAAACGCGTGCGAATACGGGGGCGATCCACCGGAGATCACTGTTCGAGGCTCACGAGCAAACGGGATGGTACGAATTGAGATCTGCGATAATGGAGACGGGTTTCCAGAGGACGAACAGCTGCTTATCAACAACGATCAAGACGAGACGAAACTACAGCACAGCAGCGGTCTCGGACTCTGGCTCTCGAAGTGGCTCATTGAGTACTACGATGGACAACTCTCCGTTGAAACGCAGTCTGACGGTGGAGGCGGTAAGGCGACGATACTACTCCCCCAATCAACGAACTAACAGCAGTACGTCTTCACCGGCACGCCGCATCCTTCGAAATCGTCGACGGTCAGTCGACGGTCGCTTCGCTGGCCTCCGAGTCGAACTCTGCGGAGTCGGTCTCTGCGGGGTCGGTCTCTGCGGAGTCGACCTCGTCGACCGGCGGCAGTGGTCCCTTGGCGATCTTCGTGCCCCAGTTGCCGGGATACTTTTCGACGCGGACATCGCCTATAACCTTCGTCTGGCAGGATAGCCGGAGGTCGTAGTTCGGATGATGCGGTGGGACAAGCAGTCGACCCTTCTCACGGAGTCCCACGTCGCTGACCTCGCCGTCGACCGCAACTGCACAGGTGCCACAGGAGGCAAACCCCCTGCAGTTGAACGTCTTCGTTTTTCCGTTGTGTGGCGTCAGCCCGGCATCCTGTAACACATCGCGGAGCGTCTCGCCTTCGTTGCACTCGATTTCCCGGCCACGAAACGTGACTGTCGGCATACCATGGTATATGCAGACACGAAACATAGTACTACCGCCGGACAGTAGCGGGCCGACGGCCGTCTGGTCGACGCTGTCCCCGGTTTGAGTCGGTCTCACGGGCCCAATGACAGTGGGCATATATATTCGGCCACCTAGGAACGAGTATGGATCAAACTCGGCGTGGGTATCTCGCGGCGACGGGCGCAGTTGCGGTTGGAACAGTCGGCCTTTCGGGCTGTCTCGGTGGCGGCAACTCGGCGGCTGACACCTCTCACAGCTGTGAGCTGACCGACCGCGAGCCGGTCGACGAGTTACCACAGCCGACTCTCGGAGGCGACGACGCGGCGATTACCGTCGAACTGTTTGAGGACTTTGCCTGCCCGCATTGTGCAACCTTCGTATTGAATGATCTCGATCGACTCGAATCGGAGTATGCGGGTGACGACGTGCAGTTCGAACGCTATGATTTTCTCGTTGTCAACAGCGAGTGGAACGAACCGGTCGCAAACGCCGCCCGGAGTATCCAAGCTGAGTACGATGACGAGACCTTTTTTGAGTTCGCCACGGCGGCCTACGAAAATCAAGAGGACTACTCATGGCAACGGATCGGCGACCTCGCCGAGCAGGTCGGTGCTGACCCGTGTCGGGTGTTGAGCGACGCCAGTAACGGAACGTATCAACAGGTCATCGAAGCCAACGGCAATCGAGCCCAAGAGCTGGGTATCGGTGGGACACCCGGTGCTCGGGTCGACGGCACGGTCCTCGACAGTGTTGCAAGCTACGACGCCATCAGTAGCGCTATCGAGAACGCACTGTAGAACGACAGGCCGCTACTGCTCGGCTGGGGCATCGCCGGTCGACGTCGGAAACGCCCGGAGTGACCGCGGCGGCACGAGAAAGTTGCCCCTGTTTTGAACGAACACGTAGCGAAAGATTCCGTTTTTCACCCGCGGCTTGATCGCCGGATTCTCCGCGACGATATCCGTGCCGTTCATCGCCTCTTGGACCGCGTTGAACTCACTGATCCCCTGCTGGAGCGATGGGAACTGAAGACTCGCAGTGTCGTCGTCAGTCGACTCAACGTGTCGACGCAAGGTTCGGACGTTGCCCTCGGCGTCCCGATTTGCTCTAGCAGCCTTCTCGGCGTGACCAACCACGCCAAACTCTTCGGCTGTCTCGGTGATTCGCTCGTAGATCTCGTCGGTGATCCCGCTGTGATCGCCGAGGTTCTCGCCGACACCTTCGACCGCGCCGGACTCGGCGTGACGCGGGCTAAACAGTTTGCTCACCATGTCATCGTGGCTGTTTTCGCCGTACCATTTGTCGAGTTCTTGGCGAAGCCGGGCGACGTGTTTGGTCGTGCTACCGGCAAACGGTCCCGTCGAAATCGTGACGTACTCCTCGGTGGCCTGATTCCCGGCGAAGGCGGCCTTGAATCCCATAAAAAGCGGCGACTCCTCGGGAACCGGCCCGTTGTCGGGAATCCCAGCGACGCCATCCTGATTGGCTGCCGGGAGTCCCGGCCCAATAAACCCGGTTCGGCGGTCGTCGACCGTGAACACGTCACTCAGTCGACCCGCTACGTCGACGCCATTCAGCGTGTCGGGAGCGTCGTCACCAGTTGCGAACAGTGTCTCCTCGATAGCTAGCAGCGCGTCGCTTCGGTCCGAGGCGAGATGCAGCAGGGCGTCCTGCTCGTCGAGCGTGGGCGTGTCGACCGGGGTGAGTCGCTCGGGTGACGGGAGGTCGACCGAGTCGGGCAGTGGCTCCTCAAAGCGGTCGAAGTAGGCCGGCGAGTACGAAAGGTCGAAGACGACGCCCCGGTTGCTCCATTCGTAGGCACGCTCGATGGTCCGGAGGGCTGTCTCCAACTGTTCGCGGTCGGTGGCTGTCGGCACTCCCTCGCTGCCTGCCTCGCCGTCGTAGTTCAGGTATACAAAGAGGTGGTGTTCGGGGAGGACGACGTTGCCGTGGTCGTCGCGTTCGAGGCTGTCGTTCCAGGCGAACTGCCGGTCAGGAAACGAGGTTGGGTCGTCGGTACCCTGTGGAATCGGCTCCTCGCTGAACCGGTCGAGACAGGCCGACAGTGCGCTCGCTCCACCGACCGTGAGGGCCGCCTTCAGGAAGCGTCGACGCGAGGCGTTCGGTCCCGGGAGTTCCATAGGCGGGGTAGGGACGCCAGCCTCAAAACCCGTTCTGCTCAGTCCCACTCAGTGGGAGCGATCAGAATCTGTATGAAGCCGTGTAACCAAACGTCGATATGGACAGACGACAGTTTCTCGCAGCGACTGCGGCAGGGTTGACTACATCGGCCGCAGGCTGTGTCGACGCCTTCGAGTCCGCCGCCGACACGACCTACGGCCGGGAGCCAGCGCTGGTCGACCCCCGCCCCGAGGCCATCTACTGGCCAACTCACACCGAAGCGATGGAAATGGCCGGGATGGGAACGACCAGCGGTGGTCGACGCGTCCAACTGATGTACACCTTTCCGCACCGATTCTGGCGGGTGTTCCGCAGCGAGGACGGCGAGGGGTACGAGGCCCGCATCTTCGAGGTCGAGGCCGACGACGCGGTCCACCTGATGGCCGCGGTTCGGGACGCCGACAGTGGGGTTGTGCTCCCCGTTTCGAGCGTCAACATTGCCGTCACTGGCGGGAACAACGTGAACAACCGCGAAACCATCTATCCGATGCTCTCCCAGCGGATGGGGTTCCATTACGGCGATAACTACCATCTCGACGGCGACGGGAGCTACACCGCCGAGGTGACTGTCGGTGGTGTCACCGCAGATCGGTTCGGCTCCTTCGAGGGTCGACTCAGTGAGCCGGAAACGGTCGCAATCGACTTCGAGTACAGCGAGTCGGGCCGCAACGAACTCGACTTCCAGCAGTACGACGACCAAGCCGGCCAGGAGGGCGCTGTCGACCCGATGGAGATGGGTGGACTCTCGCTCGGGACAGTCCGAGAGTTAGGTGGCACATCGATGGGCGAGGCGCTCGCAGACGATATTCGCTACCGGGCGAGCCTGCTGGAGGCCGACCGGTTCGGTGAGTCGCCGTATCTCGCAGTGACCACCGCAACGCGCTACAACGAGTTTGTCGTTCCCGGGATGGGCCTCAGTGCGACTGTCGACGGCACCGACGGTGAGACCGTGCTTTCGGAGTCGCTCACACCGGCACTCGACCCTGAGATCGGCTTCCACTACGGTCTCAGCGCACCCGGTCTGACCGGTCAGGAAGCTCTCTCAGTCGAGGTAACAACGCCGACACAGGTCGCTCGCCACGAGGGTTATGAGACGGCCTTTTTCAGTACGCCGACCGTTGATCTCTCCTAACGTCTCATCATGGACCAGCCAGCGACCAGTCGACGAGAGTGGAGCCTCCGCAGCGTCGGTCGAAGCCTCGGCACCGCCCGGCTTCGGCTGGCGGTCGTCGTCTGGGCGGTGCTCGTCTCGCAGGTGTTGCTGTATCCCGGTCTCGATGGACTGATCGTCGCCCTCGGCGCGCCGCGGGCAATTCAGGCCGGGATGTGGTTTCTGGTCGCCGAGTTCGGGGCTTTCGTCGCGTTTGCGGTCGTCTGGGGAGCCGCGAGCGACGCGCTGGGTCGACGAACGCCCCTTGTTCTCGCCGGTGCAGTCGGCGGCGCAGTCAGCTATCTCCTGTTGGCGTTGCTGCCGACGCTCGGCGTTGGCTTTCGGGGCGCACTCGTCGTCCGTGTGTTGGGCGGTGCGTTCACGATTGGCGCGTTCTCGCTGAGCATCACGATGTTAATGGATCTCTCGGGTGGCAATGGCCGAAACATGGGCGCGGCGGGGATTGCCATCGGTCTCGGGGCGGCCCTCGGCTCGGTCGCGGGTGGTCAACTCTCGGCGGTCGACCCCTTTGGGCCAGTCTATGCTGGAGCCGCGGTGCTCGCCGGCGCGGGCCTGTTGGCGTCGACTGTCTCCGATACCGTTGATACTGAAACGGCGTCGACCGCCAGCGACCGCCGCGGGTTCGGGACCGCGATGGCGACGCTTCGGTCGACGCCTGCCCTCGGCGTTCCCTACGCTTTCGGCTTCATCGACCGACTTACTGCCGGGTTCTTCTCACTTGTGGGTGTGTTCTACTTCGGCGATGTGTTCGGGTTGGATGCCGCGGGGGTCGGCATCGCACTCGCGCTGTTCTTTTTTCCGTTCGCACTGCTCCAGTACCCACTCGGCTCGTTGTCGGACCGGATCGGCCGGTTTGTGCCGGTCGTCGCTGGTTCGATTGGGTACGGAGTCACGATCATTGCGGTTGGGTTGGCCGCCAGCGTTGAACTCGCAATGGGACTCATGGTGCTTGTCGGGGTCGCCGGAGCGTTTGTCGCCCCAGCGACGATGGCGCTGGTGACTGATCTGGTCGACTCGGCCGAGCGAGGGGTCGCAATGGGTGGCTTCAACGTCTTTGGGAGTCTGGGATTTTTGACCGGGTTTCTGATCGGCGGGATCGTCGGCTCGGCCACCGACTATCTGACTGCCTTTCTGGTCGTCGGGAGCCTAGAGATTGGGATCGCTTTAGTCGCGCTTCCGGCCGTCCGGCGGCTCGCGTCGACGCCGACGCTGGCTGGGTCGACTGCCGACTGAATACAGTCGCCGAACCCACCTGTGCGTGAGACTTATCCGAGGTGACGGCCTGTGGCTCCCAATGAGTTTGTTCGGTGAGTTTCAGGTGCCTGCCCACGCGTTTGCCCTCCACGAAACGCTGACTGTGCTGCCGGGTGCGCGGATTGAAGTCGAGCGTGTCGTCGCCACTGACTCGGTGCTGACGCCCTACTTCTGGGTGTCGGCGGTCGACGTCGAGGCCTTCGAGGACGCGGCGGCCGCCGACCCCTCCGTACAGGGGCTCCGCCAGCTCGATAGCTTCGAGGACGCCACGCTCTACCGGGCCGAGTGGACCGAAAACGTCGAGTCGGTCGTCTATCTGTCGACCCAGATGAACGCCGTCATTTTGGAGGCCGTCGGGACGGTCGACCACTGGCGGCTCCAGATGCGGTTCGACGGCCACGAGGCGCTGGGGGCGTTCCGGGACTACTGTGCCGAGATCGACGTCGGTTTTCAACTCCTTCGGCTCCACGAACTCTCCCAACCGCTGAACGGCGAACAGTACGGACTGACCGACAGACAGGCCGACGCCCTCCGCACCGCCTGGGAGGTGGGCTACTTCGAAAGTCCACGAGCAGCGTCGCTGGAGGCGGTCGCCGACGAACTCGGGGTCTCCCAGCAGTCGGTGTCGAACCTGTTGCGGCGGGGCCACAACGCGCTCGTCGAGTCGACGCTGATGGCCACGCCGGAGTCGGCTACTATATAAAAGGCTGATAATACAACAGCGTAGCTTCTCCGGCCATCGGCGCTACAGGTCGACAACATGGAACGACTTCAGTCGGCCAAGAACAAAACCCACTCCGAGACGAGGACCTACCGATGGCAGTGTCCGATCTGTGGGACCTCGCGGTTGGGGGTCTACGATACCACCGATGGCTTTCGGGCGGTCAACGCCCTTCGGACCCACATCCGGGCTACCGACGACAGTGCTCACGGGTCGACACACCAACTGCCAGCCAGTCTCGATGCCGAATCGCTCACCGACTGTATCAGTCACCGGGAGTCGACGGCCGCGGCTCAGTGAACCGGCTGGTCTTTGAGTCGATCCGCGAACTTGTGGCGGACCTTGTCGAGTTTCGGCGGGATGTGGAACGTACAGTACGACTGCTTGGGATTGCGTTCGTAGTAGTCCTGATGTTTGGCCTCGGCCTCGTAGAACGTCTCAAGGGGTTCGACCTCCGTGACGATTTCGTCGTCGTAGACGCCCTCGTTTTCGAGTTCCTCAATGAACGCTTCGGCCTGCTCCTGTTGTTCCTCGGAGTGGGTGTAGATCGCCGACCGATACTGGCTGCCGACATCCGGCCCCTGACGGTTGAGTTGGGTCGGATCGTGGACCGTAAAGAGAACTTCCAGCAGGTCGACGTAGCTCACCGTCTCCGGATCGTACTCGATCTGGACGACCTCGGCGTGGCCGGTCGAGCCCGAACAGACCGCTCGGTAGCTCGGATTCTCGGTGTCGCCGCCAGCGTAGCCCGAGGTAACCGCTCGAACACCAGCCAACTCCTTAAAAGGGGCTTCGATACACCAGAAACAGCCGCCGCCGAACGTCGCTCGTGCTGTGGACATACTTCCAGTAGGGCGTCGACGGGCTAAGAACCTGCGGACGATTCAGCCGCCGTCGGTGTCTGATCCCGAGCAGAAACGCATCCGTTTATATATGTGTCTCCGAACGTGGTAGTACGAATCGGTAATGAAACGGGGCTATCGACTTGCGGCCATCTATCTATTGGTCTGTGCGGCGGTCGGCCTTTGTGTGCTGTATGCGGAGGCGGATCGCTGGACGTATCCCGACACTGAGGAGATCGCGGTCGAGCCCGCCGCCTACGACGGCCAGCAGGTGCTGTTGTTCGGCGATGTCGAGTCAGTCGACCGCGCCAGCCAGCGCCTCGTGATCACTGCTGGTACTGATCCAGAACTCGAATTTACTGTCGAATCAGTCCCCGAGTCGGTCACCGACTCGGTCCGTGAGGGGGGTTCGATTCAGGTCTTCGGCGTGCTCGCCGAGCAGTCGACTGTAATCGACGCCACTGAGATCGTGGTCGACTACCGAGATACAACCGACTTTCAGTACGTCTATGTCGCCTCACTCCTCGGTGGCCTGCTCGCTGCGGGTATCTTTTTGTGGCACTGGCAGGTCGACGTTCGGGACCTGACGTTCGTTCCCCGGGGTGATCGCTGATGGCCGAGTGGCTCACCCACGTGTTTCTGGCCTACGCACTGTTCACGGTCGTGGGATGGTCCGTCGACTGGCTCGATGCGAAATGGGTCGCGGTCGGGATCGTCGGCTCGATACTGCCGGATCTCGACCGACTCGATCTGGTGGTCTCCGAGGAGCTCATTACCGCCGCTACGGGGGTCCCCTTCGAGTGGAGCGGTATCAACAGCCTCGGTGGAGTCGTTGTGCTGTCGGCCATCGGTGCACTGCTGTTCGAACACGGCAAAAACCAGCGACGGGCCTTTGTATTACTTTTCAGTGGTTCGCTCTCGCATCTTGTTGTCGACCTTCCTCAACGCTACGCCGATGGACTGATGCTCACGAACACGTATCTCTTTCCGCTGCCGCCGTGGCGACCGCCAACCCCCGGCTGGTACGTCTCGGCAGATCAGTGGGTCGTCGTCGTTGCACTGGTCGTCGCGCTCGTCGTGTTCGGTATCGACCGGTACCGACCGGCGGATACTCGCCCAGCAGTGGCTGAACGAGCCGATTAGTAGCCCGATACCGAGTCGACCACTGTCTCGGCGTCGACAACCAGATTGTAGGCTTCCTCGTCGTCGTTCCAGAGCACGAGCACGTTTTCGAACTCCAATACCGCACCGTAGGGAGCGTCCTCCAGATCACGATTGAGGCCGGACTCTTTGGTGAGGACGGCGTACTGGTCGACCTGTTGGCTGCCGTCACCGATCTTGAACAGTGGGTTGCCGCCATCGCTGAGGTTGTGGCTGAGTTTCACGGCGAGGAGATTGATTCGGTCGGTGACGTGATCGTCCATCGCCGCCATCTGGGCATGCCGGTCCCGCGAGGCCCGGAACGGGAACCGGCGTTCGCCGTCAGTCCGCAGGAGGCTGTAGGCGAACTGTACGTCGACGTTGACGAACGCGCCCGGGTCTGTGTCGACGTCGTCGGTCGACTGGCCCTCGTCGAGTCGCTGTTGGAACGCTGGCTCCGACAGATCGGGTCGAACGTCGAACGACCAGCCGCGGTCCGAGGGGGCCTTCCCCTCCCAGAGCCGGAGTGTGGGCGCGTAGATCGTGACATCGCTTGCTGGCGGTGCGACTTCGCGTTCGATCTCCCGGAGGCCGGTAGCGGTTTCGAGATCTGCCGGCTCAAGGGCGAGGAGCGTCCCATCGTCGGCCAGCAGATCGAGGGCATCCTCAACGACCGCCACGGGATCGTCGAGTTCACTGAGGACGTTACCGAAGCAGATCAGATCGAATTTTTCGTCCCCTGCTCCGTCGACCAGATACTCCTCGATGGTCGTTCGATGAATCGTCGACCGGAAGTTGAGCGTGGTTTCGGCCAGCATCGGTTCGAGGATGTCCGCCGAGGCGCTCGGCTCGACGGCGTGGTAGTCGACCAGTGCGGCCTCCGGATCGACTGAGACGTCGTCACCGCGCTCGTCGTCGGCGAACAGGTAGTCGTGTAGGCCGAGCGCTGGGCCACCCGAGCCGGCTCCGACATCAAGCACGCGCAGGGTGCGGTCCAGCAAGCCGCGTTCGGTCAGTGTGTCGAGGTCGTAGCCGACTGCGGCGTAGTAGTCCGGCAAGTGGTAGATGGCATAGCCCAGCGCCGCAGTCTCGTCGTACTCGACGTCGGCTCCGGCGTAGTAGTCCTCTTTTAACCCCGTTATGCGCTCTCTAAGCTCTCGGCCCGAGTCGCCGCGATGCCAGTTCGCCCCGTAGCGTTTGACTAACTGGTCTTCGAGGGCGAAACTGTAGCGTTCGGGAAACGCCTCGGGCTCCCACTGGCGGTAGTCGACCGGTCCCGCCTCGACTGGGACGAACGTCCCGTCTTCTCGCTCGACGAGGCCGAGGTCGAAGGCCTCCTCGCGGAGTGTCTGTTTGACAACCGCGGGGTGTGGCTGGGATTCGATATACTCGCTGATCTCCTCGGGGTCGATTGGGCGGACCTGTCGGAGGTACTTTGCGTTGGAGCGAACTGCCTCGCGGTCGATCACTGGTGGCGCTCCCGGCCGGTTGCGTTCATATTGGTTTTGGCATCGTCATACAGTTCGGCGAACGTTTCGTCGTCGGCCTCGGCGATCCGCTTGGCGGCCTCGGCGACCGCCTCCGCGCCGTCGAAGGTCGACTGGATCTCGCTGTAGACCCCAGCGTCGCCCTCGGTGACGGTGGTTGCGATCTCTTCGAGTTTCGCAGAGACGGGGGTGGCGAACTCCTCGCGGACCGAGTCAGCTGCGAGTCCGTAGGCCAACACGGCCGTGTGGGCGCTGGCTTGGACCGTTTCCATCGCGTCGTCGTGTTCTTCGGGGGTCGTCTCGAAGACCGTGTTTCCGGCGTCGGTCATTGCTTCGCGGATCGACTGGAGGTGTGGACCGTCATTGGCGGTGACGACCGCGACGTTGCCCGGGACTCGTGGCGGGGCAAAGAGGGGGTGGAAACTCGCCTGTTCAAGATCGGGAGCCTGATCCGCCATCGCTGCGAGTGGGCTAGCCATCACGCCCGAGACGTCGAAGATGGCCTCGGTGGCGAGTGGGGCGTACTGTTCGATAGCGTCGTCGACCGCCGACATCGGGACGGCGAGACAGACCACGTCGAACTGCTCGTCAGTTGCTGGCGAGACCCGGCGGGCCTGCCGGGCGGCGGCGGCATCGGCGGCGACTGCGGAGTCGGCATCGCTGAAGGCGATTTCCGCGTCGACGGTGTCGGCCACCCACCGACCCATCTCCCCGGCACCGACGACGAGTAGCTTCATACCCCGCCTTTCGCTCGGCGTCTCAAAAGGTGTTCGATGCTTGTGGTACTACTCGATGGCGTTGAACCGGAGCGACTCAGTGGGGACGTCCTCGCTGTCGTGATCCAGAATCGTCTCGAAATGCAGCGAGATGGCTGTGAGGTCGACGGGCTCGGTAAAGCGGACACTGAAAAGTGGTGTTGGCTCCTCGATATGCCGGGCCTCGCCGGTCATGTCGACGGCCCGAGTGCGAACGAACCGACTCCCCTCGCCGCCTTCGACGATCTCGAAGAAGCGTTCGAGGGCTCCGGGGTCGACCGATTCGATCTCGCCGTCGTCGCAGGCCACGCGGGCGGTGTACTTCTGGACGCCCTCGGGGCTGGCGTCGACGACGACGCTGACGGCCCGAGTCTCGCCTTCGCTTGTCATACTGGATGATTGCTTGGGACCCCTGTGTGGCTTTCGACTCTACGTGGTTCGACTTACTGCCTAGCGTGCTAGGTGAATAAGAAACGTCGAGAACCAGAAAGCCCCCGCCGCCTCAACTCCCGCGGCTCGCTGCGCTCCTCGCTCGTTACACTCGCTGTGGTGCTTACTTCACCGGGGTTCGTTGAGACGGCGGCCCCTTTCAGTCCCACTCAACGTGGTTGATCCTCCGGCAGTGGTTAGGACTGAAAGAGACGAGTCGGGGCTTTCTGGTGCTTCAAAATTACTACTGCCATTCTCACCCATGCAAGTGCACAAATACCTTATTTGGCTCAAACACAACCGCCATTGCCTCGGAGCCCAACCAACTGGTATCTATGAGTGACACGGACCCAGACGTCGACGATGAACCCCAGCACCGTCGCACACCCGGCAAAGGCGTTAGCCCCGAGGCCCGACCAATCGAAGCCAGCGTGCCCGAGGAGTTCGGCCTCGTCCAGCTGTTCTGGGGCGACGGCAAAGGCAAAACGACCGCCGCAATGGGGATGGGATTTCGCGCCGCTGGCCACGGCTTTCGGGTCCACATGCTCCAGTTCATGAAGGGCGGCGCGGACAGCGTCGACGACGTTCGCGGCGAGTACAACGCCATCGCCGCGATGCCGGGCTTCTCGTATGAGAACACCGGCCACTACGGCTGGCACGCCTTGCCCGACGGCAGCGACGAAACGGACCACCAAAATGATGCACAGGCCGGACTCGAACGCGCCAAAGAACTGATCGCTGCCGCGGCCGACGCCGACCTCACCGAACCCTTCGATCTTGAGGACCCACCCGAAGACGGCGTCCATATGCTGATTCTCGACGAACTGCTGTATGCGGCCGACCGCGAACTGATCGACCCCGACACGGTTCAAGAGTTGGTCGACACCAAACCCGAAAACCTCGAACTCGTCATCACGGGGAGCCACACCAAGCCCGATTATCTCTACGACCACGTCGACCTCGTCACCCAGATCGGCAAAGAAAAACACCCAATCGACGCGGGCCAGCGCGCCCGTCGCGGGACCGAGTACTGAGGATGGCTCGGACGATTCTCGTCGCTGGCACCGCCTCCCATGTCGGCAAAAGCACCGTCGCCGCCGGGCTCTGTCGACTGCTCTCGGATCGCGGCGTCTCGGTCGCCCCGTTTAAAGCCCAAAACATGAGCAACAACGCTCGTGTCGTCCCGCGAGCGCCCGAAACCGTCGACCAAGACGGTGGGCCATACGGTGAAATCGGCATCTCTCAGTACGTCCAAGCCCACGCGGCCCGCGTCTCGCCAACGACCGACCAGAACCCAGTCCTCCTCAAGCCACGGGGTAGTGGCGAGTCACAACTCATCGTCGACGGCCGCGCTGTCGGCCATTTCGAGGCCGGGAGCTACTACGAGAATCACTGGGAGAGTGCCCGCGAGGCCGCCGTCGAGGCCCACAGTCGACTCGCCAAAGATCACGAGATAATCGTCGCCGAGGGCGCGGGCTCGATTGCCGAGATCAACCTCCAGCACCGCGATCTGGCCAACGTCGAGACTGCCCGATTCGCAGACGCCGAAATCATCCTCGTCGCCGACATCGAACGCGGCGGCGTCTTCGCCTCGCTCGTGGGGACGCTCGAACTGATGCCCGAGGACCTCCGCGAGCAGGTCCGCGGCGTCGTCATCACCAAATTTCGGGGTGATCTCTCACTGCTCGATTCCGGACTCAGAGAGTTCGAGGAACGGACCGGCGTCGACGTGCTGGGCGTCCTCCCCTACGACGACCCTGGACTCCCCGAGGAGGACAGCCTCGCACTCCCGTCGACCGACGAGCGCGCGGTCTTTGGTGACGATGACGGTGTCGACGCCGAGCAAACTGTGACCATCGCGGTTCCACGACTGCCACGAGCCTCCAATATCACCGACCTCGAACCGCTGGCCGCCGAGCCGGGGGTCCGGGTTGCATACGTGCCGCTCGATGCCCCTCTTACAAAGGCCGATGCGGTTGTGATTCCGGGTACGAAAAACACGGTCGACGATCTGCTCGCCATTCAAAAGGCGGGATTCGACCGCCGACTTCGAGAGTTCGAGGGACCAATCGTTGGCCTCTGTGGTGGCTACCAGCTCCTCGGCAAACGGATTTATAAGGCAGATATCGAAGGCACGAATCTCGACCCCGAGCAGTCGATGCTTTCGGGTGTCGGGCTGCTTCCGGTGGAGACAACCTTTTCAACCGAAAAGCAGGTCGTCGACACTACACTCGAACTCGATGGCAGTGGTCCACTTGCGGGGGCCGAGGGTCCGGTTTCGGGCTACGAGATCCATATGGGAACCACGCAGTCGACCGATACTGTCGAGACGCCGTTCAGTCGGAATGGCGAGTCGACAGCCGCCCTCGGAGCCAGTGATGGCGACGTGTTGGGCTGTTATCTCCACGGCCTGTTCGAAAACGAGGTTGTTCGAGAGGTCTTCGTCGACAGCGTGTTTGCGGCCGCTGGTCGGGAGCAGTCGACGGGGTCGACCGTGGAGTCGTCTCCATATGATCAAGCGGCTGAGCTACTTGTCGAGAACTGTTCGCTTGAGTGGCTCAGATAACAGTCGACCCTCGATACCCGTGGCTCAACTACCACTGGTTATCGGGCCACCAATTCACAGGTTTGCTTTTGCCGTCGACGAGTGAACACTGACCCATGTCCACGCTCTTTACGCGAGAGGCGATTTTGGATATCGTCGTCAACATCGTTCCACTGGGCATCATCGCCTTCTTCGCCGTGCTGTTTGTGGTCTTCGCGCCGTGGGGGTACGAGCCGTTCCCGATGTTCCTCATGGTTGGGCTCCACATCGTCCCGTTCGTCTTCCTCGCCCTCATCACCTATCTAACGCTCCGCGCTATCGAAGGCGGTGGTGTCCGCGAGGAGTAGTCAGTCAGCCTCGGCGGCACACCGGTTCGGCCCGAGTTCGAGTTCGGTTGCCTCCCCATCGTCGACTGCCTCCTGTCCGGTGTTGATCCCAATCACACGCTCGTAGTTGGGCGGCTTTTCGGGCAGTCGCTCAGTCAGGGTCTCAACGAACGTTTCTCGATCCTGCGCCAACAGATCCAAGTCGGTTCTGAGCAGGCCAACTGTCGTGTCGACCGGCTCGCCCGGGGTGATCGCCACGGTGCCGTCGTTGTCGACCGCGAAATGCCCCGGCAATACGTTCACTGAATCCGGTTCGGCCATGAGCGTTCGGTGGAGCGACTCATAAAGCAGCTCGGCTCCGGTTGCGGCATCGCCGTCGCCAAACTGGAGTTCGGTCCGACCAAGCGAGTCGACAAAGATCGTATCACCCGTCAGTACGGCTTCGGTGCCGACCAGATAGCTCACCATCTCCGAGGTGTGGCCCGGCGTCGACAGTGCCTTGATGTCGAGTCCACCGACGTCGACGACATCGTTCGAGTCGAGCGGCTCGAACTCGTAACTCACGTCGCGGTCGGTCGCGGTCGCGCCGAGGTAGTAGGGGACGCCTACTTCGGCAGCAAGCTCGCGGCCGCCGGAGATGTGATCGGCGTGAACGTGGGTGTCGAAGACGGCGACGATCTCGCTGTCGAGGGAGTCGGCCGCGGCCTCGAACTCCTCAGTGTGACGGGTGGCGTCGACGACTGCGGCCTCGCCCTCGCTTGCGATAACGTAGCCCAGACAGCCCTTGGCCCGCCGCTGGAGTTGGACGACGCTGAACTCGTCGTATTCGATAGTGACGTGGTCGTACACCGCGCTCCAAGCCTCCATTCCCCCCTCAACGACGGCGACGTTCTCGTAGCCTGCGGCATCGAGTTCCTCAGCAAGCGCGCCGGAGGATTTGCCGATTGCACACATCGTCACGATGGGGTCGCTGGGGCCGAGTCCGGTTTCGGCCTCGAAGGTGTCCCTGTCGAACTCGTGATCTGGCTTATAAACGAACTGGACTGCGTCGGCGACGCGCCAGCTTTCGAAGCTTTCCGAGGGCCGAGTGTCGACGACCGTCAGTGGCTCGTCGGCATCAAGTCGGTCGCGGAACTGGTCGGCGCTGAGAGACTGGTACATACAACAGTGTCGTGTGGTGGGCGCAAAAGTCTCACGTCGACGGCTGGCTCGCCATGAATATTGAACGAAATTTGAACGGATCCCTCACGGACTCAGCATCCATTTTGTATGCTTCTTGAAATATTCATTTACCGTACCGATCCGAGGTAAACGACTGTATGTCGGACAATCGTACACGACGGACGGTTATTGGAGCAACAGGTACTCTCGCAGCTGTCGCCCTTGCTGGCTGTACGGGCGAGACAGGCGGAGAAGAGTCGGACGACGAATCTATGGACGACGAATCTATGGACGACGAATCCATGGGCAACGAATCTATGGACGACGAATCCATGGGCAACGAATCTATGGACGACGAATCTATGGATGACGAATCTATGGATGACGAATCTATGGATGACGAATCCATGGATGACGAATCTATGGATGACGAATCTATGGACGACGAATCTATGGATGACGAATCTATGGACGACGAATCTATGGATGACGAATCTACGGAAAACTAGTCCACGGACGACAACTCAATGGACAATAGAACGGGGCCGACTGATTCCGCCGCGGCAGCCTGAGCGACAGTCGACTGGTTTAGTAAGGCGACCGGAGAGGATGGTGCCAGCCCATCGTTAGGCTTCATAACTGAGGCAGACAGCGAGATGACGACCAACGTGGCGGCGACGATCCCCAGCGACGACAGCTTCTCGCCGCACTAGATGGTCAGGTAGCCAATCTGTATCGGTGGTTGTCACGACAATCGAAATCAATGATCGCCGAACTAATAACCCCTGACTACGAGAATTCGAACGGATGGAGAAGGCACTCTGGTATCTGTTCGTCGGGATGCGCGGCGGTGAGAACCGGGCGCGTATCGTCGACGTCATCGACGAACAGCCCCGCAATGCCAACCAGATCGCCGAGCACCTAGCAGTCGACTACAACACCGTGAGACACCACCTCGACATGTTACAGGAACACGACGTTATCGAAGCCGGTGGCGACGACTACGGGAAACTCTACTTCCTGACCGACCGCTTCGAACGCCACCGCGAGGAGTTCGACCGCATTCTGGAGGCGATGTGAATGTGGGGCCTGATGGAGCCGTGGATGGCAGTCGCCACCGCCCTCTCGGCGGTCAACGTCGTCCTCCTCGGTATCCTGTCGACCGTCTGGGTCCGCAACTACCGGACGTTCGGCTCGGAGATGACCGCCGGGCTGGCCGCCTTCGCCGCGGTTCTGCTCGTCGAGAACGCCGTAGCGATCTACTTCTTTTTCAGCAGCGGCATGCTGTACGCTGGCGCGCCAAGCGCCCAGCAGGCTGTCGCCGCCCTCCGGGCACTCCAGACGGTCGCACTCGTCTTCCTGACCTACGTGACCGTAAAGTAGTTGGCAACTAATACTATCTAAACCTCGGTTAATGGCTATATACCGAGTAATTACGGCACATTACGAAATCTAGCAAACGATCATTCAACAGGCTGATTGTTCATTCAAAAAATACTTTTCAGTGTCGCCCCGCTACTAACAGCTACGATGAAACAGTTCTTCAAACTCCGTGAGTCAGTAGGCGGATTCCGAGAGGGAGAGATTCTAGATGTCACCGCGCGGTTCGGTGACTGGCACCAGTACGATCTCGAACTTGAACCACGGTCGAAATCTCGGTCGACTTCCTCGAAGGTCGTCGTCACCGAGTCGACCGCCGGATTCAGCGAGGCCGAAATCCTCGATCCGACGGCGCGGTTCGGCGACTGGCACGAGTACGAGCTGAAGTTCACGCCGGTCTCGGGGTCGACCGATATCAAGGCCGGCGGCATCGTCGAACTCACCGCCGAGGAACTCGCCTCGCTCGCCGAGCCGATTGCGGCAGGCGAATAGCGGTAACAGCGGGCAGACGTGCGGTGATTCCACGCGTGAGCTGGTGAGCAGTAGTCGCCGACTGGTTGTGATGAAATCGCATTACAGTGTTCCTGTTAATCGCAATCTTTTAACCCGATACGACCACACATGTGGATGCAAGCCGAGATAGCCTAGCCTGGCCAAGGCGGTAGATTCGAAATCTACTGTCCATTCGGACTCGAGAGTTCAAATCTCTCTCTCGGCGCTTCTACCGCGAGCAACACGCCGAGAGCCCTCTGTGGCTCTCGGTCTCCCGCGAGTGGTTGTGTGCCAGACAAGAGATTTGAATCAGGGAGTAGAGCGAACGCAGTGAGCGAAACGACCATGGTTCAAATCCCTCTCTCGGCGCTTTTCCCGGATACAACCTACTGAGCGACGCGTTTCATCACGCCGCCACTAGTTGCTATCGTTCGTCGACAATCCACCCACTGGCCCGACCCGTCGACGTTCGGCAGCGGCACCGAGGACGAAACAGACGAGTAGCGTCGCATAAAAGAACAAATGGACCGGACTATCGGCGGAGACAGCCAGTTCGATGCCTAGCATCCCGAAAACGTAGGCGAGGAGACCACCGTACGTAACAGAACTAAGTCGGTAAGGGCGACTCCACGCAACCACAGCACCCGCCACCGCGGCTGTAAGGAAGACAATCCCGACCGTGGCTGGACTCCCGAGGAACGGAACCAACGCGGCCCAGTAGACGGCTCTCGGCGGCCACAGCAGATAGCCGACCACGAAACTCACCACTGTACTTACTGAAATCTCCCAAACGGGGGCAGCCATAGAGACAGATTTGCACAGATTGTATAAAATGTTCAACAACTCGTCTCGACTATCACTGATGATTCATCGACAGCCATATCCACTCAGTCAGTAATCGAGTCACTCAGTCCGTGTTGTTGGCTTCGGTCACCACCGCGCAGTCGACGCCTACGTTTGTCGTAGGCGGCCTCTAATTTCCCGCGGGCGTTTTGGGAGACCAGATAGGCGTCGACGGTCGACTGATCGGCCGGATGGGCGGCTTTGATCCAGACGTGGTCCCGGCCGCCGCCAGTCAGATCGTCGGCCCACGCCTCGGCGGCCCCGCGGCTCTCGAAGCGGCGGGTGGTCCCCTCGCGATTGACCGCCCGGCCGACATCGCCGTTGCGCTTGCGGGCCGAGGGTTTGATCTCGACAATAAACGCCACAGCGAGGCTACAGGCTAATCTGATTTATATATACGGATTCAGTAACATCCGCTTCCGACAGCGTATTTAAAAGGCCAGCTCAGTCGTCGGCAACTGGCTGTTCGGGCGGCGAGGCCGCCAGCAGGCGGTCCAGCGCGTCGACCATCGCGGTCACTGAGGCACGCGTAATGTCCGAATCCGAGGCCGCGACTGTCACCGAGTGGTCGCCGCGGGTCATCGCCACCTCGACGGTGACCACGGCATCCGTCCCGCCGGTGATGGCGTCGACGTGGAACGAATCGAGTTCGGCGTCCGCCGCGGGGCCGAGGGCCTCACGGACTGCCTTCACGGCGGCGTCGACCGGCCCGGAGCCGGTGCCTGCTGCAACACGCTCGTCGTCGCCGACGCGGAGTTTGACGCTGGCCGTGGGAACATCGCCACCGCTGGCGGTCGTCAGCGTCAGCAGTTCGACGAACCGCTCGCGATCTCTGTCCTGAACGTCTTCGGCAATCGCCAACAGATCGGCGTCGGTAACGCGCTTGCCGCGCTCGCCGAGGGATTTGACGCGCTCGACGACCTGGGCGAGTTCCTCGTCGGTGACGTCGACTGAGTGTTCGGCGAGTGCGGATTCGACACCCGCGCGACCGGCGTGTTTGCCGAGGACGAGTCGACGTTCGCGGCCCACGGTTTCGGGTGGGTAGGGCTCGTACATCGCCGAATCCTTCAGCGTCCCGTCGGTGTGGATGCCGCTCTCGTGGGTGAAGGTGTTCTGCCCGATGACGGCCTTGTTCGGCGCCAGCGGGATGCCCGTCGCTTTGCTGACGGTGGTCGCCAACTCGTAGACGGCCGGTAGGTTCAGCGTCTCGATGCCGTAGCAGTGCTTGAGGGCGATGGCAACCTCCTCGATGGCGACGTTGCCGGCGCGCTCGCCGATGCCGTTGACCGTTCCGTGGACGAAGTCCGCGCCAGCACGCAAGCCAGCGTGGGCGTTGGTCATCCCGAAGCCGAGGTCGTCGTGGGTGTGGACGCTGGTCGGCCCCAGCTCGGAGAGCTTCGAGACCATTTCGTAGGTGTGTTCGGGGCTCGCGTGGCCGACCGTGTCGGCATAACAGAACCGATCAGCACCGGCCTCGTGGCCCGCCGCCGCGAGGTCGACGAGGAACTCCGGATCGGCGCGGGAGCCATCCTCGCCAAGCAGTTCGACCCACAGATCGTGGTCGACTGCGTACTCGACTAACTCGACGGATTTCTCGATGACTTCCTCGCGCGTCGAGCCGACCTTGGTCTCGATGTGTTTGTCCGACGAGGGGACCACGAGGGTGATCCCGTCGACGTTACAATCGAGTGCGTGGTCGATATCGGATTTGATGCCACGCGCGAAACTCGTGACCGTCGCGTCGAGTCCGAGATCGGCGACGCGGCGGATACACTCGCGCTCGCCTTCGGAGGTACAAGCACTCCCGGCCTCGATGACGTCGACGCCCGCTTTTTCGAGGGCGTGGGCGATGTCGACTTTCTCGTCGGGGGTGAGCGAGACGCCGGGGGCCTGCTCGCCGTCCCGAAGCGTGGTATCTAGTAGCTGTACGTCGTCTACAGGAATCGATTGAGTTGAGTGGTCACTGTACAACTCAGTGCTTTTGTTTGAATTCACGACTAAAGATGACTCAGCAGGCAATTTCACGGCCAGCCGGGTTGCCCCGACTTACTCTATCCTCGCTGGAGTGTGGGTGCTCCATTGTACCAATTGTTCACACATACAGGGAAATAAAGCTGCCGTCTCTCTCGTTGTGTCGACTGGCCTGAGCTACTGGTCGACTATTTGGTTATTCGTCGACTAACTCGACCGTATCGCCCGGTTCAATGTCATCTGCGGCCCCTGCCGGGAGTTCGATAACGGTGTCAGCTACGTTGTGGCCGAGCCCGATCCACGGTCGGAGTCGCTTGACCGCGGTAACTTCGGTACCGACGAGCCAGACCGCATCAATCGCAAACGGGACGAACACCATATGCAGATCTCGGTCTTCGGGCGTCTCGAACTGAAACACGAGCGCGTAGTCGTCGGGGATCGACCGCCGAAACATGAGCCCCCGTGCTCGGGAGAGAAACGAGTCGGCGATCTCGATTTCGGTGGCAATCGTTCGCTCCTCGGGCGAGAGGTCGTCCGGCGGACCGCGGCGGTGAACGAGACGCACAGCGTCGGATTAGTCGGCCACTATTTATATATGTAGGTCCGAGCAGAGATATGGAGCGAACGCCCGAGGGGACGCCCGTCGGCGTCGACGACCCCTACGAGATCGCCGGCGTCTGCGATCATCTCACCGGCGACGGTCGGTGTCGGCTCGCACTCCAACACGCGGGCGTCGACCACGAGTTCGCTGCCGAACGGGCAGCCGACGACTACGCGTGTCACGTCGGCGAACAGAGGGAGTGGCAGGAGTGTCGACACTATCGGTCGACGACAAACGAGCGAAACTGCGAGCGGTGTGGCCTCGAAGAAGTTCGGGTAGCCCACGACGAACGTCGACCGCTGCTCGAAGAACACCACCTGTCATACGCCGATGGCGAGGGAACGAGCCACGAGATCACGGTCTCGTTGTGTCGGTGGTGTCACGCCAAAGTCCATCAGTCGTTTGGGCGCGTCGATGACGATGCCAGCCCGGACTCCGAAGCAATCGCCGAGCGGGAGACGCGACGTGCCGCCGAGAATGAGGAACTAGGCTTTCAGTCGGCCCGAGACCGATCCGAGAAGTAACGCTCCGTCGACCGGGCGACGAACAGCGAGGGAGAAGACAGCCGGTTCGATCCACCCGGTGTTTAAAATAGACTATCGGTTGTCACCGCGCCGACGACACTGAACACCGCGCCGACGCTCAACGCACGGAACGTGACAAAGTGGCGCTCAGGTCGGGAGACGTCAGTCAAAAACAGATCGGGGGCGGTGATCGAGAACGCGAGAACTCCGACAGAGCCGAACGCAACGATTATTACCGAGATGAACCGGACGGGAACCCCAGCGACTGCGGCCTCGTAGCGGGGGTTTCGGTCGTTGTCGGCCCCGTAGAGGCCACCGTAGCCGATAGCCATGATGGCACTCACGAGAAACAGACTGTGGAACATGGTCATATTCTGTGCGAGCATCCACACCTCTTGGGTCACGACGAACGGCCCCGACAGCAGAAACCCACCCACGATCTGCTGGGCCGTGTCCGCGAGTTCGTGTTTCCGGCGTTCTTTCATATCCGTACGTCTATACTCATCACAATACCTGTTGGGGTCACCCGAGGGTCGTCGACTCGGTTAGATCACCTGTCTGGTCCGCTGGAACGTGGTGGTGTGTTCTGCTGACTCGACTGTGGTTTGAATGGTGATCCAGCCATCGTTCTCCTGAATCGTGGCTGCATCCCCGAACGAAAGCTCGATCCGTTCGGTCGTCGTGGAGGACGCGCCAGATTCGAGCGTGCCGATGGTCTCGGTTTCCTCCCAGATCCGTGCCTCGCTGTCAGTGCTGTTCTCCCCAGCATAGAGGCTGGTCGAGGCCCGGACGTCAGTTGCTGTTTCGTTTCCGGAGTTGGTCACCGTTGCGGTCACCTCTCGACAGGTCGACCCACAGCGCTCGACGTCAGCTACGCTGAAGGCGAACGCCGGCTCCGTGGCTGTCCGCTGATCGTAGGCCGGTTCTGTCGACTCTCTGTCGACCGCTCCATTCGATTCGCTCTCGCCATCCGAGTCGACGTCGCCCACGTCGACCGCGGGTTGCTGTCCGGTGCTGAGATACGTAATTCCCCCGAGAGCCACCACGACAACGGCAGTCATGACCACGATGTAGGTTCGCCTCATTAGGTGTCATTATAACTATAACAACTGTTGTAATCAAGCCTCTTGGCCTCGGTAGCGACTGTACTAATAAATTGACACTTCTTCTCAGTCTATCGGCTGGTGTCGACTGACTGTCCGCATGACACCGGTCGGTTCTGCCGGTCGCGTTCTTGGTGTCCCGCTCCCGTGGAGCGGGCGAGGATGTCGCATGCTTTTATTCACGAGGTCGCAAGGAACGGTAGAAATCGATGGACGAACGTGAGGCCCTTCGACTGCTCGCTTCGGATCTCCCACACGCCGGCGATGATGCCGCAGTCGTCGGCTCGACAGCGATTACGACCGATATGCTTCACGAGTCGACCGACTTTCCGGTCGGCACAACCCGATACACTGCGGGGTGGCGGTCGGTCGGGGCCTCGCTGTCGGATCTGGCGGCGACGGGAGCCGATCCGACCGCCGCCGTCGCCGCCTACGCCGACCAGTCGTTCGTCGACAGCGAGCTCCGGGCCTTTGTCGACGGCGCAAAGACGGTGTGTGCGTCGGTCGGGGCTGACTACGTGGGTGGTGATCTCGACAACCACTCCGAGTTCACGGTGACGACCACCGCTATCGGTGAGGTCGACCAGCCCGTTTCCCGGTCGGGAGCCGAACCGGGTGATCTGGTCTGTGTCACCGGCACGCTCGGTCGGAGTGCGGCGGCCCTCGCACTGTTCGAACAGGGTGAGACCGACCGAGCCAACGAACTGTTCCGGTTCCCGCCGCGAATCGAGACCGGTCGACGACTGGCTGGAACGGCGACCGCGTTGATGGATTCCAGCGACGGTCTTGCCCGGTCGCTCCACCAGCTCGCCGAGGCAAGCGACTGTGGCTTTGCCATCAACCGTGACAGCGTTCCGATTGACGCGAGCGTCGAAACGCTCGATCTCGACCGCTGGGAGGCCGGAGTTCATTTCGGCGAGGATTTCGAACTCGTCTGTACCGTTCCCAAAGCGGCACTCGAAGCGGTTCAGACCGACTCACCGACACCGCTGACGGTGATCGGCGAGGTTACCGACGCTAAGGCGGGCGTCACTGTCGACGGTGACCCACTCGCTGACCGTGGTTACACCCACTGAGAACCGCTGTTTCTGTCCGACCACCTCAGCCTTGTACCTGAATCGGGACCAGCATGAAACACAGCAGGCCGATCCCGAACGTGAGGAGGCCAAGCAGCAGCCGGGGCAGGCCAATCGAACTCTCGTCGACTGGCTCGGCGGGACCCTTGTATGCGATTACCAGCGCGATGCCGCCCCAGATGGTCCAGAGTATGACCGAATCGTTAAGCGACAGCTCCCGGACGAAGTAGAGATAGCCAGCAATCCCGAACAGCGCTGTCGGGACGAGGGCGGCAATCGTCTCTTGACGCTGGCCGATCATCGCCCGGACCATGTGGCCACCGTCAAGCTGGCCGACCGGCATCAGGTTCAACAGGATAAAAAACATCCCGACCCAGCCGCCGATGATCACGGGGTGTGGATTACGTGCCGGGTCGCTGTAGCTCGTTTGCTCGCCGAGTAGCGAGGCAATAATATCGAGTAGGGGCGGATTATTGAAGACGATTGAGGCGCCGGACTGGCTCCGTTCGACCACTGCGGCCGGAATCTCTATCGGCCCCAGCGAGAGGCCGATGATCGTGACGACGACGGTCGCAACCAACCCCGCAACCGGCCCGGCGACGCCGATATCAAACAGCGCTTTCCGGCTCGGCATCCGTCCGCTCATTTTGATCACTGCACCGAACGTTCCGAAATAGGAGGGAAACGGGATCACGTAGGGCAGCGAGACGTCGACGTCGTGGTACCGGCCCATCACGTAGTGGCCGAGTTCGTGGGTCAACAGGACGCCCAGCACGGAGGCTGTAAACGGCCATGCTTGTAACAGTGTGAGGGGACTTGAAAGAACCTCGTCGAGTGGCACGAAATACCAAGCGGTGGCACCGACAAACAGCGTCGACAGCACCGTGGCCGCGAGGAGCGCGATGTGTGTCCATGGGACGCCACCGGTGTCTGTCGTCTCTTCGACCGGGACCGCAACCAGTGCAGTCCCGACGCTCTGGTCGGACTGTGCGAGTTTGAGTTCGTAGCCAACGTCTTGAAACGCTGGCCAGAGCTCGTCGAGAAGCCGACGCTCGGGGATCAGCGGCTCGCCGTAGTAGATAATCCGTCCGTCCTCGATCCGAACATTAGTGAGGTGATACCATGTCTCAAGATTGTCTGGACGAGGCACGTCGGCCTCCGAGTCAGCCATCGCCCGTGCTACGTGGTCGACCCTGATAAACGCTCGTCGTCGTGAGCTGATACGCCCGCCATCGCTGTGGCTCGCGGTTTGGTGAAACGAAAGGAGTGTGGTAGTGTCGTGCCGCCTTGTCACGGCGACTTAGGCGGATTCGGTCGGTTCAACACGCCACGTGGTCGCACCCGTGTAGGACCACGGTTCGATTGAAATGTCGGTCGCTGATTCTTGAAGCCGAACGATCAGCGCGCCGATCTCTTTCGGCGACAGTTCCACATCCTTGGCGATGAACTTACTTTTAAAGTACCGGTCGCCGTCTGCAGCACGCTCACAGAGGTACTGTCGAAGGCGTTCTGCTTTCGGGTTCCCGTCGACTGGTGTCTGGCATGCGTCTGGGGGTGTGGTTGCGCTCATGGTGAACCTCATCCCCTGCTTGTTCACTGTATCCATTATATAAGGCAGACCGTTGTGGGTGATTTACCCCGATTTACCGCTGCAACGGTTCAAAATGACCGAAAAACCGATCATTCAAAACTGCCCCAAAGATTATTAGAACTTTCACAAACAGTTCTAATAGTATATTTCAGACATCTAAGACTGAGTTATACGCGCCGTATTCAGCCGCTGTTTTACCGGTCAGACGGCTATTTTTGTCGCTTGTGTCGACAGCCTGGCCGCTCGGCCGACCAACTGACTGTGGCGCGCGCGCCAGTTGGTCGACAGATGCGAGGGCTACTCGGTTTCGTGGAGCCAGAACTCCTCGTCAGTCGTCGTTTCCTTTTTAAATATCGGCACCTCGTCTTTGAGCCGATTGATGCCGTCTTCGACCGTCCGGAACGCCTCCTCGCGGTGGCCCGCCAACACGACGACGAACACGATGTCTTCGCCGTCTCGCATCAGCCCGACACGGTGGTGTAGCAGGACTTCAAACACCCCCTCTCGCTCGGTTAACTCCTGCCTAATGGCGTCGAGTCGCTGTTCGGCGACGCCCTCGTACGTCTCAAAGGAGAGATGCTTGGTTCGGGCATCTTCGGGACTATCCTTGGCGCGGACGCGACCGGTAAACGTCGCAATCGCCCCCGACCGCTCGGCCTTCGGCGAGGCTTTGGCTCGGTCGACGAGCGTTTCGAGGCTCACGTGTGGCTCGAAGCTGTCGATCCGGTCGACAATCGACTCGATATCAAGATCAGCAGCGGTCGGTGCGCTGGCGACGATGTCGGCCGTGGGTGGCGTTTCTGCATCGCCAATTACGACCGTCGGCAGGCGGTGGTGGGCCAGTCCGGCCACGACTGCGTACTCGTAGTCGGTCCCAATCGAGTCGAGGAGTTCGGTGACCGAGCGCCCGGTTCCGGTTCCGGTCCACTGTCCGTTGCTGTCGACGCGGAACGTGCCGTCGGTGTCGGATACGGCTTCGTCCTCCGCCGCGAGATCCTCAGTCGTGTAGTCGACGGTCGCAACTCGTCCCTCGCGGCTGTCGGTCAATCGCTCGACGACTGTCTGGACCGTCGATAGACACCCCTCGCCGATGATACAGAGTGTTTGCATGGATGAATAGGCGAGTTAGTCGACCTTTAGTGTTGTAGTCACTCCCTATTTTTCGGTCAGTTGGCCGTTGTTCGGACGGTGTAGGTAGCAGAGGTGGATGGTTGACAACGCTTAAGGTCAACTCGGAGTTAGCCCGTTGCAATGAGAGTCGTCATTTCGATTGGTGGCAGTATTCTGGCTCCGGAGCTTGATTCGGACCGTGTGGCCGCCCACGCGGAGGCTATCGAATCGCTCGCCGGGGAGGGCTGTGAAATCGGGATCGTCGTCGGTGGCGGTGGCGTCGCCCGCGACTATATCACGACCGCGCGGGAACTCGACGCAAACGAGGTCCAACTCGACCAGCTTGGCATCGATGTCACCCGGATTAATGCCCGCCTACTTATTTCGGCCCTCGATGTGCAGGTGAATTCAGCTCCAGCAACCGACTACGACGGGGCTGGCGACGCCCTCCAACGTGGTGACATCTCGGTGATGGGTGGCATTACCCCCGGCCAGACGACCGATGCGGTGGCTGCGGCCTTTGCCGAATACATCGATGCAGATCTGCTCGTCTATGCGACAAACACCGACGGCGTCTACGATGCTGACCCCGCGACCGATCCCGAGGCGATCAAGTATACGACGATGTCGCCGTCGGAACTCGTCGACATCATCGTCCCGATGAGCCGGGATGCCGGGGCGTCTGCCCCGGTCGACATTCTGGCGGCCAAACTCATCGAGCGCTCGGGGATGCGCTCGATTGTCTTGGATGGCTCCGATCCCGAGAACATCGAGTCCGCAATTCTCCGTGGGGACCACACCGGCACTGACATTATCCCGCCGGGAAGCAACGAGCCTGCACACTGGGTCGACAGCGAATGAGCGACGAGACCGAGCAGTCACCACATACTCTTTCGGCCGATTCCGAGGCCGAGTTGACCGACACACACCACGCTTTCTGGGCCGAGAAAATCGCCGACGAGATAGAGACCCGTGACCCGGACGAACCCATCGTCGTCAAAGGCGGCGTCTCGCCGTCGGGTGTCGCCCACCTCGGCAATGTCAACGAGATCATGCGGGGCTACTTCGTGGCGGCTGTCCTCCGGGGTCGCGGCCACGAGGTCCGCCAAGTGTTCACCAGCGACGACAAAGACCCACTCCGCAAACTCCCCCGAAAGCTTGCCAACGCTGACGGCGAAATCGTTGGCTTGGGTGAGGTCGACGCGGGCGCACTCGGTCGAAACCTCGGCAAACCGTACACCGAGATTCCCGACCCCTTCGGCGAGGCCGACTCGTATGCGGCCCACTTTGCGGCCCTTCTCGAAGCCGATGCCGACCGACTCGGCGTCCCCATCGAGATGCACTCCAACACCGAGCTGTACGCCGATGGCACGTTCGACCCCGTCGTCTCCCACGTCCTCGCGAACGCCGACACCGCCCGCAAAGTATTGTCCGAATATCAGGCCAAAGTCGACGAGGACTACGTCCCGTTCAACCCCCTCTGTGAGGAGTGCGGCAAACTAACCGAGACAGTCACGCACATCGATCTCGATAGCGAAACCGTCGACTACGTCTGCACGGATATGGAGGTCGGCGGCGACACCATTGAGGGCTGTGGCCACGAGGGAACCGCCACCTTCCGCGAGGGGAAACTACCGTGGCGCTTCGAGTGGCCCGGCCAGTGGCAGGTTCTGGGCGTCGACTTCGAACCGTTTGGCAAGGATCACGCCGAAGGCTCGTGGCCCTCGGGCGTCGACATCGCCGAAAACGTTCTGGACATCCAGCCACCCGTGCCGATGGTCTACGAATGGTTCACGCTCAACGGCGAGGCGCTCTCGTCGTCGGCTGGCAACATCGTCACCGTCACTGAACTCCTCGAACTGTTGGAACCGGAAATCATCCGCTACTTCTTTGCTCTCGATCCGAAGAAGGCACGAGACCTCGATCTCTCGCGGCTCGACCAGTTAGTCGACGACTTCGACCGGTTTGAGAGAGCCTACTACGAGGGTGTCGAGGATGAATCAATCACTGAATTCGCCGAGGCGGCGTATCTGTATGTCGTCGACGAGGTGAGCGACGACCAGCCGATCCGATTGCCCTACACCTTTGCCGCCGTGCTCGGAATGGTAGAGGAGCGCGACCTCCGTATCAAACTCGCCCGTGATGAGGGCCACATTCCCGAAGATGCCGACGAGTCTACCGTTGAGGCCGCCCTCGCCCGTGTCGAGAAGGCACGCAACTGGGCCGAGCGGATGGACAATGCGTACAACTACCGGCTCCAGACCGATCTACCCACCGTCGACCTCAACGAGTCGGTTGCTGTAGCTCTCGATGCGCTGGCCGAGGTCGTCGAAGCTGGCCACTCCGGCGAGGAGATCCAGTCGGCGATCTACGACACCGCCCGCGAGTACGATATCGAAATTAGTGACCTGTTTGAGGCTGGGTACCGCTTGTTCTTCGACGAAACGCAAGGTCCCCGGCTCGGCGAGTTCCTTGGCGAACTCGAAACCGAGTTCGTCGTGGGTCGACTCCGTCGGGAACGCTGAGCGACCGGTCGCTTTTATTGGAGAACCACCGAAGAGCGAGTATGAGCGAGGACCAGCCGTTGTCGGAGTTTTCGTCGACCGATTCGACTGCAAATGGCGACACCGCCGAGCCAGCGACCGTCACCTACCGCTGGCAGTCGGATGGCGCAGTCTGTGAGCAGTGTGAGACGTCGACTGAAAAACAGTGGCTCGACGACGCTCAGTTTGTCTGTCCGGACTGCAAATCGTGGGACTGAGTGGGCTGTCTGAGATCGTACGCCCGTAATTTGATGGGTCACACTGTCACGTCGAATACTTGTTTTAAGGTACCACATATGTACACATGTAGATATTATACAACTGTTGTTGAAGAGTAACAAAACGGGGTATCTCCATTTACTGGGATGCAATGCTACCTGACAAAACAACTCGTAGACGATATCTACGTGCTACTACCGCGCTTGGAGCACTCACGCTGACAAGTGGTGTCGCAGCTGCCGGAAACGAACCCCTTGACGACCGCAAAGAAATGGTCGACGAGATGGAAGCCGACGTAGAGGCTACCGACCCGGACGATCCAACAGAGATCAACGGCTGTACCACAATCACCGAACCCGGAGACTATGTACTCGTCGAGGATCTCGATGTCGATCTCGACTCCAACGAGGCCTGTATCGAGATCGAGTCGAACAACGTAACGTTCGACGGCGATGGATACAGTATCACTGGGTCCGGTAGTGGGCGTGGCATTGAGCCGACAGGAGTCTCGAACGTATTGGTCACGAATGTCTCGCTTGATGATCTCGATGTCGGGATTTCCGCCGAAGAATTCGTTCGCGGGCAGCTAAGCCGGATTGCTACCAGCAACTGCAGAGTAGGTATCGATGTGACCGTTTCGCGGTCAAACGTCATCCGGTTTTGTACCATCGAGGATGGCTCCATCGTCCTCGATGATTCGGCAAACGACATCGTTGTCGAAAATCAGGTGACTGGATCGCCTCGAAGCGGAATTGCTGGCTTTGAGTCGTTTGCCAACTATTATGTCAATAACGTTTCCTCGGGGAATGCGGTGGCTGGACTTCGACTCAGCGAAGCTGACCGAAACGATATTGTGAGAAACACACTCACAAACAATGATGGACCAGGACTCGATCTGATAAGTGCCGAGCAGAATCGCTTCACCGATAACGACCTGAACGATAATGGGGACGGTCCCTGCGCTGTCGACGATGATTCAGCCGATAACGTTTTCCAACTGAACGATCCCGAGTGTGAACCGGACGAGTAAGCCGACTACTCACAACTGTATCGAACACTCACAGGGTGTCCCGATCGGCGCGTCGACGCTGTCGCTGTCACCCCTGTGTCACCGAAACCGCGTCGACCCACGTTCGAACCCGGCCGCGAGTGTCGACTCATCGAGCGAACAAACGGTTGGTCGACCATGCGGGCAAGCAAACGGCTGTTCGCATTCGCCCAACCGTTCTAATAGTGCCTCGGCGTCGGCCTTCGTGAGACGATCACCTGCCTTGAGTGAGGGGTGACAGGCCAGATCCGACAGCAACTCGTCGCGCTGATCGCCCGGCTGTTGGCCAGCAGCGAGCTTATCTAGCGTTTCGACGAGCAGGTCGAGATCGGCAACGCGGCCAAGCGGAGCCGGAACCCCCGAGACGCGGAGCGTTCCACCACCGAAGCGGTCGACATCGAACCCGAGTTCGGCGAGAAGATCGGCATGCGTTTCGGCGGCTGCCGCGGCCGCAGGCGACACCGAGACTGTCTCCGATGGTTCGACCGACGCGGTTGGCACCCCTTCTTCTGCGAGTGACCCACGAAGTCGCTCGTAGTTCACCCGCTCGTGGGCGGCGTGCTGGTCGACGACAAGGAGCTCGTTGCCGTCCTCACAGAGCAGATATAGATCTCGAAACGGACCGATGACCCGAACCTCGCCAAACGGGTCCGAGCGGTCGACAGCAGCGAGTTCGGTCTCGAGGTCAGTTGCTGCGTCCTCTGTTCGGCGAATATCGGCTGTCGTCAGCGCCTTCGAGACGGCTGTTTCGACGCTTTCCTCGATTTCCTCACGGGCCGTGAGTCCAACCTCCTGTTTCGCTGGATGAATGTTGGGGTCGACCGTGCGAGCCGGTGGCGCGATATCGATTGCGGCGACCGGATACCGGGTGCCGGCGATCAGCGAGCCGTAGCCTGCGACTACCGCCCGACGGAGGCCACTGTCGGTGACCGGACGCCCGTTGACTGAGACGCGAACGTGGTCGCGGGTCGACCGGGTAACCGATGGATAACAACAGATGCCCCGAACCGAGAGCCTGCCGTCGCCGTCGACTGTCGTCGCATGCTCAATCGTGGTCGCACGGCTGGCAGTTTCGGCGTTGTAGACGCCAAGGAGAGCGTCCTGAAACCCGCCGCCGCTCGTCGAGAGTGTCTCGTTGCCATTGTGGGTCAGCGAAAATCGGACTTCAGGGCGAGCCAGTGCGTATCGGGCGACTAATTCGCTGATCCGGCCGAACTCGGCGGCTTGACCCGCCAGCGACTCCCGTCTGGCGGGGCGGTCCGCAAAGAGGTCAGTCACTGTGACGGTCGTCCCCTGTGGTCGACCTGCGTTTCGAACGGACAGATCGCCGTCTTCGACACGGAGTTCGGTACCGACAGCCTCGCCGTTGTTGGTCACCAGTTCGAGGGTCGCACAGTCGGCGATTGCTGCCAGTGCTTCGCCCCGGAAACCAAGCGTCGAGACGCCCGTCAGGTCGGTGTCGGTTCCAGTCGGGAGTTTGCTCGTCGCATGGCGTTCGATGGCGCGTTCGGCGTCGGCCTGCGAGAGGCCACAGCCGTCGTCGGCAACCCGGATTCGTTCTGTCCCGTCGCCGTCGACCGTGACATCGATCCGCCCGGCTCCGGCATCGAGTGCGTTGTCGAGAAGTTCGGCGACGACACGGGCCGGGCGCGTGATCACCTCTCCGGCGGCAATCCGCGCAACTGTCGCCTCGTCGAGTCGGTGGATCGTCGGCGCGGACATCGTAGTTGAAGCCAACGCCCCAACCCGTTTAGCGTCTTCGGGCTAGTAGGCGGTGACTAACAGCTACTCTAGTTCCGACCGCAGTTCGTCCAGCGTGTTGAGTGCTTCCAGCGGTGTCATGCTCGCAACATCGAGTGATCGGAGCGCGACGGCGACGCGGACCATCGACTCCTCGTCGAGCGGTGCGTCGACCGCGGGGTCCGGCGTTCCACCAAAGAAATCCTCTTCGGGATAGGAGGAACGGTCGTCGGCGGCGTCGTCGTTGGTCGACTCGGTTTCGAACTCTTCTTCGGGGTAGGAGACGCGGTCGTCGTCGACCGCACTGGTCTGGTCACTGTTTCGGTCGTCTGCTGTGTCACGGCTCGTCTCCGACTGTGTGTTGCTGGTGTCTGTCGGCTTGGAGTTGGGTAGCACCGTCGGCTCACCGGTTGGTCTGTTCTGGCCTTCGGTCCCATCGACAATCGACCGCGCGCGGTCGACGACCGTCTCGGGAACCCCGGCCATCCGGGCGACCTCGATCCCGTAGGACGCCGAGGAGGCCCCCGGTGCGATCCGGTGGAGGAACGTTATCTCGTTGTCCTCGCGGGTGGCCGCGAAATGCAGGTTGAACACGCCCTCGCGTTCGTCGGCGAGCCCCGTCAACCCGTGGTAGTGGGTCGCAAACAGCGTTAGTGCGCCCAGTTCGTCGTGGATGAACTCGGTGGTGGCGCGGGCAATCGCCAGCCCGTCGGCGGTGCTCGTGCCCCGCCCGACTTCGTCGAGCAACACGAGGGTGTTGTCGGTTCCATCGTGGAGGATTTCGGTGAGTTCGGTCATCTCACGCATAAACGTCGACTGGCCGCCGGCGATGTCGTCGCTGGCACCGACTCGCGTAAAGATGCGGTCGAGAACCGGGAGCTCGGCGGCCTCCGCCGGAACGAAGCTCCCGATCTGGGCCAGCACGCAGGTCAGTGCGACCTGCCGCATGTAGGTCGACTTCCCGCTCATGTTCGGGCCGGTGATGATCGCTACCTCGCCGCCTGAGAGGTCCGCATCGTTCGGCACGAAGGACTCCTGGGTGGTTTCGACGACCGGATGTCGACCGCCCTCGATGTCGATTCCGGTATTTGTTGCATCGGTCGACTCCTCGGACTCCGAATGGAACGTGGGTCGGATGTACTCGCCTTGGTTGGCGGTGATTGCAAGCGAGCAGATCGCATCGAGTTCAGCGATGGCGGTTGCCAGTGCCTGAATCCGCTCGGTTTCGGCGGCTACCTGCTGTCGGACCGAACAAAACAGGTCGTATTCGAGACTGTCAGCGCGCTCTGCGGCTCCGAAGATCTCGTCTTCTCGCTCCTTGAGTTCAGGTGTGTAGAACCGTTCGGCATTTTTGAGTGTCTGTCGACGCGTGTAGTCGTCGGGCACCTTGTCGAGGTTCGGGTTCGTCACCTCGATGTAGTAGCCATGGACCTGATTGTGGCCGACCGACAGCGAGTCGATACCGGTTCGCTCCCGCTCGGTCGCCTCTAAGTCGGCGACCCACTGTCGACCCTCTGTTTCGGTCGTCCGAAGCGCGTTGAGGTCGTCGTCGAACTCGGGACGAATCACGCCGCCCTCTGTGAGTTCTGTCGGTGGGTCAGCCACGATAGCGTCGTCTATGAGTTCGGCAAGCTCTGCCAGTTCATCGAGTCGCTCGCGATAGTCGGCGAGCGCGTCGAACTCCGAGAGGGCCTCCTTCAGCTCCGGGACAACCGACAGCGTCGACTGTAGCGACCGGAGGTCCCGCGCATGCGCTCGTCCGCGTGAGATGCGTCCGACGAGCCGTTCGAGGTCGTAGGCCTCTTTTAAGAGGTCGTGAAGCTCCGTTCGGGCCACCGACGCGTCGGTGAGTGCTTCGACGGCATCGAGTCGGGCCTCGATTTTATCTCGGTCGACCAGCGGGCGGCGGAGCCACCGTGTGAGACAGCGTCGACCGAGCGCGGAGGCCGTCTCGTCGATGACGCCGAACAGCGTGTCGCCAGCACCCGGCCCACGGTTCTCGAACAGTTCGAGGCTGCGGAGGGCCGCGGCATCGAGGCGGAGTTGGCCCCGTGGATCGTAGCGGCGGATCCGGGAGACGTATTCGAGGGTGCCATCGTCACCTTGCGTGTACTCGGCGTAGGCCAACACTGCGCCACAGGCCCGGAGTTCAGCGTCGTTTTCGACGCGCCCCACGGGATCCGAAAGGTAGCCAGCCAGACAGTCGACGGCGGCCGCACGCTCGAAGCACGCGGGGTCGACCTCGCTTTCGAGCCAGCCCGCGGTCGCGTTCGCCGGTGTGATCGACGGCATCTCGGGGCCGACCAGGAGTTCGGCGGGCGAGATACGGTCGAGTTCCTCGCTGACGTCGGCGGTGGTGGGGACGCTCGTCACGGAACATTCGCCGGTCGAGACGTCGACCGCGGCAACCCCGAACTCGTTTTCGTCGCGGACGACGCTTGCGACGTAGTTCGTGGTGCCGGCTGCCAGCAGTTCGTCTTCGACGACAGTGCCCGGGGTGATAACGCGGGTAACAGCCCGGTCGACCAGCCCGGTCGCGTCGGCGGCATCCTCGACCTGATCGGCGATGGCGATCCGGTAGTCGGCGTCTACCAGTCGCTTGAGATAGGAACTCGCGTTGTCGATTGGAATCCCAGCCATCGGATAGGTGCCGGTCGAATCCTCACGCTGGGTCAGCGTTACCTCACAGATACGGGCAACCTCCTCGGCGGCCTCACAGAAAGCTTCGTAGAAGTCACCGACCTGAAACAGCACGAGGGCATCGGTGTGAGCCTCACACAGCTCCAAATACTGGCTCAACATCGGCGTCAGCTCATCCTGCTTGTCGGCCATCGTTGATGGGGGCCCGGTCACGGTTGTCATTAGCGGTAGGGAGTCCCCAAGCGACATAAACGACTCGCTAATATCAAGAAATCGAGATATACTCGATCTCCGATATAGGCTCTCAGTTGGTAACAGGAGAACAACGTTTCTACTGTCGACTGTCTGGTGTTCGGGACGGTAACTAACCAGAGACTACCGCTGGTAGTGATTGATAAGCTGGTTCTACCAACCACGACCGGAGATGTCCACCGAGAGTTCCCGACACTGTTTAATATACCCGTCTTGTACGTCCGGATGTAATGTCGGAAGTCTGCTCGACGTGTGGATTGCCTGATGAACTCTGCGTCTGCGAAGACGTCGCTAAGGAGTCTCAACAGATCAACATCCGCATCGACGAGCGCCGCTATGGAAAAGAGGTAACGGTCATTGAAGGATTCGACCCCCGAGACGTGGACATGAGCAGTCTCTCGTCGGATCTCAAATCGAAGTTCGCCTGCGGAGGGACGATTGAGGACGATTCAATCGAACTCCAAGGCAACCACCGCGGCCGCGTGGAGGACTTCCTCCGCGACAAAGGCTTTACAGTCGCGTGACCAGCACCTAACTCCATACGTCGGGTTGCCGTTGTTTGTATTCTCCCGAGCGACTGCGTTGCTTTCGAATACCTATCAGATACCCTGAAAAGCTATCAGTGGCGCGTCCTTCGCTCCCGGTATGCGACGTCACGTTGTCACCGGATTCATTGTCGTGCTGGTTGTCGTCAGCGCGGTTGGGGTTCCGCTGGCCACCGCAACGCCGGTCGACCCGACTGCCTCCACCGCCGAACAGGTCGTTACATCGACTGGCACAACACAGAGTGTCGACGACGAGATCCGGATGACGACAACGCTCGACCGGACGCCAGACCGGACCGGTGAGATCACCGCGACGGTCTCGTTTCGGATACCCGGCCGTGTCTCAGAGCTGACTGCCCGGCTTCCTGAGGGAGTCGGTGTAACCGATACGGATGGGTTTGAACGGGATACCGAGACGGCCTACGAGTGGGACGAACAAACTGACCGGCCTTCGGTGACGTTCCGCGTCGACGCCGATAGACTCACCGACGGTGAGGGGCCGCTGGCCGAGGACGGACGGTATCTGTTTGCCGACACCGAAGAGTGGTCGCTCGTTCGGATTCCGTCTGTCGGTCTCGGGTGGCGATACACCGGGAGCCCGGGGCCGACGGTTACCCGTGAGACCGCGGTCGACGGCGACGGTGCAGTGGGCGACCGGATGGCGTTTCTCGGTCCCCACGAGGTCAAGACCCATACCGCTCATGGCCAAACGTTCCGGCTCGTCGTGCCGGATGCGGCTGATCTCACTGAATCACCCGACGATATCTTCGACTCGTTGAGCCACGCCTCCGATTCGCTCCGTGTCGGTGACCGGGATTCGGATGTGCTCGTGGTTGCTGCACCGACTGACGCCGTCGACTGGGGTGTCCGTGGCCTCCAAGTCGGCGAGAGTGATATGTGGATCCAAGACAGCGAGCGACTGGATGTTGCCACAAACGTCTGGATTCACGAGTACGTCCACACGAGACAGGCCGCTCAGCGTCCGGCCGCCGAGACACGGTGGCTCACCGAGGCAACTGCGAGCTACTACGCGGCGTTGCTCACGCTCGAACAGGATCGAATCGAGTTCGACCAGTTCCGCCGCGTGCTCGAAGAGGGCACCGTCGAGCCGCAGTCGACCGCGGTACTGAGCCAGCCCGACAGCTGGGAAAACAACGCCAACTACTGGAAAGGGTCGCTCGTCGTTGGCGAACTCGACCGACAGATTCGACTGGAAACCGGGAGTGAAGCGAGTTTCGAGACCGTCTTCGGCTCACTCAACGACCATGCCGAGAGCTCTGTCGACGATGGGACTCTCACCGCGAGCGATTTCGAGCGATCCGTCACAGCCGCCGGGGGTGACGACGTGGCAACTGAGTCGACTCGCTACACCACGACCGACGCCACGCCAACGATGTGGGACGCCGAGACACACGGCGAGGCGTTCGGACAGCGTCCGGCCCGGTTCAGTTTCATGCTCGCTGACGACGATCCGATCCGAATCTCCGGCTCCAACGGCACCAAACCGCTTGCCGGCACGTCGGGAACGCTGACCGTCGGCGAGACACTCATCGTCGACATGGTCGCCCAAAACGTCGGTGGCACAGTCGGCTCCTACGAACTCGTGTTCCAAGTTAATGAAAGCCAAACGACCGCCACGGGGCGGCTCAGGCCGAACGAAACGTCGACCCACCAGTTTAACCACACGTTCTCCGAGCCGGGACAGTACACGGTCACGGTTGGTGACGAACAGTGGGATATCCGTGTCGAAGAGCCGGAGACAGCCTCGGAGTCGCTCCCGGTCGACGTCGAAACGCCGGGATTCGGTGTGATTCCGGCAGTTAGTGCCTTCCTACTAGGGGGGCTCCTTGCGCGTCGACGGTGCTAGAACCAACCCACGGCGTCAGAACGGGGCGTCGGGTCCTTCCGTGGCGTCGGTGGTCTCGGTATCGAACTCACCGTCCCATTCGGTCAGGCCGCCGTGCATGCTCTCGACGCGTGCCGTGTCGGTCCCTTCGTAGGAGCCGATTAACCGGGCGGCCTGCACGCTGGCCTGCCCATGCGGACAGACAGTCACGATTCGGTCGGCCTCGGCCAGCGACTCGACGCGCTGTGGGAGTTCGTCGAACGGAATGTTCTCGCTCCCGGGAATGTGGCCCCGCCGAAAGGCGGCAGGTGAGCGAATGTCGACGATCCGTGGTGCCTCGGCTGTCTCCAACAAGGATTCGACCTCCGACGGGCTGATTTCGCCGTCCATACCCATCCTGACCGTCGAGTCCAAATAAGTCCCTCGTCGTATCTGTGCGACGACGATGCAGTGGTCGACCGTTCAATTCGGAACGCCGGACTGTTTGGTTAAGCTGAGAATAGACAGAACACTTATATAATTATCGTTCGTACTAGAAAAGGACGTGGTACCCCATGTACGATAACATCCTCTATCCCACAGACGGGAGTAAAGGGGCCGAAGCAGTGGTGGATCATGCTCATGACCTCGCATCCAAGTACGATGCGACGCTACACGTCCTGTTCGTCGTCGACGCCGAACACATCCAGTCAGGGATGGTGCCCCGGCATGAACGGGGCGAACATGGAGAGGGCGAAGAGCGGGTCACGGGGATGATGAAACGCGACGAGAAGACCGCTGGCGAGGGCCACATGTCGCGGCACAATGACGAGTTTTTGGAGGCGATCAAAGAGCGGGGCCACGAACTGACAGATGCGGTCGCCTCGGAGTTGGCCGAAGGAGGCGTCGATACCGTCACCGCCGTCAGGGAGGGTGAACCGCATCAGGTGATTACGGAGTACGCCGAGGAAGCAGACATCGACCTGATCATGATGGGCACCCACGGTCGACGTGGAATTCGGCGTCGACTAATCGGCAGTGTCACCGAAAAGGTGGTCAGAATCTCGGATCGACCGGTGATGACTGTCCGGCTCTCGGAGTAGCCCTACAGCAGTCCATCGTTTTTTGCCAGTAACACACCTTCGATAGTCGCATCGTTGGTCGGGTCGGCCCGTGCGACCGACACCGCCTCCTCGACGGGCACCGTCCGTGGAACGAGAAACTCGTTGGAATCGAGTTCGCGGTCGACAGGCGACAGCCCCTCGGCAAACACGAACCCACGGCGATGTCTGAGCAAGCCTGTCGAACACCAACACTCCTCGATTAGCGACGTCGAGTCGGGGTCGAAGCCGGTTTCCTCCCGGAGTTCGCGGGCCCCCGCTTCGCAGAAGCCTTCGCCGGGTTCGACGATCCCCGCTGGAAGCTCTAGCTGTGTCTCTCGAACCGTTGGCCGGTACTGCTCGACGAACAGGAGGTTGTCGTCAGTGACCGCAACAATAACGACCGCGGGCGCGAGTTCCGCCCAATAGTATTTTTTCGTTGATCCGTCGGGCTGGTCGACCAGATCGTAGCCGCCGGTGTACCAGCCGGTTTCGTACTCGGTGACCGACTCGATCACCGACCACTTCGGGTCGGCCAGTTCGGCGAGTGGGTGGGGGTCGCTCATTGAGTGACTCCCGACTCATTGACGATTGCCACGCTGTAGCGCTCTTCGTCCAGTTGTATAATCACACGGTCGCCACTGTCGCGAGCGGCCCCCGGTTCCAACTGCTGGAGCGCGCTGTGCTCGTCGAACGGGGTATGGGTAAACGCCTCCTTGAAGCCGCCGAGTCCGCGCTGGTAGCCCTCCGAGCGACCATCATCGGCAGCGAGGGCCGTCGTGAGATACGGATACCGTCGTTCGCTGATATTTCCGACGTCGACTGCCGTCTCGGTGTCGTCGGTAGCGCTGACTTCGAGATAGTACTGCTGGCCCGAGCCGAGATAGCTGGGGAGTGCCCCCAGCGCCAACAGCACGACCACTACCAGCCCGACCGCAATGAGGGCGTTTCGCATGATTCGGCGCATACCAGCGGTAAGGGCCCTTTTGGAATAGGAATTTCGACAGGAGTCGACCGGTTTATTCTGGTTGCACTCTGAGACCAACCATGGAGTTCCGGTTCGAGGTTGCGCTCTGTAGCTGGCTCGAAGCCACCACCGAGTGGCTCGTCGCCCGCCAGCTCGGTGGTGCGGTTGCCTCGCCCGGCAGCCGAATCGTCGACGTCTGCTGTCTCGAACCCGGTCCCGAGTTCGACCAACGAACCCGAATCACGAGTCAGGAAATCCCGTCGCTGGCAATCGAAAGCGATGTCGGTCTCGGGGAGGCCGTCTTCTGGCGGGATGCCTTCGACTGCAGTGCCGACCACGCCCGGAGCGTCATCGAGCGTGCGGTCGACTGCGGCTTTTTCGAGACCGAGTACCGCAACGGTCGACAGTACGTCCGCCAGACCACGCGGTACCCCGACTGGATCGGTCGACTGGTCGGCATCGAAAACAAACCGGATCTCGGTAGGCCGGGTGATCTCGACCGACAACTTCGGCTCGATGTCTCGTTGGGGCTGTTCGACGAGGTAATCCTCGCCACCAAGAGCTACGTCACTCGTGCCCATCTCAACCGACTCCCCGAGGCGGTCGGCGTCTGGCGGTTCGACCCCGATTCTGGGGAGCGGACGGTGGTTCGGGAGTCGACACCGTTGTCGACTGCGGAGCCGGGCGTCGAACTGCTGGAATCGAAGCCATTACGGACGGATATCGAGTTCGTGACGCCCGCCCAAAAGGAGGAAAAACAACGCCGGATCGCCGAACGGGCCTACGGCAAGGGGTGGCGAAATTACGAGTTCCCGGCCTGCCAGCGAATGACGGCGACTGATGACGGTCGACCTCACTGTTCGTGGTTTGACTGTGTGGTCAACCCCGCGGTCGACTGTGGGTCGAACTGCGAGGGATTCGAATCGGGTGCGTCGCCAGCAGTGGATCTCGAAGCGCTTCGAGACAGCCGCAGCCGGTGGGTCGCTGATCCCGAGGGCGTGAGTCGCACCCAAAGCGGTCTCGACCGGTTTTCGTAGCTCGTAGGAACAGCCTACCGAAGCGTCGCTCTCAGTAGTTAGGGACTATCGGGGGTGACGACGGTGTCGATCTCGTCGGCCTCGTAGGTGAGTCGGACCGGATGGCCGGTGTGGCGGGCGTGGGTTTCGGCCCAGCGTCTGGCTGGGCGTTCGTCAAGATAGGCGTCCTCGTCGCGGCACTGCTGGCAGTCGACGACCCACGGGGAGATGTCGTCGGGAAAATGGCCCGTGTGTCGTTTGTGATCGAGAGCAAACTGCTCGAACGCCTGATTGCCCGCATACAGCGTTTCGAGTTCGTATGTTAGTTCCCACGACTGGTCGCACCGCGAACAGCTGATCGTCGGCGTGTCGTCGACTGCGTCGACGGTTGGCGCGTGGTCGGTATCATCTGGCGAAGTCGGCACAGCCTCCGGTAGCGCCGCCGAACGTATATCTCTACTCACCTGTGGTCGTGGCCCGGCTTCGATGCCACCGGTCTCACACGCAGCCGGGGAACTCCTCGCCCCGAATGTGGACCGCGTCGACCCACGCTGGGAGTTCCTCGTCCGACTTGGTGAACCGCGAGCGGGCATCCATGTAGGACATGATCAGCGCCCGTCGCCACTGGTCGGTCGTGTTCGGTGCGGTATAATGTGGGGTTAAACAGTGGGTAAACAGCACACTTCCGGCGTCCATCGGGATCTCGACGAGATCTTCCTCCGAATAGTCGGTGTCGTTGATCACGGTATCGGTATCGTATTCGACGGCCTCGTGGGTGAGAATGCCGTCCTTGTGTGCGCCCGGAATGACGGTCATACAGCCGTTTTCGGGGGTCGCGTCGTCGAGTGCAATCCACGCCGTGAGGTGATCCATCGGCTGGATGGGATAGTAGGCGGCATCCTGATGGAGGCCCTTCTCGCTCCCCACGGAGGGTGGTTTGAACATCGCCGCGCTCCGCAGGAGTTTGAGGTTCGGTCCCAGAAGCTGGGTGGCCACCTCGGTGATCGTTTCGTGGTTCGCGATCTCTGCAAAGACGTCGTCTTCTTGGACCATGCCGAGGCCCTCGAACTTTCGGACGGCGTCGCCCGGTTCGTCGACGTCCAGTTCGCCGCGTTCGACGCGTGGTTCGAGCTGCTTGTTGAACGTCTCGGGCTCACGGTCGCCGTGGGTGTACTCGCGGAGGCGTTCTTTGACGCGGTCGACGGTCTCTGGAGAGAGGGCGTCGTCGTCGACGAGATAGCCTTCGGTCTGGTACTGTTCGAACTCTGCATCGGAGAGTTGCATACTGAGTACGAGGTGGTATTTCCAACTAATAGTTTCTGTCTCAGTCCGTGCATAGTCAGCGACCGTCGACTGTAGCTATTGGCATCCATCTCGCCATAACGCCTGTGATCGCATCCGTGGATGTATGGTCTGCGATGGCAATTCAACAGCTCCAACAGCAAGATAGCGACATCAGCGAGTGTATCGATCTCTGCTCGGAGGCTGCCCAAGCCTGCGAGATGTGTGCGGACGCCTGCGCCGAAGAGGGCGAGGAGATGGCGCGGTGTCTCCGCCTCTGTCGGGACGTTGCCGACCTCGCCTCACTCCACGCCCGGTTTATGAGTCGTGAGTCCGAGTTCCACGCCGAACTGGCCGGTATCTGTGCCGATGCGTGTGAAGCCTGCCGCGACGAGTGCGAGCAACACGACATGGACCACTGCCAGACCTGTGCCGAAGTCCTCGAACCCTGTATCGAAAGCTGTCGATCGATGGCTGCCTAAGATCTGGACCGTGTAGTAGCCGACTAACAATTACTTTCGGTCCGGTTTGTCAGGGTGCGCGACGGTGGTGTAGTAGAATCACACGGTCGTTCCACGACCGTAACGCAGCGTGCAACTCCTGCCCGTCGCATCGGTCGACTTCGCCGTCGACGTCATATTTTGTCGGACAGTTCGAAACCAGCAGCTGCCAGCTTTACAAACAGACTCTCAAAAAACTGAAATAATGCGTTAGTCGTCGGCCGGCTGGACCGGTTCTGTCGGACCGAGCGGCTCTTTCGGTTTGATCGGTGAGCCTTCTTTGAGTCCTTTTTTAGCGAGTGCCATGCTTCCCATGACCTCGATAATGAGACGATTGGCGAGCCCACTGGTGACACCGCCGTTGTACGAGTTCGAATCACTCGTGTCGTAGGCCGGTGAAACCTCGACCACGTCGAAGCCGAAGTTCTCGGGATCGAGTGCTTTGACGACCTCACGAACCATGTAGATCGCCTCACGAGGAACGAGTCCACCGGGTTCGGGTTCACCAGTTCCCGGTGCATAGGCAGGCTCCATCACGTCGACATCGAATGAGACCCACACTGCGTCGGTGCCATCAGTCGCACGCTGGACTGCATCGGCGACGATGTCATCGAGGTCCATCCCAGCGACCTCCATTGAGGTGTACCACTTCATGTCGGCCTCGCGCATCTCCTCGTAGGTGTCGGGACCGGGCCAAAAGCCACGCGGACCGATCAAGGTGTAGTTCTCGCCACCCATGATCCCCTCGTCGTAGACTCGCTTGACCCACGCGCCGTGATCGTACTCGAAGCCGGTCAACCCTTCGTCGCCCGTGTCGGCGTGACAGTCGAAGTGGATCAGGCCGATATCCTCGTAGCCGTTGGCCTCGGCCCAGCCCTTGATATCCGGGTAGGAAATCGAGTGATCGCCACCGATGACGATCGGGGTTGCCTGCTCGCTTACCTCGGCGACAGCGTCCTCGATGTTCAGTTGACTCTGTCGGGTATCACCGGGCGACACCGCCGCATCGCCAGTATCGGCGACTTGGAACGTATCGAATGGGTCGACGCCGGTTTCGATGTTGAAGTGTTCGTACGGCGGCGAGGGAACTGTCGAGGCCGCACGAACCGCACGTGGCCCGTAGCGAGTGCCCGGACGGATCGTCGTCGCAGTATCGAGCGGGGCACCGATAATCCCGATGTCGACGTCCTCCTCGCTCAGCTGATCACGGTCGACTTCCGGGAGCTTCAGGAAGGTTGGAATCCCACTAAAGATGGGTTCGTTCGATTCTTTGTACTTGTCGCCATACATCTCTTCTCCAGATTTTTCGTCGCTCATGTGTTTGTTTATCCGCTTTTAGCGCGTTTTTGAGTATGTTCGAGCTCTTTTGCGCTTATTTAATCAAAATACGAAGAACATACTAAAGGCTTTCTTGGGGGTGGTTCAAGTCCTACCGAGGAGTGAGTGTACGTTCGAGCAGTACCAGTATCCTAAAACACCTTAATGATGATTGTGGGTGACAACATCGGGACTCTCTCGAAACGCGAGATGGGTCGCCACATCGAGGGTGTCGCGAGCGTGGCATGCGCTTCGCTCGAAAAGGAAGTGAATTCGACAGAGCGAAACAAGTGGTTCGGGGCGTTCGTTCTGGAGGCGGTCTGTGACTGTCGAAGAGCGTTCATCGAACTGTGCGAGGCTCTCTCGGGCAGCAATTACTTGCTCATAATCCGGCTCAATCACCGCCTCACGGACCGTTTCGGCCGCTGTATCGAGTGCTTCGTGGACCAACTCGATGTCGTCTCTCACCGCCGGTTCGAGTGGCTCAGTTACTTGCTCGGCAGCGATCGTCGCAATATCATCGGCGATGCCGGCCATCAGCGAAATGTCTTGGGCTGCAGACCGGTAGCCGATAAGTGGGAACCCCGTCCCGACTCCTACTGACTGATTGAGCCGGGGGTTCCGATAGGTCGTAAAGACGAGCCGCAAAAACAACGAAAACAGTTTTTCGAGCTGTGGACTCCGGTTGCGTACCCGACGGGCTGCCTCAGAGTTCCCATCCAACAGGGCCTCGACAGCGCTCGACCGGATCGTGGCCTCTGTACGTCCCAACCGACCGAGGAGGGTTGGAAGGTCGAAGTCGTCGGGGTCGACCGAACAGCGAATCGTGATATGGGTCGAAGACTCTTCGACGATTCCAAGCCCCATCAGGCGGCGTTCAGCGTCGAGAATAGCCTCATAATGAGTCGGATCAAGCGTCTCTGTGGCCTCGATACGGACGAACCCACGCCCGAGAACGTACTGGGTGACGACCGCCCGCGAAAGGGCGTCGGCGCGCATTGAATCAGCAGTAATGACTGTTTCGGCGTCGTTGCGTGTCGGTTGGTCAGGGGTTATCAAAAGCGAGTTGCCGTTCTCGTCGCGTTGGACGACCAGATCGTCTCCCTTCGAGAGCTCGTGGCGACGAGCCCACTCGGCGGGTACCGTGACTGCGAGTGTCGACGAACCCAACTTCTGGGCTTTCCGGCGGATACGCAGGTCATCTCCTTTCATCGACGATACCTCGAAAGTTGAGTAACCGAAACCATATGGACAAATAACGAGACGTTCCTTGCCCGTATAAACATGTAGGTGCTGTTTCAGTATGTATGTGCGGATAAAAGAAAACAATACCCACAGACAAAAGAAAACAGAACTTGCTATTCGTCTTCGCTGTCGCCGCCCGCAACGATCGTCCGTCGACCGTCTCGGGTGAGCGTCCGAGCGCTGTAGGAGTCCTTTGTGGCATAGGCGACCGCAACGAAGGTTACGAGACTCACTCCTGCGGCGATGAAGGTCGGGAGCCCATCGAAGGCCGCCGTGAAGATGTTGTTCGGGATGTACAATAGGGTGTTTTCATACGCGTACGTCGTCGGGACGAGCACGAACAAAATGAGACGGGTCGCCGATCCAGCGACCATCGAGGAGAGTGCCGCAGGTGTGTTTGCCATATCCGACCAGTAGAGCCCTAACACCAACGGCACGAACGCACCAGCAAGCATAATATCGAATGCTAACACGAGCAGCATCCCGGTCGCAGAAATACGGAGCGCAAAGAAGATTCCAAGGAGTGTGATCGGCAGTGACATCAACCGAGTAACAGTAAGTAGTTTATCACTGTCACTGTTGGTGTCGAAGAGCCCTCCTTGGTCCACACCACCGTCAGTCGTTACGGAAGTGCTCTCGTCGACGCGGATGCCGCCAATGTTCCGTGCGAGAACTGAAGAGGTACCCAGTATCGCACCGTCGCTTGTCGAGAACGACGCGGCGAGAATGCCCGCGATGACGAGTGCCGCGAGCCATGGTGGGACTGCATTCTGCAACAGCGAGTAGAGAACTGCTTGATTGCCGGCTTCGACGCCTAACGACGCGAGGATCGGGTTCGCTGAGAGGGCGATAATCGAAAACGGGATCCCGATAATAAGGGTCCCCGCGGAGCCGATAAAACAGGCTTTCCGGGCAGTTTCGGGGCTGTCGGCCGCAAATACCCGCTCCATGAAGTCGATGGCAACGATATCACCTAAGCCGAGAGCAACAATGGTAGCGAGATTGATATATGCACCCTGGCTTGGATCGGTAAGCTGTCCGAGATTTGTCGGGCCCATTCCCGCAGGGATCGTGATCCCGTACTGTGATGTCACAAAGATAATGAGTGCAATCGAACCGACGAACGCGACACCAGCCTGAAGGAAATCAGTATATGCGACCGCAAACAGACCACCAGCGACGGTATACGAAAGCACGAGGGCGGCGATAATCACAACTCCGAGTTCGAAACTCGTCCCAACAAAAATCTCGAACAAGAAGCCACCAGCGACAAGGTTGCCTGCCAACAGGAACGCGTAGGCAACCGACATAATGACGCTTGCAAGTACTTCAGCAGTCCGACCGTACTTTCGGCGGTAGAAGTCGGGAAGCGTTGTGAGGTTCATTCGATTCATCGGCTTGGCAAAGAACAGCCCTGTGAGGAACAAACAGAGTGCCAGCCCAACAGGCAGTGCGGCCCCAGCCCAAAAGCCGAACGAGGAGACCAGATCCGTGTTTCCGAGCGTCGCATTCGAATCGAGCGATTGAGCCATTAGCGTCGCCGCAGCCAGCGGGAGAATCAGTCCGCGGCCTGCGACGATGTAGTTGATGCTGTCGCCTTTGATTTTCCGGGAGACGTAAAACCCGATAGCTAACATCGTAATGATAATCGCCGCGATACCATAGACGATTATACTCATTGTCTATCCCCACCTATGTGACCGATTATTAGAGCGCGTTTGTCTACTGTTTCGGTAAAGAGGCGTTCTTTCGTTTGCATATTATCGACAAAGTTTGAAAAACAGTCGGTAATGAAAAGTCCTGGCCTGTATTTGTATAATTCAATTGTGCAACGGGAATGTGCGTACGAACAGTATCTGTTCGTAGATAAATGTATATACAGTATGTACAGTATATACGTCGCCAACTGTCGACAGATGCAGTCGACTCTAAGAGCGGATTACTAGTCAGAGACGTGCAAGCCGGGTTTGGTCGGTACTCGTTTCGAAACGGATTTCATGCCAACGGAGTAGTCTGCGTTTGAACCCACGATAGCTGAGTACTGTTCGGTGGGGTGCAAAAACGACGAGTGCGAAGGGTTCCGGAATAGATCGTTTGTCGACCCGTGTGAGCCCGGAGGGAGAACTCGCGCTCGTATGCGAGTGGTAGAACACTCGCGGCGGTGGTGGCACACGGTCGTCGACAGTCGTCTCGAAGCGGCGTTTTGGGGTCGACGATTCGTTCGAAAGCCGAACGTGATGGGTCGCATACAGTCGGTTCCCACGGCGGACACATTTAAGAAAGCCACCTGCTTCCCGTGGATGATCGGCAGCGACGTGGCTGGTGATCGAACGGCGTATCTCTGGTGAGATGACAACCGCCTGTATCGGCCACGGGAACATGGTCACACATATCACGAACCGCGACGCCGATACAGTCCTTTCGGCTCACAAACGAATGAATTGCTCCGAAAAAAGCCTCTCTGAGTGTTATTGAAAGCGCGAAATTAGTTGGCTGGGGAGGCTGCGCCGTGATTTCGAACGACCGTAGGCCGCCGAATTCTGAAGTGGGCCGACACGGATTTGAACCGCGGGCCTCCCGGTTATCAGCCGAGCGCTCAACCTAACTGAGCTATCGGCCCGGAGTGGCGCATTTCCTGATAACCGCGGGTTCTGTTTAACAGTTTCCTTTTGCCACCGTTGCGTCAGTCGATTCCACGGTGCAGCATGCCAGTCGACCTGGTGCTAGCTCCCCATTCCAATTACCCAGAGCGTCGACCAACCGAACACCGCTTAAAAACAGAACTGTAGGCCTTACGAATCCGAACGCTCGTCCTCGTCGGCGCGTTCGAAGTCGACGTCGACGATATCATCCTCACTCTGATCGCGCTGGCTCTGTTGGGTTTGCTGGGTCGTGCCGCCAATATCGAAGCCGTTCCCACCGTTGCTGGCCTGCTCGGGGTCGGGGAACCCGAAGGTCCAGACCTTCCCGGTGCCGAGGCCGCCGGTCTGCTTGTCGATGTAGGGAATGACGACCCAGCGCTTGAGCGCCGCGCGGATTGGATACCGTGTGATCGGGATCGCCAACAGGAAGCCGATCAGGTCGGTGACGAGGCCGGGCGTGAGCAGGAACGCTCCGGCGGCGATCAGCAGTCCGCCGTCGAGCAGCTCATCCGTTGGTGGCGACCCGGAGGCCAGCTTGCGTTGGAACCGAGCCAGTGTGTTGCGACCCTCCGCACGGACGAGGATCATCCCAAGCAGGCCAGTCAGGACGACCAGTGCGACCGTCTGGAGCAACGTCAACAGCCCCCAGCCGACGATTGCCACGAGGACAAACGAGTCGACCAGCGGGATGAGAAGCAACAGCGCGATCAGATAGCGCGTTCGCATGCATACTCGTTGTTGGCGACCGTCTATAATCTCTTCCGTCGACTGACGCTGGTATGTGGGGGTGGTGGTGGCTACTGGAGTGGGATTGAATACGAGATCGTGGTCTATTGCAAGAGTGGAAACGTGAACGCCCAGAAAGCCCCGGCAGGCTCCAGTCGAGGGCTTCGCTGCGGTCCTCGGCCTTCGGCCTGCGGTCCTTGTGTCAGCCGTCTTCCCGGAGCCTGCCGCCCCTTTCAGTCCCGCCCGATAGCGGGTGGTCCACCTGCTGTGGGTGGGGCTTTCTGGTTGTTCACAGCCACTATTCTGTGCCCACACACGCATACAGTCGACCCCGCAAACTCAGACACACTACCCCATCCAACCACTCTCACAACCTAGTGCCGAAGGTCTTAGGCAGAGCCGCCTCCCAGCCCATATATGAACGAGTCGACCCGAGTCGAGTGGCGGTCGTGGGGGCCCGACGCCTTCGCGGAGGCCGAACAGACTGCCACCCCCATCCTGCTCTCACTCACCGCAACGTGGTGTGGCGAGTGCCACGAGATGGATGCCCGCACCTACGCCGAGCCAGCTATCGCCGCCAACATCAACGACAGTTTCGTCCCGATCCGCGTCGACGTCGACCGACACCCACGCGTCCGGGAACGCTACAACATGGGCGGCTTCCCGACCACCGCGTTTCTCACACCGCAGGGTCGCCTGCTCAGCGGCGCGACCTATCTCGGTCCCGACGGGATGCGACAGGTCGTCGACCGAATCCGTGACGTCTGGGCTGAAAAAGGATCGAGCGCAGGTCGCGTTCCCCGCGCACTTGCCGACGAACCGACCCCCGCGGGCGACCTCGATAGCCGAATCGAGGAACACATCGCCGGCCAACTTACCGAAAAGTTCGATCCACAGCACGGCGGCTGGGGGACCGACGCCAAGTTCCCCATGCCGCGAACCATCGAGTTCGCGCTCAAACGCGAACAGGGACAGGCGATCCAGACGCTCGACGCTATCGCCCAGCATCTCCACGACTCGGTCGACGGCGGCTTCTTCCGATTCGCCACCAGCCGCGACTGGTCCGACGTGCGCTACGAAAAGGTTCTCGACACCAACGCCGCACTCCTGCGGGCGTTCGCCAACGCCTACCTCTACACCGGCGACGAGGCCTACCGACAACCCGCGGCTCGCACCGTCGACTACCTGACCGACACCCTCTGGACCGGGATTGCCATCGGCGGCAGTCAGGGTCCCGGCCAAGGGGCGGCCTACTACACCCTCTCGGCCGACGAGCGAGCCGATCACGAACAGCCACGTACTGACCTCACAGTCTTCGCCAGCAGTAACGCCCAGGCCGTCGACGCGCTGCTCACCTACGCCGCCTACACCGACGACGAAACGGCCACCACGTACGCTAAGCGTATCATCGAGGCGCTCGAAGGCGAGTTGGTCGACACCGACTCCGGCGTCGTCACCCACTACCGCGCTGGCGACGAAACCGGCGAAACCCACCTCCTCGAAGACGCCGCAGCGGTTCTCAACGGCTGGACTCGCGCCCATCAGGTGCTTGGAGATAGCCGATACAGCGAGGTCGCCCAACGCGTGGCCGACGAGGCTATCGATACCCTCCAAGACGATGGTGCGTTCCGCGATGGCCCCGCTCGCGGCGAGGGCCTCTGCGACCGAGCGCTGTATCCCATCGATACCGGCGTCGAGTTCGCCGACGGGCTCCTCGATCTCGCAGTGCTCACCGACGAGCCACGCTACCGCGAGGTCGCCACCGAAGCCATCGAAGCCTTCGCCGGCGCGTGGGATCGGATCGGCGTCCAAGTCGCTGGCTACGGCAGCGTCGCCGCCCGACTCATCAATGGGGATCTGGTCGTCGACGTCGGCGGCGAGGCTGGCTCCGATCTCCATCGAGCGGCCCTCCGAATCGCCGACCACGAGACTGTCGTCGTTCCCAACGCGCCCGGCGTCGACGCTGGCACCGCTCACCTCCGGGACACCGACCAGCCGCCAGCAACCGACCCAGAGACGCTTATGAGTCAGGTCTCGGCGACTGTCGACGACGAATAAACGTCCGATACGTTTTTATCAACGGAATAGATATTTCTCTGTATGCCAAGCCTCCGCGATCTTGGTCTCTCCGAGTACGAGGCCCGGTCTTATCGGTCGCTCCTCCAGACAGGGCCGACAACGGCCAAAGAGTTGTCCCGAACGAGCGAGGTGCCGATGGGGCGGATCTACGACGTGTTGAACGGGCTCGAACAGCACAGTTTGGTTCGGAGTCAGTCGGCTGGTCGACCAAAAAAATACGTTGCCGTCGAGCCGGAGGTTGCCCTCGACCGGCTGTTGGAGGCGAAGAAGCGTGAGCTCGACGAGCAGGCCAAACAGTACGAGGAGGTCGTCGACACGCTCGTCGATGATATCGACACCGGTGAGCCGGTCGACGACCAGTTTTGGACGGCTGCCATCGGTCCGGACGAAACGCTCGAACTGCAGCTCGAACGTATCTCGGCGGCCGAAACCGAACTGATCTACGTCGCTGGCTCCCCCGCCTCGGAGATCGACCTCCAGAGCGTTAGCGACCGCGTCACCGAGACACTCGAAGCAGCCCTCAAACGCGGCGTCGACATCGATCTGTTAGTGACGCCGGAGCTGGTCTGCGACCTCCCCGACCAGAGCGCTGAGCAATACCACTCTCGACTCACACAGTACGACAATTTCGAGGTCCGGATGCTCGACTCGGTCGACGGCACGTTCACACTGATCGATGGGGTCGAGGTCTGTATCGCAGTGCCGAACCCGCTCGATCCAACCGAATCGTTTGCGATGATCAATTTAAAAGACCAACCGTTTGCCGCCGATATCCGCGAGGAGTTTACGCCGCGGTGGGAGCGGGCCGAGCCGCTGGATCTCTGAGCGTCGGCGGTCGTTGCCGACCGATCAGGCGTTGCCGTTGAGTTCGGCTCGAAGCTGGCCGAGCGTCACTTCGCGTTCGGCGTGGGCGTTGTGCTGGTGGATCGACTCGTCGTTGGACTGTTTGATGTGGACCACCGCTGAATCGTCGAGGTGGTCGAACTGCTCGACTGCCCCCTCGGCGAGGGCTCGGACACAGTCCTCGACGAACTTGGCGTCCGAGTGGGCCTCGAAGGTCATGTGGTCCTCGTCGGGCCGTTTGGCCAGATTGTAGATCCGGGCGCTCATCGAGTCCCGAGCGATGTCGATAATGTCTCTGAGGTCGACCTCGGGACTTCCCTCGCTTGTGACCGTGAGGGTGGCGTGGCCGCGCTGGGAGTGGCCCGGCTGTGGCACCCGGTCGAGGAACTCGTCGATCACGTCGCGGTCGACATCCAGATCCTGCAGTTCGTCGCGGGCACGCGATTCGGACATCCCCTGTGAGCAGGGACAGACCGTCATTCCAGTGACTTCCGCGCCGATCTCGGCGTGGGTTGCCTCTTCGGTGGCAGTAGCGCTGGCGATGATCGTCGCGGTGTTTTGGGTCTGCTTGTCGCTGGCTGGGGTTTGTTCCTTCGTAATTAGCTCGGCGGTCATCTTGACCTCGGCGGTCGAGGTGTAGTCGTGTTTCGACAGGAGTCGTTCGGCGGTCTCCCCGCAGACGTCCTCGACCCGGTAGGCTTCGGCCTCGGTGGTCTCTTCGAGGATCTCGTCGATGACCTCCATATTGCGGCTCATGTCGATTCCCTTGCGGCCACCCGGCAGGTCGACGAAGACCTCGAACTCCGCCATCAGGACGATTGGGCGCTTGTCCTTGCGGGCGAGTTTGACGAGTTTTTCGACGCCTGTGACACCGACTTGGCTAAGCCCGACGGCGACCTCGGGTCGACTGGCTTGGACGTCGGGAAGCTGATGACTCATTGCGTTCGGTAGGTGTGTGTGCTAATTAGGACTTTCGGTCGGCGAGACACCTGCGGCTATCTGTGTTCGTCTGAAACAGACAGCCCGCGATCAGGCGTCGAGTCGACCAGTGTTACGGCCAGTCGTCGCGTGTCTCGGCTTCGAAATACTCCTCGTCGCTGTCCTCGCCAGCCAACTCCCACTCGGCGGCTTCGGCAGCCTGTGCTAAGGGGAGATACTCCCAGCCGGTTTTCTCGGCGATTTCGGCGTCGGCCTCGGAGGTACCGATGAAGACGTGGCGCTCGGTGTCGAACTGCTCGGCGACGTTTTCGAGGCTCTCGTCGACACCACGCGGGCCGGAAAAGAAATCTTGGCGGACGCGGTGTTTCCGTGTGAAGTTCGTCACGACGTAGGTCGGTTTCTCGCTGACGACGCCGACGTATTTGGTCCACTGTCGGGCATCGTTGAAGACGACGTTCGGGTTCGCCAGCGACTGCAGTGCTTCGAGTTCGAACGCCAACGTCATCTCGCCGGTGTCGCTTCCTCCATCCATAGATGATCTACTTCAGGGATGCCGAAAACCGCTTCGTTTGTGGGTCGACTACTGCTCTTGGGTGGCCGCAATGTCGTCAGCCGAGAACTTCTCCTTGAGGAGGGCCTCCTTCTGGTCGCCGACAAAGGTCTCCTCACGCATGAGCTGTTTGTAGCCGCTCTGGGGGGCCAGATCCCCAATGAGGACGCCGCCGACGATCTTGCCGTCCTTGATGGCAAGTCGACGCCACTCGGTCTCGGAGTACTTTTTCGACACCGAATCCTCCCCGAGGGTCGGATGCCCGAACGAGAGGAACGGGAAGTCGAAGTGGGTAATCGAGTACGACGACACCCAGCGGAACTCGTCGGTTTCGGGGTCGATCATATTCTTCGCGGCAATCGTGCCCTGCTCTTTGGCCGATCCCCACGAGCCGTTTTGAGCGTGTTCGCCGAGAATCACGTCGTAGTATCGGGTCAGGTCACCAGCCGCGAAGATGTCCTCGGCGCTGGTTCGCATATATTTGTCGACCACAACACCGTCGTCCATCTCGATCTCGAAATTCTGGAGCAGTTCGAGATTGAAATCAAGGCCGATGGCGATGCCCACGAAGTCGGAATCGAACTCCTCGCCGTTGGGGTCGACCGTCGTCGTCACGTGACCGTCGTCGTCGGTCTCGAAGTGGTCGACGCCGCTCTGGAAGACGGGCGTCACGCCGCGTTCGCGCATCGCGTCGTGCATGATATCAGCGCCTTCCTGATCGAGTGCGTAGCGCCACCAGCTGTCGCCGCGCATGAGGTAGTTGCCGTCGACCTTTTGGGCCCCGCAGATGGCCGCCAGATCGATGCCAAGCAGCCCTGCACCGACGATAGTCGCGGTGTCGGCCTCTTCGATGTGTTCGCGGATGTTGCGGGCGTCTTGGAACGTCCAGAAGTGGTGGACGCCGTCGGCATCCGAGTTCTCAACAGGGAGCTGTGTGGGTGTGCCACCGGTGGCGATCAGGAGTTTGTCGTACTCGTAGGTCTCGCCGTCGTGGGTCGACACCGTGTGGCCGTCGGGGTCGATGTTGGTGACCAGCGTGTTGAGTTCCAGTTCGATGTCGCGGTCGTCGTACCAGCTTTCGTCGTGAATCGAAATCGGCGCTTCGGGGAGTTTGCCTTTGGCGAACTCCTTGATCAGGATGCGGTTGTAGAGGGCTTCGCCTTCATCAGTGATGACGGTCACGTCGGCCTCGGGGGCTTCCTCACGGAGTGTCTCCGCGGCGGAACTTCCCGCGATCCCATCGCCGATGATCACGTACGACTGGGTCATACACACGCGTTCGTAGTCAGGGGTAAAGTCGGTTGCTATCGCCGAAAACATTCCTCTAGGTTTCAGTCCTCCCTCGAACACCCCGTTGAGGCCCAGTGAGCCGGTGAGAGCAACCCACCGTTCCGATTCGACGTCGTGGCCTTCAAGAGAGTCGACACCCAACAGTCAGTACGATGAAAATCCGTCAAAATCTGCGTCACTGGGCCGCAAAAAAGGCGCTGACGACGCCAGTCGTCGGCGATGTGGCCATTGATAAGCTGGTCGACATGCACACCAAGATCTTCCTCGACAAGGCCGACGAGGACTCCCGTGAGGAGCGCCGGGCCCATCTCGACGGCTTCTTCGATGCGACGATGGACACCTACGTCGCCGCCCTCGAAGCCGGCCACACCGAGGCCGAGGCCCGCGAAATCACCCACATCCAGGCCAACTTCGACTTCTTCAACCACGGCTGGACCGAGATGATGGAGATCCCTGCCGCGGAGTTCGAGGAGCATTTCCGGCGCTACGAGCAGTTCTTCAAACGCTACGGCATCTCGGTCGACGACCCACTCGGCGAGTTCGCACCCCCTCAGGGTGTGCCACCCGCACCGGACACGCCCGAAAAGCGCGACCAGCCGAGCTACGAAAACGCCATTGCCGGGTTCGCAGACGACGTCTACGTCCAAGACGACACTGGCACGATCACCCCCGGTGGCCAGACCGACGAGCCAGCGGATGTCGACCCAACTGACGCTCCCGGCGTCGACGATGCTGATACAGCCGACAGCTAATCGGCTCTCGCTGGTCGATGTGACCCAGCATAGATCGTTCGCTGTACTCTTCGCGATACTGCGCACGGTTCCGTGCGTGATTTATCGGATACTACAGTTCGGTAATAGATACAATACAGCTATATGTCTAGTCGATATATCCTACGTAATTCGGGCAATGAGACTGATTTCGATTACCTGCTGGGTGCCAGACAGATTGCCAGCGCACCACGATGAGACGAGGGCACGACCGGTTCGGACCGCCACCTCTCGGAGCTATCGCTGCGTCACGGATGGCGGAACGAACCGTTCCGACCACGCCACCGATATTTCTCACAGTGCCCTCGGCCAGTCGACCGCTCTGTTCGCGGTCTGCGCCGACAATCGGCTCACGACCGTCACCGAGCCGCTGTCGGAGCTGGTCGGTAGGTCGGGGCTCTCGGGTCAGCATCTCTCGTCGCTGCTGGCGGTTCCGGACGGCGATTTCACGGCCCATCTGGACACCGCTCGTCGACGACTTCGGGAAGGGGCCTCGACCGTTCGGTCGACGGCCTGTCTACTCAGAACCCCCGACGGTCGACAGTCGGTAATAGTCGAGTTCTCGACCCATCCAGATGCGGAATCGACCGCCGAGCGGCTTGTCGGTGTTGTCCACGAGAACGTGGTCGAGATCGGTGGACAGCAGCCACAGCCGTCCGATGTGGGCCCGGATCGGTTCAGAGCGCTGTTCGAACAGCTTCCCGATCCGGTTGCCGAAGTCCAGTTCGTTGCGGATGTGCCGATTGTCACCTCGGTGAACCCGGCCTTCGAGGACACGTTCGGTCTCGACCACACCGAACTGGTCGGCGAACCGCTCAACGAGCATATTGTGCCCGAGGAGGCCACCGATGACACCGAACTCGACCGCGAGGCCGCAAACGGAGAGTGGACCTCGGCGGAGGTCATCCGCGAGGCCGTCGACGGGCCGCGACTGTTCATCTTTCGGAGTATCCCGTTTCGTCACGATGGCGAGCAACACAGCTTCGGCGTCTACACCGATGTTACCGACCGTGAGAGTCAACAGCGCTACCACGAGGTGCTCAACCGGCTGCTCAGACACAACCTCCGCAACGATCTCAACGTGATTTTGGGGCTCGCCGATCAGTTGGCGACCGAACTCGACGCCGCGAACACCGAGATGACGGCTGTCGGCGACCGACTCAAACAGCGGGCACTCGACCTCATCGAGACAACCCGCCGGGCCAGAGAGCTCGAATCGGTGATCGACCGCTCGGAGACCGACAGCTCGCCGACTGCCATCGCCGATCTCGTTGCGACGGTCGTCGACGAACTCGGCGAGACGTATCCGAACGCGACGATCACGACCACGGTCGACGGGCCTGCGGTCGCGATTGGGGGCCCCGAACTCCGTGAGGCAGTCGTCGAACTCGTCGAAAACGCGGTCGAACACACGCCGGTCGACCCGACGATCCAGCTACGGGTCGCCTGTCCTGACACCGAGACAGTCGTGATCACAGTCGCCGACGACGGCCCCGGCATTCCGGCCGACGAACTGGCAGTCGTCGACGGCTCCCAATCGATCACGCCGCTGGACCACTGCAGCGGCCTCGGGCTGTGGCTGGCCAAATGGATCGTCGAAGCCTACGGCGGCGAGCTCACCTTCGCCGGCCCCGATCCAGAACTCGGCGGGGCGGCGGTCGAACTGTGCCTTCGAGCGCCGTCCACCGAAGAACACGACACTTAACGGTCGGGCCGACCAAAGCCGGCTATGGCAGAACCACGCGTCCCGGGCGAGCCCAGCGAGGCGCTCGAACTCCCCTGTGGCGAGCAGGTCCCAATCGGCGAGTTCGACCTCGGCATGCGGGAGTTCGACTGCGACTGTGGGTCGACCCACGGCGTCGTGATGGACGTCCATCCACCCGACCGGTTTCTCCCGGAGTTTCTCGTCGAAGTCCTCCAAGAGGCAATCGAGACCACCAGCGCCGAGATGCCGGAGTTCGGCACGCCCCACCTGCTGGGCATCGTCCTCGAAGAGTTCCCCGACCAAGTGGCCTCTCACGACGCCACCGAGGACCAAGACGTCGGCTTTGCGATGCTGTGGGTGACTGATTTCGATTCGCAAAAGCTCCACGAACTCATCGTCGAACTCGTGATTGAACTGATGGAACACGCCGTCAGTCACGCCGAAGACACCACCGCCCTCACCGAGTTCGAACAGCAGATGCACGAGTTCGACGTGGCCGAATTCGTCGACCAGTACCGCTCCCAACGCGACCTCAGCGAACACGACGTCTACTAACGTCGGATTTTTACGGGATATATATGCCAACAATCAGTTCCGCGTCGTCCGATTTTACTGCCTTGAGGCCGTCTCTGTAGGATATTTGGACTGTCTGACAGAGGTCACACATACACATAAACCGGACGACGCACAAACAAATTGTATGCGCACCACACACAGTGATCTCGACCGATTACAGGGTGTGCTTGCTGCTGCCGAGGAGCCGCTGACCGCCCGCGAGATTTTGGCCGCACTCGAAGCCGAGAGTGAGACGGCCTTCGAGAGCCCACACCAGATCGCGACCGTCCTCGGTCGGTGGGCAGACCGCGGTGACATCACCGTCTACCGGCGACAGCCCTACGAGTACTACCTCGATTGAGCCGTCGACCGTTTTTCCAACGTCTCTGCGTCAAGTTGTCCCGCGACATCCATAGGGAGACGGCTGTTGTGTATCATCACAACCAGAGCAGTTCGGTATCACTGTCCGATTGGGAGGGTCGTTGCACGAACGCGCATAGTTCGGTCCCGATCCGGTTTGCTTTTGAGCCTGACCGTCCAACACCGCTCATGACTCGCATTGTCGTTATCGACAACCATGGGCAGTTTACGCATCTGGAGCACCGTGCGCTCCGGGATCTCGGCGTCGACACCGAGCTGATCGACAACGATGTCGACCCCAGCGAGGTCGACGCAGACGGGATCGTCCTTTCCGGTGGCCCGGATATGGATCGCGCCGGTCGCTCGGCGGAGTATCTCGACGGCGACGTCCCCGTTCTCGGCATCTGTCTCGGGATGCAACTCATCGCCGAAGAACTCGGCGGTACCACCGGCTCCGGCGAATACGGCGGCTACGCCGACGTCACCGTGGAGATCCTCGACGACGACGACCCACTGATCGGCTCGCTGGCTCCCGAAACCCGCGTCTGGGCCAGCCACGCCGACGAGGTCAAAACGCTTCCTGATGGCTTTACGCATACTGGGACCTCAGACGTCTGTGGTGTTGAGGCAATGAGCGACACCGACCGCGATCTGTACGGTGTCCAGTGGCATCCCGAGGTTATTCACACCGAACAGGGCGAAGAGGTCTTCGAGAACTTCGTCGACATCTGCGAGTAGTCGACGCGATTGCGGTCTCTCCGTTCTCGGCTGGTTCAGTACGACTCGTTTTACCGAGCGCTAGTCGTTTCGGCGTACATACAGCAACCCGCCCGGTGTTATATCAAAACAAGAAAGTGTTTCAAACGTACAGTTCTTGGTATGTCCGTAACAGACGACCGGATCAAAGATATTCTCCTGATGGCGTTTGCCATTCAGTTGTCTATTGTTGGGACGGCATCACCCGATGGCTCGTTACAGCCATTGTTTTTCATCGGCATACTACTCAGCGTGTTCGTGATTCTCAGGGAAGCCACCCGACACGTAGCCGAGTCAGCGACTCGATAGTAGCCGATCTCATTATCCGGCTGATCTCTGTCTTCGACACACGATCCGGTAGAGAAACAGCTCAACGGGTTCAGCACTGCCGCTCACGAATGTAAAAACGACCTCAGCGGCAAGGTGCCGCTCAGGCAAACAGTTCGTCGACGGCTTCCTCGGCTGCCTCGATGGCTTCGTGGGCCACGTCGTCGGGGTCAGCGTCGGTGTCGTCGACGGTATTCAAGTAGACGTCGACATCGAGAATCCCGTCATCGAATCCGACGGTGATGTCGAGGTCTTTGACTGCACTGTTCGCAAATCGGGCAAAGACGAGACCTTCAGCGGCCTCGGCGGCCGTCTGAACGACGGTCTCGTCAGTCGGCTCCGACATTTAGGCGCCTGCGCCGCCGGGGCCCTGCGGACCACCGGGGCCGCCTGCACCGCTGAGCATCTCCTGAAGCTCTTCCTGAAGGTCCTCGAAGCGTTCTTGGACGCGGGTTTCCTGTTTGGTGAGCTGCTCGACGCGGACTTCGAGGCTCTCCTGTTTCTCTTCGAGGTCCTCGGCGGCCTCGTCGTAGTCGGTCTGGATCAGCAGTTCGCCGACCTCGCGGTACATAACCGAGTCATCGTCGACGCCTTCGAGGGCTTCGAGGGCGGTCTCGGTGTCGTTGAGCTGGGTCTCGGTCTGCTGTTTCTGTTCGGCGACGTTCTGTGCTGTCTCTTGAAGATCCTGGAGCGTTTCGAGCTTCTCCTGGGCTTCTGGCGGCAGATTACCCTGCATACCTTCCGAGTTGGTCGCCACACCCAAAAACCCCCGCAATTCCGATGGCCACCTGTATCGAACGCCTCACAATTCAACACGGCTGATTACGGTGGTTACGAGTGCCGTGTCGACTCACAGCCAGCCACCTGTTCGGCCACCGAGAGATACCGAAGCCAGCTGTTGAGCCCCGCCCGAAGCGCGACCAGATCGTCGGCCGCAATGTCGACCTCGACCCGCGTATTGGTTCGGCTCACACCAGCCGTCGACCGGTCGGCGTCGAGTTGGTCGACTTCGACGCGGACGCTCCGCTCGATGAGTCGTGCGGCCGCGGCGGTCGGATACTCGAAGCAAAGAGCTGCAGTATGAACGTGCGGGGACACCGGGTTACTCGACGGGGACTTCTTTGATGCCGCCGCCGCGTTCCTTCAGCAGGACGCGGTGACCGCAGTACGGACAGCGAACGCCGCCGTACTCGTCGAGCGTCACGTCTCGTTTACAGCGGGAACATTTGTAGCTCATCGGGTGTGTTATTCGTCTTCGGAGAGTGCCGCGCGGATCGACCGTCGGACCTGTCGTCCACCGGGCGTCTCTGGCTTGTAAGCCCCGCCAGCGAACTTCTCGCCGGTCTCTTCGTTGACCCAGATGCCGGTGCCGACGCGTTTGACGCTGTCGCCGTCGACCTCGGCGTTCTGCATTCCCGCTTCGATCTCTTTGACCCGCTTGCGTGAGACGCGTCCGTACCGTGCGCCAAATCGGCCAGCGCTGCCGGTAGATCGTGCCTTGTTTTCGGCCATAGTAGCAGGTGCTACTGCCAGTATAGGTAAAAAGCTGTTGTGTCGAGCCTACTGTGTGAGCCGCTTTCAGGATGCGGTTTCGGCTCTCAGTCGACAGCGCCTACTGCAGATCTTCCTCGGCCAGCGCCTCGTTGAGATCTGTCCGTACTCGCTCGCCGGTTTCGAGATCCATCGCGGTCGTCACCAGTCGGTTTTCCTGAACGCTTGAGCCATCCCGCAACAGCATTCGCACGTTGCCGTTGGTATCTGCCCGTGTAATCTTCGCCCGGAGTCCCTTCTGGGAGCCGATTCCCCCGGCATCAATCGGGCCGGGAATGATTTTCTTGATGTGTGGATGGTCCGCAACCACGCTGATCGCTTTTCGTCCTTGCCGGTCGCCAATAATGGTCGAGTGGCTGCCGCCGATTTTCTCGCGTGGCGGGATGTCGACGACTTCGAGGGCTCGATTCCCCCGCCGATCAATAACTGCCTGCACGGAGTTGTCCTCTGGAACGCGATAAAACTCGTAATGGAGCTGTTTGCGCGTCTCTCGAAGGGGTTCGCGCTCACCGGCCGCAAACACGGTTTCGGGGCGCTTGCGCTGGATCTCGTCGGCGACCCGTCCCGCGAAGTTGCGGAGTTCCATCACGGCGTTTCGGTCGTGGTGGTCATCGTCCGGTTCGGGAACGGTTGTGATCGTGGTCTCGCCGAGGATGTCCTCGTCGTCGAGCATGGTGAGGGTGGCCGCCTCGCGGTCGAACTCGACGACGACCCCGTCGCAGTTGGCAGTGTGACAGACCAGACAGTAGTCGCCCGGTCGGTCGAGGTCCGCGTGGCACTGCCCACAGTGCATAGCGGAACATGAGGGCCAGCGATTAAAACGTCATCCGTTCGGTACGGTCCCAGTCGACTCGTTGTCTCAGTTCCAGAGAGCCACGCTGAGCGCCCCGCATGCCTTCTCACTCGTGACCGCTGATCCGAACCGGCTCGTACGGTTCTTCGAGATACGACAGTTCGTTGTCGGACAAGTCGATAGAGAGCGCTTCGACGGCGTCTTCGAGGTGGTCGACGCTTGAGGTGCCGACAATCGGTGCGGTGACTGTCTCCTTGTGGAGATGCCACGCCAGCGCGATCTGGGCCATCGACCGGTCCTTTTCGGCTGCGAGTTCTTGGACGCGTTCGTTGATCGTCTCACCGCCACCCTCGCGGTAGGGTCGACCAAGCGACGTTTCGTGTTCGCCCCGATCGGTGGCATCGTCCTGCTCGTAGGGGCGGGCGAGATAGCCCGCCGCGACCGGACTCCACGGAATGACGCCGATTCCCTCCTTCTGGCAGAGCGGCAGCATCTCGCGTTCCTCCTCGCGGTAGGCCAGGTTGTAGAGGTTCTGCATTGTTTCGAACCGTTCGAGACCGAGTCGCTCGCTTGTCTGTAGCGCCTCGGCGAACTGATGTGCCCACATCGATGAGGCTCCGATATGTCGGACCTTACCGCGCCGAACGGCGTCGTCGAGCGCGCGAAGCGTCTGTTCGATTGGGGTGTCGTAATCCCAGCGGTGGATCTGATAGAGGTCGACGGTATCCATCCCCAGTCGTTCGAGAGAGTTGTCCAGCTCCTGTTCGATGGTCTTGCGCGAGAGACCCGCCGACTGTGGGTTGTCGCCCATTTCGAACCGTACTTTCGTCCCCACAGTAAACCGGTCGCGGTCGTACTCGCTGAGGACATCCCCAAGAATCTCCTCACTTTCGCCCTGCGAGTAGATGTTGGCAGTGTCGAAAAACGTGATTCCGAGTTCGATGGCCCGCTCGATGAGTTCGCGGCCGCCCTCCTCGTCAAGCATCCACTCGTCGCGGTTCTGCTTGCCGAAGCTCATACAGCCCAGACAGAGTCGACTGACCTCGATGCCCGTTGTGCCCAGTGTGGTATACTCCATACGATATCGTCAGCAAGCAGTGTGAAATACTCGGTGGTGACTATGTTTCAACTGACTGTCGTTCGTTTCGTCAAAAAACCATAGATGGATGCCCACACACCACATACTATGTCGCACTCCGAACGCACACTCGTTTTAGTCAAGCCCGACGGCGTCCAGCGACAGCTGGTCGGTCAGATTCTCGCACGGTTGGAAGCGGCGAACCTCTCGATCACCGCCCTCGAACTCCGCTATCCCGAACAGCGCCACGTCGAACAACATTATCAGGAACATCAGGACAAGCCGTTCTTTGGGCCGCTCGTGGAGTACCTCACTGACAGCCCAGTCATCGCCGCGGTGCTTGCGGGTGAGGATGCAATACACACGACCCGGCGGATCATCGGCGACACCGACCCAGCCAACGCCGACTCGGAAACGATCCGCGGCGAACTCGGCGTCGACTCGATGGACCAGGCCGACGACGAGGGGCGGGCGTTACGAAACCTCATCCACGCCAGCGCGGACCCCGAGGACGCTGGCCGAGAAATTCCACTCTGGTTTCCGGACCACGAGCCTGCCGAGTAGCTTCCGTGACCGTCGCTACAGGTCCAGCGGCCCGCGTTTTAAATACTCCCGCATGAGGGCGGTCGCATACGACCCGCTCGGCAGCGCGAACTCGAAGGTCAGTTCGTCAGGGTCGACGTCCAGATCGGTCCGAACCAAGATTGCCCGCCGCGTCCCGGTCGACTCGAAACTCCCCGGTAAATCAAAGTCAGCCGGATCGAGATCCAACTCGTCGAGAATCTCGCGTTCGATCTCGCCGGGTTCACCCTCGGCTAACTCCGTCTCAGTGCCGATTAGGGGGGCCGTAACGAAGGCCCGCCCGCGCGAACAGTGTCGTTCCATCACGTCGACGCGCTTGCCCGAGACGTTCTGCAGTCGGTCGGTGTCGGGGGCATAGAGTCCATCGGGAGCTTCGCGGTCGACGAAACAACAGACGTCGCCCTCGACTGGTCGGTCAAACGGAATCCCCCGACGGAGTCGCTCCGAGAGGATTTGGTTGAAGAGATACGACTGGGCCGCATTGACGAACAGTCGCTGGAGGTTCCAGGGGACGGCTTCGAGTGCGTTGCGGAAGTCCGCGGGCGTTTCGGCTCCGTCTTCGATCAGGCGATGGAGCATGGATCGCTCGTAGCCGAGATAGCCCGGAATTTGGTCGAGGCAGGCCTGCCAGTCAGGATCATCGGAAGCGGCCTCGTCCGCGACGAACTGCCGAGCGCTCTGTGTCCCTTCGCGTTCGGTCTCAAAGGGGTTGGCGACGTACGACAGCACGGCCTCGCGCCACTCGCGGCGGACGATGTTGAGTCCGACTTCGTGGGTAACTGGTCGCTGACTGCCGAACCGCTGTTGACCGAACCAGTTCGGGACGCCAGCGGTCCCTTCGGTGCCGCCACTATCGAGACTGTCGACGAACTCCCGGAGCGCGGCGGTCGTTTCTTTGGTTCGTTCGGGGGCATCGGAGTCGGCATCGCGGACCCGGATCACGAATCGGTTGCCGTGGAGATCGCCAAACGAGATCGAGCGCCCGGTTCGGCCCAAGACTTCGATCTCCGCGCCATTGACATCCAGCGCGTCGACAGCTTCGGGGTCGACGTCCCGAATCGAAAACAGCTGTGTGGTGACGGCGTGTTTGTCCTTGGTCCCGGCCCACGCGACGCGCTCGCGGCTGATCCCCATCGCATCGGAGATCCGGCCCGCGAAATCGTTGGTGTCCCACTTTCGAAGCGTGGCTCGCAGGAGGATTTCGGGGTACGCACCGGGATCGGCGTCGACTGGTTCGGGATCGAAATTCTCGATTTCTGTGACCTGAAAGTCATCGGGCTCGGTGCGAAGTTGGCCACCGATGCCGTCGGCGTCGCTCACGTAGTAGTCAATGCCGACTGCCTGTTCGATGGGGTGGGACTCACGCACAGCGGCTCACCTCGTCTGGGTGGCCGACTGGTCGACCGAGAGATGGATACATACCTCCGAGTTGCGGCCCACGTACATCGGCCTGTCCCTTCGCCGCAGTCACGCTGGGACCGGCTGGACTGGTCGACCTGCAGTGTCTCTCAAATCGGTCGACAATCGGCCAAACCGGACGGAACCAAGACGTATGTGCTGGAGTCACGTACTCCGATTGTGGTTGATGACATCACCGGCCTTCCGGACGACCTTGACCTCGATATCGAGGAAGACCTCGCACGCACAGAAACCGTCCTCTCGGTTCGCATGGAGTCGCGTCGCTACGGTAAACCGATGACCATCGTCGAAGGATTCGAGGACACGACCATCGATCTCAAGGAGTTGGCCTCGGGACTCAAACAACGACTCGGCGCGGGCGGCACGGTCGAGGGCGAGACGATAGAGATTCAGGGCGACCACCAGCGTCGACTGCCCGAACTCCTCCGCGAAGAGGGGTTCGCCGTCGACGCCTGATCGACACGGTCGACGATTCGGATGGTCGACTCCCTGCCGCAGCCAACCAGACGAGCGACGAGTCACACCTGCTTGTGAATCCATGAGAGATGACGATTCGTCTACGCCGTCGCTGTCGGAGCAGTATTCGCTGCTCGTCGAGCGGTTCGTCCACGGTGTCGAGTTGGCTGCCGCGACGGTGTTTGCGGTCCTCTTTGCGGTCGGCGTCGTCGACTTGATCCTCCAGATCGGCGGTGCGGTTCAGACCGGGAGCATCACCGACCCGCTTGTGGTGATCGGATTCATCGATACTGGCCTGTTGCTGTTGATTATCGTCGAAGTCTATCAGACAGTGCTGGCCTACGTCGAGGAGAACAACACCCGGCGGATCGTCCAGCTCGTGATCTACACCGGCGTGATCGCGATGGTCCGAAAGGCGATCATCTTTCGAACCGGTGAGTACGCAACCCTTCAGGACGCACTACTGGCTGCCGGTGCCTACACACTGCTGATTCTCGCGCTGGTGGCGCTGCTGTTCGCCGAGCGGGTCTATGGTGGTGAGTCCCCCCTTCTGTCCGACTGAAAAATCAGTATAGCGAGAGATCGCCCGTCACGCGGTCGACCAGATTCTCCTTGCCCGGCCCAATGGCGACCGCTGTCGGCGTCCCCGGTTCGAGTTGGGTGTGGCCTGCATCGCGGATGATCGCATGTGGGAGGCCGTCGCGGCGGGCTTTGTCAGCGAGTTCAAAGAGAGTCGACTCATTGGGCGCTTTGACGACGATCTTCTTCTGGCCGCCACCTTTCCAGGCGTTGCGTGTTTTCGGGTCGGTGTCTTCGTAGGCCGACAGCGAGGCGTGGGCGACTTGGGCGGCGAGTTTGCCTTTCCCCATGCCGATGTCAGTCCGGGCGGCGATGACCTGTTTCATACCTGTCTGTTGGATGGGATCGCTAAGAGAGTGTGGATTGGCGATATGGGTGTGGCCTGTCGGGTCAATGGCTGGGTTTTTACCCCATCCGTCGAACTCAGCACACGATGATCCTATCGGACACCGACCTGCTCGAACGGTTGGGCGAGGGCGATCTCGTCGTCGACCCCATCGACGACCTCGATACCCAGGTCCAGCCCGCGAGCATCGATATGCGGCTCGGCTCTGAGTTCCTCGAATTCCAACGCACCAACATTCCTTGCATCCACCCGAATCGCGCCGACGAGGTCGACGAGTACGTTCGGGAAACCTACGTCGAAGAGGGCGACGAATTCATCCTCCATCCGGGCGATTTCGTGCTCGGCACGACCAAAGAGCGCGTCGAGATTCCCCCGGATCTCGTTGCGACTGTCGAAGGCCGATCATCCTTTGGCCGTCTTGCGGTTGTAGTCCATGCAACGGCGGGGTTCATCGATCCCGGATTCAAGGGCCAGATCACGCTCGAACTCTCGAATCTTGGGGCTGCGCCGGTCGCGCTGTCGCCGGGGATGCGGGTCTCCCAACTCGTCTTTACCGAACTCAAATCGGCCTCGACCCGCCCCTACGGCAGCGAACGCGGCTCGAAGTACCAAGATCAGGCCGGGCCACGGGCTTCGAAGATTCAAGACGACCCCGAGTTCGATCTCGCGGTCGACGCCGAGACCGACGAATCCAAAGCCAAGCCATCCAAAGGGACCGACGATAGCCAATGAAATTCATCGAGGAACTCGTCGTCGAGGAGTTTCTGCCCACGGTGCGGTCGATGCTAGCCGAATCGCTCCGCGCCCGCGATCTGACCCAGCGAGAGGTCGCCGACGTGCTCGGAATTAGCCAGTCGGCGGTCTCGAAGTACGCCCACGGCGAGGTCGCCCGCAACGACCGGATCGCGGGCGACGAGCGGGTCGTCGACCTCGTCGAACAGGTCGCCGATGGGCTGTCGACCGGCGACATGAGCCGTGTTCAGGCGCTCGTCGAGATCGAGGTGCTGATCCGCCAACTGGAAGACGGCGACCTGCTGGCCGACCTCCACGAGGCGGCGATGCCCGCACTCACCGAGGCCGATATCGACTTCTCGATCCACGACCCCGACAGCCGCATCCGAACCACCGAACAGGTCCGGTCGTCGGTTCGCCGCGGGCTCCGTACCCTCACGAGCATGGGCGACTTCGCTCGACTGATCCCGAACGTCGGCTCGAATCTCGTCGAGTGTCTCCCGGATGCGACGACCGTCGACGACGTCGCTGGCGTGCCGGGCCGGATCTTCGATATCAAGGGCCGGGCGACCGTCCCCTCCGATCCGGAGTTCGGCGTCAGCGAACACGCCGCCTCGGTCCTGCTGGCGGCCCGGAGCCACGCGGTCGACGTCCAGGCCGGACTGAATATCACCTACGACGCCGAGCTGATCGCGCAGTTCGAGCAGGCCGGCTATACGACCATCGAGTTCGACTCCGAGGCCAGCGAGGAGCTTGAGACGACGATTGGCGAGGCTCTCGCCGAGGCATCGCTCACCGATACGTTCGTTCTGTATCAGACCGGCGGCTTCGGTATCGAACCCATCTCCTACGTGCTCGGCCCCGATGCGCCGACAGTCGCTTCGGTTGTCCGATCAGCCACGTAACTGTCGACTGTTTTATACGAGGCACCCGGTAGGCTCTGTATGAGCGAGCCGATTGGTCCGACACAGCAGTTTTACACGCGGTGGGCACGGCTCTACGATCTCGTCGCCGTCCAGACGCCCGGAATCGGCTCTATTCGGACGGCGGCCGTCGACTTGCTCGACCCACAGCCGGGTGACACTGTCGTTGAGATGGGCTGTGGCAGTGGCGCGAACCTCTCGCTGTTGCGTGACCGAGTCGGTCCCGAGGGTCGGGTGATCGGCGTCGACGTCAGTCCGGGCGTCCTCTCGGTCGCCAGAAAACGAGTCGACCGCAACGGTTGGACGAACGTCCACATCGTTCGCAGCGACGCCACACAGCCGCCAGTCGACAGTGCCGACGTCGACTGCCTGTTTGCATCGCTGGTCGTCGCCATGTTCGATGCTCCGGCCGGGGTTGTCGACGACTGGGCCGAACTCGTTGGTCCGGGTGGACGCCTCGGTCTCATGGATCTGGCGCGGAGCAGTCACCCCCGAGCGCGAGTGCTCAACGGGCTGTTTCGGCGGTTCGTGACGTATGCAAATCCACGATCAGTCCGGCAGTCGACTGCGCCGCTGTCGACGCTAGATCGCCGGGTGGCGGCGGCTCATAAACGACTCCACGAGCGATGTTCGGACGCCCAGTCCGAAACGCGAGCTCTCGGATTCGCTCGGCTGAGCGCTGGGACTGTCGACTAACTCGACAATGGAGAGCGACGTACTAAATCGAGAGACGCGGCGGAGCGCTACGGGACGAGGTCGTCGACGATCTGTACGTCAGCCCGGGTAAACACGTCGCGCATCTCACCGTCCAGAGGGAGATCGGTAATGAGCATATCAACCTCATTGATTGTCGCAAACTCGCGGAAGCTCTGGGTACCGAGCGTGCTCCCGTCAGCCACGAGAACGACGTGCCGGCCACCCTCACACATCAGCGATTTCAGTCTCGCCTCGTCTTCGTTCGAGACGGACAGATCGCCGTTTGTGTGTATCCCGTCGGCCTCCAGAAACACCACGTCGAAGTTCGTCTTCTTGAGATACGACTCCCCGCTGGACCCGACGAGCGCGTCGGAGGTCTGTCGCAGCGAATCGCCGACGAGCTTCACCTCGCCGCACGGTCTTCGAAGCTCGAAGGCGTTCTCCGGGGAGTTGGTTGCGACAAGCAGCGAGAGCGACTCCGGGATGGCTCTCGCCACCTCCAGTGTCGTCGTCCCGGTGTCGAACAGCACCGCATCGCCGTCGCTCAGCTCCTCGACGGCCCGGTTGGCGATCGCACGCTTCCCTGTCGGGTTCGTGACGGCCTTCTCGATCAGTCGACGTCTCCGACCGCCCGACGCGGCACCGTGTCGACCGTTGTCCGAAGCTGGGAGCGCGCCACCGTGAAACCGCTCGATGAGTCCCTCCTCCGCGAGCGAGGCGAGGTCGCGCCGGATCGTCGGCTCCGAGACGTCGAACTCCTCGGTTAATCCTTCGACTGTTACTCTGTCGGATTCGTTGACCTTCCGAACTATTTTTTTCCGGCGTTCTTCGGGCAACATCTTTACCTGTGACACATTCTTCAATTACTCCGTTGCAGATACCTACGCCAATCTCTGTTATATGTTTGTATATCGCGAGGTACGCGGCGAGACCACGTGCGTCGCTCTACGGACGACAATCCGCCCGGAGAGGGAACGCTTGTTGGGGGCTGACGATTGCTCGTCAGCGTCCAGCACAGCGGTGGTTCCGTCACGTCTCGGATCTCATTCAGTTAGCAGCCCGAACAGCGTCGCGATCATCACGCCGACCCCGCTCACGATCGCGCCGCCGTACACGCCAGTACTGAAGTTGTACGCAGCGAGTACCGCGAGCAGAAACGCCGCTCCAAACGCAACAACTGGCGCGGATGCGATGTCGCGTTCGTCCTGCATGCTCGCGGTCATGGGGTTACCTTCGGCGTCGTCTTCAGATCGTAGATGATCGACGTGCCGGATTCGGGGTCGAAGTAGTGCAGCGAGTCGCGGTCAAATCGGAGATTCACCTCGTCTCCCGTTTCGACAGCCATGTCGGGGGCGATGGCGGCTTTGATGGTCTGCCCGGTTTCGAGTTCGACCTCAAGCACCGTTTTCTCACCCTGTGGTTCGACAACTGACACCACTCCCGGATGGACGTTCGCCGCGACCCCGCTTTCGCTCAGCGACACGTTTTCCGGACGGATCCCGAGGATGACCTCCTCGCCGAGCCGGTCCCGTAGCCGGTCGGCGTACTCGTCGGGGATGTTGTGCGTGTGTGCTCCGAGATCCATCTGTAGGTTCCCGGTCTTCGCCTCTTCGAGGTTCCCCTCGATGAAATTCATGCTCGGAGAGCCGAGGAAGCCGGCGACGAACATGTTGCGAGGGTTCCTGTAGACGCGCGTCGGTGCGCCGACCTGCTGGATCTGACCGTCGTCCATGACTGCGATCTGGTCGGCCAGCGTCATCGCCTCGACCTGATCGTGGGTGACATACACTGTCGTCGTCGACAGTTTCTCGTGGAGCTTGTTCAGCTCGGCGCGCATCTGGACGCGGAGCTTCGCGTCGAGGTTACTGAGCGGTTCGTCCATCAGGAACACCGCCGGGTCACGGACGATAGCACGCCCGAGAGCGACACGCTGCTGTTGACCGCCCGAGAGCTCGGCGGGCCGTCGGTCCAGCAGCTCTTGGATCTGCAGGAGTTCAGCGGCGTCTTCGACCCGCTCTTGGATCACGTCCTCCTCGGTGTCATGTTGTTCGAGTCCGAACCGCATGTTTTCCTGAACGGTCTTGTGGGGATACAGCGCGTAGTTCTGGAACACCATCGCGATATCCCGCTCGTAGGCTCGACTGTCGTTCACCATCGTCTCGCCGATGCGGATCTCCCCGTCGGTCGCGCGTTCGAGCCCGGCGATGAGCCGGAGCGTGGTTGTTTTCCCACAGCCCGAGGGGCCGACCAGCACGGTGAAACTCTCGTCGGGGATCTCCAAGGAGATCCCGTCGACCGCGGTGACGTCGTCGAACTTCTTTACCAAGTCGTTGAGGTCTACGTTAGCCATGTTGAATCACTCCTTGACAGCACCTTGTGTCAGTCCGCTCACGATGTACCGCTGGAAGAACAGCCCGAAGAGAATCCCCGGCAGCGCGGCGATCATGCCGCCGGCCGCCAGATGTGCCCAGTCGACGAAGTCGTCGGCGACAAACAGCGAGACGGCGATGGGCAGCGTCTGTGAGACCTCCGAAGAGGTGAGCACGAGCGCGAAGACGAACTCGTTCCACGAGAAAATAAACGTGAGAATCGCGGTCGCCGCGATTCCCGGTTTCGCCATCGGCAGGATGATCTTGACGAACGCTTCCCACGTCGAACAGCCGTCGACTTTCGCCTGTTCGTCGAGCGACATGGGTACCCCGTCGAAGTAGTTTTTCATTATCCACACCGCAAACGGGAGGTTGAAAAACGTGTACGTGAGTATCAACGCGAGTCGCGTATCGTAGAGGCTCCCGGTGATCGCGCCGATCAGCGGCGGGTTCGACATGATCTGGAAGAACGGGACGATGAGCGCAATCGGTGGGATCATCCGCGCGCCGACAATCGACAGCAGCAGCGCTTTGTTCCCCATGAAGTCGAACCGCGAGAAGCTGTAGCCAGTGAGTGTCCCGAGCGTGATACAGACAAGCGTCGTCGTGCTCGCGACGATCAGGCTGTTGAACGTGTAGCTTTCGAACGGTCGATCCGCGAAGATGTCCACGTAATTCTGTATCGTGGGCTCTTGGGGAATGAACGTGACCGGCAGCGTCAGCACCTCGCTGGACGGTTTGATGCTCGTGATGAAGATGTAGTAGATCGGGAACCATATCACGAGGATGTAGACGCCCAACAGCCCGTAGGCGAGCAGTCGCTCGCGAGCCACCGTGGGCCATTCGTTCTGTGTGTCAATGCCGAGCGACGTCCGGATCCGGTTGAGTGTCGACTTATCTGTGCTCATGCTTGGTAGGGTGATTCGCCGAATATCTTGTAGAGGACAGCCACGATGGCGAACGTCGTAGCCAGCAGGACGACACCGAGTGCCGCACCCGATCCCGGCTCGTTGAACACCTGTGCAGTGCGGTACAGCCACGAGGCCCATACCTCGGTGGATTTTCCGGGACCGCCGCCCGTCATCACCCACACCAGATCAAGCGCCCGGATGTCGAAGATGATACGGATGGTAAGCGCGACCAGTATCGAGGGTTTCAGGAACGGATAGGTGACGTTCCAGAACCGCGACCAACGGCTCGCGCCGTCGACTTCGGCGGCATCGTACAGCTGTTCGGGGACGTTCTGTAGCCCGGCCAGCAGGATGATGATAATAAACGGGGTAAAGACCCACACGTCCGCGACGATCAGTGCCATCATCGACAGCGTGCCGTCCGAGAGGAACGGGATGCTATCCGAGATAACCCCAATCCGCATGAGAATCGCGTTGAGTGCCCCGTAGTCGGTCTGGAACATCCAGCGCCACATCAGCCCGCTCATCACGTAGGGCATGATCCACGGGACAATGACTGCGGTTCGCAGCCAGCCTCGACCCGTGAGATCCTTGTTGAGCAACATCGCGATACCCAACCCAAGGAGGAACGAAATAGTGACACTGAACCCGACGTACACGATCGTGTTCGTCGTGAACGAAACGAAGTTGGGGCTGAACACTCCTAACACGGCATCGCCTCCCTCCCGGGCGAACAGGAGCCGCCGGAAGTTCCGAAGCCCGACGAACTCCATCTCGCTGGTGACGGGGTTCCGGAACTGCAGGCTACTGAGAAGCAGCTTAACCGTCGGGTAGACGATGATCGCCGCTATCCAGATGAGCGTCGGCCCAACGGTCAGCGGTACGAACAGCCTGTCGAGTTTCCGACGCAGGTCATTTTTTTCTACCGACATAATAAATATAAAAGTATTTGCCCTTAGATCAGGCCGATGTCTTGGTAGAGGCGTTCGATGTTGGCGTAGGCATCTTCGAGTGCGGCTCGGGGTTCTTTATTACCCAGCAACGCCTGAGTGATCTGTTCGTTGAGGTAATCGTCGACCTGTGGCTGAGCCATGTAGTTCTCGCCCTGCGCGTTTTCGAGATTGAACCGCATGTCATCGAGCAGTTCGGAGGGGTACTCTGCCTGAATCTCGTCGTCCTCGTAGACGTCCGGGACGACGCTGGGGTTCCCTTCGACGAGCATGTTGTTTTTCGACGAACTGCGGGTGGTCATGAACCGCGCGAACTCCTTGGCAGCGTCCTTTCGCTCGGAGAACGCCGAGACGCTGATCCCGTTCGTGTCTTGGAACGTGGCGCGCGACTCGGGCCCTTTCGGCGGTCGTGCGCTCCCGAGTCGACCGTCTTCCCATTCGCTGATCGCGCGGGAGCCGAGCGGCGTCCACGATTCGACCGTCGCGTACTGACCGGCGACGAAGTTGTCACCGATCCCACCCTCGCCCAGACTGGACATGCCGTCGGGGATGATGTTCCGCTCGCGGAGTTGGTCGAAGAACTCCAACACTTCGACGCCCTCCTCGACGAACGTTGGTTCGTTGCTGTCGTTGAACAGCTGCCCGCCCGCCTGATACAGGAACTGCTTGAACGTGAACACTGACTTATCGGACCACGTGAACGCGAAGCCCGCCTTGCCGTCGCCCGCGAGCTGTTCACCTTGTTCGAGCACCTCGTCCCACGTGTCCGGTGGTGATTCGAATCCCTGTTGTTCGAGATACTGCTGGTCGTAGAGGTAGCTGCCCCATTTGCCGAACTCCGGGGCCATATACGTCTGACCGTCGAACTGAACCAGATTCGTGAGCGAATCCGGGAACTTGGACATGTGATCATCGCCGAGTCCGAGCGGTTCGAGCCATCCGGAGCTGACGAAGTCGGCGAGCCACCACGTCGGACCGTTGAACGCGTCGACCTTGTTGTCCTCGTTCCGCCAGATCGTGGTGAGGCTGGTTTTTAGATTGCTCCACGGAACCTCGTTGACCTCCACGCTGATTCCGGTCTCTTCTTCGAACCGTTCGATGTTCGCTTCCGTTCCGGGGTCGAACTCCAGTGACCCGGAGTTGTAGAACACGATCTCATCGGCCATCGATTCGGATCCGGAGCCCGCTGTCGCGCCGGACGAGCCGCTGTCGTTGGAATCAGTACACCCTGCAAGCGCAACTGCACCGGTCGCTCCCACGCCGGTGATGAACCGACGACGAGTTTTGTAGTGTGTATCTTTCATGCAAATAATCATGCTAAACCCATACATAATAAATCCTGTGGATTGTTTTTCGTATACAATCATCGTCTGCGATCTTGAATAATCGCAAAATGACGTTTATAGCCGCTATAAGTCCTTTTTAGCGGCATTTAGAGTATTATCTACCGTAACTGGTATCGATCATACGACCTCGCATCTATCTCATTTTGATTGTTTCCGATCATCATTCTGCGTAAGTATAGAGGGGCCCCGTTGCTGGCGACACCGTCACTGAATCGTCGACAGAGGTTTCAGTAGGGTTCAGTTACTACTCGGGGTTACGATCCACATCCCAAACAGCCGACAACTACCCGCTGTATACTTTCATGACTGCCTGTCGCAAGTAGCGTCAGTGTTAGGATCACGACGCCAGCCGCGAAACAGAGTCGGTTCGCCCGCGGATTTTTCGACGGTGTCAACTCTGCTGTATAGTGCCACGCTGAGAGCGGGCGAAACGGCCAGACACCCATCGGCGTGAGCATATCTCCGGCCAGATGGCCCAGCACCGTGAGCGTCGACACCGTGCCGAACCAACCAGCCACCCAAACCGGTGGTAGTGAGTGGCTACTCCCGACGATAGCACCGCCAGCGACCGCGCTAACACCGGCGACGAGAGCAGTTACGAGACCGACACCGAGAGCGAACCAGACGGTGTGGGTCGGGCCGCGATGGTCGAGTCGGTCGGTGTAGGTGTCGAGATCCGGTAGTGGCGCGAGCACGATCATCAGCAGTCCGGTAAGCGCTGCCACCGCTGGCTGGCCAGTCGACAGCAACAGCCACGCAAGCGGCGCGTACAACAGCAGCGAGATGCCGACGTGGCCCAGCACGTACATACGGCCCGTTGGCTCGCAGTCGACAAGAGCGGTTCGGCAACGGGAGGTGGGAGGGAGAGTGCGTGGGGGGAGCAGAAGGGAGTTAGTCGTCAGCAGGCGACGGGGCGACCGAGAAGTCGACCGCCGAGCCGTCTTCGCCGAGTTCGTCAAGCGCGATGGAGGCAGCGCGCTTGCCGGACAGCAGCATGGCACCGAACGTTGGGCCCATCCGCGGCAGGCCATGGGTGGTCGCCGTGGCAAGACCGGTGGCGATCACGCCGTCGTGGACTTTGCCAGTCTCCTCGACGACGACGTCTTCGCTCTCGGTGATCCACATCGAGTCGTGGCCCGGCGAGTCGTGACCGGGCGCACCGTATTCGCCGTCCTCGCTCTGGTCCATCCCGGTGTTGTGCTCCTCAGCGTGGCTGATTCCTTTCGCGTCGAGGACGCCACGTTCCTGGAGTTTCGAGACGACGACGGCCTCGTGGCCGGTGGCGTCGATAACGAGTTCGGATTCGACGGCGATTGGGTCGACACACGTGAGCTCACGTGGGAGGGCGTGGACTGGCGTCCAGTTCATGACAATGCCAGCGACGCGGTGGTTCTCTCGAACGACGATGTCGGTGAACTCGGTCATGTTCTGGATTTTGGCACCGGCATCGCAGGCCGCGTTGATAAGCGCCGAACAGGCGTGGGGGCCTTTGGCGGTGTGGAGCCCCTCTACCTCCTCGCTTTCCTGATGCGGCACGTCGAGTTCGTCGAGCACTTCGTCGGCCGGTTCGCGGACGGTGAGCGTGTTCATCAGGAAGCCACCGAGCCAGAAGCCGCCGCCGAGATAGTTGTTTTTCTCGACGACCATGACCTTCACACCCTGTTCGGCGAGCTCCTTGGCGGCCATCAGCCCCGAGGGACCGCCACCGACGATGATGACGTCGCTTTCGGTGTAATCCATGAACTCGTCGGCGAACTCTTCGGTGATCGCTCGCGTGACTTCCGCCTCGCCTGCTCTGCTGAATCCGTTGAACTGTGTCATACCACTTAGTGATATCTCCCGGTGGTACAAGTGGTTTGTGGTCGGTCGGTTTCTCGGAGTGGTAACACTGACACAACCGCGAACAACCCTTTTGAGCGCTGCTCTCCTACTATCGGTACTAATGAATATGCTCGTCGACGGCGAGTGGCGAACCGACATGTTTCAGGCGACCAACGAGGAGGGGGCTTTCGAGCGGCAGACGACCCCGTTCAGGAACTGGATTGCTGGCTCCGACGTGCCGGAGCACATTGAGGCCGAACCGGACGACCGCTTCGAGGCTGAGGCCGGTCGCTACCACCTCTACGTGAGTTATGCCTGTCCGTGGGCCCACCGCACCCTGCTCATTCGGGCGCTGATGGGACTTGAAGACGCCATCGACATCTCGGTAGTCGACCCCTATCGCGACGATGACGGCTGGCAGTTCACCCCCGAGAAGGAGGGGTGTACCGAGGACAAACTCTACAGGAGCGACTATCTCCGTGAACTGTACGTCGAGGCCGACCCCGACGCCACCTGCCGGGTGACCGTCCCGGTGCTGTGGGACACGAAAGAAGAGACCATCGTCAACAACGAGTCACGCGAAATCATTCGGATGCTCTCGACTGGGTTCGGCGACGTGGCCGAGCGGGACGTCGACCTCGCGCCCGAAGCGATCCGCGAGGAGGTCGACGAGATCATCACCGATATCTACGAGCCGATCAACAACGGGGTCTACCGGGCCGGATTCGCGACCAAACAGGGCCCCTACGACGAGGCCGTCGACGAACTGTTCGACGCCCTCGACCACTGGGATTCGGTCCTCGAAGACCAACGGTTCCTCGCTGGCGACCAGTTGACCGAGGCCGACATCTGCATGTTTACGACCCTCATTCGGTTCGATCACGTCTACCATACACACTTCATGTGTAACGTGCAGTACATCCACCAGTATGAGAACCTCTGGCCCTACCTCCGTGATGTCTACCAGCAGCCCGGGGTTGCCGAGACGGTCGACATCAGCCATATCAAGGAACACTACTACACAACCCATCCCGACGTGACGCCCCACGGCATCATCGCCCAAGGGCCCGACCTCGACTTCTCCGAACCACACGACCGCGACCGACTCGCAGCCGCCGCGGACCCACAGTAGCCTCTTTCTAACTCATAGTTTTTCTGCTGCCCGTGCCTGCTCGGAGCGTCGACGCGACTGATCGAGTCGACGCTCGGTTGCGGCTTCGAGGTCGTCTGGCAGGTCGTCGCTGGCCTCGGCGAGCCGCGTTGCTGCTCGTTCGAGGCGATCTTGGACGTTTGCGAGGCTTTGGTCGGCCTGCCCGCGATCACCCGCGGCGGCCCGTTCGGCAGCCCGGCGGGCAGCCTCGGAAATCGCCGCCAGTGCCTGCGAGAGCCCTCGAACGGCGTTTGCCGACCCGCCACCGCTGGCACCGTTTCCGTTCGTATCGTCGTCATCGTCGTCGGAATCGCTATCGCCCTCCTCGTCGACGGCTGCCACAGCTGTACTCGTCTCGTCGGCCACATCAGCGAGATACTCCGCGAGCGAGCCTTTGCCCGTCGACGGGTTCTCAATGCGAACCCCCTCGTTGTCGGTGGGATTGACGCGCTCGGCACCGATTTCGTCGTCGCTATCCCTGACCTCTGTCGTGTAGGCCCCGCCGCGATGGACGTACACCGCATCCTGTCCCGAGAGTGGGGCGTCGTAGATTCGCCCGGCGAAATCGTCCTCGACGGCGAGATCCGTGATCTCGCTGTCGGAGCCTTCGGCGTCGACTTCGAATTTCGTCGCGTTCTCGCGGGCAACCACCGGGATTCGCCCGTCGACACCGGCGGCGGTCGGGCCACTGTCGCTGTCTGCGACCGCGACCGTTTCGCTGTGTGGCTCGACACCAGCGGCGTTGACCGTCAGTCGGTGGTCGCCCTCCGGCACGTCCTGCAGCACTGCAACGCCGCCGAACGTCGGGACGGCCTCGGGATCGCTTTCGAGCAGCGCAACTCCTTCGGTCGACAGCGTCTGTGTTGTCAACCCCTCGTCTTCGGGCGCGTCGTCGGAGGCCACTGCCTCCGAGATGTTGGCAATCACGCTGTTGACTGAGGCTGGCTCGCCGATGACATCGTACCGCTCGGCCAGTGTGCCACGGTGGTTCGAATCGGTGATGTCGGCAGCTGGCTCCTCGTATCGCGGTTGGTTCCATGGAACACCGGTGGTCGTGATGTGGCCCGCCAGCGCGTCCTCGGCGAACTGCGGGACGTCGAACTCGAAGCTCAGCTGTGGGCCGGTAAAGGCCGTGATGTGGTCGACCTCGCTGGTCGAGACGAGATTGTACTCGACGTCGACGGTATCATTGGTCTCACCGCCCGCGTGCCCGAAGACGAGCCCGGTCGCTCGCGTTGGGAGATCCGATGGTGGCGATGTAAGATCGGCAAACGAACTCACCGTGAGGGCATCTGTGATCAGATCCTCGCGGTCGACCGAGGGGAGTCGGTCGTGGTCGTAGATTGGTGCGCCATCGAGCTCTGGAATCAGATACGGCAGCCGCGACCCCTCGTCTCTGGGAAGCCCGTAAGCAATCGGAATATTTGCGATGTCTTCGAGCGTTTTGATGGCGCTGTTGGTGATATCTGCGAACGTGCCGTCTGCCGAGAGTCGCTGGAACCGGTCGGCGATGTCGTTGATCGACAGCGCACTCGAATGCGAGCCGAGTTCCGACAGAATCCGTGGCTGCTGGTCGGGATCGGGGTCCAGAAACTCGTTGTTTGGCACGCGTCCGGAGTGGGAGCTGGCGACGTACAGCTGTGGCTCGCCCGAGTCGGTGTCGACGAAGGCGTGGAGCACTTCCCAGTCGTGCCAGTGGAAGTTGGTCGTAAACTGGTCGAACGCCGAGTAGTACCAGAACTGAACAACTGCCAGTGGCGAGTCGTCGTACTCGACAGCGTGGTAGAACATGGTCGGCTCCGGCGGCTCCTCGGAGTCGGTGGCGGCTTTCGTGTAGCCATCGAAAGCGTCGAACCCGTCGACGACGGTCTCGCCGTCCTGCTGGCTTTCGTAGCCCCGGGGATCGGTTGGGAACCACTTTTCGTTCTCATCGAAGTAGAGCGTCGGGGCAAACTGCTCGGCGAGGTCGCGGGCCGCCTCGTCGCTTAGTTCGGTTGTCCCGGAATCCGCGCCAGAGTCGAAGGCTGTACAGCCAGCCAGCGAGGCGGCTCCGCCTGCACCGAGCGATGCGAGCACAGTACGACGGTCGACTGGAAGGCGGTCGGCGTCCATCAGGGACTCACCGACCTTGCGAGCCCGGACTGCGAAAACATAGCCCGCCTTTTCTCGGGTCGAGTGATAGGTCTTCTGGACCAGTCAGTCTAATTCACCGGCTCGGATCGCAGCCTCAGCATCGCTGAGTGCCGCCGCCCCATCGAACGCGTCGACGATTGCCTCCAGCGTCTCCCGGTCTGCGGACTGCAGGTCGCGGGCGTGATCGGTCATATTTGGAACGGCCCGAATGATGTTGTCGACAATCGGAATTGCCGCCGTCTGGGCCGACCGCGACAGCGGGTTGAGATCGATCACGATTTCGGTTTTGCCCATCGCTGCCAGCGCCTCCGCCCGGTCGCCGTCTTCGAGTGGGACGACCACCACATCCGCCGATCCGATGCCGTCGGCGTCGACCTTTGCCCGCTCGTGGCTCAGGTTCGGAATCCGACCGTCAGCGGTGAGTCCCTTGACGTCTTCAGCGCCGTGCTCCCGGAGATGGGTCGCAATAGCCTCCATCCGCTTGGGGGTACGATTAAAGAGGTTGATCTCGATATCTGCATCGACAGCCGCCGCAAGGTCGACGATTTCCGGGGCCACGAGCGCAGCGACGTTCCCATTGACAGAGAGCACTGGCTGCTCAGCAAGCAACAACTGAGCCGCCGCGGCGCGTTCGGCCGCGTCGGCACTCTCGATTGTTTGTTCGCCCAATAAGTAGTCGAAGGCTTCGCCGCGGCCTTCGGCAATTAGGCCCTGTTTACTCGTGATTCCCTTATCGACGCCCGCCTCGATGCGATGTCTCGTCAGGAGTGACTGGTAGCGTGGGTGATCTTCCGGGAGATCGATCTCGCTCATTGGGGGGTGATTCGGCTCCGGCATCAAAACGTTCTCTTTTCGGGCGCATCGCCGACATCAGTCACGAATCCTCGACGTCGACGAGCCGTCCGCCGGCAGCGTCGGTGCGACAGACTGCGGGCTCGTAGCCAGCAGCCGAGAGCCCGGTTCCCAGTGCGAACACCGTCCGACCGAGCATCGCCATCGCGGCCTGCCCGCCAGCCTGCTCGACGGCCGTGATTGCATCCCGAACGTCGTCTGTCAGCAGTCCAGCGTCCTCGGCGAACGTCTTCGAGGATCGCAGGAATTGCTCGGCTGTCGGTTCGGCCAGTAGCTCGTCGAGTGCGGCTTCCCCGGCCGCCGAGAGCCGGTCAGTATCCCCTGCAAGAACGGTCTCGGTCGACAGTTCGCCGAACGTCAGATACTCGATCCGAGGCCGCGCCGGCAGGCCATCGAGCGCGCCGTGGCGCGGGCCGCCGGGTTCGAGCCGGATCGGCAGCCCGCCGCGGGCTTGGGCGACGACATCGCCGAGGCCGGTCCCAGCCTCGACCTCCGCGCAGTGAGCGATCTCGACCAGTTCGTTTTCGGTCCGGTGGCAGCCGAAGGCGGCGTTGGCCGCGAGTGCGGTTCCAAGCGCCATCGCTCCCGAGACGCCAAACCCTGCGCCGAGGGGGAGTGATGTCTCGGCGTCGACCGTCGCTTCGACACCGAGGTGGTCGATGACGTGGTCGACGGCCGCAATCTCGACCGAGTCGCCGTTGAGCCGGGTTCCAGCGCCGCGGCTGACGGTAACGGTGACGCCATCCGAGAGGGCCAGCCCCGCACCGCGGCTCCCGGCCGCGGCTGGCTCGGGGTCCGGATGCGTGCTGAAGAAGCCGGTGATGTGGCCCGGAACGAAGGCCGTCGTCATCGGTCGACCGTCCGCGTCGTTCATACGCTCACCACAAACAGCGACCGATTAACGCTTCTCTTTTTAGTCGTCGATTTATGGACTCAGCCGCTGTCGGTCTCGCGGGAACTGGGCGATTCCGAAGGAATCGCTTGCTCTCGCTCGCCGACTACGGCGAAAGCCGTTGTCGGTCTCGCGGGAAGAGAACGGCTTCTCGAATGTTGTCCAACCCAAGAAGGGTCATCACGAGTCGCTCGCCACCGAGTCCAAACCCGGCGTGTGGCGGCATCCCGTATTTGAACATCTTCGTGTAGTAGTCGAAGTCCTCTGGGTTGAGACCCTGTGCTTCGAAGCCCTCGATCAGGTTGTCGTAGCGGTGTTCACGCTGTCCACCCGAGACGAGTTCCATCCGTGGATGCATCATATCGAATCCGGTCGACAGCTGCTCGTCGTCTTCCTGATCCATGATATAGAACGGTTTGATCTCGGCGGGCCAGTCGGTGATGAAGTAGTGTTCGCCGACATCCTGTCCAAGCGCGTGTTCGCCCTCGGTCGGGAGGTCGTCGCCCCAGACGAGCTGTTCGTCGAGTTCGCCGGTGGCGTTGATGCGCTCGATGGCCTCCTCGTAGCTCAGGCGGGGGAAATCGCCTTCCGGAACCTCGAACTCCTCGGCGAGACCGAGGGCTTCGAGTTCGCTCTGGCAGTTTTCGTCGACTGCTTCGTAGACCGATTTGACAACCGCCTCGGCGACGTCCATCGCCTCGTGGTGGTCGCAGAACGCCCCCTCGAAGTCGATGGAAGTTGCCTCGTTGAGGTGTCGTGGGGTGTTGTGTTCTTCGGCGCGGAAGATCGGGCCGATCTCGAAGACCCGCTCTAAGTTCGAGCCAGCCATCAGCTGCTTGAACAGCTGTGGGCTCTGGTTCATGAAGGCCTCTTCGCCGAAGTAGGTGATCGGGAACAGCTCGGTGCCGCCCTCGGTCCCCGTGGCGACGATCTTCGGCGTGGTGATCTCCGTACACATCAGATCGCGGAACGTCTCGCGGGCCGCACGCTGGATCTCGGCGCGGATCTCAAAGATCGCTTGGACCTCCTCCTTGCGGAGGTCGAGCGTTCGGTTGTCGAGTCGGGTCGAGATCTCGGCGTCGACCTTACCGGAGGGGTCGAGCGGAAGCTCAGTATCGGCTTCGGCGATGACCTCCACGGAGTCGGGCGTCAGTTCGACGCCCGTGGGTGCGCGTGGTTCTTCGTCGACCGCGCCGGTCGCGGTGATCACGCTCTCGCGGGCCGCATTGAGACCGGTCTCGACGAGCTCGTCGTCCATCTCGTCTTTTTCGAATTTGATCTGGATCTTCCCGGTCGTATCTCGCAGGATAAGAAAGGCGATGCCACCGAGGTCACGAATCTCGTGGACCCAGCCGGCGACCGTGACGGTCTCGCCGGGTTCGGCGTCGGCAGTGTAGGTTCGGTTCTGCATACACTGGGGTTTCGGTCACAGCCCTTAAACTCGGCCGGTTTCGGTCGACCGTGACTCGCTGTGGCTAGGTTGTATCGCCTGCTGTGTTATTGTTCGTAAGGAGCCCGCTGGGCTTCGAGGACGTCGGAGAGCCCCTGTTGTTCGTCAGCGAGGAGTGTGGTCAGATCATCCGTCGTGAGGATTCCGACGAGTTCGTCGCCGTCGACGACCGGGAGCCGACGAATCCCGTTGTCGCTCATCAGGTCGACGGCCTCGTAGAAGCCAGCATCCGGCTCGATGGTCTTGAGATCTTCCGACATCACGTTGTCGGCGGTCTTGTCCGCTGTCTCGTCGGCCACACACCGGAGCGCCAGATCACGGTCGGTGACGATTCCAACTGGTGTTTCGTCGTCGACAACGACGACACTGCCGACGGTTTCATCAGCCATTGTCTGTGCGAGTTCTGCAACGGCTGTCTCTTTTGTCGCGGTGATGACGTCACTGCGTGCGAGATCTTGGATTGGCATTTTGAATCAACACAGTGCGATTCGCTCCCAGAGGGTTTGTACTTTTATACGCAAAACAGACGTGTAAGTTCAATCTACAGTAAGTAATATGCCAATTCGCGACCAGTAGGCGGGCGTGAGTTCTCTGGGTACCATCCGTGACGACCATGTCGACTGCAACCCGATTCAGGGAAGCTTTTGAGCATGCGAAAAAGACAGTTACCAAATGAGTTCGGGACCGAGTCCGACCGCTCCGTCGGATCGGATCGTCAGTTTGGATGTCCTCCGTGGAGTTGCCCTGCTCGGGATTCTCATCATCAACATACGGGTGTTTGCGATGCCGTTTGCCGTGTTACAGAACCCAACGGCCTACGGTGATTTCACCGGTGCAAACTACATCGCATGGCTGGTGGGCCACGTCTTCGCCCAGGAGAAGTTTATTACGCTGTTTACACTGTTGTTCGGGGCTGGAATCATCCTCTTCACTCGGAGCAAGGACGATGCCTCAGCGGATCGATTACATTACCGCCGGACGGCGATACTGCTCGGCATCGGACTGGCCCACGCCTATTTGTTGTGGTACGGTGATATTCTGGTGCTCTACGCGCTGTGTGGGCTGTTGGTCGTCTCGGTTCGTGATCTGGAGCCGGCGCTGTTGGCGCGGTTCGGGCTGTTGTTGATCGCCGTGCCGACCCTGATGGCGGTTCTTCAGGGGCTGTCGGTTCCACCCGGGTCGACCCTCCCCGGATGGTCGCCGTCGGATGCCGAACTCGCCTCGGAGATCGCGACCTACCGTGGTGGCTGGCTCGCCCAGTTTGACCACCGCGGCCCGACGGCGTTTCTCCTCCAGACACAGGGGTTCCTCTCCAGTACGCTCTGGCGGCTCAGCGGGCTGATGCTGTTGGGAATGGGGTTATTCAAATCAGGCATCCTCTCGAACCGTCGGTCGACGCGGTTCTACTGGAAACTGCTGGCCGGCGGCACGGTCGGCGGACTGGCGCTGATCCTCACCGGCGTCTGGTATATCGACAGCGTCGACTGGGCGGCCCGGGAGACGGCCTACTTCGGGACTCAGTTCAACTACTGGGGGAGTCTGCTGTTGGCGCTGGCCTACATCGCGGCGGTGATGCTCTACTGTCGGTACCGGACCAGTGGTTTTGAACTCACCGCGCTGTCGGCAGTCGGCCGCACCGCTCTCAGCAACTACCTGCTCCAGACCGTGCTTGCGACGTGGATCTTCTACGGCCACGGACTCGGGCTGTTCGGCACGATGAGTCGAGTCGAACTGCTCGGCGTCGTCGCCGGGATCTGGGCCGTTCAGATTCTGCTCTCGGTGGTCTGGCTCCGATATTTCCGGTTCGGCCCCGTCGAGTGGCTCTGGCGAACCGGAACCTACGGCAGTCGACAGCCGCTGCGAAAAGAGAGCTAGAGACCGATTATTTCGTCGGCGCGGAGGCCTTGTGGGCGTCCTTGACACCGTCGACCGTCTCGCTGACTGCGTCACAGCCTTCCTCGTGGAGCAGGTCGCCGACCACGACGACGTCGGCGTGTTGGCCCATCTCGTAGGCGTCGTCGTAGTCGTGGACACCGCCGCCGTAGAACAGCGTCGAGTCGTCGAGTGCGTCGCCTGCGGCACTCACGATCTCGGGGTCGCCAAACATGCCGGAGTACTCCAGATAGATGATTTCTTGGCCGAACATTTTCTCGGCCACGCGGGCGAAGGAGGCCACGTCGTCGGCCGACTGGTCGCAGTCGGCCTCGGTGTACTCGGCCACGGAGGCGTCGGGGTTCATCACGATGTAGGCTTCGGTGGTCGTCCGATCCCAGTCGAGGCCGTTTTCGATCCGCACCCACTCTTTGTGCGCGCCGACGATCCAGAACGGATCGCTCGAATTGAAGACGGTCGGAATGAGGTAGCCATCCAAGGCGGGCGAGTCGATGACGACCGAGGGGTTTGAGGGCTCCTGATACAGTGGCACGTCGTAGGCCGCACAGGCGTCGACGACCCGCTGCATTTTGTCCTCGGTCATCCCGAGAGTGCCGCCGATCTCGATTGCGTCGGTGCCGGTTTCACAGACGTCCTCGAAGGTCTCGCCGTCGACAAGCGGCTTGTCGGGGTCGATCTTGAGGATGTGGTCCCAGTCGGTCCACGGGCGTGTGTTCATCTTGCGTTGAGTTGTTTTGTGTGACAATAAAAAGGGTGCGGTGGCAGAGCTGTCGGCTCGACGGCATCTCTATCCGGGCGCTGATCGGAACGTGACAGACGCCCATCGGCTCGGCAGGCAACTACTGCGGTGTCCCGGACGGTCTTCACATCGATACTGTCACAAGGGATAAACGGCTGTCTCGCCTAGCTCAGTGAACCGAATGGCACAGATTCAGGTCCTCTATATCGCCCCCAACGACGAGGCTATCGAACAGATCGTCTCGGCGCTCGAAACGGCTGGCCCCGAGCTATCGATCTCTCACGTCGATTCTGCGTCCGCGGCGCTTGCGGTGCTCGAAACCGACCCCGTCGACTGTCTGGTTGCCGACCAGCTCTCGTCGGGCGAGACGTCCGCAGTCGTCGACGCTGCACGCTCGCGGACCTCCACCCTTCCGGTAGTGTGGGTTACCGACGAGCCTGCCGACCGTGTCGTCGACAGCTTTGACGGCCACACTGAGTACGTATACAAACAGGAACTGGCCGAACAGGGCGGGCTCGTTGCCCACCGGATTCGGTCGGTCGTCGGCAGTGCCACCGGATCGGCGGTCCAAGACACCGACTCAGAGGGCCAAAATACCGATTCGGATTCGGATGTCGACTCGGAGTGCACTCCGGCCGCTGACTCGGCGGCCGCCGATACAGACGAGCCGGCGACAGCGGCGACCTCCGAGGAGATCGTCGACCGGAGCCACGCGGGCATTCTCGTCTTCGACAGCGAGGGACGCATCACGCTGCTCAATCCGGCGGCCGAACGGATTCTGGGGCTGCCGGCAGCCGACGCAATCGGCGGCACCTGCGAGGCGCTGGATATGCGGACCGAAAGCGACGAGTCGTTACCACTGAGCAATCGCCCTGTCGCCCGGGTTCTGGAATCGGGCCAGCCTGTTGTCGACGAACTCGTGAGTATTCCCACAGATGGGGACCGACGATGGCTCTCGATCAGCGCCTCGCCACTGGCCGACGGCGAGGCAGTCGACTGTGTCGTCGTCACGCTGGATGACGTGTCGGCCGAGGTGGAGCTAGAGACCACCCTCGAAACCGTTCTCGCCCGGATGACCGACGGCTTCATGGCGTTCGATACAGACCTCAGATTCACCTACTGCAGCACGCAGGCGATCAACCCTGATCGGTATCCCGTCGACGAGGTTATCGGGTCGAAGCTGTCGGATCTCCACCCATTCCTCGGGCAGTACGAAGCCGATCTCCGAGCAGTGCTTGAGAGCCAGGAGGCCAAGACGACCGAGACCTACATCCCGGAGCCGACCGCCGCGTGGTACCGCGCGCGACTCTATCCCTCCGAAAGCGGGGTTTCGGTGTTCTTCCGGGAGATCACCGAGGAAAAACACCGCGAGCGTGAACTCGAACAGTACCAGACGATCATCGAATCGGTCCGCGACGGGGTCTGTATTCTCGACTCGACCCTCGATTTCGCCTTCGTCAACGATGCGTTTGCTGACCTGACGGGCTACCCGGAAGCCGAACTCCTCGGAGCGAATGCGTCGCTCGTCACCGACAGCGAAAAGCTACGGGAGCTCGATGAGCGCAGACAACAACTGTTTTCGGGTGACGACGCGGCGATGCTGACCGGCGAGATCATCACTGAATCCGGCCAGCGACTGCCGGTCGAGGCGTGGATGACGCCGCTGTGGCTGCCTGACGGCGAGCGTGGAACAGTCAGCGTTGTTCGTGACATCAGTTTTCGCAAGCAGACCGAGGCGACGTTCACCGCGCTGTACGACGCGGCTCACGATCTGCTTTCGGCCCGGTCGACCGAGGAGATCGCCGAGATCGGCGTCGAGGCCGCGGCCTCGGTGCTCGGGTTTGAGGATGCAATCGTCCTCAGCTACGACGAGGAGCTGAACGTCTTTCATTCGCTGGCGTACACGGAGTCGGCCGAAGCACATCTCCCCGCACCCCTGCCGATCAGTGCCAGTGACTCCAGTATCGCCGGTCGGGCCTTTTTCGACGGTGAACTCGTCGCCACCGACGATATGAGCGAACTCCCCGAGGCGTACAACCCCGAGACAGCCTACCGCCGTGCCATGTTCGTCCCGTTCGACGAGCACGGGGTGCTGTTCGTCGGTGACACTGAAACCGGGACCACAACCGAGCAGACACGGACTGTCGCGGAGCTACTGGGGGCGACGCTTGCGGCGGCGTTCACCCGGCTCTCCTCCGAGCGCCGGTCGGAAGCCAACCAGCAGACGCTGGCCGAACGGACCGCGGAACTAGAGACGCTGGCACACACTAACGAGTTGGTCGAGGCACTCGGCGACCGACTGTTCGATGCGTCGACCCGCGAGGAGGTCGAAGAGGCCGTTTGTTCGATCCTCACCGATTTCGACCGCTACAGCTTTGCCTGGATCGGGGCGGTCGAGAGCCGGACCGATACTATCGTTCCCCGGGCTGCGGCGGGCACCGAACAGGGGTATCTCGACTGGCTCGCCGACCATATCGCCGAGGCAGGCTGTGGGTTGGTCGACGAGCCGACCTGCCGGGCACTCACAGCCGACAGTCCTGTCTCGGTCGACCGGATCGCCCGTGACTGGCAGGACGCACCGTGGCAAAAGGAGGCGTTATCCCGCGGCTACCAGTCGGCGCTGAGCGTCCCGCTCACTCACAACGGGATTAATCACGGCATACTGTCGATCTACGCCGGGACGACCACAGCCTTCGACGAGTATACCAAGACGGTGCTGACCGAGTTCGCTCGGATCACCGCCTACGTGATCGCCAGCACGGAGACCAAACAGGGATTGCTGACCGACCAGCGGACCGAGGTGGAACTCGAACTCACCGACGGCGACGACGTGTTGAGTCAGTTGGCAGCACGGCTCGGCACGCAGGTCGTCTTTGAAGGGTTCGTCCCCCAGAGTGAGCATTCGCTGCTGTATGTCTCAGTTACCGGTGTCCCGACCGCCACTGTCGAGACGGTAGCCGCAGAGATATACGGCATTGAGCGCCTTCGGGCCGTCGCCGACCGAACCGAGATCGCGGTGTTCGAACTGGCGGTTTCGGGCCCTGTGCTCGCGGCCACACTCGTCGACTGTGGGGCGATCCCGACCGAGATCGAGACCGATGGGACGTGCCAGCGGGTCGTGGTGACGGTCCCACAGACGACCGACGTTCGGTCGTTCGTCGACCGGCTGGTCGCCGAGTATCCATCAACGACTGTCGTCTCCCGACAGGACGCCGACCGAGGCGTCAAAACTCCCGAAACATTCCAGATGGAGCTGCTCGACCGGCTCACCCAACGCCAAGAGGAGACGCTTCAGGCGGCGTACTTCGCCTGCTACTTCGACTCGCCGCGCGGCAGTACCGGGACCGAAGTCGGCCACTCGCTCGGCATCTCACAGCCGACGTTCAACCACCATCTGCGAGCCGCGCTCAAAACCGTCCTGACACTGCTGTTTGAGGACGCTCACAACGAGCCTCTAGATAGATAGGGGCAGTCGCTGCGGAACTCACTATGCATAGCAGAGATAGTTTTACTCATACGTCTCCTTCGGTCGGTTGTGGTAGTAGACAGCCAGTGGCTGTCGCCACCGACATTTCGGTGGGACGTCCGGATCTCGCGCGCCAGCGCGGTCGACGCCAGCCCGTTCGGGGGAGCGGGCTCGTCGGGAGTCATTGGGGGATGGCTCCCGACCGTCGACGCATTCGGATGACTGCTGCCATACGGTTCGACAGGAGGGTCGTTCTGCTGGCGGACAGCGAGACGACTCGGCTGTCGAGACACTGTCGGTTTCGATGCAACGGCACCCGCTATGGGGGTGGCATGCCGGGCACCGACCCGCCACCACACGTTTTTCGATTATTTTGACCCAATAGCTATACCCTCCGTCTTCGGATGTCGACACATGCCATCGGACGAACTGAACGTCTTCGGCGATCCACTCGAACCCTGTAGTACGACTCCCGAAACCGGGTTTTTGCGCGATGGAAACTGTCGACACCTCGACCGTGATCCCGGTCGACACGAGCTCTGTGCGGTAATGACACAGGAGTTCCTCGAATACAGCCGCGAGCAGGGCAACGATCTGGTCACGCCGCGACCGGAGTTCGACTTTCCGGGCCTACATCCCGGCGACCGCTGGTGTGTCTGTCTCCCACGCTGGATCGAAGCCCGTGAGGCCGGTGCCGCCCCACCAGTCGTCTTGGAAGCAACAACCGAGGGTGTCCTCGACGAGCTTTCGGTCGACGAGCTTCAGGCGTACGCATACGAAGCGTAGGCACTGACTACGCCGGTTCAGTCGGCGTTGGCCTGCCAGTTCCGCACGGTGTCGGCACCGACGCCCTCGACCGCATCGGCCAAAGAGTCGGGATCGGCGTCTTTGAGTGCCGAAACGTCGTCGACGCCCGCGGTTTTCAGCTTGGCGGCGGTCTTTTCGCCGATTCCGCTGATGGTTTCGAGCTCAGAGCCGTTCTGTTCTGCCTGAAACTCCCGGTAGTTACAGATCGGACAGCCGAGTTCCCACGGCTCGTCGCCGCTGTGGACGATGAGTTCGGGGAGGTCGTGTTCCTCACACCGAGCGTCGGTGACTTCGATCTCGCCGCGGCGCGGCAGGGGCAGTGAGTAGTCACAGTCGGGATACCGCGTACAGCCGACGAGCCGCGAGCCGTTTCGGAGTCGCTTGATCGCCAACTCGCCGTCGTGTTCCCCACCACAGTCCGGACACACCCCAATAACGAGATCCTCTTCTTCGTCGGCCTCATCGGCCTTACACTGCGGACAGCCGTGGGTGAACGTCTTGCGCCCCGCGAGCATCTTCACCTCGTGGAGCTCGTGGTCCTCACACTCGTCTTCGAGAATGAGCGGTTTACCGGTCGACGGCAGCGGAAGCGTATACGTGCAGTCAGGGTAGCCGTTACAGCCGACGAAGTACGAACCGTGTCGACTCTTCCGAACCAAGAGGTCGTCGCCACACTCCGGACAGGGACCGAGCGTTTTGTCGGCTTTGAGGGATTTCTGGATGTGGTCGCCGACCGCCTCACGGGAGTCCGTGAGTTCGTCGAACACTAACTCCAACATCTCCTTGGATTCGGTTGTCACCTCGTCGTACCCCTTGTCACCGGCCGCAATCGCCTGCATATCCGCCTCCAGCTGGGCAGTCATATCCTCGCTGACGATCTGGTCGGCGTACTCCTCGGCGGCTTCGACGACCGCACGAGCAAGCATCGTCGGCCGCGGCGGATCGCTCTCGATGTAGCCTCGGTCGTACAGTTTCTCGATGGTGTGGTGACGCGTCGACTTCGTCCCGATCCCCATTTTCTCCATCGTTTCGATCAGCCGCGACTGACCGTAGCGCCGCGGCGGCTGGGTCTGTTTGTCCTCGATACGCGTCTCGGTGATCGCCAGCGATTCGCCCTCCTCGACGTCCGGAACGTGGGTTTCCTGCTGATTGAAATAGGGGTAGACCTCGTGGTAGCCTGCCTCTACCAACCGCTTACCGTTTGCTTTCAGTCGGAGGTCGTCGACGTCTGTGGTTTCGGTGGCTATCTCGGAGACGACTTTGAGGTGTTCCCACGTCGCATCGTCGGCAACGGTTGCGAAAAACCGGCGGACGACGAGTTCGTAGATCTCCCGTTCGTCCTCGGAGAGTTCGCCGCGGTCCGGTCGCTCGCCGGTTGGGTGGATTGGCGGGTGGTCAGTCGTTTCCTTGTCGCCGGCAGTTGGCTCGATTTCGTCGGCTTCCAGCAGGGATTCGGCATCCTCGCCAAAGGTTCGGTCATCGAGGTACGCTTCAAGAAGCTCTCTGGGGTCGAGATCCTCGGGGTAGACCGTGTTGTCGGTTCGCGGGTAAGTGATATAGCCCGCGGTGTACAGATCCTCGGCCATGCTCATCGCCCGCTGGGCCGAGTAGTTCAGCGAGCCAGCCGCCCGGATGAACTGGGTGGTGTTGAACGGCGCGGGTGGTTTGTCGGTTCGGGTCCGTCGACGCACCGAGTCGACGGTCGCGGCGTCAGTTGCGGCTAACACCTCATAGACGGCCTCCGCACGGTCGCCGTCCCAGACGCGCTCGGCCTCGTTGCCATCCTCGTCGCGGTAGAAGTACTGGGCCTCGAAGCCACCCTTGTCGGCCTTTTCGAGGTCAGCAAACAGTTCCCAGTAGTCTTCGGGATCGAAGGCGTCGATCTCGCGTTCCCGGTCGACGATCAGTTTGAGTGTCGGCCCTTGAACCCGACCAACCGAAATAAAATCGTCACCGAGCTGGCGAGCAGAAAGCGAGAGGAATCGAGTGAGCGCAGCCCCCCAGATGAGGTCGATCACCTGCCGGGCCTCGCCAGCCGCAGCGAGGTCGAAATCGAGTTCGTCGGGGTTGTCGAAGGCCTCCTGAACCTCGCGGTCGGTGATCGACGAAAAGCGAACGCGGTCGATCTCGACGTCCTCGTTGACCTCGCGGACCAGCTCGTAGGCTTCCTTGCCGATGAGTTCGCCCTCGCGGTCGTAGTCAGTTGCAATCGTGACCTGCGAGGCGTGTCTGGAGAGCGTCCGGATCGCCGAGACGATATTTTGCTGTGTGGGCTGTTTTTCGATGGGCGCGTCGATCAGTTCGACCGGTTCGACGTCCCGCCAGTCGTTGTACTCGGCGGGGAAGTCGACGCCGACGACGTGGCCGGAGAGACCGATGCAGCGTTTCCCGCCCCATTTGTAGACGTTGACGCCGTTTTCCCGGGTTGAATCGGCGGTGTCACCGCTCAAAATCTCGGCGATTCGCCGGGCAGCGTTGTCCTTCTCGGTAATGATCAGTGCGGGCCCGCGACTCATTAGCCCGGAGTACGCCGCTTTGTGGCCTAAAGCTTTCGTGCGAGTCGTTCATCCCCTCTCTGACTCACTGTTCGCTGTCGACCCCGCGAACTTTTTATCGCTCCCAACCAACTATTTGAGTATGCTGAAACTACTTATCGGACTCGTCGGTCTCGTCGAAGCGCTGTATCCGGATCGGTTTATTAGCACTCTGACTGATCTCAGCTACGACTACGAGGGTGAACCGCCGACAGCGAAACCGTGGGTCGTCACCGCTGCCCGAATCGAGGGCGTCGTACTGCTCGGCGTAGCGATTCGCGCGGCGATCAAAGCCGACTGGGCAGCCAAAGCCGATGCGGCGTCGACCGACACGGACGACTCCGACTCAACAGCGGAACCGTCGGGGACAGTCGACCGAATCTGATTGGTAGTCGATTCGTAACTCGATACAAACACACCCAGTCGACCACAACTCCCACGTACCTACCACCCCTACTGCGAGTATGGCACGGCTTCTCGTTGTTGGCGGAAGCGGATTTATTGGACGTGCGATCTGTCGACAGGCGGTCGCAGCGGGCCACGAGGTTCGAAGCGTCTCCCGGAGCGGACGTCCCGAAATAGCCTCGGGCCGCTGGGTTGAGGCGGTCGAGTGGACCAGCGCGGATCTGTTTAGCCCGCATGCGTGGCGCGACCGGCTCCGCGGTGTCGACGCCGTTATCCACAGCGTTGGCATTGCCCACGAAAAGCCAAAGCAAGGAGCGACTTACGAGCGATGCAACGGCGATTCGGCGATTATCACGGCGCTGGAGGCCGAACGCGCTGGGGTCGAAACCTACGTCTTTCTGTCCTCGGCGGCCAACTATCCGACCGCCCGGCGGGCCTACCTCCGGTCGAAGCGACGGGCCGAACGCGCCGTCGAAGATCTCAACATGGAAACGGTCGTGCTGCGGCCGGGTGCGGTCTACGGCCCCGGACAGCCGCATTTTCCCGAGCCGTTCAACTGGCTCTGTCGACTCGTCGCGGAGATCGAGCCGCTCGCCGAGCGACTCGGCGACAGGCGTCCGCTCTCGGTCGACCGGGTCGCTGACGTCGCCCTTGAGTCGGCGGTCGACCCCGACACACGACTGCTGACTGTCGAGGATATCGCACGCAAGTAGCGTCGCAATCACATATAATCAAATATGATGTGGGTTCGATCCAGCAGAGGTGGCTATCGTGAGTAAGAGTTCGCCAGTCGACATGACGACGGGGGCGATCACGCCGCGGCTGTTCTCGTTAGCGTGGCCGCTGGTGTTGGGGAACCTGCTGCAGACGTTCTACAACCTCGCGGATATGTTCTGGGTCGGCCGTGTCAGTGGCGAGGCCGTCGCCGCCGTCTCGCTGATGTTTCCGTTGTCGTGGATGTTCGTGTCGACGGCGATGGGGATCACGGCGGCGACGATTGCGCTGGTCTCGCAGTACATCGGCGCGGGGAATAGACGGGAGGCCGACCGCGTCGTCGGCCAGACAGCGCTGTTGACGACCGCGGTTGCTACTGTGTTGCAGGGGTCGGGCTGGCGTTTCGTCAGCCGCTGTTGTCGACCATCGGCGCGCAGGGCCAAGTGTACGTCGAGGCGCTCGGGTATATCGAGGTCATCTTTCTGTCGCTGCCGCTGATTTTCCTGTTTTTCGCGTTTCGGGCGGCCCTGCAGGGTGCTGGCGACACCAAGACTGCGATGTGGTTGATGCTCCTTTCGGCGGGGTTGAACGTCGTTATCGACCCGATCTTCATCCTTGGCTGGGGGCCGGTCCCGGCCCTCGGCACGCAGGGAGCGGCGATAGCGACATTTATTGCTCGCGGCGCGGCAGTGGTCGCTGGGATCGGAATTCTGCTCACCGGTGGGTATGGCGTCCGGCTCCGGCTCAGTGATTTAAAACCCGACTGGAAACTCCAGCGTCGACTAATCGAGATCGGGACCCCAGCGACAATTGATGGCTGGGCTCGGAGCTTTTCGTCGGTCGTGATGGCGGCGTTCGTCGCCCAGTTCAGCGTCGCCGCCATCGCCGCTTACGGGATCGGCCTCCGATTGATGTCGATTTCGTGGACTGTCGCCGGTGCCGTCGGACAGGCCACCGCCACCGGTGTCGGCCAGAACCTCGGAGCCAACACGCCGGACCGCGCCGCCGAGGTGGTTTGGAAGGCGACCGCCGCAACGATGGCGGTCCTGTTTGCGGCGGCGGGGCTCGTTGTCACGTTTCCGGCAGTTGCCATTGGGATCTTCATCGACGATGCCGCGGTGATCGCTGAGGGGATCGTCTTCCTCCGGATCGTCGCGCCCTCGTGGGCCTTCTTCGGCGGCGTCATGGTGATTCAGGGTGGGTTCCGCGGGGCGGGCGTGACGAAAGTCGCCATGGTGTTGTCGTTCCTCTCGCGGTGGATCTTCCGGGTGCCGGTCGCGCTCGTGTTGGCGTTCGGCTGGGTCTACACGCTCCCCGGCGGCCTCACGGTCGCGGCTTTCGACTGGGGCGTCGACGGCCTCTGGTGGGCCTACGCTGTCGGCGCGCTCGGCTCGTTTGTCGTCGCTGTCTTCTGGTTTCGGCTGGGTACGTGGAAAGGTGGCGTGGTCGACCGTGAGGAACCGACCCCGGCTCCAACCGATTGAAAAGGGTCGGCCTACTCGGCCAGTTCCGCACGGAGCAGTTCGTTGACGCTGCCGGGATCGGCCGACCCCTGCGATTTCTGCATCACTTGGCCGACGAGGAAGTTCAGTGCGCCACCCTCGCCGTTGTGGTAGTCCTCGACGGCGTCAGGGTTTTCCTCGATAGCTTCGCTGACGAAGCCTTCGATCTCGCCCTCGTCGGCCTTCCCGAGTCCTTCGCGGTCGATGATCGTCGCTGGGTCGTCGCCCTCGTCGAGCATCTCCCGGAGCACGATCTCCTCGGCGTTTTTCGTCGTGACTTGGTCGCTGTCGACCAACTCGATCAGTCGCTCGAACTCGTCGAGCCGGTCTTCGACGTCGGTGATTGCCATATCGCGATAATTCAGCTCGCCCAGTAGGTTGTCGGCGACCCACGTCGCAGCCAGATCAGCGTCGAAGCTCTCGGCGACCGCCTCGAAGAAGTCCGCCACGGCCTTCGTCGAGGTGAGTTTCGAGGCCGACTCGCTGTCGAGACCGTACTCGCTTTGGAACCGTTCGCGGCGGGCATCCGGCAGTTCGGGAATCGATATTTCGTCCTTCCAGTGGGCGACTTCGAGCGGCGGCAGGTCGGCTTCCCGGAAGTAGCGGTAGTCGGCCTCGGACTCCTTCGAACGCATCGAGACCGTAATTCCACGGGATTCGTCCCAGTGGCGGGTCTCGGTTTCGATCACGCGACCGCGGCGGACCGCGTTCTTCTGGCGGGTGACCTCGTAGGCGAGTGCCTTCTCCGCGCCTTTGTGGCTCGAAATATTCTTCACCTCGGTTCGATTGGCATCCGCAAGGACGTCATCAGATATCGAGCCGTCTTCGTCGACGTCCTCGGCCTCAACCAGCGAGATATTGGCGTCGACACGGAGACTGCCGTCGCGGGTGGCCTCGAACACGCCCAAATATTCGAGGACGCCTTCGAGTTTGGCGAGGAACGCCCGGGTCTCCTGTGGCGAGCGGAAATCCGGCTCGGTGACGATCTCGACCAGTGGCGTTCCGGCCCGGTTGTAGTTGATCAGCGAGTAGTCGGCGGTGTCGATGCTGCCGCCCTCGTGTTGGAGGCTGCCGGGGTCTTCTTCGAGATGGGCACGCGTGATGCCGATCTCGCGGCGCTGGCCCTCAACGGAGATTTCGAGGCTCCCCTGCTGGCAGATCGGGGCGTCGTACTGCGTGAGTTGGAAGTTTTTGGGGAGATCGGGGTAGTAGTAGTTTTTCCGGTGGAAGGTGGTCCGTTCGGGGATGTCGGCGCTGAGTGCTTTGCCGATCTTGACGGCGGCCTCGACCGCGCCCTCGTTGAGGACCGGGAGTGCGCCGGGGAGTCCCAGACAGACGGGACAGGTGCGGGTGTTGGGCTCTTCGTCGTCGACGGCGGTGGTCGAACAGTTGCAGAAAATCTTGGTCGACGTTTCGAGCTGGACGTGAACCTCCAGCCCGATTACGACCGCGTGTTCTCGGTTTTCGGCGGCCTGCGCAGTCATTACCCGGGATTTGCTACCCGGCGGCTAAAGGCTAACGGAGCGTAGCCTCGGCGCTGTCGTCTTCGTCGACCGGTTCTGGCCCGCGTTCAACGACACGTACGGCAGCGCCGTCTCGGTCACGGGCTGCTGATCTCACTCCTCTCATCTTTCAGCTGTCACACACGTGTCTGACACAGCTTTATGAGTCCGTGGGAACCTTCAACAATCATGACTAATCGAGTCGACGATCTCGAAAGCGAGATCGCAGAGCTCCGTGCGGCGGTCAACGGCCTGACCGAAGAACTCGTCGAGACCAAAGCCCGGGTCCGCGAACTCGAAAACGAGGCCGACGCCGAGCCCGAACCCGAGGAATCGACAGCAGAGACCGACTTCGTCGACGCCGATCCGGTCGCACCGACGTCCGAGACGACCAAAAGTGACGACCACGTCGAGGTCGTCGAACAGGAGCCGAGCAACGAGGAGGGTGCGACCTCATTCGAAGCTGATAACCCCGACGAGACGAAGGAGTCGACAGAAGACGACGAGACCGTCCAAGGCGACATTATCGTTGCCTGAGGCGGTTGCGAACCCGATATCCGGACGCGTCTCGCTCCCCGGCGGTCACAGCCGCCGACAGTAACTCATGCACATTTCAGCCCTCGTCTTAGACGGTTTCAAAAGCTTCGGCAGACCGACGCGCATCCCCTTCTACGAGGATTTTACGGTCATCACCGGCCCTAACGGGTCGGGCAAATCGAACATTATCGATGGTGTCCTCTTTGCACTCGGACTCGCCCGCACTCGCGGCATCCGCGCCGAGAAGCTCACCGATCTCATTTATAATCCCGGCCACGACGGCGAGGAAGACGCTGGGGGTGGCACCCGCGAAGCCAGCGTCGAGGTCATCCTCGACAACAGCGACCGTACCCTCTCCCGTGAGCAGGTCGTCACCGCCGCCGGAAGCGACCGTATCGGCGACGTCGACGAAATCACGATCAAACGCCGGGTCAAACAGACCGAAGATAACTACTATTCGTACTACTATCTCAACGAACGCTCGGTGAATCTCGGGGATATTCAGGACTTGCTGTCGCAGGCCGGAATCGCCCCCGAGGGGTACAACGTCGTGATGCAGGGCGACGTCACCGAGATCATCAACATGTCAGCGTTCCAGCGCCGCGGCATCATCGACGAAATCGCTGGCGTCGCGGAGTTTGACCAGAAGAAGGAGGCCGCTTTCGAGGAGTTGGAAGCGGTCAAAGACCGAATCAACGAGGCCGCTCTCAAGATCGAAGACAAGGAAAACCGGCTCGAACAGCTCGCCGACGAACGGGATACGGCGCTCGAATACCAGTCCCACCGCGAGGAAAAATCCGAGTATGAGGGGTATCTGAAGGCCGCCGAACTCGAAGACAAACGCGAGAGCCTCGCCAACACCGAGGCCAAGATCGAAGAGTGTGAAGCCACGCTCGAAGACCGACAGGCGACGCTCGATACCAAACAGGGTCGACTCACCCGACTCGAAGACGAACTTGAAGACCTGAACCGCGAGATCGAACGCAAGGGCGAGGACGAACAGCTTGCGATCAAACGCGAGATCGAGTCGGTCAAAGGCGAGATCGATAGACTCGAAGGCCGGATCGAAACCGCCGAGGAGCGCGTCGAGGAGGCCGAAAACGAGCGCCGCGGTGCGTTCGTCGAACTCGATCGCAAGCAGGAACAGGTTGAGGAACTCGAAAGCGAGATCCGCGATCACAAGGTCAAGAAAGCCTCGATCAAGGGGACCGTCCAGACCAAGCAGTCCGAACTCGAAGAGATCGAAGCCGAGATCGAGAACGTCGACACCGAGTTCGACGAACTGAAAGCCGAACTCGCTGCGGAAAAAGAACGGCTTGAAGGGCTCAAATCGGATGCCAACGAGGCCCAGCGCGAGAAGGACCGCCTGTTGGACGACGCGAGGCGGCGATCCAACGAGGTCACTGAAGCCCAGAACGATCTCGAAGCCGCCCGTGAGGATCTCCCCGACCTGAAGGCGAAACTCTCGGAACTCCACAGCGAACTCGACAAAGCCGAGAAGAACGCCGAGAAAATCGAGTCGACCATCGAGACGCTCCACGAGGAGCGAACCGAACTCAAAACGGAACTCGACGCGGTCGACGACGACCTCCGCGAGAAACAGTCGGAGTACGCCGAACTCGAAGCCCGCGCCGACGACAGCGGCGACACCTCGTGGCCCCGCGCCGTGACGACGATTCTCAACGCCAACAAGCGCGGTGTTCACGGTGCAGTCGGCGATCTGGGGAGCGTCGACGGCGAGTATGCGACTGCCTGTGAGACCGCCGCCGGTGGCCGACTCGCAAACGTCGTGGTCGACGACGACGGCGTCGGCTCGGACTGCATTGATTTCCTGAAATCCCGGAACGCAGGCCGGGCGACGTTCCTCCCGATCACGAAGATGGACGACCGGAGCTTGCCGCGGTTGCCGAACGATCCGGGCGTCGTCGACTTCGCCCGCAATCTGGTCGACTACGACTCGAAATTCGAGTCGATCTTTTCGTACGTCTTGGGGTCGACGCTCGTCGTCGAGGATATGCAGACCGCCCGCCAGTTCATGGGCGATTTCCGGATGGTAACCCTCGACGGCGATCTGGTCGAACGCTCGGGGGCGATGACCGGTGGCTCCGGCGGCGGCTCACGGTACTCCTTTTCGCACTCCGGCGGTGGGAAAATCGAACGGATCGCCAAGGAGATCGCCAAACTGGAGGACAAACGCCGCAGCCTCGATTCGGAGATCCGGGAGTTGGAAAGCGATATCGACGATGCCCGGGACCGCAAATCCGACGCCACCGAAACGGTGCGCTCGGTCGAAACTGATCTCGAACGCACGCGTGAGGAGATCGACGACACCGAAGCCACAACCGAGCGGCTCGAAGCTCGCCTAGAGGAGATCGAAGCCGAACGCGAGGAGGTCACCGAGGAGATGGAGAGCGTCGACGACCGGCTCGACGAACTCGAAACCGAACGCGAGGCCGTCGAGGAGACCATTTCCGAACTGGAAGCCGACCTCGCGGATTCGAAGATCCCCGAACTCACCGCTGAGGCCGACGAGATCAAATCGGAGATCGACGACCACAAAGACCGAATGGAGAAGATCGACGGCCGGATCAACGAAAAACAACTCGAACTCCAGTACGCCGAGGAGGCCATCGAGGAGCTCCACGACACGGTCGAAACGGCCCAAAACCGGAAGGCAGAGGCCAAAGACCGGATCGCGGAGCTGGAGGCCGAAATCGAAACCAAAGAACAGACGCTCGACGACAAACGCGAGGCCGTCGAGGAACTCGAAGCCGAACTCGTCGACCTCAAAGCCGCCCGTGAGGATCTCAAAGCCACCGTCAAGGCCGCCAAAGCCGAGCGTGACGAGGCCCAAGAGGCCGTCGCCGAGATCGAATCCACACTCCAGACTCACCGCGAGACGGTCGACCGGCTCGAATGGGAGATCGGCGAACTCGAATCGGCAGTCGGCGACTACGACCCCGAGGAGATACCCGACCACGACGAGGTCGAATCGAAAATCGAGACACTGGAAGCGAAGATGGAGGCACTCGAACCGGTCAACATGCTGGCCATCGAGGAGTACGACGAGGTCGAAGCCGAACTGGAGACGCTCACGGAGGGTAGGGACACCCTAACGGAAGAACGAGACGGGATTCGTGACCGCATCGATCAGTACGAATCCCAGAAGAAGTCGACGTTCATGGAGGCCTTCGAGTCGATCAACGATCACTTCACGGATATCTTCTCACGGCTCTCGGCGGGGAGCGGCGAACTCGTGCTTGAAGATCCCGACGACCCATTCGAGGGTGGATTGACGATGAAAGCCCAGCCAGCCGACAAACCGATCCAGCGACTGGCGGCGATGTCAGGCGGCGAGAAATCGCTGACCGCACTGGCGTTCATTTTCGCTATCCAGCGACACAACCCCGCGCCGTTCTACGCGCTCGACGAGATCGATGCCTTCCTCGATGCCGTGAATGCCGAACGCGTCGGCGAGATGGTCGACGATCTGGCTGGCGATGCCCAGTTCGTTGTCGTCTCTCACCGCTCGGCGCTCCTTGAACGCTCCGAGCGAGCGATTGGCGTCACGATGCAGGACGACAACTACAGCGCCGTGACCGGGATTCAGTTCAGCGAGGACGACGCTGCGGAGGGTGAGGATGGCTCGGATGACGACCCCGACGCAATCGAGGAGGCCACAGCCGATGACTGAGTCCCCGGAGATCGCGGGGCTCGGTTCGGCCCCAGCTGACGTGTCGCCGCCCGACGAGGTCGACGACGATGACGTCGAGCCGGTCGAACTCTTGGTCCAACTGGCCGAAGACGGCGAGATCGATCCGTGGGATATCGATATCGTCGACGTGACCGATGCGTTCCTCTCGAAGCTCGCCGAGACGGACCTTCGGACGAGTGCGCGTGCGCTGTTTTACGCCAGCGTGTTGCTCCGAATGAAGGGCGATCAACTGCTCGCCGATCCACAGGAGGAACCTGAGCCGGAACCCGAGCCGTGGGAACAGGCGATGGATGCGGCTGGCGACGAGGAAATGGAGCCCGGATTCGACCCTGTCGACGCCCTCGAAGACGAAATGGACCGTCGACTCGACCGGAAAAGCACGCGTGGCTCGCCCGAAACCCTCGATGAGTTAGTCCGCGAGCTTCGGGAGGCCGAACGCGACAACTGGTGGAAACGCCGCCGGGAGTACGACACCTCCGACTCCCCACAGGGGTTCAGCCGTGGCACCCAGACGGTCGACTACCGGTCGGCTGACGAGATGCGTTCCGAGGCCGAGCCGACCGAAAACGACGTGACGGGGACCACACACACCGAAGACATCGATCAGGTCATCGACGACGTAATTGGCGTTCTCCAGCCGCAGTTCGACAAGGGACGGGCCGAGCTTCTGTATACAGAAATTAAGACGGCGGGTGGTCGACCATTTATGACCTATTTAGCGCTCCTGTTCCTCTCTCATCGCGGCCGCATCCGACTCCAGCAGGACGACCTGTTCGGTGATCTGTGGGTCCAAGACCCCGAAGCCGTCGAAGAGAGCGACGATGACGATCCAACTGTCGACACTGAGCCGGAAGCCGAGCCAATCGCCGACTGACTCGTTGGCCACAGCCGCCAGTTCACTTTTGCGAACGGCACTGCTCTAGTAGGGAGTGACTACGACCGTCCCCGACACTGTCGAATCCCTCCTCACATCCGAGCGACTGATTGGGCATCTGGCGACCAGTCTCAACGACCGCCCCCACGCGGCACCTGTGTGGTATTACTACGAGAACGACACTGTCGAAATCGTCACCGGCGGTCGCAAACTGGCCAACATTCGCGAGAACTCGCGGGTCGCGCTCTCGATTCAGCAAGACGACGGTGGCCACACCGAATGGATGGTTTCACTGCTCGGCACGGCGACGGTGGTCGGCGATGAGGCGGCGTTCAAAGCCGCAAACCGCCGGATCAACGAGAAGTACGACGCCGACGAGAACGCCTACGACGAAAACACGCTCGTTCGAATTTCAATCGGCTCTGTGAACTATCGGACGTATTAGCTACGAGGAGAGCATCCACTCGTCGTCGCCGACCGGTTCGATCAGCTCTCGGTGGACCATCTCGTCGAGCACTTCATCGAGGCGATTGGGTTGGGCGATCTCCATCTCGATCCGACCGATGTCGAACTGTGTTTTCAGTTGCTGTCTGATCGTCTCACGGCTCACCCGCTCAGCATCGACTGTCGACATGGCGCGCTGGATCAACTCCGAGAGATCCTCGATGAAGTTCCACGGATAGACGACCCACGTCCAGTCTTCGAGCTGTTCGCCGACGAAATCCGGCTCGAACGAACTGGTCTGGAGCAACTGTAACGTCGCGGTTCGAACCTCGCCCGCGTTGCGGTCGGTGACGTACTCGTATGCCCGTTCGATTGAGCCCCCGGTGTCGGCGATATCGTCAATAATGAGCACGTCCTTGCCGTCGACGCTGCCCTCGGGCATCGGATACCGAACCTGTGCCTCGTCGGTCTTCTCGCCGGTACCGACGTAGTGTTCCATCTTCAGGCTCGCCAGATCATCGAGGCCGAGAAAATCACAGAGACAGCGGCCGGCAAACCAGCCGCCGCGCGCCAGAGCGACGACGACATCGGGTTCGAACTCCGCGGCCCGTACCTGTCTGTTTACGTCCCGACAGAGCCGGTACAGATAGTCCCAATCAGTGATTGTACAGTTGAACGTGTCGTTGGTGTCGACCATATCGATCCGATAGCTGTCGACGGTTGTAAACAACAGGATACCCGAATTAGTCGAGGCCTAACGTCTCGCGGAGCGTTTCGGTGATCTCGACGGCTGGCTCGTCGGGCTCTTCGTCGCAGGCAATTGGCTCTCGGCCATCAAACGTTTCGTGGACGGCTTTGACACCATCCGAGAGCGTATCGAGCCCGTAGCCACCTTCTAACACAAATGCCAGTGCGGCGTCGTTGCGGTCGGCAATCGCTCGCATTCGGTCGGTCATCAGCGCGTAGCCTTCGGTCGAGATCCGATGCCGAGAGATCGGGTCGTGACGATGGGCATCGAACCCGGCACTGACGATCAACAGATCAGTATCGAACTCAAAGAGCGCCGGATCGAGGGCTTCGTCGATGACATGCAAGTAGTCCGGATCGCCAGCACCTGCCGGGAGTGGGGCGTTGAGTGTCGTTCCCTCACCGCTCCCGGTGCCGATCTCGTCGACATCGCCCGAACCGGGGTAGATTCCCTCCTCGTGGATCGAGGCGTAAAACACGTCGTCGCTGTCGTAGAAGATGTCCTGTGTGCCGTTGCCGTGGTGGACATCCCAGTCGAAAATCGCGGCGCGGTCGATGTCGCCGGTGTCGATGAGTCGCTGGGCGGCGACCGCGACATTGTTAAAGAAACAGAATCCCATGGCGTCGTCGCTGACGGCGTGGTGGCCCGGCGGTCGACCCAGCGCGAAGGGGGTCTGTCTCCCATCTGCGCCGTCGACTGCGGCTTTGGCCGCCCAGCGTGCAAGGCCAGCACTCTGGCGGGCGGCATCCCATGTGTCCTCGCAGGCAACCGTATCTCGGTCCCAGTTGCCGCCACCGTCCTCACAGAACTCCTCGAACTCCTCGACGTAGTCGTCGGTGTGGACAGCCGCGACAGCCTCACGGGAGGCTGGCTCGGCGTCCCGGTACTCGACACCGTGTTGCTCCTTGAGGCCGCGTTTGATCGCCCGCAGACGGTCGGCCGTCTCGGGGTGTCGCTCGCCGGTATCGTGCGTCAGACAGACGTCGCTGTATCCAAACTGCATTATTCAAAAAGGGCAAAGTACATCTCGATATCGTTTGCTTGGACGGTGCGTCTGTCGGCGTGGCGGGCGAGTTTGACTGCCGCGGCGGCGACGTTGTCGGCGTAATCTTCGAGAATATCGGCCAGCGCGATTCGGGCGTCCATCGACACCCGGTAGCTGTCGTCGATGTTGAGTCGTGCGATTCGGTCGACCGGCGCGACGGGGAGTTCGAGACTCTCGCGGTCGACGACCTGATGAACACCGAAGTCAGATGCCATCAGGGTTTTGCGCCCGTCTTTGGTTGCCGTCTCGGCGGCCTCGACGGCCAGCGCCGCCCCGCGGCGTTGAACGCGCCGTGCCAACTCTTCGGCGGCATCGGCACTCACCCGGAGAGACTCCGCGTTGCGCCGGATAATAGCATCTACCGGGGCGAACGGCAACTCAACACTCATACCCAAATACGTGGGTGTGTGTCGTATAATGCTTTCCGTTACGCTCGCTCAACGGCCGCTTAGTTGTCCAGTTCGAAACGGAATTTCCGCCAATTAGAACAGTTCGTCGGCGCTGATCGTTCCGTCCATCTCGGGCCCACGGACAGTCACTTCTTCACCGAGTCTCAGGCTGTCGCCGGTGTCGACGCTCCGCGTTTCGCTCCCGTTGTCGAGAATCACCGGGTTGCCGGTCTGGACAACTGTCCCAGTGAACTCGACGATCTCGCCGGAGTCGGACGTAGTCTTGGTCGACTCGCTGTCGTCGTTCGCATCTGTCTCTGCTGTCGCAGCCGATTCGCTTGCTCCGCCCGAGCCGCCGTCCTCAAATGCCGACAGTCCACCAGCGGCAGCGGCCGCTTCGGCCTCACGGTCGGTTGCCTCCGTCGGCTCGTCGTCTGATTTGTCGGTGCTGACGCCGGATTCGAGGATACTCACCGTCGACTGCCAGCCTGCGCTGGCTTCGAGTTCGTCCTGCCAGCCGTCTTGGATCTCTGCATCAGTGACCAAGACGTGATCGGCGAGTTCGATATCCTTGTCGGCTTTGTCGCCCCAGAGGGCAACCCGAATGTCGCCCGTCTCGTCTTTGAGCCGGACGTTTCTGACTTGGCCCTCCGAGCCATCGTCGCGGTCGAAGGTGCGTTTCCCGTCGTCCTCGATCACACCGCCCGAGATGTCGACTGTCTGGCCGATTTCGACCGAACCGATATCGGTCGTCTCGGGGACGTATTCGATCTCCTCGTCGAGTGGTTCGACCGCGCCGCGGGAGCCGACGTGGAGTTCGAGACTCCCGTCGCGTTCCTTCACGTAGCCGTCGACGATTTCGACCGACTGATCGGCAGTGAGCTCGTCGACGAGATCAGCCTTCTCGTCCCACAGCGTCACTCGAATCCGGCCGGTCGGATCGCCGACCGCGAGGTTCGAGACACGACCTTCCGAGCCGTCGTTGCGGTCGAACGTGCGGACGGTTCCGACATCGAGAATCCGGCCCTTGAGGTTTACATCCGAGAGGCCGAGTGAGAGGTCTTCGACGCGGTGGACATCGAGAACTTCGACATCGACCTCGGCCTCGGAGTCGGGTTCGGCCTTGTCGACGCTGACCTCGACGCCGTTGTAGCCGTCCTTCGGTCGACCGGCGATCCGGAGGACATCACCAACGTCAAGCTGGCCGTGCTGTTCGCCTTCAGGATCGCCGACCGCCGAGACCGCAAGTTGGTCCCACATCGAGATGCGGATGCGGCCGGTGCTGTCGGCGACTTCCATGTTGACGACGTAGCCGTCTTCCTCGTCTTCGCCGTCGCGCTCGAAAGTTCGGAGTTCGCCGACCGAGACGATCTTGCCGAGGAATTTGACCTCGTCCATCCCGGGGTCGATGTCGGCGATCCCGTTTACCTCCTCGTCTTTCAGTTCGTGTGCGATGAGCATGGCCGCGGTCTCTTCGTCGGCCAGCCCGCCCATCTGTTCGACCTTGTCTTCGACGGCCTCCCGGAACTCTTCGAGCGGAACGTCGGTGTCGAGGTCGTCGTAGACGTCGGCTATGACACCCATGAGTATACACTGAGGCAGGACCAGACCGCGCATAAGCGTTGTCCTTGCGCCGGTTGGGCGGGGCTATCGAGGCCGCTCGACAGTCGTCGCTTCGACCGCAATTTCGGTCGACACGGTTGCATAGCGGTGCTGCGTCGGGATCGGATAAAAAGCTCCGGAGGATTAGGTTGGTCGACCGTCGACCAGTTCTGAGACCGGTGGAACGGTCCGTGTCGACAGTCGTCACGGGACCGCTGTACCGTAACCGTCTTAAGTAAACCGAGGGTAACAAAGAATGAGTCCCGTTAGGGTAGTGGACTATCCTATTGGCTTGCGGAGCCAGTGACCGGAGTTCAAATCTCCGACGGGACGTTCGTTCTTTCGGACTGCTTCGCTTCGCTCAGCAGTCGCTCAGTCACTCACGTCCCGTCTTGCTCCACGCTCGTGTTCACTCGCGTGGAACTCCGACGGGACGTTTCTACCGACAATACTGTTTATTTTACACGCCGACTACCACGACACTCCAGCCGCCAACAGTCCGGCGTCGACGAGCAACAGCAGTGCGACGGCCCCTGCAGCCAGAAAGATCGGCCGTGTCGACTCGACTCCCGTTGCCACGGTGTCAGCGGCTGCCGACCCGCCGAGCCGTTTGCAGCCGATCTCGACGAGAGCAGTCAACACGAGCCACAACACCAACATCGCCACCACGAGTTGCCCGCGACCGGTGGCAAACAACGACTCGGCGGTGTACCCCGTTCCAGCCAGATGGCCACCGGTCGTCACGAACACAACCGCACTGATGCGTGTCAGCCACGCCAGTCTGGTCGTGATTGTCGACATCGCCTGCTTGGAGATCGATCCGGCAGTCGACGCCGGAAGCACGGCCCCAACTACGAACAGCACGCTTCCAGTCCAGAGACCGGCAAACAATACGTGGACAACCTGCATGATCGAATCAATCGCTTCCATGACAACACCATCGGACGTCTGCCTGATATATGCTGGCGGTCTCCGCCGATTGTGTGATCCTATAGGCGGTTGTTTGGTAAACATATCTTTCCAAATCCCAAAAAAGCGTTTTCACAAGCTCAATCTTTAAGTGGGTGGCGACGGTATAGATAGTTGTTATGAGTACGCAGAAAACCGTCCGACAGCAGGCTGGCGAAATCGAAGAATCCAGAGCCCTTCGGCTTGAAGAAGACAAAGTCGAACAGATCGTCGACGCGCTGAACACCGATCTGGCCAACGCCTACGTTCTCTATCACCAGATTCACAAACACCACTGGAACGTCGAGGGCGCGGAGTTCCGCGACCTCCATCTGTTCCTCCAAGAGGCCTATGAGAACCTCGAAATGGGTGCTGACCGAATCGCCGAGCGAGCACAGGCAATCGGTGGCGTCCCGGTCGCTGGTCCAGCGAATCAAGAAGAGCGTGCCACAATCGAATTCGAGGGCGAGGACGTCTACGACATCCGGACCTCCCTTGAGAACGATATGGAAGCCTACGGTGACATAATCGAGGGCATGCGGGACCACATCCAGCTAGCAGCCAACCTCGGTGACCCAACGACCGAGCACATCCTCAAGGAGATCCTGACGCAGGTCGAAGAGGACGCCCACCACATCGAGCACTACCTCGAAGACGACAGCCTCGTCCTCGAATCGTCGACGAAATAGGGTTCGACAGCCAGCGTCGGGAGGACGGTCGACACTGTACCGATCCGAATTTTACTTTTTAATCATAACTAGCCACGGCTGGTCGACGCTCCGTTCCAACAGGCCGACTACAGTTTCTTGCGGAGGTCGTTCGCCGTGAGCGCGCCCTGAATCAGATAGGAGGCACCGCTGTACTTTGGTGCGATCAGTGCCGCGCCGAACAGCAGTGCTGCCCGCTGCTCGTCGCCGTTTTGCATGGCCTTTCCGGCTTGAACGAGCAGCGAGGCAGTGTTCAACTGTTTGAGTCGACTCTCGTTGAGGAGGGTCTCGACCGGCGTCGTGTTGGGGAGGGCACTCATTACAAGTCGACCTCCGTCTCGACAGCAGAAAAACCGCAGGAGCCGTCAGTGTTGAGAATACTCAGTCCGTTCTGGGAATCGCATACGCACCAGCCACAAAGAAGCCCACTGCGAGCACCGTGAGGATCAGCAGGTTCCCGAGATACGGCTCGCCAGCCGCCGGTGGGTACGTGATCGCTCGGACGCCACGAGCGAAGTAGGTCAGCGGCGAAAGTTCGACCAGCGGGCCGAACCAGCCGGGCAACTGATCGAGCGTGATGAACGTATCCGAGAGGAACAAGAGTGGCAAAGCGATGGTGTTGCTCGCGGCAATAACGCCGTCTTGGGAGTCGGCTACGCGACCCAACACGGCCCCAAAGCCACAGAACAGCACGACTGCGAGCACAATGAAGGGGATGAGCATTGCTACCGACCCCGAAACCGGAATCGTCGCCGTCGTCAACAGCAAGACGAGTCCGAGAATCAGGAGGCTGGCGAGTCCGATGATCGCGGTGTTGACGAGCGTGTGGGCGACGAGCCACTCGGTTCGAGTCAGCGGTGTCGTCGCCAGCTTTTCAAACCGGTTGTCGTCGCGGTGGCGAGCGATTTCGCTCCCGACCCGCGATAGCGGCGTAAACAGCACCACCGTCGCCAGATAGCCGGGGATGTAGTAGGCCGCCGGCTCGGCGAACAGTCCACTGTCGGCCGGCTGGGTCCGCACCAGCGCGCCGAAGATGACGACCAGAATGACGGGGAAAAAGAACGTAAAGAAGACTGCGGTCCGGCGGCGGAGGAACGAGTGCCACGCCGCGACCGCCTCGGATCGAATCCGTCGACTACGACTCATTTTTCGCCCCCAGTCGCTGCACTGTCGACCGATGGAGTGGGTGACTCCGTCGACTCCTCGGAAACCACGCTCGCGCCCGGTGTCGCTGCGCCCTCGAAGCTCTCACCGGTGAGTTGAAGATAGACGTCTTCCAGGCTGGGTTCGGTCCACGTCAGCGAGTCGTAGCTGATTCCGGCCGCTGACAGCACGTCGACTGCCTCGCCGATGTCGACCGGTGAGACGCCGTCGACGACGACCTCTGCTTGACTGGCGGTTGCCGAAAAGCCAGCCGTCCCCAGCGCCTCGGCTGCCGCGTGGCCCGTCTCGGTGCCGATCACCAGTCGACTGGTGCCGCCGTGGTCAGCGATCAGCGTCGATGGCGTGCCGACAGCAACTAGCTGGCCGTCCTGCAGGAGGCCAACCCGATCCGAGAGTCGCTGGACCTCGGCCATCGAGTGGCTGGTGAGGACAACCGTTGTCCCGCCAGCCGCCAATGACTCTAGGAGTTCCCACAGCGAGCGTCGACCGGCCGGATCGATCCCGGTTGTTGGCTCGTCCAGAAAGAGGAGATCCGGATCGTTGACCAGCGCGGTGCCGACACAGACCCGGCGCTGTTGGCCGCCCGAAAGCGTTTCGTACCAGCTATCGGCGTCCTCGGAGAGACCCACATCGGCCAACACAGCCTCTGTGTCGCGGGCCGTCTCGTACAGTCCGGCGTAGTAGTCGATCAGTTCGCGGGCGGTGAGCCGCGCGGGCGGCGAAAACGACTGTGGGAGCAGGCCGATCCGGTCGGCGTCGACCGCAGCCGGTTCGCTTCCAAACACCCGAATCTCACCGGTCACCGGTGTTGTGCCGGTGAGTGCCCTGATAAGTGTCGTTTTGCCAGCCCCGTTCGGGCCGATCAGGCCGAACACCTCGCCTTCGGCCACCGTGAGGTCGACCCCATCGAGCGCGACGGTGTCGCCGTAGGTTTTGCCCACCGATTCGGCGACGACTACCTCGTTCATACTCCCACTGGGGGTGGTTTCGGCCTAAGGATTCTGTTTTATCGCCTCCGAGAGCCGAATCAGCTATACTGCTTCGTTACAAACGGGGTGATGATGGACCGTCGGGGAATACTGTCGACTGTCGGCCTCATCATGCTGATAGTCATCGTTATTGCGGTTGGATTCACTGTCGGCCTCGCGATATTCCTGTAGCAACAGTAACCATCTGTCTCCGCATTACGTACGTTTTTTTGCCTTCCTCACGACGATTTGCTATGGAGTACCGACAACTCGGGTCGACTGGCACACGCGTTTCAGAACTCTGTTTCGGCACGTGGCGGTTCGGGCGCAAAACGGGCGACGTCCTCGAAACTGACGAGGATCAGGCCCACGAACTCCTCGACACGTTCGCCGACCACGGCGGCAACTACATCGATTCGGCCAACGTCTATGGCGATCCAAACGGGACCAGCGAATCCTATATCGGCAACTGGCTCGAAGATCGTGACCGCGAAAAGTTCGTCCTCACCTCGAAGGTCTACTTCGAGTACGACGAGGACAACCCCAACGGTTCGGGGCTCTCCCGTACGCACATCCGCAATCAGATCGACAAAACACTGGAGAACCTCGGCACCGACTATCTGGACGTCTACTACATCCACCGTTGGGACGAAAACACCCCCATCGAAGAGACGCTGTCGACGTTGGATCGCTTAGTCGAAGAAGGGAAAGTCAACTATCTCGGCGCCTCAACGACGGCGGCGTGGCAACTCACGAAGGCGCTGTGGAAATCAGATGTCAACGACTACCAGCGGTTCGACGTCACTCAGCCGCTGTTCCACGCGGGCTACTACAAAGATGTCGAGGACTATCTCGACGTCTGCGCAGATCAGGACCTCGCAGTCTCTCCCTACTCGCCGTTAGCCGGCGGCTTCTTAACAGGCAAATACGAGCGCGCCGACCCGGACGATCCGAAATCAGTTCGGGCACCCGACGGCTCCCGCGGGAGTTTCGATGAACGATTCGAACGATTCTACCTCTCCGAACGGGGCTGGAAGGTCCTCGACGAGATTCGGGCTGTCGCGGACGAAATCGATGCGTCGCCCGCCCAAGTCTCGCTCCGATGGCTGATCCAACAGCAGGACTTCACCTGCGTGCCAATTGTTGGCGCGCGGACCACAGAGCAACTCGAAGAAAACCTCGGGGCGACTGAGATCGAACTCAGTCGCGACCAACACGACCGGATCACCGATGCTCGGTTCGACGAAGACGGTCGACGCTGGGGCCACTAGTTACTGCCCACTGCACATTATATTTAATTAAATACACTTAGAGAGCTATGAACCGACGTGCGGTTTGACCCGCCGAACGATTTCGTCGACGTCGAACCCGTCTTCATCCTTGTCGAAGATCTGTTCGCCGTCGACGCGGACAACAAAGATTCCATGATCGCCCGTCACGAGCGAGACACGCTCCAGTTTGTCGCCGAACTGCCGTAGAATCGACGCTTCGACGTTCAGTGCGCGCTCCAACATTCCACAGGGGACACAGTATTCGATTTCGACAGTAGTCATAGTCTACCTTCGGGCTGGCGGTAGAAAAGCCCGGCTACCGCCCACGGAAGCGAGTCAACCAATCGGTTGGGCGCCAGTAGAGCAGGGCGGCAGTGAGGACGAACACCGCGGTCGACAGGCCATACGACACTTGGAGTGCCGAAGCGACGAGGATCGAATTTCCGCCAATCACAGCCGAGGCCAGCGAGGCGACGATTGGCCACGAACAGGAGACACACGAAAACAGCCCGATGATACCGGCGGCTGCCGAGCCAGCAGTATCGATGACGGTGACATAGACCAGATATGCCAACGCGCTGTAGCCGAGCAGATAGATCGGAATCAGGTTAATCGTGACCAACGCGCCGCTGTACAGTGCTGCCGGTCCAAACCCGAACGGGAGCCACGCAAACCGAAACCCGGTTGCCGCATCGCCGATCCCGACACCAGCGACACCGCCAGCAAACAGAAGCAGCCCGAAGTAGCCAGTGGCTACCAGTTTGGCCCGTCGACGCACACCGGGGGTCGACGGGTTCGGTCGACTGTTGACGATCACCCACGTCGAGACGTTGAGCCAGATCAGTCCGTAGCCGATCAGCCGCGGCGACGAGAGGTTCGCGGGGGTCAGCAGGACGTAGACCGCGAGCGCCAACAGCTGGCTATTGAAAAACAATCCCCAGTAGAGTCGACTGCCAGCCGGCACCGGAATCGAGAGCCCAGTCCCTTGTTCGCTCATAGTGCAAGGCCTTCGACGACAATCGCCAGCAGGACGAAGCCGAGGTAGGCGTTCGAGGCGTGGAACGCTCGAAGCGCGGCGGCCTTGGTCTGCTCGTAGTGGAGCCGAACGACCATCCAGAGGAAGAGCCCACCGAAGGCGACGCCTGTCAGGACGTAGAGCCAGCCTAACGTCCCGCTGGCTGCGAGTGCGGCCCCCGCAAGCAGGGTGGCACCCAGATACCAGACGATGTGTCGACGGGTCGCGGTCTCGCCGCGGACGACCGGCATCATCGGGAACCCACCGCGGGCGTAGTCGTCCTTGTAGGCGAGTGCGAGGTTGTAGAAGTGGGCGGGCGTCCACAGGAAGATGAGCGTCGCCAACAGGACGCCGCCGAGCCCAATCGAGCCGGTCACTGCCGCCCAGCCGATCAGAGCGGGAAGTGCTCCGGCCGCGCCGCCAATGACGGTGTTTTGGACTGTGTTGGGTTTGAGGATCAGCGTGTAGACGACGCTGTAGAAGACGATGGCGATCAGTCCAAGAGCTGCGGCCAGCCAGTTGATCGTCGCAAAGAGGCCAACCGAGATGGCTGTTAGGAGGAGTCCAAACGCGACCGCGTTACGCACGGGTACTAAATCAGTTGCGAGCGGTCGGTCGTTGGTTCGGGCCATCCGGCGGTCGATATCCCGTTCGAGGACATGGTTAAACGTGCCCGACGCGCCGATAGACAGCGAGCCAGCGACGAGCGTGGCTGCGACGGTGTACGGTGTGAGTCCGGGACCGCTCGCAAGTGCCATCGCCGCGGCGGCGACCAGACACAGCAGCCACATCAAGCGTGGTTTCATCAGTCGGAAGTAGGCAAAGAGGGTTGCTTTGGCTCTCTTGAGGGGGTCGGTCGGAATCGGGGGCCGTTCGGTGGGATCGAGCGGTTCGGACAGTTCGGGTCGACTCTCCGGCACGTCGTCGGGGTCGCCGGTTTCGGCCTCCAGCCACCACGCGAGGGCGGCCAGCAAGCCGCCGAAGATCACGACACCGGTGGCGAGATGGATCACCGACAGCCTCTGGGTGCCGCCGGTCGTCGCAACCAGCGCGCCGAGTCCGGCTTGGACCGGATACAACAGGAGCGCCAGCGTGAGCGCCGCTCGGACGCGTCGACTGGTCTCAGTTCGCCATGCCAAAATCATCGTCGTCAACACACCCAGCCCGACGACAAGAGCGGTGATCCGGTGGCCGAAGGCGATCCAGCCGTCGAGACTGGTCGGAAGCGACCAGCCACCGCCGCAGGCTGGCCACGCCGTGCAGGCCGAAACCGCATCGGTGAGCGCGGTCGCCACGCCGACGACGAGAAGTAAGTAGACACCCATCGTTGTCGCCGCCAGCAAACCGGGAAACCGATCCGGTGATCGGATACTCGAAGTCACTACCTATCGATTGGGTTTCGGCATATATAGGACCCCCGTTTCGGCGCTCGGAGTAGTTAGCATACTGAACAAATAGATCACTGTACAGCGTCGACAGCCAGCGAGTCAGTAGGTATTTAGGCCGGCCACGCAAATTTTGAATCAGCATGAACGCCAAGCGTTTCGCACTCGCTTCGTTGCTGTCGGCGGCCGTGTTGGCCCTCTTGGCCGATCCGGTTGCCGCCCAGTCGACTTCGGCGAACCTTATCAACGAGTTGAATATCAAGCTACTGTATATTGCGCTCCCGATCACGCTGCTGGTCGAGGTGATCCTCGTCTATGCCGTGCTTCGGTTCAAGGATAACGACGATCCCAAGCCGACAAAGGAGAACCGACGGCTCGAAATCACGTGGACAGTTGCCACGGCCTTTATCCTGCTGTTCGTCGGTGTCGCCTCCTATGGCGTGATGGCAGATCCCGCTGTGACGTTCGGCGCGGGAGATCAGGAGGTCGCCCCGGATGACGGCGACGTACTCATTCAGGCCGAGGCCTTCCAGTGGGGATGGACAATGACCTATCCCGACGAGGGTATCACCGCCCCAGCCGGCGAGAACGGGCCGCGGATCGTGGTGCCGGAAGGCCAAGACGTCTACATCGGTGTTACATCCCAAGACGTGATTCACGCGTTCCACGTCCCGCAGCTCGGACTGAAGATGGACGCGCTCCCGAATCAGGTCCAGTACATCCAAACCAACGCAACCGAGACGGGGACCTATCAGGGCTACTGCGCTGAGTACTGTGGCCTCGCTCACTCCCAGATGTACTTCACCGTCGACGTCGTTGATCAGGAGACCTACGACCAGTTCATCGCCGAGCAGACTGAATCTGGCAGCGGCGGTGCAGCAAACGAGACGGCTGGCAACGAGACCGCAACCGGTAACGAGACCGCAACCGGCAACGAGACCGCAACCGGCAACGAGACCGCAACCGGCAACGAAACAGCAGCCACCAACGAAACCGCAGGCGGTAACGAAACCGCCAACGCATCCGCCTAACGTCGAAACCGCTTCGCGTTCTTTTCGGTTTTACTCCAGTCGACCAGCCGGTGGTGAGTCGACACTCGTCGGGGCAGGACCACCGTTTTGATATACACCGGTAAACACCCTTGGAGTATGGATGATGTCACCGACCAGTATTCGCCCGCCGATGTCGAAGCGGCGGTCGACGCCTACTGGGACGACCACGACGCCTACGAGGCGACCAAGGAGGCACACGCCGAGGACCCGACCTTCTTTTTCGTCGACGGGCCACCGTACACCTCGGGCCAGATGCACCTCGGAACGGCTTGGAACAAAACTCTCAAAGACGCCGTAATCCGCCAAAAGCGGATGACCGGCCATCAGGTCACCGACCGACCGGGCTACGATATGCACGGCCTCCCAATTGAGGTCAAAGTCGAGGAGAAACTCGGCTTCGACAGCAAACGCGACATCGAGGAGTTCGGGATGGAGGCGTTCATCGAGGAGTGCATGGAGTTCGCTGAGTCCAACCGCGTGGCGATGGATGATGACTTTCAATCCATTGGCGCGTGGTTCGACTGGGACAACCCCTACAAGACCGTCAACCCCGAGTATATGGAAGCCGCCTGGCACGGCTTCAAACAGGTTGCCGACCGCGACCTCGTCGAGCAGGGCAAACGTTCGATTTCGCAGTGTCCGCGGTGTGAGACCGGCCTCGCCAACAACGAAGTCGAGTACGATCAGGTCGAAGACCCCTCGATCTACGTGAAATTCCCGCTCGCCGACCGCGAGGGGAGCCTCGTCATCTGGACGACGACGCCGTGGACGATCCCCGGCAACACGTTCGTCGCAGTTGGCGAAGAGCTGACTTACAACAAGGTTCGGGCAACGAAGGGTGGCGACGAGGAGGTTCTCTACGTCGCCAGCGAGTGTGTCGACCAAGTCCTCGGCAAGGGCCGATACGATGACTACGAGATCGAGGATGAACTCAGTGGCCAAGATCTCGTCGGCTGGGAGTACAATCACCCACTCGTCGACGAGGTCCCGGAGTACCCACAGTTCGAGGGTGCAGGCCAAGTGTACACCGCCGACTACGTCGAAGCCGACCGCACCGGCCTCGTCCACTCCGCGCCCGGCCACGGTGAAGAGGACTTCCACCGCGGCCAAGAACTCGGTCTCGACGTGTTCTGTCCGGTTCGCGGCGACGGCACGTTCACCGAGGCAGGCGGCAAATACGAGGGTGCGTTCGTCCGCGATGCGAACGACGAAATCAAAGCCGATCTCGACGCTGCTGGCGCACTACTCGCCAGCGAAACCTACCAGCACTCCTACGGTCACTGTTGGCGCTGCGATACCGACATCATCCAACTCGTGACCGACCAGTGGTTCATCTCGATCACAGATATCAAAGACGAACTGCTGGACAACATCGAAGATGCCGAGTGGCATCCGGAGTGGGCTCGCGAAAACCGGTTCCGGGACTTCATCGAGAACGCCCCCGACTGGAACGTCTCCCGACAGCGCTACTGGGGGATTCCGATCCCGATCTGGGTTCCCGAAGACGCGCTTGAATCCGACGATGGCACCCTCGACGAGGAGATGATCGTCATCGGCAACCGCGAGGAGTTGGCCGACCGCGTCGACCAGTCTATCGACCCCGACGAGATCGACCTTCATCGCCCAACGGTCGACGACCTCACGATTACCGAAGACGGAACTACCTACCGCCGGATCGAGGACGTGTTCGACGTCTGGCTCGACTCCTCGGTGGCGACGTGGGCGACACTCGGCTACCCCGGCGAGACCGAGGATTTCGAAGAGCTGTGGCCTGCTGACCTCATCATCGAGGCCCACGACCAGACACGCGGCTGGTTCTGGTCCCAACTCGGGATGGGTACCGCCGCGTTTGGCGAAAGCCCATATAAAGAGGTCCTGATGCACGGCTTCGCCAACGACAAAAATGGGCGAAAAATGTCGAAATCCGTCGGCAACATCGTGACGCCGGAGGAGGCCATCGAACGCGCCGGTCGGGACCCACTGCGGGCCTATCTGCTGAGCCACGACCAGCAGGGCGTCGACCTCTCGTTCGACTGGGACGGCCTCGGCAGCATGGTCGGTCGACTCAACATCTGTTGGAACGTGTTCCGCTTCCCACTGACCTACATGGATCTCGATGGCTACGACCCCGCCGACCCCGACCTGAGTGAGGGCGAGTTGACGACCGTCGACGAGTGGGTGCTTTCGCGGCTCCAGAACGTCAAGCAGGAGGCCACCGAGGCGTGGGACGACTACCGCGTTCATGACGCGCTAAATACCGTTCTCGACTTCATCACCGAAGACGTCTCGCGGTTCTATGTCAAGGCGACCCGCGAGCGCATGTGGGACGACGGCGACTCGGCCTCGAAACTCGGGGCGTACGCCACCCTTGCGACAGTCCAAAACGAGGTTATTCGGCTGCTGGCTCCGTTCACGCCGTACATGGCCGAGCAGATGTACCAGATCCTCGACGGCAGCACAACGACGGTTCACGCCCTCGACTGGCCCGAGGTCGACGCTGACCTCCACAAGCCGGATCTGGAGACCGATATGGCGGTCCTTCGAGATGTCGAAGAAGCCGCCGCAAACGCCCGCCAGCGCGGCGGTCGAAAGCTCCGCTGGCCCGTCTCACGTATTGTGGTCGAGACTGACGACGAGACGGTTGCCAGCGCAGTCGACAACCTTGCTGATCTCCTCAGTGAGCGTGTCAACGCCCGCGAGATCGAGATCGTCGACGAATTCGGGGAACTCGAAGAGTTCGCCGAGCCACAGATGGGCAAGATCGGTCCCGCCTTCGGGGCTGATGCCCAAAAGGTGATGTCGGCAGTCGAGGGAGCCGCCCGCGCGGATGTCGAGGCCGGCATCGAGGTCGACGGCGAGACAATCGAGTTGGACGACGAGATGGTCGAGTACCGCAGCGAGCCACCGGAACACGTCACCGGGACGGATTTCGAGGGTGGAACGGTGTACGTCGACACCACGCTCACTGAGGACCTCGAATCGGAGGGCTATGCCCGCGACGTGATCCGGCGGATTCAGGAGATGCGCAAGCAGTTGGATCTGGATGTCGAAAGCGAAATTCGGGTCGGACTCACGGTCGACGACGAGCGTATCGAGGGCTTCGTCGACGAACACCGCGACCTCATCGCTGAGGAGGTTCGAGCCGCCGAGTTCGTCGACGATCCCGAAGATGCGGGCGACCGTGTCGAAGACTGGGAGATCGAGGACGTCGACGTGACGATTGGCGTTGCAGTTGTGGCCGAGCAGACGGTCTAAATAGAGTCTGACGTTTTATTTTTCATCCCACTGCGCATCCGACAGCGTCCGTTGCACTGCTTCCTCACCCACTGCGGCGGCCAGCGATTCGAACCCTGCTCGCTCGGCGCGGTCGTTGGCGTTGGCGACCAGCCGCGAAACGATGAACTCCGGCGTCGACTTCCCGACGGTCCCGAACCGTGGCTGATAGTCGACTCTGAGTTCCAAATCGGGGGTCAGCCCTTCGGCGAAAATTCCATCGATACGGGCCGTCTCGGGCAGTGGACTCAGGTCATCGGCGAGATGGGTGACATACACCCCGAGGGCCGACTGGTCGACCGAAAGCGAGACCAGACCATTCAGCAGATCGGCGGCGCGTCCCGGTTCGGTGATCGCCTCGAACTCGTCGACCAACATTAGTGCCTTCCCCTCAGTTGTCAGCGGCGGCACGATGGATTTGAGCGTCGATTCGAGGACGCCTGCATTAAACGAAGCGTGGCGTCGATGGAAGACAATGGTCTCGAACTGGCCGACTGCGGCCTGCTCGGCGGGGACTGGGAGGCCCATCGCCGTGAGCAGGGCGACCTGACTCAGTGTTTCGAGCAGCGTCGTCTTTCCGCCGGAGTTCGCGCCCGTGAGAACGGTCACGCGGTCGCCAGTCGGCGGCGCAACTGCCCGCGGGGTATCTGTAAGCGCGTGGTTCCCGACTCCGTAGGTGATCGGCTGGACCTCACCGTCGAGAAAGAGGTTCCGTGCGCCGACCACCGCCAGTCCGTCGTCGACCAGCGTCGGGCGCTGGAGATCGTACTCGGCGGCAAATCTGCCCAGCGAGAGCGACAGCGCGATCTCGCTAACCGCGTCGACCGCAGCCTCAACGTCGGCTTCGGCGGTGTCGATCCGCTCGCGGAGGTCGGCGGCGACAGTTTCCTCGTTGGCGTCGACCTCGCTTTCGAGGTCGGCAACGAGATTTCGGAGTGTCGCACTCACGAAGTCGGCGGCGTCGACGGCCTCGTCAGGGGCGGCCGACCGGATCGTATTGTGGGGAATCTCGGTCTCGCTGGCGACGTGGTCGACGACGCCGCTCTGGAAGGCTTGCATATCCCGAACGCCGCCATCACGGACTTTGTCGATGATGTCGAAGGCCGCGTTGTTGCGTTTCTGTGCCGCATCGAGTTGACTCCGGAGGCGGTCGAGTTCCTCGTCTGCGCCCTCAATGACGGTCGGCCCGTCGTCAGTCTCTCGAATGTAGCCCAGCGCGCCCGCGGCCTCGGTGAGTGCTGCTTCGTCGATCCGTTCGAGGGCCTCGAACGTCGACCCTTCCAGTCCGACCGCCCGGAGTTCGAGCGCAGTCTCAACGGCCGCGCGGTCGGTGCCACCGGCCTCGTCGTAGTTCGCGAAGGCAGCGAGCACGCGCTGGCGGTCGACTTCGCTAAGGTCCTGCCAGACGCCCTTGGCTGCCAGCACGTCATCGAGTCGACTGGTGATTGCCTCGCGGTCGGTCAGCGGTGTCATGACGCGGATTCGGTCGGCGGCGTGGTCGGCGACCGCGTAGCTGCTGGCGAGTGTCAGCAGTTCGTCGTAGACGCTCCGAGTATCGCTCGTGCCGAGGACGTCGATGCCTGCGGTGCCGTTGGCTCGGCGCAGGATTCTGACCGCTCGGCCGCGTGGGACGCCAGCCTCGGCCAGCGTGCGGATGTCGGCGGCCTCGATAGCGGTGATGGCCGCAGTTTCGCCAATCGACTCCCGCAGCAGGTCGGCGGTTTTCGGTCCCACACCCCAGTAGGCTTCCAGTCGCATACCGGAGTCAGAACAGCCGGTAGTTTAGTCGTTCCCACTCAGCGAACAGAACCAATCGAAATACTGGCGTTTAACACGGTCTTGGTCGTACTGTCGGTATGAGCAATCCACGACGGCAACTGCTGCTAACTGCGGCGTTCGCGCTTGTTGGTGCAGTTGTTGGCATCGCAGGGACTGGACATGCCTATCTTCGGCGCTGGCGACGATCCGTGCTGTGGTTTCTGCTGACAATCGGGGCGAGTGTCGCACTCACGTCCGTCTACGTGAGTGATCCGGCGGCGCTTGAGACACAGGTACTTCTTTCATATCCGACCGAAATCGTGGTCCCTGTGTATCCGATTGAAGTCGTCATCCCCGTGTTGGTCATCATCGGGTTCAGCGTCGTCGACGCACTCGTGGTCGCTGTCCTCGATCAGCGCGAGGCGGCGATGGCACCCAGCGTGGAAGCCGACGACGAGGCCGACGCGGGTGTTTCCTGTCCTCACTGTGGCCAGTCGACCGATCCGGAGCTCGATTTCTGTATGTGGTGTACCGAGTCACTGCCAACGCTGGAGAACCACGACTCGAACTGAGATCACATCGGTCGGCGTCCCAACGGCTGCTCTCGGTTCTGTCTTTTACGAGGCGTTTTACAGCCACACAGTAGCGATCTGCGAATCGCTTTGTCGACCGGCTTTCAGTCGTCGCTCGGCGCTGGAGTCGGGGCGACCGCTGTGGTGTCGGGCACGAGCCAGCCGGGAACCAACCGTGTCAGAACGACCATCCCGGCCAGTTCGACCAGCGTCTGGGTGACGACGACTGCTGGTGCAAGCGCGTAGCTCGACGGCAACGCGAGTGCCAGCGGCATGCCGACTTGATTGTGCTGTATCCACTGCTTTGAGAGCATCTCTCCACGACTCGTTGTCGACAGTGTTCCTGCGGGGCGGGGTGTGCGTTCCGATACTGGACTATTCGTCGACCGTCACTCGCAGTTCAAGCGTGAGATCGGCACCGTCAGCGAGGGCCGCGACGAGATCGCGGTCGACGCTCTCGGCGGCTCCCTCCGCGCCGACCATGATCGTTCGGTCGTCGACGTAGTCGCTGGTCCGACCCACGGCGCTGCGGTCGCCCTCGTATGTGAGATCAGGATGGCCACGGCCCGTGATAGTGTGAGTGTGGTCGTCGGTCGACAGCGTGGCCGTGATTGTGGCCTCGTGAGATTGGGCGGCGTCGACGAACGCCTCACTGAAGTCTGCAGGGGTGCGGTCGGCCTCGATGGCGAGAATACAGTCGCCTGCGGGCGTCAGCCAGTCGTCGCTTGTGACTTCGAAGGTGCTGGCGTGGGTCGACTGGACGTGTTCGTGCCCGCGTGCGTGGATGAGTTCGGTGTGTTCCATATGCTGTCTCTCTGAGCAGGCCGAAAAGATCACTCGATTCTGTCTGTTTCACGAGAATCAGTAGGTCGACCCAAATAGTTATATTGCTGACGTGTGTGGGTTCTTTACTAATTGGATGTCCCAGAATGAGAACTCACTGTTGGACGAGGTCACCAACACTATCAGTGTCGCGATACTGATATATCTCACTGCATTCGTGACTTTTGCCGGTCTAGATGCGCTTGGTCTTGATTTTAGTATCAATCCAGTATTCGGTATTTTCATTCCGATGGGGATCGTCTTCGTTGCGTTCACACTGTATTACTACAGAGAATACGAGTGATTCCTGATGCGTATCACCCACTGACTGTCTCAACCTTTTATATACTTTCGCAAGTCATGTGGATCACTCGCATACGTCGAAATCAGGCGGTATGGTAGCTCTTTCCACAGTCACTGTCACCGAAGTATTTATATTAGGTGCCACAGTATGTACGGGTACCAGAACGCCTCCGGCGCTGGTGGCATCGCACGCAGAATGATCGGGAACTCTTATCCACGGTCGGTCGCACAGTGGCAGGCCACTGCCATGTCCGGAGCAACAATGGTACCGAGGTTTCAACTATGAGCGTAGTGAACGAATACGAAATTGAAGAGCTCAACGACTCCGATAACGTTGAGCTTACTGACGAACGGCTCGAAAACGGCTCGAAAGGCAAACTCATTAAGCTGGCAGGCCAGCTTCGAGACCGACGAAACGAACTCAACCAGATGGCTTCCGAGCGCGCCTCCAAGCGCGACGACCTCAACGCCGAAACACGCGAGAAGGTCGACGAAGCCCAAGAACACCGCGAAGAGCGCGACTCTCTCAACGAGCAGGTCCAAGAACACAAAGAGAGCCGCAACGAGCTCAACGCGAAGGCCAACAAACTCTTTAACAAGGTCGAGGAGATGAAAGAAGATCTCGAACTCGACGATGGCAAACCCATCGAAGAGCTCGAATCCGAAATCCAAGACCTCGAGTTCCAGCAGCAGACCGAGGTCCTCTCGACCGAAGACGAGCGCGAGCTCATCGAGAAGATCGAGGCCAAACGCGAGGAACTCTCCGAGAAAAAAGAGAAAGTCGACGACACCGGTGAACTCGACGAACTCGTCGAAGAGGCCGAAGAAGTCCGCTCGGAGGCCTCCCAGCACCACCAGAAGGTGACCGAGCTCGCAGACAAGGCCCAAGAGCATCACAACCAGATGATCGAGGCCTACCGCGAGGCCGACGAGATCCGAGACAAGGCCGACGAGATGCACGAGCTGTTCGTCGAAGCCCAGGAAGCCGCCGACCGCCATCACAACGACTTCGTCCGCGTCCAGAAGCGCCTCCGCGAACTGGACAAAGAGGAAGAAGAAGAGCGCAAAGACGAGCGCCAGGAAAAGATGGAAGAAGAAAAGCAGGAAGCCGAGGACATTTATCAGAAATTCAAAGAGGGCGAGACCCTCGACACCGAGGATCTGATGAAGCTCCAGAAGACCGGCCTTCTGTAGTTCGGCTAAGAGTTTCTGTTTTGCGGTTTTTCGGCGCGACACCGACGGGATTTTTACCCACTGGTGTGCTTTGAGCGGCTGTGACGACGCTCGTTGTCTGTGTCGACCGCGACAACGACATCGGCCGGAAGGCCGGTGTCACACCACCCATCACCGGCTGGGAAGCGGTGCGCTCGCTTGTCATCGACGTCGGGCTCGCCGAGCCGGAGGCAACCGGCGTCAACAGCCTACTTGAGTCCCTGCGCGTGACGCGTGAACTCCGCGACGAGGGCGAGGAGGCGGTAGTCGCCGTACTCTCCGGCAGCAGCGAGAACGCAATCACTGCCGACCGAGCGATTGCAGCACAGGTCGACACACTCATCGAACGCTACGAGCCAACCCAGAGCATCGTCGTCATCGACAGCGTCGACGACGAGCGCGTGGTGCCGATCATCGAGAGTCGGCTGCAAGTCGATGCGGTCGACCGGGTTATCGTCCGCCAAACGCGTGATATCGAGTCGACCTACTACCTGCTCAAACAGTTTTTGGCCGACGAGGAGCTTCGGACTACGGTTCTCGTTCCGCTCGGCATCGGCCTTCTGTTGATTCCGATCTTGCTTTTTTGGTTCTCACCAGCGGTCGCCCTTGGCGGTGTGGCCGCGCTGTTGGGACTCGGGGTTCTGTATAAAGGACTGGGCGTCGACGAGCAGATCGGCTCAATCTCGGAGTGGAGCCGCGAGCTCCTGTACTCCGGGCGAGTCGCGGTTGTGACCTATGTGGCCGCCCTCGGGTTGACCGTGGTCGGGCTGTTCGTCGGTGCGTTGGGCGTCTCGGAAACGGGTGGGACCGATCCGGGACTGTTCGCGGTAGCAGCGTTCGTTCACCACAGTATTCCGTGGCTCGCCTTGGCGGCAGTGACCGCCGGTACTGGTCGACTGCTCGATGAACTGCTGGTGGCCGAAACCGTCCAGACACCGTATCTGAACCTCCCGTTCGGCCTGCTGTCGGTTGGGATCGTTGTCCGAGGGTTTACTGGCTACGTCTTCGAGAGCCAGCTTGTCGTCGGCTCGGCGGTGCTGACGCCAGCCCAGCGACTCGTCTGTTACATTATCGCGGGTGTCGTCGTGAGTCTGATCGGTGTTCGGGTGACGACACTGCTCGAACAGTGGACGATGCGAGGGGCCGTCGACCAGCAAAATTAGGAATCGGGTCGAGCTATCGGCTTTATCGGGTCGACTGGTACTGGCCGTGTTTGAGGCCGATACCGAACGTGATGAGTCCGAAGGCGACCATCGACGGCAGCACCATCATCAGCACGATCTGCATCGGCATCACTTGCATTGCGATCAACGCGAGCGTCCCGATGGCGATGACAGCAACGAACAGTCCAATCGTCGTCGTTCGGTCGAACTCCATACCGAAAAGAGACGCTCCGAACCCCTAAACGCACCGAAACAGTAGTTAGTCGTCTTTGGGTCGGATGAGGTTTGCAAACGTCACGAGTACGCCCAGCCCCCAGCCGAGCGGGACTGCGAGACCGAACCACATCAGCGCGTAGTAGACGCCTTCGAGAGCGAACCGCTCGCGCAGGATCTCGTTGATGCCGCCGACCGCCAACACCGAATCCAGAATGAAGATCGCCAACTCCTCGCTGTTCGGGAAGATGATGCTCGCGAGGGTTGGCGAGTAGAGCGCCGCGACCACCGGCGGGAGGAACAGCGCCGTCATCGCCGAGGGGTAGGCCAGCAGGATGCTGGTGAATCGCCCACCGATCTTGGAGAAAAACACGGCTGCGGCTGCTGCGACCGTGGCGACGCCACTCGCCGCCAGTACGGCGAGAAAGCCCTCGAAGGAGAGTTGGAAGCGGGCGACGACCGACAGCCCACCCCAGACGACGACCGACAGCAGTATCGCACCAACGATTCCAAGCCGAGTCGCCGCGCTGTCGAGTTTGCCGGCGTAGTATCTGGTGCCGAACCCGACCAGCAGGAGTGGGTAGCCGATCAACACCGGCAGCGCGCCGAGTAGTGCCCACAGATAGTAGCCCATCTTCTGGCCGCCCGTCTCCGGTTTCCACTTGCCGAGTACGTGGCCCGGGTTGAGTTGGCGCGGAAAGATAACCTCCATCCACGTCTCGTGAAGCCGCAGCATATCGATACGGACTGCGCCCAACAGTCCTGGTGACCGACGTTCCATTTACCTACACTGATAGGCGCGAGAATGTGAAGTTTGTGTTCGGCTACTGATCGATCCCGTCGTTTTGGTGTGGTTTCTCCGAGTCGCTACTGTGTTGCCGAGTCGTTACTGGTTCCAGGGACCGAAGCCGGGGTCGACGCGTCGACCGGTCTGTTCAAGTTCCTGGATTCGGTCGATCTCCTCGTCGCTAAGCGTCACCGACAGCGACTGCCAGTTGTCTCGGATGTGGGGCTCGCTGCTGGCTTTCGGAATCGCCGTGATACCCTGCTGGCGGAGCCACGCGAGGCTCACCTGTGCGGCACTGGCGTCGTGGTCGGCGGCGATTTCTTGGAGGGTGTCGTTTTCGAGCACGTCGCCACGGGCTAACGGCGAGTAGGCTACGAGCTCAACGCCTTCTTCTTCGCAGACCTCTCGGAGCTCCTCCTGCTGAAGGAACGGATGGCACTCGACTTGGTTGGCGACAATCGGTGCGTCGGAGATCTCGATGGCCTCCTGGAGCTGATCCGGTTCGAAGTTGCTGACGCCGATTCGGTCGATTTTCCCGTCGTCGTACAGTTCGTTGAGCGCGCCCAGCGTTTCTTCGGCGTCGTAGGTACGGGACGGCCAGTGGACGTACATGAGGTCGACGCTGTCGACGCCGAGGCGGTCGAGGCTGGCCTCTGTGGTCTCGATCACGTCGTCGGCCGCGAGGTTGTCGATCCAGACTTTCGTTGCCAGAAAGATCTCCTCGCGGTCGACGTCAGCCGCGGCGAGCCCCTCGCCGACATCCGCCTCGTTGCCGTAGGCCTGAGCCGTGTCGATGTGCCGGTAACCCATTTCGAGGGCGGTTGCGACCGACTCCGCACAGGCTTCCGGATCAGTGTTCTCCCATGTGCCGAGACCGAGCATTGGGATATCGCCGCTGTACGGACAGTCGTCTACCGCTGGATCGTTATCGGACATACGGCATGTGTTCGGCCTATCACCGAAAAGGGGTTGTGATAGGCCGGTAATTGAGCCGGTTGTGATCGTCCGTCGGTCACGAGGTGATGGTCGACGATTACCTAGTACTTCGGCTCGGCACCGGAAATATCGTATATCTCGTCCATAATCTCGTCACGGACCGACTGCCACGCCGGGAAGCCGCTGGGGGAGGCGGGATACCGGTCGTAGTGGTCGGCCAGCTCCGCGGCTTTGCCACGGACCTTCACTAGCTGCATGAGTTTCTCCCAGTGGCCGAAGGTGTCGACGATTGTTCGAAGCTTCAACGACAGCGGCATTGGACCGGTGTTTTTGCCGGCCATCGCGTCGGCAAGATGTTGGGCCGGAACCGACGAGACGATTTCAGTCAGTTCGTCGACTGCGTGGGCTGTCCCCCAGATGTTGAAACAGTCGATGGCGGCGAAATGCTTGCCGAAGTCGGTCATCACATCGCGGTTGTACTCCCAGAGCGCTGCCTCGCTGACGTCATCACGCTCGATAGCATCGATGGCTCGCAGTGCCGCCCAGTGAGCCGACTGGGCCGCGCCGGGAATCCCACCGCCGGTCGTCGGATTCACGTGGCCTGCAGCGTCGCCGACCGCCAGATAGCCCGGTGCGACTGCCGAATCGTAGGGTCGACGCGTGGGGACGGCCGCGCCGAGTTTGTCGACGACCTCCGGATTGACGAGCTCCGGCCGCGACTTCATATCCGTCTCAATTGCCGAGATCATTTTCATCTCGGGTTGATCCATCTGGAAGCCGACGCCGACGTTGATCGTCGTTGGCGAGCGTGGGAAATACCAGAGATAGCCCAGTTCCTCGGTGGGTTTGAACACGAGGGCGTCGTCCCAGTCGACCGGTTCGTCGACCTCGACGACCTCGCGGTAGGCCGAGCAGAACTGCGAGTATCGAACGTTGGTATCGAAGAAACTGCCGTCGAACTCGGCTTTGTCCTGCAGGATAGAGAGTGCGCCTGCGGCATCGATCACGATCTCGGCGTCGTAGGCAACGGCTTCGCCCTTCCGTTTCCCGGTCACGCCGGTTATGGTTCCATCGTCGTCCTGAACGACGTCTTGAACGACCGTATCGTAGTGGATTTCGGCGCCGAGGCGCTCGGCCTCTTCGAGGATGACCTCACCGTACCGTTTCCGGTCCAACACCGCACCCGGTCCGCGGAAGCCGATTTCGATATCGTCGTCGCTGGAGGGGTTCTCGAACACCGCGCGGGTAATCGACTGATTGGTGAACGCCTCGTCTTTGAGATAGTCGAGATCCATCACATCGGGGAAGGTGGCTGTCCCTTTGATCGCATCGCCACAGGCGATGTGGCCCGCTGCCTCGGCAGGCTTTCGCTCCAGAATAACTGCGTCGAGACCCGCAGTTGCCGCGGTCGCCGCGGCAAACGCACCGCCGGTGCCACCACCGACGATAACGATATCATATGACTCGGCTGACATAGATCGTCTTTGCTGGCGATGATAAAAAAGGTCATCATCTGCCGACCAACGAGTTACATCTCGAACAGTATTTTTCAGTACTCCTCCGCGTCGTGTTTCACGCCTTTTCGCTGCCGCCATCGTCGGATATGTATAAAATATAATAATTATAATCGAAACAAAAATGTGTAATCGCTATCTGTAGCTGGTATGGACCGTCGACGGGCACTAACGCTTATTGGGGGAGTAGGACTGACCGGCGTGGCTGGCTGTGTCGGTGACGATGGCGGGATCGATGCCACCGCGTCGGCAGCGACGATCCCGGAGGAACAGCGACAGGGATACGAGGCCGATGGGCCGGAGGCCATCGAGATCAACGAGACGATCGAGGTCAGTGGTGTCAGCCGTGATGTCTCGGTCAGTACGTGGTCGGTGACCTACTCTGCACCGGCGGATCAAACAGCCATGTTCCTCTTTAGTACGCCGAACGTGGAGGCTCTCGGTGTCTCGGTGAACCCGCTGGCCCGCTTGAGTGGCGCGGATCTCATCGTCCGGCTTCTCAACGAAGGACTCGGACGTGCTGGCGAGGATATGGCGGTCGAAGGGGTCGAACAGGAAACCGAACTGACGGCCGCAGTCCTCGGCGAGGAGCGAACGATCCCCGTGTTCTCTGCCACCCTCGACACCGGATCGAGCGGGAGTGCCAGCGGTATCGAGGGGGAGCAGAACGGTGAGGTCGAGATTCGACTCTATCTCCTCTCGATTACCCACGAGGAAGACGTCTTACTGGCAGTCGGCTTCCATCCCGAGTCGGTGTCGGCCAGCGACGACATCACGTCGCTTATGGAGTCTATCGAGCATCCCGTCGAGGTCGATGCCGAGTCGACGACGATCTCGAGTAGCCAGTAACGCCAGTCGAGTCTGACAACTGTTATTCGGTCCGGGTGACTCGGTCGACCCATGCTTACGTTCATCGGACTCGGGCTCTACGACGCCGACTCGATCACCTGCGAGGGCCGCCACGCCCTCCGTGCGGCCGACCGTGTGTTCGCCGAATTCTATACCAGCAGTTTGCTCGGAGCCACAGTCGCGGATCTCGAAGCCGCCCACGACGTCGACATCGACGTTCGTGAGCGGGCGGGCGTCGAACAGGACCCCGAGGTGATCCTCTCGGCTGCCGAAGCCGAGGACGTCGCCTTTCTGACCGCCGGGGATACGATGATCTCGACGACCCATTCGGATCTCCGCATCCGGGCCGAAGATCGTGGCATCGAGACACGGGTCATCCACGGCGTGACCGCCGAAACCGCCGCCAGCGGGCTGACTGGTCTCCAGAACTACAGATTTGGAAAGGCCGTCACGCTTCCGTTCCCGTTCGTCCACGGGGCCGGAGACGTCCCGCCGAGCGTGATCGAGTCGGTCGAGGCCAATCAGGAGCGAGGGCTCCACACCCTCGTCTATCTGGATATCAAAGTCGACTACCACAAGCGCCGCGGCGGGCCTGATTTGGATGATCCGTATATGACCGCGAGCTACGCGTCGGAGCTGTTGGCTGCCGAGTGGGACGAGGATGCTCTGGCGGTCGTCGTCGCCCGCGCCGGAAGCCCCGAGCCGTTGGTCGCTGCCGACCGGCTGTCGGCGCTGGCCGACCGCGAGTTCGGTGAGCCGCTCCACCTACTCGTGATCCCGGGCGACCTCCACCACGTCGAGGCCGACGCGCTGGCAGCGTTGGCAGACGCGCCCGCCGAGTTGGTCGAAGTCGACGACTGAGTGGGAGTCCGATAATTGAACCCGGTGCCGACGAGTGAGGGTTAGTCGGCCCGCCGGGCTTCGGGCTGTTCGACCGCGGGCTCTCGTGGGAGGTCAAGGGCGTCCTGGAGGTCGTGTTCCTCGCCGGTCAGCACGTAGAGGATGTCTTCGAGCACCGTCAGTAGCTCGGGGAGCTGGCGGGCGACGAGATAGGTGATGCCGATGAGCGCGACGACCGCCAGCAGTTGGCTGATGACCCGGTCGGAAAGCAGAAACGACACCCGGTAGGCGTTGGTCTCGCCGAACATGAACAGGACGACCTCTGGGAACCAGTGCATCAGTTGGTTGCCGGAGACGATCGAGATGAACGCTGTCCGAAAGACATTGAGGACGAAGATGATCGGCACTGCCACGGCGAGTCCGCGGAGCTTCCGACTCAGTGGGGCCCGCACCGCACCGATGAGGCCGCCGAAGATGGCGATGCTGCCCAGGCCGGTACAGGCCAGGACGATAGAAACGTTGTAGCGATGACCGTCCTCCAGGATCCACTGATAGGTCGCCATGTATCCCTCAGGGCTCTCGACAAGCGCCGGCGAGTAGCCGAACAGGGTGATGATCTCGCCGGTCAGCATCGTCACGAACTCGATGAGGAACTGCCGTGGGGCGGGGAACGTTGTGCCACCCAGTGTGAACGCCGGGATCGTCTCGAAGGGGAGATAGATCACTCCCATCACCGCGACCGCCCGCGAGAGGACGAATAGTGTATCACGGCCGTCGTAGAGGAGTTTTGCGACATAGAGGCAGGCCGGAAAGCCGACGAGACTCAGGATCCCCTCGACGTAGCTCTGGTGTTCGAAGGCGAAGGCCGGAAACAGATTCAGCCAGAAGATCCCGAAGCCGACCCACGCCGCGACAGCGATGGGGCGGGCGGTGTCCATCAGGTCAGCGTCGGTCCGGCGGCCGTACCACTCGACGGCTCCGGCGAGGACGAACAGTCCGATGACGACCCACGCCAGGGCGTCCGACAGTGGCCCCACGGTAAACAGTTCGCTGCGAAGCCACTCAGTCGCCGTTTGCATGGGTGATAGGTCGACTACTGGTCATAAATCCCTTGTCGTTGTGTGCGAGCGCGTCGTCACAGCGTCGGTGTCGAGCTGCCCTCGCTACTCGTCGGCGGGCGATTTGACCGTCGTCACTGGGACATCGGTCGTCTGGATCACCCGTTCGGCAACGCTGCCGAGCAGGAGCCGATCCATCCCGGTCCGGCCGTTGGTTCCCATGACGATCGCGTCGGCCGCAACGGTGTCGGTGTAGTCGGAGATCACGTCGGCGGGTGCGCCCTCACGAATGGCCGTCGTGGTTTCGAGTCCGGCCGCCGCGGCCCGATCGGCGATCTCGCTGGTGGCCGTTTCGCCTTCCTCCTGGAGCGTTTCTTTGATGTGGTCAGTACCGAGTTTGGGAGCCATCCGGCTGACCCGCTCGTGGTCGACGACGTAGAGCACGTGAATCCCGGCGTCGTGGCGGTCGGCGAGGTCGATCGCGTGGACCGCGGCCTCGGTTGCGGTCTCGCTTCCGTCGGTCGGAAACAGCACGGTATCGTACATAGTTGGCCCTTGTACTCAACCGTAGTGAATGGATCGCTTAGGTAGTGTTTATAATGGGTATCGAAACCGACTGCTGTGGCTCAACGGCTGAAAAAATGAAAAGGGGCCGGCACGAGGCCGGTGGTTGGAACGGCGTGCAGTTACTCGCGATGCGTCGTCAGATTAGTTCTGACGTCGGGTCGCGAGGAGTGCTGCGCCGAGGACTGCGACGAGTGCGACGATGGCGCCGAATCCGGGCGTCTCCTCGCTGGAGGAGTCGTCGGATTCACCGTCGTCGGACGCGCTGTCGTCGGACGCGCTGTCGTCGGATTCACCGTCGTCGGACGCGCTGTCGTCGGATTCACCGTCGTCGCTCATATCGTCTTCAGACTCGTCGTCTTCTTCAGGGGCATCGTCTTCGAGAGTGCCCTCTTCGACGAGGATGGAGCTGACAGAGTCAATGTCCGAGCCGCCAACGCGGAAGCTGGTGTCGAACTCGTCGTCGACTTCCTGATCGCTGAAGTCGAATTCAGCCGAAATTTCTCCGTCTTCGCTGATGTTGACGCTCTGTCCGTTACGGAACGAGGTCGATGCATCAGTTGAGGAGACTTGGATTTCGCCGTCCGTACCGGGTGCGACGTTCGTCGTTCCCGAGATCTCAGCGTCTTCGATGTTCTCGGCTTCGAGATTGCCGTCAACATTCACGTTGTCGAAGTTGACTTCCGGTGCGACAATATCGAACGTGGCCTCGCTGGTCACAGTGGAGTCAGCCTGGAAGTACGGGTAGGCTGGACCTCCCTCGTCATTGTCTGCTTCACCATTGTATGGCTCTACTGGGCCATCGGCGAATGCGTAGCGGTCGTCTTCGTCGGTCTCGTATTCCATCTCGGCGGTGAACGTGTCACCGTCGTCGATGGAGCCGCTGAAGACATCGTCTCCTGCACTGGTGTCAACTACGACGAAGAACTGACCGTTGTCTTCGTCGAAGACGACGAACGCTTGGCTTTCATCATCGTTTTCGAGATCAAGTTCGGTTGCGTCCTGGTTGCCAGTTGCGTCATCAGCTTCGACGTTGAAGTTGATGCCTTCGCTGGCCCAATCTGCATCCTCACTGTCGTTGATGATGCCATTGAATTCGGCGAGGGTCATACCGTCTTCGAGCGAATCGAAGTCACCGGTACTGTCAACAAGTGCACCCTCGAAGCCAGTTGCTTCAACTTGGATGACGAGTCGGTCATCTTCTGCGATTTCTTCGCGTGGGGTGACCGAACCGAGGAGATCTTCAACGTTGTCGTCTTCGTCAGCATCAGCTGCAGAAGCGACGTGCGTTGTGAGATCACCGATTGTAGGTGCTTCTAGTTCGAGAAGCGCTGCGCTGAGTTCTTCGTTTGCTTCTGCTTCGTCATCAGAGTTGACACCGAATTCACCTTCGCCTTCGTCGGCGAAGTCAGCGGTGATGATGTCGTACTCTGCTGGCTGGAGTGGACGGGTAAGCTGCTCCTGTGCAGTCTCGTCCGCAACGTCGATCAGATCGAGTTGATCGAGGTAGACCTCGAAGTCGCTGTTCGTATCTGGGTTATTGCTTGCATTCAGCAGGTTGTCTTCGTCGTCATCGTAGAACTCAGCACCCGTATCATCGCCGTGGACTTCACTGTTGATGATATCGTCTTCTGAGTCGTAGACTCGCTCGGTGTCAACGGCCGTACCGAGTGTTCGCGTGTTGACCGTAAAGGTCACTTCGCCATCATCGTCGTCATCTTCGACGTGAAGGAAATCAACGAAGCCAACATCCTCGTCACCGATCTGGATGAAGGTCTCGCTAGCGTCTTCCATTTCGACGGTGAACTCAACGAGGTCACCAGCAGCCGACGTGGTGACGTCTTCGGTGAATTCAGCGTCGACGTCTTCTTCGGTCACGCTGATCGAAGCCGAGTCGCTGGCTGCCGTGTCAGAGACATCGAACTGGAAGTCGTATTCTCCCATGTCAATGTCGCTGAAGTCGGCTGGGCCGTTTTCATCGTCCGTGTCAAGGTCGCTGACGTCTCGAAGAACGACTGCGTCCTCCTGATCGAGGTCGTAGTCGTCGTCGAGGTCGTCAACCTCGCCTGAGTCAAGGGTCAGATCGAGGGTGTAGTCAGCGTCGGTGTCATTGAAGATCGTTTCGAAGTCCTCGTCGTCGAGGTCACCGTTTGCGTGGACGACAACGTCCGTGGTACCACGGTTCGTGTCGAGGTCGAGGTACGTCGTTTCACTGTCGTCGACGTTCTCGTCATCGAAGGCGACACTCAGCGACTGCTCAGTGACTTCGAAGCCAGCATTGTTTGTGTCTGTACCGGAATCTGTAACGGTACTGTTTGCGATTCCGTTCTCGAAGACGATCGCGGTACTACTGTCATCAGCCGGCGTGATCACGTAGTCGCCGTTGAGACCTTCACTGTCGTATGACAGTGTGCGGTCATCGCTGTCGATGCTAACTTCTTCTACAAGCCCTTCGATGGAACCTTCTCCATCGTTGGCCGTAGTGTCTAGCTCACGAACCTGGTAATCGGTCGTGTCATCGACATTAGATCGGATGAACAGGTCAAGGTTCTGTCCTTCCCAGAATGTTGCCCCACTACCGAGGTTGGCATCTCCACTACCGCTAGAGGTGATGTCGAACTCGGCAGTCTGATCGCTGCCACTGTCACTTTCGAGATCGTAAGTTCCGGAGGCAGCAGTAGTACCGGATGGATCTACCTCTGCGTTGACGGTGATGTCAACTTCAGATGCAGTGACTGTGTTGACTGCGTCAACGGTAACGACAATGTCACCATTATCAACTTCTGCAGTAACACCATCAACGCTGTCAACACTGACATTGTCGAAGGTTAGATCCGCAACGGGTGAGATGGTGATTGTACCGTTGGCTGATGTGCCGTTGTTGTAGTCCCCATCGCCGGGCTCATTTTCTGCTGTAAAGCTAATTTCTTGAGTCTGTACGCCATCTGTAACATCTACATCTTCCGCACTAGGTGCGGGATCAGCTGGCACTGCGGCCGCTCCACCGGAGAACGCCATAGCCCCTCCGAAGACGGAGGTGACCATGATGAACGCCAGGAAGATGGCGCGCAGTTTGTTGCTATAGTTTTCGTTTGTCATAGTTTATTTCGTTCTGCACTGCGTCGGCATCCACATCTTTCCTCCATCCGCTCGTCCACTGCCGGATGAACGCCGGAGTACTCACGTGTGAACACCCTGGGTAGGGGTGTTTGGAACACACGGGCATTCTGATATATACTTTGTGTTTGACAGTCGTGATGGATGCTTAATACTTAGTTACCATTCGGATATGGATTTTGCTGTAGTATCGATTTGTAACGTCTATAACGAGGGATTAGCAGATCTTCTATGTTCCATGTCGTCCGTGAGCAGTTACCACGACAACTATTGGTTTAGATATCGTCTGCACTGGTCGGTTACTGCCTGTGGAATAACAATTCCCTTCATATAACGCAATTCAATCTAATCTCGATATACAGTCATAACAAACAGAAGTAAACAGATTAAAAATTGCATAATCACTTTAAACGAATAGATCACTACTTTCACCAGACATACATGCGACCGTATACCTCGGAATACCACTTTATTAACCGACAAGAGGTTGTCCAACCAACGGGCGATCCTCGATTCAATCGGAATCCAACTGCCAGGCCTGTTTTACTGGAGTCATCCGCTGAGAGAACAAGAAACCGAACTACCAACAGGATCACCACTCCATGAATGTCCGAACACTCCTTATTGGTGCGGTACTCATGATGCTGCTTCTCGCATTCGGTGGTGTCGCAACCGGACAAGAGGTGTTCGTCCGTGGTGAGCCGGACATCGAGGTGTATTCTCCCGATAATACGGTTGCACCCGGACAAGAAACCGAGTTCATACTCCAACTTGATAATGAAGGAGATGTCAGTCAGGGACAGGGTACGAATCGTGAACTCGTAACGACTGCCCGCAACGTGATCATCGAGGCTGAGATGGACGATGACGATGCCCCAATTACGATCACCTCGGGAAAACAATCAGTCGGCTCCGTTCCGGATAATCAACCCACAGACGTACCGCTCCAGATCGAGGTTCCGAATGATGCCGAGCCCGGCACCTATGATATCGATGTCGAAATCGACTACCGATGGAGTTCCAAAGTCAGTCAAAACCGTCGCGGCGGTGGCCCACCAACCACACACGAGCAATCCACCTCGAAAGACTACACCGTTGAAATCGAAGTCGACGATAGCGCCCGCTTCCGTGTCACCGACATCAATAGTACTCTTCGCGTGGGCGAGGAAGGCGACATCACCGGCGAGATCGAGAACATCGGAGGTGAGGACGCCACTAACGCCGAAGTCCAGTTCCCGACCGACGCCGAGAACCTGTTCCCACAGGAAACGGCTGTCGCCGTCGGTGACATTGAGGCCGGCGAGTCCGCCGAGTTCCGCATCCCAATCGAGGTCGGCAGTGAGGCCGAAGCCGTCCCCAAACGCTTCGACCTCCCAGTGTCATTCCGCGACGAAAACGGCATCCGACAGACCGATGACGACCCCGAGTTCCTCGCCGACATCGCCGCCGAGCGCGACGCATTCACTATCGAAGCCGCCGACCGTTCGATCACCGCCGGCAGCAGTACCACCGTCGACTTCACCATCACCAACAACCGCAACGAGACGGTGACTGACATCGAACCGAAACTGTTCGCCGACACACCGCTCAGCAGTAGCAACGATGAGGCGTTCGTCCAGTCGCTCGATGCAGGCGAGTCGACAACGATCAGCTTCGATCTCGCGGCGAGTGCTACAACGCCGAAAACGTATCCCGTCACGGTCGACATCCGGTATAGAGATGCCGGTGGTGACAGCCAGATCACCGACAGCTACCGACTACCGATTGACGTCAGTCAAGCCGAAGAGGGTGGGCTGTTGGGTTCGTTCGGTACCATCATTGTCTCAATCATCTCGCTGCTGACAGTCGGTGGCGGCTACGTCTGGTATCGAAATCAGTAGTCGTCGACTGAAAACGAAATCCGGGCGCTACTCTGTGTTATTTGCGGCTGCTGCACGCAGTTCCGAAACTCGCTGGCAGTCACCGACGCCAGCCAACACCACGAGCGCAACGATTGTATCGGTGTCCGGTGTCGGAATATCACCGCCACGAATCTCGACGCTGCCGGTTTCTTGGGCCAGCCACGACCGGGCGTCGGCGATGGCTTGGCGATTGAGCCATTCGGGTGGCCCGCCGGTCACCAGCAGCCCACGCTGGACCGACCCTCGGTTGATGTCGACGGTGAGTTTGCCATTGACAGCGCGTCTGACTGTCGTCTCGATGGCCTTGATCGCTGTCGTCTCGTCGAGTTCTTTGTCCTGCATAAACAGCCCAAGCCCGAACCGGGATTCGGTCGGTCGGTCTACCTCTTGGCTCGCGTGGCCGAGACTCACGATTCCACCACTACTGAGCGTATTGATCACCTCGCTTGCGTCGACCACGCTTTCGGCGACCCGGCCGCTGCGGTCGATTTCGCCGGCCTCGAACAGCGCCGTGACGCGGGTCACCAGTGTCTCGTTGAGCCGCGTTCGGACCGCCGGCTCGGCGTCCGTTTCGGCTGTCTTGGTCCACAGCGCATTGTCGAACAGCAGTAACGAATCGGTTGTTTCGGTAACGGTATCGATAGCCAGCCCTGCATTCGCTGCTCGGTCGACCTGCTTGCCTGTCTCGTCGCTCCCGTCTTCATCCGCCGTGGCGTCCACATCCGGTAGCACACCCAGCCCGTAGATCGGGATCTCGTAGACGCTCCGGAGTTTGGCTGCGAGGTGTGGCAGCAGCGTCGCGCCAGTGGCTCCGGCGAGGCCGGCACACAGCAGAAAGGCATCACCACGGGATGTTTGGAGGTCGTCGACCGCCCGAAACAGCTCCGTGAGTTCCTCTTCGGCGACCTCTTGGCCTCGTTTTCGGTGGCCATCCAACCCCCGCCCGGAGCTTTCGAGGACGCCGTACAGGTGGCGGTGGTCGTCCGAAATCTCTTCGAGCTCTCCCAGCGACCCCTCGTCGGTATCGAGGGCGACACTGTCGACGACCGCGGATCGCTGGCCGCGACTGTTGGCCGCTACAAGGCCCTCGGCAAGTCGACTGCCCGCCCCACCGAGTCCGCAGACGATCAGTTGCATAGCAACTGCTGGGAGCCATATCACAAAAAGTGTGTGTTCTATTCGGTACTTTCTGGTGCCGCGAGACTGGGTAAGCTAGAACGGGAACAGTGACTCAGCGTCGAGGTCGCGCTCGATGAGTTCGATCTCGTGGCCGTCCTGATCCTTGGTGAAGGCGTACATGTTGTCGCAGGCGTCCGGATCGCGGTAGTCGTCGGCCTCCCGAAGCATCAACTGGTCCCAATCCTCTTGGAGGTCGTCGACGCGAATCCCGAGATGGCCCCACGCGTCGCCCATCGTGTAGGAGCGCCCGTCGTAGTTGTAAGTGAGTTCGAGCCACATCGACTCCTTCGCGCCGTCTTCGGGGGCCATGAAGTAGTTCGCAAAGGAGCTGGCCTCCCAGCGGGAACGCGGTTCGACGTACTCGAATTTCCGGGTCCAGAAGCCCAGCGCCTCGTCGGCGTCCTCGACGCGGATCATCGTGTGGTCGAGCGACCAACGTGCGCCGTAGTCGCGCTGGACGATCTCGACCTCGTGGCCGTCGGGGTCTTTGACGAACGCATAGCGCCCGCCACAGGATTCGGGATCACGGTAGTCCTCAACGCCTTCGTCCATGAGCTGCTCGTAGTGGGCTTCGAGTTCGCCCTCGGGAACCCGAACGGCGATGTGGCCCCACGCATCACCGACTTCCTCGGTGGTCTCGCCGTGGTTGGAAGTGAGTTCGAGCATTGCGCCGTCGTCAGCCATTCCTTCCGGCCCGAGATAGACGATGCTGAAATCGTCGCCCTCGTGGCGGTCTTTCTCCTCGTAGCCCAGATGTGTCCCATACCAGTCGACCGACGTTTCGAGGTCGTCGACGCGCAGCATCACGTGATCAATGGTTCCAGTCATACATAATCGATATTGAACGCTGGGTCGAAAAGGATACCGAAGGCTGTCGAAACCACTGGTTCGGTGAGGCGTCGACGCTCCGGATCGACAGTCCTCACAGCCGGGCTGTACCGGAGGTGTATATTGATTCGTGGCGTTCAGGTCCACTGGCCGAGAAGGTGCATCGCACCGGTGACTGTCGCCGCGACCGCAACATCCCGGCTTCGGATGCCAAATATCCCGAACAGCCCCTCTGGGTCGGGTTCTGACGGATCTCCGGATCCGGGTGCCTCACTCTGTGTCGGCCCTTCGCTGTCGATACTGTTTATTTGTGTTTCATTCTCGGAATCAGGTTCGGTAACGGTGAGCTGGCCGGTCCGTTCGTCGTCCTCGGTCCGGACAGTGTAATTGTATTCGCCGACCGGAAGCACGACGAACTCTTCGGACAGATCCAGTGAGGCTGCTTCGCCACCGTCGAGTGTCACCGATTGGTCCCTGATCGTCTCACCGTTGAGATCGAATTCGACCAGTTGTCGATCCGCGATCTCACCGCTGTTGACAATCGTCGTTTCGATTGCCGAGAGTCGCTGGCCGCGAACGACCTCCGCCTCATCGGTCAGCGATTCGATCTCGAAGTTCGAGGGGTTGTCGAGATCGTCGACGACTCGCACGCCGCGTCTGTCGATGAGTCGGTTGTCGATGAGCCGCCCCTGTGAGTAGAACTCGACTTCGACTCGTTCGCCCGGCTCGAACGCCGAGAAGTCCTCTGTCACCTCGAAGCTGCCGTCCTCGCTGATTTCGACCTGTTCGATGGTGATCGTCTGTGGATTCGGACGGTTGCTTGCGACCAACTGCATCTCGACCTGTGAGCCGGGCGCGATGTTCGTCTCGCCCGCGATGACGCTTCCCGCTTCGGCGGCGACGATCAGCTCACCATCCAGTGTGGTCTCGCCGTAATCGATGTACGGATCCTCGAAAACGAACGAATTGCTGGCACGTTCTGTCGTGTCGCTTGCCCCGTAGTACGGGAAGTGTTCGACCCCGTCGACTTCGCTTACGGCGGGATCAAACGGATCGGGTGGGGTGCCGAAGGAGTAGTCCGGATATGTGTATCGTTCATCCGGCGGTGACTCGTAGGCGATATCAAACGTCAGTTCGTCACCATCCTGCGGCTGATTATTGAACGGGTCGCTTCCACGTGTATCGATAACGATGTAAAACCCGCCAATGAGGGGATCACTACCCAGCGTGTCGGTGTTGTCCCACAGATCTGCAGTGTCGTCCGGTAACACGCGGAGATCACTGCTGTCGACGTTGTCGAACTGGAGCGTCGAGCCGCCGTGGTTCGGGCCACCGAACTCGGTCGTCGTGAGCCCAATATGGATGCCTTCGTGACGTTCAAGGAGCGTGTTGATCTGTTCGAGCGGGATGTTGTCGACATCGCCGTCGGCTACTGCGGCCTGCTCGCTGGCTGCCTGATCGAACAGTGCGCCGTACATCCCGCTCGACTGCACCTCGATGAGGATCCGATCACCCCGAGCGATCTGATCGGTCTCGGTTGCCTCTCCGAGTAGTGATCCGATATCACCGGAGCCGATGGGTTCGCCCCCGTCTTCGAACTGGTCGACTTGATCTGCCGGCCCCGGGGGAAGCGTGTAGATCGTCACATTGCCGACCTCCGGTTGGGTCAGTACGAGATTCGACCGGGCAATCGGCTGGCGGAAATCCGGAATCCCGTCGTTTCGGTCGATAACCGTCCCGCTTCCCCCAGCGACGAGTTGATACCGATTAGCCTGAAGTGGGCTCCCCATCGGAGACACGCCCTGTTGCGTTCGGAACTGGGCAAGCGTTGTGGCGATCTCGTCTCCGTTTTCGTTCTCGAACGAAACGTCTTCGAACTCCCCTGTGGGTTCGCTGTCGGCCCCAATCGAGTGGGCGTAGCTCGTGACATCCCCATTGATAGGTATGTAGACATCCTCAGAATCCCGATCACTGCCGACGAGTCGGGTATTGATGACGAACGTAGCGTCACCTGAAACGCGCAGCACGTCGATGTGGTTCTCGAAGTTGCCGCCGTTGGCATCCTCATCGCCGCCGATCATCACATAGGCCTCGTCGAGGTCACCGCTCGAAATACTCACCTCAACGAAGTCACCAGCTGGTGACTGGTAGTCCGTCTCGGAGAACTCCGCCTGTTCGGAGTCGAAGACGTTCGAGACCTCGAACGATTCGGTTTGGGTCGCTCCGAGTGCCGAGAGTTCGACGGTGTACTGCCCATCGTTGATCTGCTGGCGTTCGGGGACGGTGAACGTCGTCTCGCCTTCGAACGTCCCGTACTCGGTGTCGAATGTTCTTTCGGAGACGATCCCGTCGATGTTGAAGTCGACTGTATCGTACACGGTTTCGTTGAACGAGTATTTCACGGTCACTTCATCACCAGTCTGCCAGAAGTCTGGCGAGACCGAGTCGATACTGAGTTCGATGTCGGTTGTCCGCTTGATCGCGAAATCGGCTTGCGCCGTTTCCCCCTGTTTGATTTCGATCTGTCGACTCGTAGCCTCGTAATCCTCGTGTTTGACCGTCATCTTGTGGGTGCCGAACGGAAGTTCCTCGAACGTGTACGTCCCGTCCGGGTTGGTCTCAACCGACTTCTCGCCCTCGACCGTGACCGTAATTCCATTTAGCGGGATATTATCGTTACCATCCACAGACTGTGCGACGGTTCCGGAAAGCGCTCCATCGGTATGCTCTAGTTCGAAGTCGACGGTGTTGCCGCCGTTCGATATCGTTCGAGATTCCTGTTCAGTGACGAACGTATCCGCCGAGGCAATGATCGTCCGTGTTTCTTCGGGTGAGGTCGTACTCACGGGAACCGAGTCAATCGTGTACGCACCGTTCGAATCAGTCGTGTCGTTCAGCGGCCCCAGACCCGGCCAGATATCCGACCCACCGTCCTCCAACTCTTCGATCCTGACAGTTGCGCCCCGAACCGAATCGGAACCAGTGTTCTCAACTGACCCCGAAACTGTTGTGAGATCCTCCTCCATATCGGGGTCGACAGTGGTCGTACTGTCTTCGGTCACCGTAACTGTGGTCGGTCCGAACTGTTTGAACCCGTCTTGTTTGGCCGTGAGTTCAACTGTTCCTGTCGGCACTTCGATCTGGTAGGAGCCGTCGCTACTGGTTGTCTCGGCAGATGATAGATCCGTTTCATCATCGTCAATTAGCCGCTGGTCTTTACTGTTGTCGTGGCTAATTTCGATATCGACATCGGGAATATTCCCGTCGATTTTACCGGACGATGAGGCTGTTCCCGAAATCGTTCCGGTGGTTCGCTCTAGGGTCACGTCTTTTGTTACTGGTGAGTTGGTCGTTGAGATAGAAACTGAACTGGTAATGTTCTCGTATTTTGCCTGCGTGACTGCAATTTCCTGTGTGTCGTATGGTACATCCCGAAGTGTGTACTCCCCGTTCGAGTCAGTCGTCGTGCTAAGATGCGTCCCGTACCCAACAATCTCGACGTTTGCGTTCTCGATCCCTTCGCCGGCTTCGTTCGTCACTGTTCCTCTGACATCGCCACTAGCTTCGGCATCGTGGTTGGCGATGACGCCACCAGTCAGTAGTATGCTTCCCGATAGAACCAACAGCAGCGAAAAAACAGCGACTCGACGATATCGCCCGAAAACTAAGGATCTCATGATTGTGGAACGGATATGCAGTAGATATTAGTTGATCTCTCTAGAGGTATATAATCTTCTGGCTACAATTCTCAGTTTGGATAATTTGTGGCGTTGCCGGTCGACGGGAGATCGATCCACACACAGATGGAAGGCTTGATGTGGTAACCTTTCATTGAGCCACCAACGAGCATGCCGGAGTGTACAAATTGTGGTAACCAGGTAGAGGAATCGGACAACTTCTGTTCGAACTGCGGGGAGCCACAGAACGCGACCGCTCAAAATCAGCTTGATCAGAAAATAGCCACACGGGCGAACCAACAGGCCGGATCGAGTCAGTCGACGAGCCAACGGAGCCAGCGAGACGAGATCATCGAGCGCGCGAGCTATGCCGTCGGCTTTATTTTCGTCGTCTCGGCGATCTCAGTGCTCCCGAGTCTCGGTGGCGTGTTCACGCTCCTCGGCGGCATCCTGCTGTTTCCCCCCGTCCGGCAGCTCTCTGCGCGAGTATTCGGCTCACCACTCAAAGTCGAGTTCAACGCAGCTGTCGCAGTGGTTCTGATGCTTCTCGGTACTGCGATTCATTACCTCGTATAAATCGTCGCTACAAGTCGTCTGCTGTCGCTGCCTATCGCCGCCGCCAGACGACGAACGTCGCCAACGAGAGCACGGTCATGACGGCCCCGATAATCGCCTGTGGATACAGCACTCCAATAATCGTGCTGACGATCCCGCCGTCGCTCCCGTCGTTTTCGTTGGTCTCGGGCTCGGAGCCTTCGACCGTGACCGTTCCCTCGACGCTGTCGCCCTCGGTGCTGACGACGTAGGCGACCTCACCCGGCTCTGTGGGGGCTGGAAGCGTCATCGACACTGTGGTTTCGTCCCCGCCGTCGAGCTGTGTTTCGACCGAGGAGCGGGACTCGCCCAGCTCGAAGACGACATCTCGTCGCTCGGCAGTCGACCACTCGTTTTGCACTGTCGCAGTGATAGTTACCGATTCGCCGGGGTCGACGCGGTCCGAAATGTCGAGTTCCGAGATCGTAAATGGCCCGCTTTCAGAGGTACTACTCGGCAGACCCGCAGTTTCGGTACGGCCGGTGTCGGTCACCTCAACAGTGATTGCGTCAGGGAATGTCTCGATGGTGCTGAAATCAGTCTCCAGAGACCCATCGCTGAACCCACGGAGCACGATAACGCCCTCGTCTTCGTAGGCATCGTACATTCGGTGGCGTTGTTCGAACGGCTTCCGGTCGGCGAACGGTCTGTTGTGTTCTCGGAGCGTTCGATCACTCATGAACACCTGCTCTAACTCGCTGTAAGAAAGCGACGGACTGCTCACGTTGACGTTGTACCGGACGCGGTTCGACGTTAGTTCGATTTCCCGATCACTCTGGGATGTGCTGGCTGAACCGGCTTCCCACTCCACGGTCAGCGTCTGTTCGACTACCTCGAAGGGAGTTGCGTTTTCGATGGTGGCAGTGCCAGTCACAGCCCCATCGTCGACGGTAACGGTCGTCTCGCGACTATCGCTGGGGACTAGTACGTACGTGTCATCGAGGTCGACCGTCTCAACGGTTGTCCCGCTGCTGTCGAACTTGATCTCGCGGACGACTGTTCCGAGTTCGTCAGCTTCGGTATCGTACTCCCGAACGAGGAGTTGCTCGGTGTCAGTCTCGTTGTGAGGATCACCAAACCATAGCGTCTGACCCTGCCAGTAGAGTCCGCCGGAACTCAAATGTTCGTCACCACCGTTTCGGTCGCCGTCGTCCGTATGAGAAAACAGCACCGACTGGTCGGTAGTCGCTGCCGATGCACCCACAGCACCTACACTCGCGGCCGCCCCAAGCACGGCAAGAACTACGACACACACCACGACCGACATGCGCTCATCCATACTTCACCCGTTGAAACCGGCTGAAACGGAGCTGAGCGATTGATTCGGGTAGTCGGAGTGTGGCTGGTTCATACCAATCTTCTGTAACGCGGATGTATTATACCCATCGCAACTACCCATTCTTTTTCTCGATATGTTGGTGTTGCTACTCACGAATTCCGCTCCGCTGCTATCAGTCGACCTCCAAGCTACTATCAGTCGACCTCTAAGACGGCCGTGGCTGCCTGCCTGCGTGCCCCGACGTGATTTACAAGAAACGACGTCGTCGCAGCGATAGTCTCCGAGTCGACGTCAGTGTTTATTGCCAACAGTACACAACGCAGTTCAGCTGCTAGTTTTGTTTCGGATGCTGTGCGGTGTTCGGGTTTCTTTTTATGAATTTGGACCCAGTGTCGGCTATATTGACTCCATGAATTCGGTCTGGAGACGCTGGGTGTCGACCGTCGAAAGCGCCGTCGAGACGTGGGCGGCCAGAATCTCGAACAGATCGATGTTCGTCTCGTCGACGTCGTCGATATCGTAGTAGACCGCCACGAGGACGGCGGTGGCATCACCGGCTGGAATCCGGATCGCAATCGTCTCACCCGGCTGTTCGTTACGAATCTTGTCGAATCCAGCGCCGTCTATCACCGTGTTGAGGGCTTCGGTCTCGTGTAACTCCCGTTTGGCCCGTTCAAGATCACCGGTATCGATGTCCGGCAGCGTCGTGTCGACGATGTAGGCCTCATCGTTCTCAGCAATCACGAAGGTTGCGCCACTGCCGTCGAGGACGAACTCGACGACCTCGATACAGAGCGCGCTCACCGATTCGATACCGGTCGACTGGTTGAGCACTTTGCCGTAGTTGTTGAGCGTCTCTAATTTCTGGGCGAACTGCTCGACGGTCGCCAGCGTTTGGCGGTTTTGGGTATCGTACAGCCCGACGAGCAGCCCCGCCAGCATCCCGGCACTCCCGGCGTCGACGGCTCCCAACAGGAGCGTCAAGCCATCCTGTGTACTGGTGCCGGTCAGCAGCGTAAACACGGCCACGAAGCCGACCGCGCCACCGACCGCCCACGACACGATAAGCGTTGCATACTCGTCGTACTCCTCACGGATCGCAATTGTGACTCCTGTGTAGACGATTGCTGCCGCGACGAAAATGAACGGCACCGTATTCAACAGGACGACGGCAGCGGTTTCGGGAAACCGAACGTACTGGAGCGCTTGCAGCGTCCCGAGGAGGACACCACACACGACGAGTCCCCCGCCGATAACTGATCTGTACTCCATTTATGATTGATAATACTGGGTCGGAATATAAAACTACGGTCGACTGAGAGATGATCATTAGTCGACCGGTCGACGGCCGGTGCCGAGTCGCCGAAGCGCTGGCCAGTAGAACCACCAGACGACGATTCCGGTCGCCACCGCGCCGACTGGGGCCGTTCCGGAGACGCCGCTGCCAGCCAGCCTCTGCCAGACGATCAGCGAGCCAACCGCCGACAGGACGAGGAGACCAGTCGTGAGCCGTGGATCTTCGCGGTCGACAATCACCCCACTGGCCGCGCTGACGAGTGCGCCACAGTAAAAGCCGAGACTGATCGGCCACACCTGGAGCGACCACGGCAGGCTCCCGAACCCTCGTGCTGCATCGAGATAGCTTGGGAGCCAAAAGGCGTGCCACGGGTTGGTATTGACGAGCCCCCACGACATAATGAACGTCAGATCGCCACTGGAGAGAACGATCCATGGCACGACAGCAAGCAAACAGACCGCCAGTAGCGCCGCTGGCGTCGACGTTCGGTCTCCCGTGTGATCCGCACCAGGGGTTCGGCTCACCGTGTGATCGTAATCCGCAGGACGTCTTCGTCAGCGAGTGTGTGCTCCTCGCCGACCTGCTGGTCGTCGTGTTTCGCACTCGGGCCGCTGACACGTGCAAACCGGAATCGCTCTTCGAACTCGCCGCCGAGTTTGACCAGCGCATCACCGATTGTGGCCCCCTTTTTGAGCACCAGCGGCTCCTCGTAGTCGACGCCCTTGCTCGGGCGATCCATATAAATGCGGATCAGGCCGAGTTTCTCCCAGATCCGTTCTTTGAGCGCGTCGAGTCCCTTCTCCTTCTCGGCGCTGATAAACGTACACTCGTCGGGATCAATGTCGTGGGACCTGAGTTGGTCTTTCACCGTCGGGACGTAGCTCGGGTCGACCAAGTCGGTCTTGTTGACCGCGACCATCGAGGGGATGTAGATGCGGTTGTCCATCATGCCGTCGATGACTTCGTCGATGGTTGGGTCGCCGCGAACGGTCACTTCGGCGTTGACGTAGCCGTGTTCTCGGAGGACGCCCTTGATCGTCCCCTCGTCGAGACTGACGCTGTCGCTTTTGTTGACCTGAATCCCGTTTTTGTGTCGTTTGCGAATGTGGAGGCTCGGCGGCTCGGTATCCAGTCGGATCTTGTTGTAGTACAGCTCCTTGTCGAGCCGTTCGTACTGGTCGATCTCGAACACCGACAGCAGGAAGACAGCGAGATCAGCAGTTCGGACCACAGACAGCACCTCTTTGCCGCCACCGCGACCGTCGGCCGCCCCCTCGATGAGGCCCGGGACGTCGAGAATCTGGATGTTGGCCCCGCGATATTTGAGCATGCCGGGGTTGACATCCAGCGTCGTAAACTCGTAGGAGCCAGTCTCGCTGTCAGCATTCGTGAGAGCGTTGATCAGCGTCGACTTCCCGACGCTGGGAAACCCCACGAGCGCGACCGTGGCATCGCCGTGTTTCTCGACGGAGTAGCCACCGCCGCCGCCCGCAGACGACTGGTTTTCCAGTTTCTCCTTTTTTTCCGCGAGTTTCGACTTCAGCCGGCCGATGTGTGCCTCGGTCGACTTGTTGTATGGCGTCGAACTGATCTCTTCGCGGATCGATTCGATCTCCTCCTCCAATCCCATTATCGGTCACTGGGCTATCGCCGTCGAAAAAGCTGTTCATTCGGCGGGTTTCATCGCTCGGCCGGGCTGTCGACAAATCACTGCCTTCGGCACCCAGTCGCCGAAACCAACAATTCGACACGGTTTTACATGACGTAGCTTACCTGTCGACTACCGATATGCCGGACCCCTCCCATCTCCGCGATAGCACGCAGATCGAACTCCCCGCAGAGACGCTCAATGGGTTTCGAGACCAGCTCGAAGCCGAGTTTACGGTGACGATCCTCCAGGATGATTCGACGCAGTGCCGGATCGTCGGCAGCCCAGTCGAGATCAAGGCTGTCAGTGGCTTTTTGAGTCGACACGGCGTTGCGCTTCGGTGAGTCTTCGCTGATTTTCCCGACGTTCCGAAGCGTTTCTTAGGCTGGGTATCCTCTGTCAGTGTATGGAAGAGACCCCGGGACTCAGCGACCAGTATCGGAAGGCGAGTCCGTGGCCGGTGTTTATCGCCCTCGGCGTGCCGATCTCCGAACTCGGACTCGTGTTCAACGTGTTCCCGGTTGCGGTCGCCGGACTGCTGTTGTTCTGTGGCTGTATCGCCGGGATGCTTCAGGAATCGGGCTACGTCGACGTCCCGTGGTCGGCTCTGGGCGTGATGGCGCTGCTGTTGTTCGTCTTCGGTGCCGCGGTGCTGTATCTGAACCCACTGTCCCGCGTCGACTTGACACTGCGCGCGTACGCGATGATTGCAAGCGGCGGGATCTTGGTGTCGGCGGTGGTTGCGGGCAAACTGTTCGTCCCGAAACAGCAACTAGCCAGCTAAAACTAGTAACCTATTTGGGCGGCCTCTCCCACGGTGTGGGTATGGAAACCGAGATCTTCGACAAGGAGACGATCCTGGACCTGATGGTCAACTTCATTCCACTGGGGATCATCCTGTTTTTCTTCGGCGTGTACAGTATCTACGCTCCGTGGGGGTTCGACCTCCTGCCGTCCGGACAGATGTATGGCATTATGGGAATCATGTTTGTCGCACTGTTGATACTGACCTACATCTCGGCGAAGGCCATCGCCGGCGACGAGAAGCGAGCGGCCGTCTACCCGCAGGGCCAAGCTGGCCTCGATGGTGCAAAGACCGTCGACGAGATCGAACACGGGATCGAAGCCGATGAGGCTGGCGCCGAACCGGAGAGCGCTGCTGCAGAGGCCGACGAGACCGCTGGTTCTGATGCCGAATCGGAGACCGCTGAGTCGACGAAATCCGAGTAGATCCCCAATCGATACCACCGTCAGCAGGCGGGCCGCTCGGCGGCCACCCGAATCTTTCTTTACCCTGCAATACTGAATCTTGGTATGGATATTAGTGCGCAGATCAGTCTGACGGTGCTGATGGGGGTGTTTCTCGTCGCCGTCGCCACGTGGCTCACTCGGGTCGAGAACTGGCGATCCTACACGCCAGTCGGCGGTGGCTCATTCATCGACAAGTCGGGTTACGTCGACGCTGAGAAACCTGCGGGAATCATTCGCTGGCTGACGACGGTCGACCACAAGGACATCGGCATCCTCTACGGACTCTACGGGATATTTGCCTTCGCGGTCGGCGGGCTCATGGTCACCGTGATGCGGTTGGATCTCATCACGACCGAATCGATTCTCGGAACTGCAACCTACAACGGTCTCCTGACGAGCCACGGAATCACGATGCTGTTCCTCTTCGGAACACCGATTATCGCAGCCTTCGCAAACTACCTGATCCCGATACTCATCGGTGCCGACGACATGGCGTTCCCGCGAATCAACGCCATCGCCTTCTGGCTGTTGCCGCCCGCGGCACTCCTGATCTGGGCGGGCTTCTTCGCCAAGCCGCTCGGCCTGTTCGGACCCGCACAGACGGCGTGGACAATGTACACGCCGCTGTCGCTGGGGGCGGCTGGTGGGAGCGGTGATATGGTCGGCGGGGCTGGCGTCGACCTGCTGTTACTCGGATTGCACCTCTCAGGGGTCGCCGCGACGATGGGTGCGATCAACTTCATCGCGACCATCTTCACCCAGCGCGGCGAGAAGGTGACGTGGGCGAACCTCGATATCTTTTCGTGGACAGTCCTCACTCAGTCGGGGCTCATCCTGTTTGCCTTTCCCCTCCTGGGCAGCGCGCTGGTGATGTTGCTGGCTGACCGGAACTTCGGCACGACTTTCTTCCTCTCGGATGGCGGCAATATACTATACCAGCACCTGTTTTGGTTCTTCGGCCACCCCGAAGTCTACATCCTCGTGTTGCCGATGATGGGGATCATCAGCTACGTCCTCCCGCGGTTTGCGGGCAGACAGCTGTTCGGCTTCAAGTTCGTCGTTTACTCCACGCTCGCAATTGGTGTGCTGTCGTTCGGTGTCTGGGCTCACCACATGTTCGCGACCGGCATGGACCCACGCCTCCGAACCTCCTTTATGGCGGTGTCGATGGCGATTGCGATCCCCTCCGCGGTCAAGACGTTCAACTGGATCACGACGCTGTGGAACGGAAAGATTCGCCTGACGACGCCGATGCTGTTCTGTATCGGCTTCATCTCCAACTTCATCATTGGCGGCGTCACCGGCGTCTTCCTCGCGTCGATCCCGGTCGACCTCGTGCTTCACGACACCTACTACGTGGTCGGTCACTTCCACTACATCGTGATGGGTGCGATTGCGTTTGCTGGCTTCGCGGGCATCTACTACTGGTTCCCGCTTGTCACCAACCGAATGTATCAGGCCAGTCTCGGCAAGGCCCACTTCTGGCTGACGATGATCGGGACGAACATCACGTTCTTCGCGATGATCCTGCTGGGCTACGGCGGGATGCCGCGGCGATACGCGACCTACCTGCCGCAGTTCGCCAGTCTTCACCAGATGGCCACGGTCGGTGCGCTGATCATCTTCGTCGGTCAGCTCATCTGGTTCTGGAACATGGTGTCGTCGTGGTTCGAGGGCAAACGCGTCGAAAGCGGTGATCCGTGGAACCTCGCCGACGACGGCGTCAACACCGTCGAATGGCAGTGGTTCGAGAGCAAACTCGAGACCTCGCTGGCCACTGACGGTGGCGATGAAGACGCCGACGTGGCGACCGACGGTGGACAGCCAGTCGACGAGACGGCTGAGACGACCGACTCGGAGTAGCTTTTTCCTTTTTCCTTTTCCCTTTTTTCCCTTTTTTCCCTTTTTTCCGACGTTCAAAGGATGTCGACGGAGTCGACTGGCTGACGTGTGTTTCGTATCCAACCCACCGACGAACTGATTGTCGCCAGTTCTGTCAGTGGCCTATTTTTATATCACTGCATCTGAGAAACACGAACGATGACACTGACGAGACGCCGAGTGGTGCTGTGCTGTGGAACCGCGGGTGTGGCTGGCATTGCTGGCTGTCTGGGGAGCGTCGGAGAGAACGGCGATTCACCAACCGGTGAGTCGACTACCGAGTTCACCGACATCAACACGACCGTCGACTTTCGGGCGACACTCCATCTCGGCACCGAGCGTCTGCTGTTCACCGCGAGTGATATCGCTTCGATTGGTGCCGTCTCGGTGAGCGAGCGGATGGGACCAACCGTCCCAGTCGAACTCACGAGCGACGGAACGACCGGCGTCACCGAGACGGCCGAGACGGTACGGTTGGACGAAACGTATGGGAACGCAGAAATCGCCATTATGCTCGATGGCGAGGAACTCAATCGGTTCGGGATCGCTCCATCGTTGGCCTCGGAAATGGCTGCCGGCGAGTGGGACGGCTCGTTTATTCTCACCTTCGAGAGTCGGACGCAGGCCGAGACGTTCCACGACCGACTCACCGACACTGACTCTCCCTCACGCGAGGCTACATAATCAGCACGATACCGGTCGTAAACATCATGAGGGCGATTCCGGCGAGGACCAGCCCAAGCAGGTCGCTGTCTTCCATACAGGGTGTTGGCCGCCGCAGTGCAAAACGGCGTCGGTCGACAGACGAAACGCCTAATTTCGTCCCGCCTCGAATGTAGGTGTGTCCTCCGGACTGCGCGGCCAACGAGTCGTCGTCGGGCTGTATCTCATCATCGTCGCCTTCACCGGTTTCGCTGGCTACATGACCGCTTCCGTCGTCGACCAGATCAACCCGCCACGGTTCCTGTTTCTTATCGAGTTTCCCCCGACACCGCTGGGGCTGGCGGCGTTCGGCGCGCTGACTATCGGCCTCCTGCTTGGCATCCTACTGCTCGCAGTCACTGCGGTCTCCACCCGATTCGATGACGCCGATCCCGGTTCCGAGGAGTCGACTGAGTCGACAGATTCAGCAGCACAGCCGACCAGTTCGACACCACAGTCGACCGACTCCGTCGAGCAGTCAACCGAGTCGACCGAGTCGACCAAGTCGACCAAGGACTGAGTTCCACACCGCTCAGCGGTGGTCGCGAATGTGACCGCCTCTCACACAGCCCCATACTGTCAAACAGCACTCGCATCTCTCTTAGCTGTACGTCATCTACGTACATTTAATTAAGCGTGCTTACTGGTTAGATCGTCTCTATTATTCGAACCCGTTAGATTCGGATTCGAGACCGTCTGTCTGGATATAAATAGCATTACGTGTAATTCCCTAGATAGATGCCGGTTGGTGTGGTGTCCTAGGAGGAGACGCTATGGTGTCCCCTCCACACACCAACCGACGAGTACAACCAACACCGACCACTCGGCAGCCGCAGACTGACGGGGGTGGTGTATGAACCAGTCCGACCCAGCCCTCACTGATAAGCGAGTGCTTATTACCGGCGGCGCTGGGTTCATCGGCTCGAACCTCGCGAACTATCTGTCGACCGCCAACGACGTCATCGCCGTCGACGATCTGTATCTCGGGACGGAATCGAACCTCGTCGACGACGTGACGTTCAAAGAACGGAGTGTCCTCGATGACGATCTCGACGAAGCAGTCGGTGACGTCGACGTGCTGTATCATTTGGCGGCGCTTTCCTCCCGCCAGATGCACGAGTCGAACCCACAGCAAGGGGTTCGGGTGAACGTCGAAGGGTTCGTCAACACCATCGAGTCCGTTCGTGAGACGTGTGAGTCAGTCGTCTACGCGTCGACGTCATCGATCTACGGGGATCGAACGGAGCCGTCTCCGACCTCGATGGATGTGGAGGCCGAAACGGGCTACGAGGCATCGAAACTCGCCCGGGAACGGTACGCCGAGTACTACAGCAACCACCACGGGCTGAACATCGCGGGGCTCCGGTTTTTCTCGGTGTATCAGGGGTTCGGTGGCAACGAGGCCCACAAAGGCCAGTTTGCGAACACGGTCGCCCAGTTCGCCGATGCAATCGCCACCGGCCAGCAGCCGGAACTGTTCGGTGACGGTAGCCAGACGCGTGACTTTACGCATGTCGACGATGTCGTTCGGGCGCTCGATCTGACTGCTGCCGAGCAGCTCACAGGCGTCTACAACGTCGGCACCGGGGAGTCGTACTCGTTCAACGAGATGGTTCGGCTCATCAACGACGCTCTCGGGACCGACGTCGAGCCGATCTACGTCGACTGTCCGTTCGATGGCTACGTGAGCGATACCCTCGCCGACACATCGACGTTTCGGGAGTCGACAGGATGGACGCCGCAGGTCGAGTTCGAAGAGGGAGTCCGACGAGTCTGTGCACCGTACACTGCGCCGGAGGCAGTCGAAGGGATAGAGGTGGAGGGATGAGTGACCGAGAGACCGACAAAACGGTCTCGGTTATCATCGCCTCACACACCTGGGGACGATACGGGCTGTTCAAAGAGGCGATCCAGTCGATCCAAAATCAGACCTACGATGATATCGAGCTTGTCCTCCCACTCGATGGCGACCCGGATATGGTCGAGACGACTGAGCTACTGACTGATGGCGGTGTCGAGATCACGTATAACCCGGAAACGACGGGGTTAGCTGAAGCTCGGAACCGTGGCGCAGACAACGCCAGTGGCGATATCTATGCGTTCCTCGATGACGACTGCGTTGCGGCTCCCGACTGGGTTGCTGAACTCGTCGACGCCTTCGAGGATGGAGCCATCGCGGCTGGCGGTCCAGCGATACCCGAATGGCCCGCTGAGAGACCGATACACATCCCGCGTGAGTTCGACTGGCTGATCGGTGGCGGTCCATACCACGACGAAGCAACAGAGATCAGAAACACCTACGGCTGCAATATCGCGTTTCGCGCCGACATCTTCGACGAGTTGGGCGGCTTCGACACGGCCCACGGCAAAAACGGGAACATGGCCCAAGCAGAAGAGACTGAGCTGTGTATCAGGAAACATAAATCAGGCTCGAATGAACGATAGACAACACGATATTTCGTGGCGGGAGAAGGCGGCTGCGATACGCAACGTCGTTGCGTTCCGACCGCGGTTCCTCGCTGGACTCGTCGTCTTAGGTGGGTGTACCGCGTTTCTCGAAGGAATCGGCCTCAGCTTCATTTATCCGATTATGGAGGTCGCCCAGTCGGATGGCGAGACGCTGCCCTCGGGTCCGATCATGGACGGCTTTCTCACGGTTTACGAGATAGCTGGCGTTCCGTTCGAGTTGGGCTATTTGGTGTTGGGGATCAGTGGGGTGATGATCATTCGGTTTACCTCCTCGTTCCTCGTTGCGTGGCTGCGGTCTATCCTGGAGATGAGTTACCAAGAGGAGCTACGGACCCAAGCGTTCGACTCCACGCTCGATGCTGACGTCGGCTACTTCGACGACGCGGGATCGGACGACATTCTGAACGCGATTATCACCGAAACGCGGTATTCGGGACGTGTGATTCGGCGCGGCGTCGAAGCGATGGAGACGCTGTTTTTGATGCTAATTTACCTCGGTATCATGCTGTTTATCGCCCCGCGGATGACGCTGTATGCAATCGTCTTGCTCGGTGGGATTACCTATCTCCTCCGCAACGTGATCGAACCGGGATACACAGTCGGTGATCGTGTCGCCAGCGCGAACGAGGCGATCCAGCAGTCGGTGCAAGCCGGCACACAGGGCATTCGTGACGTCAAACTGTTCGGTCTCGGTGAGGAACTGTTCGCGGAGTTCCTCCAGTCGGTCCGACAGTACACACGGTCGTCGATCAACTTGGAGCGGAACAAAGCCGCACTGCAGAACGGTTACGATCTCGCGGCCGCGCTCTCGCTTTTCGCGCTGATCTATGTCGGCTTTAGGTACTCCGGACTCTCGCTGGGCGCTCTCGGTATTTTGCTCTTTGCGATGTTCCGTCTCGCCCCACTCACGAGTCGACTGAACAGTCATGTGTATCAGGCCGAGGGAAACTTGTCGCACCTCATTCGAACCCAATCGTTTGTCGAACGGTTACAACAGCAGGTCGAAGACACCGGCGAGCGGCCGGTCTCCGAGGTTCGCCACATTCGATTCGATGGGGTCTCGTTTTCGTACGACAAGGACGAACAGGTACTCTCCGGGCTCTCCTTCGAGATCGAGAAAGGCGAGTTCATTTCGTTTGTTGGCCAGTCGGGGGCCGGGAAGTCGACAATCGTCTCGCTTCTGGCCCGGATGTACGACCCCGACCGAGGCGACATTCTGGCCAACGGGGTTCCGATTGCCGAGTACGACCTCACAGCGTGGCGCGAGCGAATCGCCGTGGTGCGCCAACAGCCCTACATCTTCAACGACACGCTAGCAAACAACGTGACGATTGGCAACCGCGAGGCGACCAGCGCCGACGTCGAGCGTGTCTGTCAAATCGCAAAAGTCGACGAGTTCGTCGACGGTCTCCCGAACGGCTACGAATCTCAACTCGGTGATGACGGGGTTCGGTTATCGGGTGGCCAACGACAACGGTTGGCACTCGCTCGGGCACTGCTGAAGGATGCGGACTTCCTCGTGTTGGACGAGGCCACGAGTGACCTCGATTCGAGCTTAGAGCGCGATGTACAGGCCGCAATCGAGTCGATGAATCGAGAGTACGGGATCATCGCTATCGCACATCGGCTCTCGACAGTGCAGAACGCGGATCGCATTTATACGGTCGACGACGGCGAGATCGTCGAAACCGGCACCCACCACGAGCTCCTGACCGACGATGGCGAGTATTCGAAACTGTATACGATCCAGTCACAGGGGTAGAGACGGTCGACGCTACTGCCGAGGGGTGATCGAACAGTAGTCAACTGTTCAATTTTAGACCGAAATATGAGTTGTTATACTGCTACTGCAATCTCAAACACGATTTTAAACCCTAACTGGAGATATTTCTGATCAGTCACTGGTTTTTAGTGGCAGTCTATGGTAACAGTACACATGGAAATCCGGCCAGCAGCAGCGACCGACCACGAGGCGATCCGCGATGTGGCCGAGGCATCGTTGGATGCCTCCTACAGCCACGCGGTCGACGACGACACCCGCGAGCAGGCCCTCAAAGCGTGGTACGACCCCGACACCGTTGCCGACCGCCTCGACGACGACGCCACGGCGTTCATCGTCGCCATCGAGGACGGTTCGGTCGTCGGCGTCGTTCAGGGTGAGGTCATCGAGGGACCGGATCTCGTCGGGCGGATCGACTGGCTCCACGTCGACCCCAAGCGCCGCGGCGAGGGGGTCGGGAGTTCGCTCCTCAGTCGAATCGAACAGCGACTCCGCGAGCAAAGCGTCGACGTGATCGAGGGTCGGGTGCTGGCAGCCAACACCGCTGGCGGCGACTTCTATGTGTCCCATTCGTTCAGTGAGACCACCGAGCGAACCGTCGAGATCGGTGGCCGAGAGTTCACCGAGCGGCGATACCGGAAACGGTACGATGGCGAGGAGCCGACCCTCTCATCGTTCGAGACCGACGCCGAGCAGTTGTATATCGCCACCGACGAACGCGAGCGGGGGTCGGCTGGCCCGTTTTATCCGGCCTACACCGACACCGACCGCAACGACCGCTATGGCTACGTCTGCGGGCCCTGCAACAGCACCGACGTCGGGATGGACCCGATGGGTCGACTCGAATGTAGCGACTGTGGCAACGCGCGGAAACCCACCCGGTGGGACGCCGCCTACCTCTGATCTATTCTCAGCCGTGATTTTCACAAACGTGGATTTATCATGTTGTCCCCATGATGGCATCGTATGGCAGACGGGCGCGTCCTCGCGGTCGCCGGAGCGAAAGGCGGCGTCGGCAAGACCACCACAGCGGTAAATCTCGGCGTTGCGCTCGCCGAAGCAGGCGAGACAGTCGCCATCGTCGAGATGGATCTAGCGATGGCCAACATCGTCGACTTCCTCCAGTTCGAACCCGACAAAACCCTCCACGACGTACTGTCCGGAACCGTTACGACAACTGAGGCACTCTATGCTATCGAAGACCGACTCCACGTGCTCCCGGCGGGCACCGAACTCGCGGATTTCAACGCGATCAACGTCGCCGCACTTGCGCCGGTCGTCCGCAGCCTGCGACCGGCCTACGACTGGATCATCCTCGACACCGCCGCGGGCGTGAGTCCAGAGACGATCTACCCGCTTCGACTCTCCGACGAGGTGATTATCGTCTCAACGCCGCGGGTCGCCTCGATCCGGGATGCGAAAAAGACTATTGAGCTGGCCGACCGCGTCAACGGGACGGTCGGCGGCGTCGTCTTCGTCCGCGCAGGCACCGGCAAGGCACCCCCGCCGGAGCGATTGGCGGGCTTTCTCGACGCCGACCTGCTGGGCTCGGTGCCGAACGATCCGACAGTCGCCGAGGCTCAAGATCGGAGCCAGCCGGTCTCGTCGTACGATCCAGAGAGCCCGGCGGCCGAAGCCTACCAGCAGATCGCCGACAACCTGATTCTCTCGGCACCCAACTCGGGCGATGACAGCGAGGAAGTCCTCGGCACCGGCGGCGTGAGCGACCTCCAGAACGCCGAGAAGATCGCCGAAAGCGCGGCCAACGCCGACCCCGACAACCTCGATGGCTCGACCCGACCGCTGGAGGACGACGAACTGTCGACCACCGACGCCGCAGACGATGACAGCGGCTTCGAGTTCGTCAAACGCAAAGGCGACTCGAAGTAGCCTGTAGCCTCCTCTCTCTACTGGGCGAGCTTTTTACCGACAGTCGACCGAAGGGGTAGCTATGGGAAACGAATCGAGACGAGACGGTGGAAGCGCGTTTCCGGATGGATTTGCGATTCCGATTACGGGACTGCTCGCGTTTCTGTTCGCGCTGATGGCCGGGATGAGCGTGTATCCGGCACTCTCTGGTTCACCCGGGGATATCGCGCTGCCGATTGTGTTCGGTGCTGCGAGCATCATCTCGTTTCGTCTCAGACAGCGGTATATCGCTGCACAGGACGCTCCGTAAAAGCGACCCAGCCGGTCGCAGGTTACTGCTTTGTGGCCTGTCCGAGCGAAAAGAAGAATCCGAAGTAGGCCGGGATTCCCGCGACCATGAACAGATAGAATGCCCATGTGGGAGCGGTCACGAAGACGAGATCGAACAGGAGCGACACGAGCCCGACCCAGACGACCGCGAACATCAGGTCGTGGAGCATCCCGGTTCTGTTCTCGCTGGCATGCTCACGAAGCCGGTCGACGAGGCTCATGTGGACTCCTGATCGGTCATTCGTCGTCTCGTAGGTAGTCGACCACGAGGACGGGGACGTGGGTCGACCGGAGCGTGCGTTCGGTGACGCTGCCGAGCAGTGCGCGTCGGACGCCCGACCGGCCGTGGCTGCCCATCACGATGAGGTCGACGTCGTACTCGTCGGCGTAGTCGGCGACGACGGCGTGGGGTCGACCGCCGGCGTGATGTTCGACCACCGAGACGCCGAGTGGCTCTGCCTGCTCTCGGACGTAGCCGGTGGCCGCCTCGGCGTCTTCGCGGAGATCGGTCATCCCCCCGAAATTACCTTGACTGATCCGGTCGAGCTGTTCGGTGCCGAGACCGTAGCTGACGGCGTCGACGTCGGCGACGAACAGCGCGTGGAGTTCGGCGTCGTACTTTGCGGCGAGGTCGACCGCGTGGTCGACGGCTGCCTCGGCGACACTACTTCCGTCGGTTGGGACGAGTATGCGGTCGTACATTGTTAGTCGTCTGCGGGGGTTCGGTTGTTGTTACGCTTTTCGGCAACCACATCGGCCGCCGTCTTGTCTTTCGGCATCGGATCGGGGCTGTGACACTGTCGGACCATCATCTTCGTGTCGACCGGTGGTTCGTCGGTCACCGCCGAGACGGCGATCACGATACAGAAGACGATTGGCGTTGCGATGAGCGCCGAGCCGACTGCTGGCATCCACGTCGCAAGGAACTCGATGCCCCACCCCTCGCCACCGTTAACGATCCCGAAGTTGCCCTCGTTGAGCATCGGAATGAACCAGAGGACGAGCCCCGAGACCATCCCGGCGAGTGCGCCCTGTCGGTTGGCGTTTTCCCACCAGAGTCCAAGGAAGAACATCGGGAACAGCACGATGGCGGCCAGTGAGAACGCAAAGCCGACGAGTGCGGCAATCGGCTGCTGTGGATCGAGCGCGAAGACGATTGTCAGCAGGCCGATGGCGATGATGCTCAGTCGACCAACCAACACCTGCTGGCGCTGGGTCGCGTCCTCGTTGATGATGTTGGCGTAGATGTCGTGGGAGATCGCCGAGGAGGCGGCGATGAACAGTCCCGCGACCGTTGCAACTGCGGCGGCGATCCCGCCGGCGGCCACCAGTCCGACGAGCCACGTCGGCAGCCCGGCGAGCTGTGAGGCCAACACGACGATCACGTCGCCGGCGGCACTACTCATTCCGGGGTCACCGTACACCGCCCCGATCTCGCGGCCGTACAGCGCGGTTCCGAACGCCGCGAAGGCGGGCGCGCTCAGGTAGAGTAGGCAGATGAAAAACAGGCCCCAGGTGCAGGACCAGCGGGCGACGCGCTCGTTTTGGACCGTGTAGAACCGCACGAGGACGTGCGGCAGCCCACAGGTTCCGAAGACGAGGCTGAAACAGGTCGCAATCCACAGGTAGTAGCTCCCGCCGGCGAACGGCGCGGAGAACTCTGCACTGAGTTCGCTAATCAACATACCGTACTCGATCTGCGGGAGGACCGTCGAGAACCCCGCCGACCAGCCGGTGACGAGTAATCCGATCAGGAACGCACTGATCAGGATGACGAACTGTAACACCATGTTCTTGGTCGCCCCCAGCATGCCTGACAGCGCTAAGTAGCCGATGGTGACGACCATGAACAGGACCATCATGGCTTGGTAGGCGCTCAACCCGGCCAGCGGAACGACGTTCGTGATATCACCGAGGATGTACATCCCGACCAGCCCCATCCCGCGGGCCTGACCGAGTGCGTAGACGAAGCCGATAAGGAACGTGGTGACCGCCGCCAGCGCGCGAGCGGCATCCGAGTTGAATCGGTCGCCGACGAAGTCCGGGGCGGTGTACTTGCCGAACCGTCGCATCTGGGCGGCTAGGAAGATGAGCAAAATGAAGTACCCCGTCGTCCAGCCGACGACGTAGGCCAGCCCGTAGACGCCCGACAACGCGATGAGGGAGGCCATCCCGAGGTAGGAGGCCGCCGACATCCAGTTGGCTCCAATTGCCATTCCGTTTTCGACGTTCCCGATTGAGCGGCCAGCAACCCACATGTTGCCGGTGTCGGCGACTTTGTAGAAGTAGCCAACGCCGAGGAACGACAGCATCATCGTCACGACGATGATTCCCGGCAGGAGTTTGAACGAAATGTTGAGTCCTTCCGGCAGCAGTTCCTGTTGGAGCACGGTCGCACTGAGGCTCATCCGTCGACACCCCCGTCAGTCGCCGCAACGTCCTCGCTGCCGGTCGTCTCTGTCGTCCCCATCTCCTCGGCGCGCATCTGGGTGATGCCGTACTTCTCGTCGATCTGGTCGCGTTTGCGTGCGTACCACACCGACAGCAGCAACGCCGACGATGGGGCACCGATTGCAATCAAAAAGTAGTGCAGCGGGAAGCCGATTACCGGCATCGTCGACGTCATCAACTCCGGCGCGATGCGGGTCAGCGTGATCGGGCCGAACGTGGTGAACGTCCAGATCGCGAACCCGATCCAAATAATCTTCAGATGATCCCGCATGAACGGGGTCGCCGGCTTGAGGAGATTGATCTCCACGTCGAGGTACTCTGTTTGTCGCTCTCGTTCTACATCCGTCATGCCGCCATCCGTTTCGATGCCGTCGGAGACCTCGGATGAACGACCGTGCGTGTCAGTATCTTCCATTGTGTTATTTACTTTTAATCATTATAGTTACAGCCAAGCCATCCCCCCTCGTCGGAGTAGATGAACTGGCGCGGCTGGAGCAGCCGCGAGTAACTATCGGTTAGTCGTTCTGTGCTTGCTGCTGGATGTCGGAGACGACATCCGGGTTCCGCAGGGTGCTGGTATCGCCGAGTTCGTCCTCGTTGGCGATGTTTTCGAGCAGTCGACGCATGATCTTTCCAGACCGCGTCTTCGGCAGCTCAGGCGTGAAGATCACGGCTTCGGGTCGGGCAATCGGCCCGATAGCGTCCTCGACGCCCTCGATGATCGCCTCCCGGAGCTCCTCGTTTTCTTCGTAGCCGTCCTCGGTGATGACGTAGGTGTAGACGGCCTCGCCCTTGATATCGTGGTCGCCGCCGACGACCGCTGCTTCGGCGACGCCCTCGACGCCGACGATCGCCGACTCGATCTCCATGGTACCGAGGCGGTGGCCCGAGACGTTGAGCACGTCGTCGACACGACCCAGCACGGTGATGTAACCGTCCTCGTCGATCTTCGCGCCGTCCTCTGGGAAGTATACCCAGTCCGACGAATCGTCGCTGTCGACGTCCGAATACTCCCGCCAGTACTCGTTGATAAATCGTTCGTCGTTTTTGTAGAGGGTGCGGAGCATGCCGGGCCACGGCTTGTTGACAACGAGGTAACCGGCCTCACCGGCCCCGACGGGGCTACCGCTCATGTCGACGACGTCGGCACTGAGCCCCGGCAGCGGCGGCCCGGCCGAGCCGGGTTTCATCTTGCCAACGCCCGGCAAGGTCGTGAGCATCATCCCGCCAGTTTCGGTCTGCCACCAGGTGTCGATGACCGGGCACTCCTCGTCGCCGATATGTTGGTAGTACCATTTCCACGCGCGCGGATTGATTGGCTCGCCCACTGTTCCAAGCAGTCGCAGCGAGGAGAGATCGTGGCTGTCGGGGTACTCTTCGCCCCACTTCATGAAGGCTCGAATCGCCGTTGGCGCGGTGTAGAGCTGATTGGCTTCGTACTCCTCGATGATCTCCCAGAGGCGGTCGCGGTCGGGGTAGTCGGGTGTTCCCTCGTACATCATCGTCGTCGTGCCGAGCGCGAGCGGGCCGTAGACGATGTAGGAGTGGCCAGTGATCCAGCCGATATCCGCCGCACAGAAGTAGGTGTCGTCGGGTTTGATGTCCAAGACGGACTGAGAGGTCCACGCAGCCCACGAGAGATAGCCACCCGTGGTGTGTTTGACACCCTTCGGCTGGCCGGTGGTTCCCGAGGTGTACATGAGGAACAGCATGTCCTCGGCGTCCCGGTCGACCGGCTCGATCGTTTCGCCCTCGTGGTCGTCGACGAGGTCGGCGTAGCTGTGCTGTGTGTCGCTCCGCTCGTGGCCGAACGAATCGTCGTCGGGCAGGCGGTCGACGACCACCGTGTCGGTCCCGTGGTCGACGCCATCAAGCCCCTCGTTGGCTTTTGATAGGTGGTCGAGGGGGTCGCCACGGCGGTAGTAGCCGTCACAGGTGACCAGGTATTCGGAATCGGCGGCGTTCATCCGGGTGGCCAGTGCGTCGGCCGAAAAGCCGGCGAAGACGACCGAGTGGGGGGCACCGATCCGGGCACACGCCAGCATGGCGACCGGGAGCTCCGGGATCATCGGCATATACATCGTCACCACGTCGTCCTCTTCGACGCCCATATCGCGGAGCGCGGCGGCGAACTCGTTTACCTCGCGGTGGAGTTCGCCATATGTGTAGGTTCGGTTCGCCTCGTCGACTGGTTCGCCGACCCACTCGATGGCGGCTTCGTCGCTCCGCTCGTCGAGATGGCGGTCCAGACAGTTCTCGGAGGCGTTGAGTTCGCCGTCGACGAACCATTCATAAAATGGGGGATTACTGTCGTCGAGGACTTGGTCGTAATCGCTGTTCCAGTCGAGGAGGTCGGCGGCGGCCTCCCAACACTCCGGCCAGTTGTTCTCGAACTCATCGTAAATTGAGGGGTCGGAGACGTTCGCCTGTTCGACAAACGATTCGGGGGGTTCGAACGAGTCCTGTTCGGCCAATCTGGCCTCAAGGTCGACATCTGTCTCAGACATACGTACCGATTGTCTCTATTGACAATGATAAATCTATGCCAACAACCATCATGGGAAAAAAGTCTGTTTGCGAAATAAGTTGGATATTATCGGTCGACGGAGCCAAGCACGATATCCAGCCTACCGAGGTCGACAGAGTGTCCGGAGCCACACCCCATGCAGTGTCGCTGTGAACCATGTAATCGCATCAATGGGTTTATTCTGACCCAAACCGTCACACCCAGAAGAACACGTCCGACGAGAGTAACGATGATTGAGACACAGACTGACAGAGATCCGATACTCGTCTACGACCCGGCGAGCGACGCCGTTGGATCCTACCAGTCTGATTTCTATACATCGCTGTGGTCGACGTTCGATGTCGACCACACGGATACCGTCGAGACGCTCAGCGAGGAGTCGACCGACAGCCGGTATGCTGCGGTGGTCTACCGCTGGCGGACCAACGCCATCGAAGACGTCGAATCGGTGCTTGCGGCGCTTCCGGAGTCGTTTTCTATCCCGCTTATCGTCGCCGGTCCCGACAACCCGACAGCAGTTCGGAACGTGCTCGTGACCCAAGCAGACGGCTATGTGCCGGCCGGCGAGGAGAGCGCCGCGAAGCTCGAAGCCCGAATCGGCACCGAGGACCCGGTCTCGAAGACGGCAGGTGCGGAGACGGTCGACACCTCGGCGCTCCACGAGGCGATTGTCGAGCAGATGCAGGACGCCGCGTGGGTACTCGACTCACAGCTCCGGATCAGCTACGTCAACAACCGGCTCGTCGAACGACTCAACCTCACAGCCAGCGACCTCATCGGCCAACCCCTCCGAGATATTTTCAAGGGAAAGCTGCTCGACTGTTCGGAGTACGAGACTTTCGAGCAGGGGCTGACCGACCTTCTCGACGGCGAGCGCGCACAGTTCCGGAGTCAGCTGACGCTCGACCCAGACAACGTCGCCACCTACACGACCGATATTCTTACCCGCCCCTACAGGGACGACAGGGGTGAAATCGTCGGCATCGTCGGCATCGGTCGGGATGTCACCGAACAGTTGGCCGAACAGCGCCGGATGGAGCGCCAGAACGATCTGTTCCGGCAGGCCCAACAGCTGGCCGACATCGGCGGCTGGGCGTGGGATCTCACTGACGACACCGTCGAGTTCACCGACGAGGTGTATGCCATCTACGAGGTCCCCGAGGACTTCCATCCGACGATCACCAACATCCTCCAGTATCACCCCGACCCAACGGGCGAGGTCAGAGCGGCCTTCGAGCAGCTGCGTGAGGGCGAGCCAGTCGACCTCGAAGCCCGATTGCGGACAACTGACGGCACCAAAAAATGGGTCCGGATACACGGCTCGCCGAAGCGAACCAACGGCAAGGTCACAGAGATCATCGGCTCGGTACAGGATATCACCGAGCGTCGACGGCTCGAAACCCAGCTTCGAGAAAACGTCGACTCGCTGCGACGGCTCTATCAGCTGTCGGCCGACACCTCGCTGTCGTTTCCCGACCGGATCGAGCGCGTGCTTGCGCTGACTTGTGACCGGCTCGGCCTCAGCTACGGCTTTTTGACGACAGTCACCGACGACCTCCAGCAGATCGTCTACGCCCACGGCGACCACGAGCAGATCGAGCCGGGGTGGAGTTCGCCGCTGTCCGAAAGTTACTGCCGGAAAACGATCCAACAGGAGTCGCTATTCACGCTCGAAGACGCGACTACCGAGGGGTGGAGTGACGATCCGGCCTATCAGTCTCTCGGCCTCGACTGTTACCTCGGCGGCAAGATCAAGATCGACGGCAGGCTGTATGGGACGCTGTGGTTTGCCGATGACAACTGTCGGGAGCGGCCGTTCACTGACACCGAACTCGCCTTCGTCGAGGTGTTGACCAAGTGGGTGAGCTACCAGCTCGAACGCCGGTCGACCGAGTCGAAACTCCGTGAACTTCAGGAGACCACACAGGCGTTCCTCACTGCCGACGACGAGGAGGCCGTTATCGAACTCGCCATGGAGGCCGCCGCCGACATTCTCGAACTCCCACTGACCGCGTTGTGGCGGCACGACGGGGACGATGATGCACTCCTGCCGATGGCCCAAACCGATCAAGCTGTCCTTCATTTCGATAACCAGCCCCGCTTCGAGTCGGGTGACGGCCTCGTCTGGAAGGCGTATGCGATGAACTCGGTGGTGGTCGTCGACGACGTCCAGTCCGAACCGGATCGGTACAACGACGACACCGAGACCAAATCCGAGATCATCGTTCCGGTCCAATCCTACGGCGTGTTGGTGAGTGCGACGCTCGAACAGCGGTCGTTTTCGGATCTCGAAGTCGACCTGTTGCGAATTTTGGCTGCCAGCGTCAGCGCGGCGATGGTACGGGTCGAACGCGAGGCCGAACTCCAGCGGCAGAACGACCGGCTCTCGGAGTTTACCGGCTATGTCTCCCACGACCTGCGGAACCCACTGAGCGTGGCTCAGGGCTACGTCGACCAAATCAAGTCGACCGGCAACACCGACACGCTGGCGGCGGTCGAGCGCGCCCACGACCGGATGCAGACGCTGATCGAGGATATGCTCCTGCTCGCTCGCAAAGGCGAGATCATCGATATGGTCGGCCCGACCAACGTCGAGACGGTCGCCCAGTGGGCTTGGGAGTCGGTCGACTCACGGGACGCCGAGTTCGTCATTGAGGGCGAGTTGACCGTCGAGGCCGACGCCCCGCGGCTCCAGCAGGTCTTCGAGAACCTGTTCCGGAACTCGGTCGAACACGGCGGTCCCGACCTGACGATCACCGTCGAATGCCACGACGACCGGTTTATCATCGCCGACGATGGCCACGGCTTCGAGGATGAGGAACCACCACAGCTCGACAGCGAAACCCACGAGTCCGAATCCGGGCTTGGGCTGTCTATCGTCGAGGGTGTCATAGAAAGCGTCACACACGAAGACGCAGGATGTTGGAACTGTGTCTACGAGCGCCAGCATCCTGCAAGAGGAGACTTCTATCGACGAGTTCTTCAATGTAATGGCGACCGAGACGCTCGCGTTGTTCGAGCATCTTGAGTTCGACTTTCTCGAAGAATTCGATGTGTTCGCCCCCGCTCGCCGGGGGCGAACACGAGATCATCACCCACCAGCACTCTTCCGAGCGTTCCTGCACTGCTACTACAAGAACGTCTACGGCATCCGTCCAGTCACGCGAGAACTCCAGAACACGGTCGTCTGGCTCAGCTGTGGCTTCGATCGACCGCCGTCGAGAGACGCGGTCGATCGCTTCCTCACCGACCTCGAACACGTCGTCGACGAGGTCTTCGACCGCCTCGTCGAGCAGGCCGCCTGCCGCGGCCTGCTCGACTTGACCTACTCCATCGATTCCACCGACGTGAGGACGATGCCCGCCGACCAAGACGCGTCGAAAGGCTACGATCCAACCGCCGAAGAGTACTACCACGGCTACGGCTGTACGATCGTCTCGACCGGGCAAAAGATCCCGATTGCCGCGGAGTTCACCGAGAGCAAGCAAGCGCCAGAGGAGACGGCGATGCGCGTCACGTGTGACGCGCTCGCCGTCGAGAAACCGATCTGGATGCTTGGAGACAGCGCCTACGACACGCTCGGCTGGCACGACCACCTGCTGGCCGCAGGGGTCGTGCCAGTCGCTCCGTACAACGCACGAAACACCGACGATCCGAAAGACATCGAGTACAGGGTCGAAGCCCGCATCGACGAACACAGCGAGGACGTTCAGCTGAAGCAATCGACGCTAGACGAGACGTACAACCGCCGGAGTGGAGTCGAACGAACCAACGACGCCGTCAAGGACTGCGGCCTCGGGCACGTTCGCGCCCGAGGCCGCGTCCACGCACGAGCACAAGTGTTCCTCGCGCTGTGCCTTCGTCTCGTTATTGCGATCACCAACGACGAACGCGGAGACAATCCAGGAAGCACCGTCATCACGCTATGAGAACTATTCTATGACACCCTCTATCGTCGCCAAAATCGTCGAGGCCCACGGCTGGACGATTACCGCACGGAACGGTGACGACGGTGGCAGTCAGTTCGAAATCACTGGCGTCGAGCCAGCCGAGAAACCGACCGTCGACGCCGAAGACGAAGCGTAGCTGTGTTCTGTTCGCCGTCGCGTTAGCCGAAGTTCTCGACTTTCATACCGTCGGGGTCGACACCCGCGGCCTCGATGGCCTTGGTTGCCTCATCAAGGAATGTCGCAAAGCCGTAGACGAAGATCTGTTCGTCCTCCTGACCGGTGACCGCAGCGTCGACGGCCTCGGTGATATCGCCGTCAGTGATCGCGACGCTTGCGCCCGCCGCATCGAGTTCGGCGAGTCGGTCCTCGTGAGCCGGTGTGTCGTCTTTATAAACGACCGCCAGTTCGCCGCCGTCGTTGATGACGCGCTCGCCGATGCCGACTGCGGGACCGATGCCGGGACCACCCGCAAGGACGACCACGCGCGCCTCGCCCTCGTAGTAGTCCGAGCCGAACGGGCCGCTCATTGCGATTGTGTCGCCCGCCGAGAGATCGGCGAGATGGTTACTGAAGGGACCGCTCGCGTCGGGATCGATCTCGACTGTCACTTCGAAGTCCTCAACCATATCCGGCGAGGAAATCGTATAAAACCGGGCGTATCCGTCGCCGTCGATATCGGCGCTGAGTTTGACGAACTGGCCGGGTTGGGCCTCGAACCCCTCGGGTGTCTCGAAACTGATCGCAACCGTGTCGGGGCCTACTGTCTCGCTGTTGGTGACCGTAACCGTCGCGTCCATAGGCTGTGTTCTTGCCGTGGACTAATACGGTTTATTGTCGGCAGTCCTCACTCGACCGCCCACGGTGGCGGTCGAACGGGAGCCGTCTACAACAGACCCCAAAGGTCCTTCTCTCCACTTGATCCATGGTATGCGACTACATACAGCACACCTTTACAGATAAATTGAATATTCATCCATTATTGCCCGGAAACAATCACATAATGACCAGAAAAGACGGCAGGGTGCTTTTCAGAAGCCTTTTGATTTGCCGTTCAAAAGGGTAGTCCATAGCATGCCTGCGGACTTCAACTGGGCTGTCGGCGGCGAGGCCGGCGACGGCATTGACTCTACGGGAAAAATCTTCGCTCAGGCACTCTCGCGGGCCGGTCGACACGTGTTTACCTCGAAGGATTTTGCGTCGCGTATCCGCGGCGGGTACACGGCCTACAAGATCCGCACCTCTGTCGAGCAGGTCCAGAGTGTCGTCGACCGTCTGGACGTCCTCATCGCGTTGACGCCCCGGACCATCGAAGAGAATCTCTCGGAACTGCACGACGGATCAGTCATCATCTACGACGGCGAGCGGACGACGATGCAGAACGCCACCATCCCCGAGGAGATGGTCGGTCTCGACGTCCCACTCAAAGCACTGGCCGAGGAGGCCGGTGGCGCAATCATGCGCAACGTCGTCGCCCTCGGCGCGGCCTGCGCTGTCGCTGACTTCCCAATCGAAAACCTCGACAGCGCTCTCCAGAAACGGTTCGGCTCGAAGGGACAGAAGTTGGTCGACAACAACAAAGAGGCCGCCCGCGCGGGCCGGGACTACGTCCTCGAAAACTTCGACCACGAGTTCAACTACGAACTGGAGACGACCGACGAGGATTATGTCCTGATTAACGGCGACGAGGCCATCGGAATGGGTGCCATCGCGGCTGGCTGCCGGTTTTACGCGGGCTATCCGATTACCCCGGCAACCAACGTTATGGAGTACCTAACGGGGCGAATCGAGAACTACGGCGGCCACGTCGTCCAGGCCGAGGACGAGCTGTCGGCGATCAACATGGCCCTCGGCGCGGCACGAACTGGCGCGCGGTCGATGACCGCCACCTCCGGCCCCGGAATTGACCTCATGACCGAAACCTTCGGTCTCGTGGCGACCACCGAAACGCCACTGGTTATCTGTAACGTGATGCGTTCCGGTCCGTCGACGGGGATGCCCACGAAGCAAGAACAGGGCGACATCAACCAGATGCTGTACGGTGGCCACGGCGAGATTCCGCGGTTCGTCCTCACGCCGACGACCATCGACGAGTGTTTCTGGAAAACGGTCGAGGCGTTCAATCTGGCCGAAAAGTACCAGCTCCCGGTCTACCTCGCGGGCGACCTTGCCCTCGCGGTGACCGAACAGACGTTCCCACCCGAGGCGTTCGATATGGACGCCGTCGAGATCGACCGCGGCAAGGTCGTCGACGAGGAAACACTCGACGAGTGGCAAAACGAGAAAGGGCAGTTCCAGCCCCACGCCATCACCGAGGACGGCGTCAGTCCGCGGACGTTCCCCGGAACGACTGACGGGGCTCACATGACCACGGGCCTCGAACACGACGAACTCGGTCGACGAACCGAAGAGGGAGAGATGCGGATCGAGCAGGTCGACAAACGCAATCGAAAAGTCGAGACCGCCCAGGCCGAAGAGGACTGGAGTCCACGCGAGTTCGGCGACCCCGAAAGCGACAACCTCGTCATCTCGTGGGGCTCGAACGAGGGCGCGATGGTCGAAGCGATTGATCTGCTGGCTGAAGAAGACATCAGCGTCCACTTCATCTCGGTGCCATACATCTTCCCACGACCGGATCTCAGCGACGAGATCAACAGTGCGGATGACGTGCTGGTGGTCGAGTGTAACAACACCGGTCAGTTCGCGGATATTCTGGAACACGACGCGCTTGCTCGTGTCCAGCGCGTCAACAAGTACAACGGTGTCAGATACAAAGCCGACGAGCTAGCCGACGAAATCAAGGCTGCGCTCGGCCAAGAGGAGGTAACCCAATGAGCTCAGACGTTCGATTCACGGATTTCAAATCCGACAAACAACCGACTTGGTGTCCCGGCTGCGGTGACTTCGGGACGATGAACGGCATGATGAAAGCACTCGCCAACACCGGCAACGACCCCGATAACACCTTCGTGGTCGCCGGGATCGGCTGTTCCGGAAAGATCGGCACCTACATGCACAGCTACGCGCTCCACGGTGTCCACGGCCGCGCGCTGCCTGTCGGCACGGGTGTCAAACTCGCCAACCCGAACCTCGAAGTGATGGTTGCGGGTGGCGACGGTGACGGCTACTCTATCGGTGTGGGCCACTTCATCCACGCCGTCCGGCGCAACGTCGACATGACTTACATCGTGATGGACAACCGGATCTACGGCCTCACGAAGGGGCAGGCCTCGCCAACGTCGCGCGAGGACTTCGAGACCTCTACCACGCCCGACGGCCCGAAACAGCCACCCGTGAATCCGCTTGCGCTGGCGCTGTCTGCGGGAGCCACGTTCATTGCCCAGTCCTTTTCCTCGGATGCGATGCGGCACGCCGAGATCGTCCAGGAGGCAATCGAACACGACGGGTTCGGCTTCGTCAACGTCTTCAGTCCGTGTGTGACGTTCAACGACGTCGACACCTACGACTACTTCCGCGATTCGCTCGTGGATGTCGCAGACACTGACCACGACCGCAGCGACTACGACGCCGCCAAGGAGATCATTATGGATATGGACAAGGAGTATCAGGGTGTGCTCTACCAGAACGAGGCCGCGGACTCCTACGAGCAGTCCCACGGCGTCACCGAAAACACCGCCGAGATTCCCGACGGTGCACCGGAGGGCGCGATGGATCTCGTCCGCGAGTTCTACTGATCGTCGACTGCTAAGTTATTTTTAACGGACTGAGTCCAGCAGCAGTTTCTGTTCCATCCGTTTGACTTCGTGTTGGACATCCCGCACCGCGTCGATATTCGCGCTGATCGAACTCACGCCCTGTTCGACGAGGAAGTCGACCATCGGGGGTTTCGAGGCGGCTTGGCCGCAGATACTCGTGTCGACGCCGAGTTCGCGGCAGGTCTCGATGGTCGACTCGATCAGCTTCAGCACGCCAGGGTGGAGTTCGTCAAACCGGTCGACGACGTGCTGGTTGTTGCGGTCGACCGCCAGCGTGTATTGGGTGAGGTCGTTGGTGCCGAAGGAGACGAAATCGATGCCAGCGGCGGCGATTTCCTCGATCAACAGCGCGCTGGCGGGCGTTTCGACCATCACGCCCCACCGGACCTTCTCGGGGTCGATGCCGACGTCTTCCATCAGCAGTTTCGCCCGCTCGACGTCTTCGGCGTCGTTGACCAGCGGCAACATGAGTTCGACGTTGTCGTAACCCACATCGAACAGCCGTTTAAAGGCGGCCAGCTCACACCGGAACGGGTCGGGTTTGTCGAGGCTGCGACGAATCCCCCGGTAGCCCAACATCGGATTGTGTTCGTGTGGTTCGTCGGTGCCGCCCTTGAGTTCACGGAACTCGTCAGTTGGGGCATCGAGCGTCCGTGCGCGGACTGGCCGGGGGTAGAACTCCTCGGCGACCGTCCGAATCCCGTCGACGAGTTCGCTGATGTAGGCATCCTCGCCGTGATCTTCGATATACTGCTCGGGCGTCTTGCCAAGCGAGATCACCATGTGTTCGATTCGCAGGAGTCCCACCCCATCAGCCCCGGTTGCTTCGGCGCGCTCGGCGGCCTCGGGAATCGAGAGGTTGACTTTGACTTCCGTGGCGGTCATCGGTTTGACCGGCGTCTGAGGGCGGACTGATTCGACCGGGTCGGGCTGGATCGCTGACTCGTCGTCTTCCTCAGCAGGACCACCCTCACGGACGACGCCCATATCGCCGTCGACGGTGACCAGTTGGCCGTCTGTTAACACCTGTGTCGCATCGCGGGTGCCGACGACTGCGGGGACACCCATCTCGCGAGAGACAATCGAGGCATGAGAGGTCATCCCGCCCTCGTCGGTGATGATTGCCGCCGCGCGCTTCATCGCGGGCACCATATCCGGCATCGTCATCTTGCTAACGATGATGTCGCCGTCGGTCACCTGGTCGAGGTGGTCGAGTTTTTTGATAATTCTAACTTCACCCGATCCTTTACCGGGGCTTGCGCTCACGCCACGAACGAGGACCTCGTCGGCTTCCTCGGTCGACTCCTCCAGTGCGGCCGCCTGCTGTTCGTCGCTGGAGAGGCCGCCGTCGACGGTTGGCGCGTCGGCCGTCTCCGAGACGCCCTCCCGTTCCGGGCCGGTGTCGATAGTCGTGATCGGCCGGGACTGGAGCATGAATACTTCCCCATCAACGATGGCCCACTCCACATCTTGGGGCTCGCCGTAATGATCTTCGACAAGCCTGCCGAGTTCGATCAGTTGTTCGATCTCTTCGTCGGTGACTACACGAGCCGTTCGCCGCTCGGCGTCGACCGGCTGGAGGGCGGTTTCGCCCGTCTCGGGGTCTTTGATCATCTGCTGTTTCTTGTCGGCGATGGTCGACTCGACGATTTCGGCCGTGTCGGGATCGATGACGTAGTGGTCCGGTGAGACGGCCCCCGAAACGACGGCTTCGCCGAGTCCCCACGCGGATTCGATGATCATCTGTCGGTCGCCCGTCGAGGGATGGCAGGTGAACATCACGCCGGATTTCTCGGCGTCGACCATCTGCTGGACGACGACCGCAATGTCGACCGACGCGTGATCGAACCCGTTGTTGTTTCGGTAATGAACCGCCCGCTCGGAAAACAGCGAGGCCCAACACGCTTTGACGCGTTCAACGAGGTCCTCCTCGGTGACGTTGAGGAACGTTTCGTGCTGGCCGGCAAACGAGGCATCGGGCAGATCCTCGGCGGTCGCCGACGAGCGAACGGCGACGAACGGCTCGCTGCCCTGCCCATTGGTCTCGCTGTCGGACTGCTCACCCAGTTCCCTGTAGGCGGTGAGAATGTCCTCACGAACCGTCTCCGGGAGCGGGGTGTCCCGAATCAGGTCGCGGGCTTCGGCAGCGGCGGCCGCAAGCCCCGCCGAATCGTCGGCGTCGACCGCTAGGATCTCCTCGAACAGCTTCGTCTCGATCCCGGCGGTTTCGAGGAACGTGCGGTACGTCTCGGCGGTCACGACGAATCCCGGCGGTACGGGCAGCCCCGCATCGGTCAACTCGCCCAGCGAGGCTCCCTTCCCGCCGACTGTCTCCAGATCGGTCGACCGCGTGTTTTCGAGCCATTGTGTCGTCATTGTCTGTACCTGTATGGTTTCAGCGTTCGACGCAAGAATCTATTTTCAATAATCATGAAGATAATCTGTGTACTCCGTTGAACGATCACTGTTCATCGACTGCTCAGGAGAACAGCCGCCTGAGACGGGCGATCACCCCGGTGTCGTTGTCGGACGCCGAGTCGGGTTCTGTCGCCGAGTCGGGTTCGGCGGGGTGGTCCGTTTCCTCCGTCTCTGCTGCGGTCGACTCGGTGGAAGCCTCATCCGCCGCGTCCGTTGGGTCGGCGGCTGTGGCACCGTCCTGAACGCGCTCGACGGCCTCATCGATGAGGCCGCCGGCGTCGTTGACGCCGTCTTTGACCGTTCCCTTGACGACGATATGGTTCCCGAAGCGATCCTGTGAGACGCCGGTGTCGGCGGCAATGATCACGGCGTCAGCAGCCGCAAGAGTATCGTCCGAGATCTCGTTTTCAGTTCCCATCGCGCCGTGGATTTCGACGTGGATGTCGTGGCCTCGCTCTTCGGCCGTATTTTGGAGGTTTTCAGCAGCCATCTGGCTGTGGGCGATTCCGGTTGGACAGGCGGTGATTGCAACGAATTTCATTGGTCTATGGTGTCTGTGACGTGCTGTTTCGTCGCTGCCGTGAGCGCCTGATCGGCCACGGCAGCAGCGTCTGTGCTGTCGATTTCGGTTATGTTGGCTTTGACCGCCGGGACGGTGACCGCACTCATCGAGAGTTCGTCGAGTCCGAGGCCGACCAGCAGTTCCGTCGACGCCGGATCACCGGCCATCTCGCCGCACATGCCGATCCACGCGCCATGCTCGTGGGCGGCTTCGACGCTCCGCCGAATCGCCCGCAACACGGCTGGCTGTTGTGGATTATGCAGGTGGGCAACGGCGTCGTTCTCGCGGTCGGCAGCCATCACGTACTGTGCGAGGTCGTTGGTGCCAATCGAGAGGAAGTCGACGCGCTCGGCGAACTCCTCGGCCATCATGACGGCCGCGGGCGTCTCGACCATCACGCCGAGTTCGGGAACCGCATACTCGGTGCCTTCATCAGCGAGGTCCTCGGCAACGCGGTCGACCTCGTCGAGTGCTGCAGTGAGTTCGTCGACGGTCGCAACCAACGGGAACATGACTGATAGCGTCCCGTCGGTTGCTCCTGCAGCACGCAGCAGCGCCCGGAGTTGGCTCTCGAAGAGATGGGCGTCGTCGCCGAGCGAGCGACGAATCCCACGATCACCCAAGAAGGGGTTTTCCTCTTCGGGAAGCTCAAGGTAGGGAATCGGTTTGTCGCCGCCGATGTCGAGGGTGCGGACGACGACCCGGCCCTCGGGGAAGGCTTCGAGGGCGTCGACGTAGGTTTCGAACTGCTCGTCCTCGTCGGGCGGCGACTCGCGGTCGAGAAAGAGAAACTCGGTCCGGAACAGCCCGACGCCGTCGGCTCCCTGCCCGATTGCGCCGTCGATTTCGGCCGTCGTCCCGATGTTTGCAGCGACCTCGATCTCTTTGCCATCCCTCGTTTCGACGCGTTCCTCGCGGACAGTCACGTCGCGGCCAGCAGTGACGCGTTCGCGGACCTCTTCATCGGGGTCGACGACGACCGATTCGTTCTCGGCGTCGACAGCGACCGCCGTGCCCTCGGGGATGTTCAACAGATCATCGCCAGCACCGACAATCGCGGGGATGCCCAACGAACGGGCGAAGATGGCGACGTGTGAGGTTCGACCTCCGGTAACGGTGGCAAACCCGGCTACTGCCTCGGGATCGAGCTGTGCGGTGTCGCTCGGCGTGAGTCGCTCCGCAAGCAGGATCGTCCCCTCGGGGAGGGCTGTCAGATCGATTCGCTCGCCGCCCGACAGCAATCGGAGCAGTCGGTCCCGAATATCTCGTAGGTCGTCGGCGCGTTCGGCCATGAGACCGTCCATCCCTTCGAACTGTTCGATAGCGTCGCCGTACGCCCGGTCGACGGCCAACTCCGCGGCCTCGCCCGCGTCGATTTCGTCGCCAATCCCCTCGATGAGTTGGGGGTCTTCGAGGAACTTGAGGTGGGCATCGAAGACGGCGGCCTCCTCGTCACCGACTCGCTCCGCGGTACGTTCCCGCTCGCGTTCGAGTTCGTCACGAGCCAGTTGGCGGGCATCGTCAAACCGCTGCTGTTCCTCCTCGGGAGAGCCAGCCGAGGCGTCTTCGGGACTCGGATGTCCTTCGGGCCGGTACCAACGGACGGTTCCAAGTCCAGACAGCGGCGTGACGCTGACACCCGAGACCGACTCCGGCGTCGACTGTGTCTCGTCGACAGTCATTGCTCCTCACCGTTGTCGCCGTGTTCTGGAGTGGTTAGTATTTCTTCAAGATCGTCGATAGCAGCCTCCTCGTCGGGGCCGTCGGCCGTGATGTCGACCTCGTCGCCGGGACCGACACCCAGCCCAGTTACTGCGAGCATGCTGGCAGCGTCGACGCCATCGCTGCCGGCTGGGCCGACAGTGACCTTGCTCTCGTAGCTGTTTGCGGCTTCGACGACTTGCGAGGCGGGCCGGGCATGGAGACCGTCTTCGGGGACGACAGTGATCGTTCGTTCGATCATTGTTCGACTGCCTCCAGAATGATCGATTCGACGCGTTCGGGCGACTCGGCCTTCTGCAGGGCGGTTCGTGTCTCCTCGTGCATCAGCGACCGCGAGAGCGAACTGAGCATCTGGAGATGTTCCTCGCCACCCGCCGCGGGGACCAACAACATGAAGATCAGCGTTGCTGGCTCGTCGTCCATCGCGTCGAAATCGATTCCCTCCGACGAGCGCGTGAATGCAATCGTGGGGGCCTCGACTGCACTGCTCTTGGCGTGGGGGATGCCGATTCCCATGCCGACGCCGGTGGTCGCCTCTTTCTCGCGTGCGTGGAGATCTGTAAGCGCCTGCTCGCGGTCGTTGACGCGGCCTGCGTCGACTGCAAGGTCGAGTAGCTGTTCGATAGCTTCGGGTTTGGTTTCCGGTTCGTGGTCGAGATCGATCAGGTCGGTCGTGAGTGGTTTGTGGTCGTGGTGTGCCATTGGGGGATATCTGGTGTGAAATGGGGAGTATGTGGTGGCCGGTGTACTCCCGTGGTTAGCGTCGAGTTAGGCGGTCTGACTCGACGATGTGGTTGTTGTTGCTTCGGTTTCGGTGTGGTCCGGTTTGAGCAGCGTGACCAGAACGGCGGTGACGGCTGTTCCGAGTGCAATCGCCCCGAGGAAGCCGAGGATGCTATTCGAGAGGATGACAACGAAGATGCCACCGTGGGGGGCTGGCATCGTCACACCGAGTGCCATTGCGGTGGCTCCGGCGGTCGCACTGCCGACGACGATGCTCGGAATCACACGCAGGGGATCGGATGCCGCAAACGGAATCGCGCCCTCAGTGATAAAGGACAGTCCCATCGGCACGGCGGCGACGGCGCTCTCTCGCATCTGGTCGGGGTACTTGTGTGGCGCGATGAAATACGACAGGGCAAGTCCGAGCGGCGGTGTCATCCCGGCGATCATCACCGCCGCCATCGGGCCGTAGATCCCGTCAGCGACGAGCACAGTTCCGAACACGTAGGCGACTTTGTTGACTGGCCCACCCATGTCGAAGGCCATCATCGCACCGAGGATGAGGCCAAGGAGGGCCGCGTTTGCGCCCTGCATTCCTTCGAGTGTCGCCGTTAGCGCGCTGTCGACCAGCGCGATGGGGACCCCGAGGGCGAAAACGACCACCGGGATGAGCAGTGCAGTCGTGATGATCGGAATCACGAGAATTGGCATCATCGGCTTGACGACGGTGGGGACACTCCATCCTTTCATCCACCGAGCGACGTAGCCAGCCAGCAACCCGGCGACAATCGCACCGAGGAAGCCAGCGACAGCTCCTTCCGCGTTGACGCCGACGAAACTGCCCGCTGCGTCGATAATCTGGGGCTGTTGGATCGTATACGAGAGGATGAACCCCGGTGCGAGACCGGGCTTGTCCGCAATCGAGTAGGCGATGAACGCGCCCAAGATCGGGATCATGATCGTCAGTCCGAGGCTCCCGATCTCCGCGAAATACCACGCCAGCGAGCCGGTGGTCTCGAAGACAGTTTCGGTATCTCCGGGGGTAAACGGCAACTCGGCAACCATGAACCCCAGTGCGAGGAAGATCCCACCAATCGTGACAAACGGGATCATATACGAGACCCCTGTCATGAGGTCTTCCTTTACTGATGTGAGATCTGACCTGAGTCGGGTTTTTGCTTGTTCTTTTGTTGCCATTGTAATCCACCATGAACTACCGTGACAGATAGGATAGGGTCTTCGAGTTTGATTATTTCTGTATCCTTTAGAGAAATTTATATTTTGTCAATCACGATAATAGAAAAATAACACATCGTGTATATTTAATGATGATAAATATGTCGGAGAAGGGCCCATAATTTGACAGCCGACGCCACATATCGGTGCGCTACTGAATTCATGCCTCTTATTTTGCATTATTAATACTTTCAAAATGATTGTCTTTGTTCAATTAGTGTATTTTTTGTGTCTTAGATTAAATTTCGAATAGATACAAACGATATTTTTCAGTACCACTATTTGGGAGCCACGAGAACAGTCTCTACTGAGTCGCCCATGGTCCCTGAAGCACGGCAACGAGGGATCGTCGAGGTCGTTACGAGGTCTGACCAATGATACTCACCGTTACACTCAACCCAGCCGTCGACCACACGATCCAAGTCGAATCGCTGCCAGCCCCCGATACTGTCGCCCGAACCGACACCGCGCAGTTCGATGCCGGCGGGAAAGGCATCAACGTCTCCCAGAACCTCTCGGCCCTCGGCGCTGAGACGCTGGCGACCGGTCTCGTCGGCGACTTCCTTGGCGACTACATCACACGGGCGCTGCGAGCTGAGGGCCTTGATTTCGAGTTCGTCGACATCGATGGGCAAACACGACTCAACACGACGATTCTCGACTCCGAAAACGAGGTAGAGTATAAAATTAACCACACCGGACCGACGGTCGACGCCGGAGCGATTGCTGCTGTTATCGAGATCCTCATCGAACACGACCCCTCGATGGTGCTGGTGGCGGGGAGCCTCCCGCCGGGACTCGACTCCCACGCAATCGACCGCATTGCCGAGGCTGGACCGTGGGAGACCGTCGCCGACGTTGGCGGCGAGCGTCTCGCCCAACTCGACGCCGACTACGCGCTCTGTAAACCGAACCGGCCCGAACTCGAAGCCGCCACGGGGCAGAGTATCGACTCACTCGATGACTGTATCGCGGCCGCCCACCAGCTCCGGTCGACCGGCTTCGACCGCGTCGTGACCTCTCTCGGTAGCGAGGGCGCGCTGCTGGTTGGCGCGGACGAAACGCTTCACGCTGAGGCGCTCGCAGTCGATGTCGTCGACACCGTCGGTGCGGGTGATGCGATGGTCTCGGGTGTCCTGCTCGAACTCGCCCGTGGCAACGACGCCCGTAGAGCCCTCCAGCGTGGGGTCGCTGTCGCCTCCCGGATGGTGACTGTTCCGGGCACCAAACTCCCAGCGGTCGACGATCTCGACGATCTCACGGCGCAGGTCGAGATCACTACCTATGAGCAGTAACAACGAATCCAGCCGCGTTCACGCGTCGGCTGCGAGTCGATCTTCGAGTTCGTCGATGAGCGACTCGGTGCCGAAGTAGGTCGGCACGCGCTGGTGGCGTCCCTCGGGTTCGAGATCGAGGATTCGCTGGCTGCCGGTCGACCCAGCGCCGCCGGCACACTCGACGGCGTAGGCAATCGGGTTCGATTCGTACTGGAGTCGGAGCACCCCATCGGGCTTGGTCGACCGTGCCGGGTAGCCAAGCAGGCCACCGTACGAAAGCAGCATCCTGACGTCGGCAATCATCGCCCCGGTGTACCGGAGTTTGTATCGTTCGCTCAGTGCCTCCTTGTAGGATCGCAGTGCGGGCGTCCACTCGGTCGGCTGTCCCGAAAAGCTCCAGATGCCATCCTCCGCAGGCATCGTGAGTTGTTCTGCCTCGATGATCTCGCCGTCCTGAATGATGTACTCGACGAGTTCGTCGTTGGCCGCAACCCCAACCGTCGTCAGTGGCCCGAACACCACGAAAACGCTCGCAATTAGATCACGTCCGACAGCGGGCAACGGGGCGTCGTAGACGCCGATGATCGTCCCGACGGTGGTGTTCGTTTGGATGTTCGAGGAGCCATCGAGCGGGTCGGTCGCAATCGAGAGCCCCGAGCCGATCTGTTCGATCTCTTCGCGTTCTTCGCTGAGGAACTCTCCGAAGCCGTCGAGGTCGACCATCGCATCGAAGAGGAGCTCGTCGATCTTGTCGTCAGCGACTTTCTGGGTATCGCCACTGGGATTTGTTTTCCCACTGGTCCCGCGCTCTCTCGCCAGTATGGTCTTGATCTCCGGGAGTTGCTCGATAACCGTCTCGACGAGGTGGGTGATTTCGCTCCGCGTTTCCGGCCCTTGAGTAGCCGATAGTTCCATACGTGTGTGTCGGTTAGGGCTCACAAACAGCTGCTGAATAGCTTTGTTTCTGACTGCTGGCCCTGTGTGAATAGCTGACCTGTGCAGGCGTATACCCACATGTCGACGACTGTCTGTATCGCTACCTACTGATCAGCGATCAGCACCGACACCGAGTTCGCTACAGATCGTCGACCAGCATCCACTTGGTCGAGCACGATCTCACAGGGTAACTGACCAGTCGAGTTCGATGTCGTCGTTCCGTCGGAGCTCCAACACTACCGTCGACGCATTCGTTGGGATCGTAAAGACGAACCAGCCAGCGAGTTCCTCGTCGGGGCCGATTTCGTCGCCTGGCGGAAATAGGGGTCCCGAAACCGGGTCGGTCAGCGGCGATTCGATACCGTCGATGAGTTCGGCATACTTCACCTGCAGCGGATCGTGTTGGGAATCACCGACCATCAGCGAGAAATCGTCGGCCGACGGCATCGCTATCGCCGACTCAGTCGTGTTCGTTGCGACGAGATGCAGCAGGACGAACTGAATCCTGTCGCTCTGACCAGTGATCGGACTCTCCTCGCCAAACCAGACTCGCCCGCCTTGTTGTGTCTCGACCTGATCGAGCGTCAGATCAATACTATCGTCGGTACTGTAGGTCTGGCCGACTTCGTCGTTCGAGAAATCACCACCCGTAATCGCCGAACAGCCCGATAGCATCGTCATACCTACCAGTCCGGCATACAGTCGTCGTTTCATACTGGTTTCGACAGGTGACTCCGATATATTCTTTTGGGATAGTGAGTCAGAAGACGACCACGAACAGCACGAAGGCACCGAGCATCGACAGCGTCACTAACACCTGCACGACTGATGAGGCGAGCACGCCGACAGTGGTGTACAGCGCGCGCTTCGTGGCGATATCCATCTCGCTACCGTTTCTCAGTTCGAGCAGGAAGACGGTGCCGACGACGCCGACGATGATCCCAATCGGTCCCAACACGAGTAGCATCACCAGTCCACCAATCGTCGACGCGATCATCGTTTCGGTCGAGGCGCCGCTGGCGCGGGCCGCAATCGGCCCGGCGAAATGATCAAAGAGTACCGCCGCGATCCCCGCCAGCGTCAGGCTCACCACCACGAACACCCCGACTGGCTCGCTGCCGAACAAGACGTATGTCCAGACTCCCGCGAGCGAGACCAGCCCCGAGGGTACCAGTGGCAGGACACTGCCGACGACCCCGACAATGAGGAGCACCACGGCGACGACGAGCACCAACTCAACCATACTGGTTTCACGTTGTACCGACCAATAAGTGCCATGTCCATCCGCCCGGACGTTTTTATAGGAATATGGGACCACCCTCTCCGTGGTCCCTCGCATCTCCGTCGACTCACGGTTCCGACAGGCCCTTGTCATCGGCTGCTGGCTCGCCATCGTCGGTGTTGCCATCATGAGCGGCACGGCTGTCGCCCACAGCACTGGAAACCACCAGTCGACACACACCGCAACTGAGGCCGCCGATGGCCGAATCGTCGAACTGTATCCCAACCCAACGACCCCACAGAACCACGGCGAATTCGTAACAGTCGACATCGACAAAGCGGGCAACTGGACGCTCTCCGACGGCGAGGGAACTGCCCGTCTCCCCGACGGAATCGGCGAGTTCGCGATCACTCGCCACCCGGACAAGACGGCCACTCACACGAACGCGACGGTCGTCGAGACCTCGGCCAATCTCCAACTCGCGGTCGGTGGCGAACGCCTCGAACTGCGGCGGGATGGCCAACTTGTCGACCGCGTCAGCTACGAGGATGCCCCCGAGAGCCAGCGCTGGCACCGCGACCACGAGTCACACTGGTTGCCGAATGGGTTCCAACCGCGGGAGCCAGCGACCATCAACTCGACGCCGGTCGAGGCGTTCGTCCTCCCCGACAGCCCCGACGCGCCGCTTGCAGCCATCGAGGGAGCCGACCAGCGACTGTATCTTGCGGCGTATACGCTCACGTCCCAGCGCGTAGTCGACGAACTGATCGCCGCCCATGAGCGTGGGACGACCGTGCGAGTACTCGTCGAGGGCGGGCCAGTGGGTGGGATGTCGACCCAGCAGGCCGACCGGCTGAACAGGCTCACCGAGGCAGGTGTCGACGTGCAAGTGATGACCGGCGAGCAGGCCCGATTTCGCTATCATCATCCCAAATACGCGGTGGTCGACGACCGCGCGGTCGTCCTCACCGAAAACTGGAAACCCTCGGGCACCGGCGGCCGCGAAAACCGCGGCTGGGGGGTGACCGTCGACTCACCGAAAACGGCCGACGAACTGGCGGCGGTATTTACCCACGATGCGACGTGGAACGACACCGTCTCGTGGAGCAAGTTCCGGTCGACGGCCGAGACTACAGAAGTGGAGGCCGCAACCGGCTCCTACTCACAAAACCAGCCGCCGATGACTGCCACTGCCGATGCAGTCACCGTTCTTACTGCGCCGGACAACGCCGACGAGGAGCTTATACAGCTTATAAACAGCACCGACGACCGACTGTTGATCGTCCAGCCGTCGATTGGCGACCGCGAGTTTCGACTGCTTCGGGCCGCGCTTCGGGCGGCCGACCGCGGCGTCGACGTCCGGATTCTGTTGGGGAGTCGCTGGTACAACGAAGAGGAAAACAAGGCATTGGCGTCGACGCTCCGCGAGCGAACCGGGCAGTCCGAGACGTTAACCGTACGACTGGCGGCGGGCAACGGCCGGTTCGGCAAGATTCACGCCAAAGGCATCGTTGCTGATGATACGGCTGTTGTCGGGAGCATCAACTGGAACGAAAACTCGGTCGACAACAACCGTGAGGTGGCTCTTGCTATCGAAGATGCCGAGGTTGCCGACTACTACGCCGCGGTGTTCGACGGCGACTGGTCCGGCGGCGGAGCTGACGACCTCCCTGTCGGCATCCTCGTCGTCGCTATCGGTGTCGCTGGTGGGGTTGTGTTGGTGTTGAACCGTCGACTCACCTTCGCCGAAAAGAGATAACGTCAGCGACTATTCGAGGGGCGCGGCCGTCGACAGCGACTCGTCGAGGTCGGCTTCGGCCATCTTCTCTACGAGAAGGTCGATGACGGACTCACGTCGACCCTTGACGAACTTGATCGAGCCGACAACGAGGTGACCGCCGCCGGAGACACCGGCACCGGGGAGCTCCTCGTTGAGTTCGGTGACCATCCGCGGAATGTCGAGTCGGACTCCATCGCTCCGGAGGACGGCGAAATCCGGCCCGTAGCCGATGGTGATGACGGGTTCGCCGGTCTCAGTGACCTTGCGGTCGTGGAGATTGCCGGTGGTCTTGCCCGGCGCAGGGTAGGTGAATCGGTGGGCGAAGTTGTCGAGGTCGACGCGGTAGAGATGCGCATCCGAATCAAGTCGCTCGTGTTCGACGTGGGGTTCGACCGCGTCGAGTTGGCGGTCGATATCCCGCTCGGCGCGCTCCGAGAGGAACTCGATGAGTTGCTCGTGGCGCGCTGGGTCGTCACAGCCGACGTCCAAGACATCAGTCACGAGGGTTTTGCCCTCGCTGTAGCGGAGCCAGTGGGCGGCGTAGTCGAGTGCTTCACCAATGTCTTCGAGGTGCGAGCGGTCGTAGCCGGCCTCGTTTGCGAGGTCGACGTAGTCGGCCATCACATCGGCTTTCGAGCGATCCGAAAGCCCCGCAACCGCCGGCACGTGTTCGAGATCCTCGCTGATCGAGGGATCGATCAGGCGAGCGAGTTCGACACACATCATCCCGGTGGTGATGCGGTAGTCCTCACCGTACAGATACGGGTTGACGTGGGCATCGAGGAGCGGCTCGACGGCCTCGGGATCCGGATGGTGGTGGTCGATCACTGCGATTGGGATATCGTAGTGAGCGAGGTTCTGATAGGCAGGCACGTCCTCCTCAGTCGACCCGTTGTCGAGCATGAGGAGGAATGGAAGCTTCTGGCCGTGTCGCTCCTGTCCTTCGAGGGCGAAGTTCAGGTCACGAGTGACGTCCTCCATCTCGTAGTAGGGGGCCTTGCTCGGCAGTCGTTTGAACAGGTGGCGTGGGGCCTCCGGGTCGCCGTGAACGTCGGCGATCAGGTTTTCGAGTGCCAACTGGACCGGTGCGGCCGCACACATGCCGTCACCGTCGGCGTGGTGGCGGACGCGCAGTGGTCGACCCTCAAGGACGGTCTCCCGAAGCAGTTGGGCGACGTCCTTGAGTTCCTCGAAAATAGGCTCGAAAGCGGGCCACTCGATCAGCGGCTCGATGTCGGCGGCGGCCGACCGCTCGTCGAGTTCCGACTGCAAGGACGCTTGGGCGTCGACTTCGGTCTCGCCATCGAGGACTGCAAGCGAGTCGACTTCGATCTGCTGGACGTCTTGGTGGGTTTCGACACTGCCGCTGACCCGAACCATGTCGTCGATTTCGGCCTCCGGGTAGGCCCGGACGCCGGCGGCCTCGAAGGCGGCGGCGCTGACGATGCCGGTGCCGTCGTTGATGTGGAAGATCGTCGGCCCGCCGGTCTGTTTGATCTGGACGACAGAGCCTTCGATGGTCGACTCGCTGCCGGTCTGGAGGTCACCGATTGGCGTAATGTCGGGTTCGTGGTCGACGACCTCGGTTCGGTAGTTGTCGATGTCAGGGACGTCAAAGGCGACGTCACCGTTTTCTTTGAGCTCTTCGAGTTCGACGACGAGGCGGTCGCCGACGCTGTAGTCGTGGTCGAGATTCGATTCGTGAACGAGGCCGGAGACGGAGTCGGAGATGTCAACGAAAACGCCGTAGGCAACAACACCGTTGACGACGGCGTGATAGTTCGCACCCTGCTCGATGTCTGCAAGTGTGCAGTCAGGCGCGAGGTCGAAGACAACGGGACGCGAATCATCCCGCTCGCCGGACTCCCCGGCGGTATCGTCTGTCATACAGACCCGTATGCGTGACCCACGTGTTAAGCTTATTATCTCGTGCCGCCAGCCGAGTGGGGGAGTCGACCGTTCGGAACTCGGCTGAGTCGACAGTTCGGAAACCTTAGATGGTCGCCCACCCGAACACCGACAATGCGGCTCTTCAGATCGAGCGAGATTCTCGGCATCGCCCGCGACACCCTAGAGTTCGCGCTCGAAGCCTCCGAGGAAACCCATCCCAACGAGTACATGGGCTTCCTGCGGGCCGAAGATGCCCGCAAACTCGGTCTCGAAAAAGAGGGCCAGGTCATCACCGACGTGCTCGTGATCCCCGGCACGAAATCGGACCCGATGAGCGCGACCGTCCAGACCAACATGGTCCCCAACGACATCAAGGCCGTCGGCTCGGTCCATTCGCACCCAAACGGCGTCCTCCGACCGAGCAACGCGGATCTCGGCACCTTCCACAAGGGCGATGTCCACATCATCATCGGCGCGCCCTACGACTGGGGCGACTGGCGCGTCTTCGACAGCAACGGCGACCCCCGCTCGATTGATGTTCTCGACGTTGATCTCCCCGAGGAGACCTTCTTTGATTTCACCCAGGAAGACATCGACGAGGAACTCTCATGACTCGACCAACGCGTGCGGTCGCCCAAGGCACGTTCGACATCCTGCATCCGGGCCACGTCCACTATCTCGAGGATGCCGCGACCTATGGCGACGAACTCCACGTCATCGTCGCCCGCTCAGACAACGTGACGCACAAAGCACCGCCGATCCTTTCGGATCGCCAACGACTCGACATGGTTCAGGCCTTGGCGGTCGTCGACGTCGCCCGACTGGGCCATCCCGATGACATTTTCGTCCCGATTGAGGAGATCCAACCCGACGTGATCGTTCTCGGCTACGACCAACATCATGACGCCGACGGTATTCGAGCAGCATTGGCCGACCGGGGGATCGACTGCCGGGTCGAGCGCGCGAGTGCCCGCGACCAGCAGTATCCCGACGAACTGCTCTCAACCGGGTCGATTGTCGACCGTATTGTCGACCGACGCGGATAGCTGCGAGACACCGAGAGCCAGCAGGGCCGAACGGTGCTGTTTTGCGGGTCGCCGAGAATCGCCCACTATGACCAGCCTCGATTTCGACTCGTTCGTGCTTGCGGCGGCGACCGACGACCTCTCGGCGGAGCCTGCGGCCCGCGATCATGCAGATGCCGTGGAGTTCCGGCTGGATCTCGCCACTGATTCACTCACCCAAATCGACGCCTACAGCGGCGACCTCCCGCTGATCGTCACCAATCGCGCTGCATGGGAGGGCGGCGAGGCCGACGACGAAGCCAGTCGACTCGACACCCTCAATTCGGCACTCGATCACGAGGCGGTGGCAGCGGTCGACCTCGAACTCGGTGCACTCGACGGCAGCGTCTCCGAAGCGGCAACCGATCAGGCACGCGAACTCCGAACGACCGCCCGCGAGGCTGGCGTTAGTGTCATCGCCTCGGTCCACGACTTCGAGTCGACGCCATCGGTCGACGGGATGATCGATCTCTTAGCTCACGCAAGCAACGAAGGTGATGTCGGCAAACTCGCCGTGACCGCTACTGACCGGAGCGACGCTCTCGCCGTGCTGTCGGCGACACACAGTGCGGTCGAGGCGGGACAGACCGTTGCCACGATGGCGATGGGTACAGCGGGTCAGCATACCCGAGCAGTTGCGCCGGTCTACGGCTCGGCAATCGGCTACGCGCCAGTCGACCCCGAGGGGGCGACCGCGCCCGGCCAGTATGACCTCGAAACGCTCCGCGAGCTGGTCGACCGACTCCAGTAGCCACGCCGATAGCGACGACGTGGGGTCCAATATGTGAACAAATGGGAACTTTCTGTCCAAATATAAGCGACTAACCGAAAATATCAAGCGGAGTCACATCTCTATTCAGTACACTCACAACCAATCATGGATCGTTCTAGAGACGTGTCAAATGTTGTTCTTATTACGGTCGACTCGCTCCGAGCGGATGCTGTCGGCGCATATGACGAGAGTCGACTCACGCCGGTGATGGATTCGCTCGCCGAGTCGGGAACCCGCTTCGAGCGAGCGTTTGCGAACGGCAACTGGACGCCATTTTCCTTTCCGTCGATTCTCTCTTCGCGGCCGGTGTTTGCGGATTCCGACCGGGTCGGGATCACCGAGTCACGCGCACTCGCCTCGGTGCTTTCGGAAGCAGACATCTCGACCGGTGGCTTCAACGCCGCCAATGGATTTCTGACCTCTCACTGGGGGTACGACGCTGGCTTCGACGAGTTCGAGCCCTTTGTCGCCAGCGTGGGGTCGAGTATCTATAGTAAGTATCTCGCCACCCATCCGACCGTCGAGGCTTGGATTCAGTTGGCCACCTCCCCGCTCCGCCGGGCGGGGTCGTGGCTCCGCGGGAACTCCGACGACCGGCCGTTTCTCGACACCTCCCGAATGTTCGATGTCGAACATGCCGCCACGTCATTCCTCGAAGACGCTGATTCGCCGTTTTTTTGCTGGGTCCATTACATGGATGCCCACACGCCGTACGTTCCCGCGCCGCGCTACATCCGGGAGGTTTCGTCGAACCTGTTTGGGACCCATCGCATGCTTCACGCCCACACCCGAACCGGACTCGGACTGGAGGTCGACGAGCGGACGCTCACTGAACTTCGAACGCTGTATCAGGCGGCCGTCCGACAGGTCGACGCCTCCATTGGTCGACTGCGCGACGCCCTCGAAGCAAACGGACTGGCCGACGACACCGCGATCATCATCGCTGGCGACCACGGCGAGGAATTTCAGGAACACGGCCATCTCGCCCACTACCCCAAACTGTATGACGAACTGATTCACGTCCCCTTTATTATCGACGTGCCCGGCGAGGACCCACGCTGTGTCGACCCACAGGTGAGTCTGGCCGATATCCCGCCGACGGTGGCCGATCTGCTCGGCGTCGACCCTCACCCCGACTGGGTGGGTCACTCGCTCGTCTCGGCGGTCACCTCCGGCCAAAATCCGGTCGACGAGCCGATTGTCTCGGTGACTGTCCGTGGCGAGGAGGTCACCTCCCAGCCGATCCCGCGGTCGCTGTCGGATGGAGAGCTCCTCGTGAGTGTCCGTGACCGCGACTGGACATACATCGAGAACGTCGACACCGGCAAGGTCGAACTCTACGACCGACCCTCGGACCCGACCCAACAGACTGATCTCGCGGCCGACCCGACCACAGAGCAACAGGCCGTGATCGACCGATTCAGCGAGCGCGTCGAGGAGCATCTCACGCTGTTGGCCAGCGACCAGTCGACAGCGACGGCTGCGGCCGACGACGCTGTCGACGAGGACCTCAACGCCCGCCTCGAAGCCCTTGGCTACAAATAGATGTTCAGATCCTTTCTGCGGAATCTCACCCATGGTCCACTTGTCACACTCCTACGGCGGTTCGTTATCGTCGGCGCGCTCACCGCTGGTGTCCAACAGTTCTTGTTGTGGCTGTTTCTCGATTGGGGCGATCTGAACTACCTCTTGGGAGCCTTGATCGCTATCGAACTGACGATCATTCTCTCCTATATTCTCAACAACGCGTGGACGTTTGAGCAGTCCCAAAATACCGGTACGGTCGCGTATCTGATCGGCCTTTTAAAAACAAACCTCGTCCGTGGCTCGGCGATCCCGATCCAGCTCGGAATCCTCTACGTACTCGTCGAATGGCTTTTGATTCCATACTTGGCTGAAGACGGGGTTGCCATCGTCTTGGTGGGCAACGGGGTTGCTATCGTTATCAGTGGTATCTATCGGTTCGTCCTCGATTCGAAATGGACGTGGGGGTAACCGACCACTTCGGGGGAGATGACCGGCTACGACGACGGTGCCGAAGAGTGAGACGACGGCGTCGAATCCGATTCGGTGCGGATGGTCTCGACATCTGGTGGTGGCTCATACTCGTCGCTCACTGCCGCCGCCAGCAGTGCCGCCAACAGGAGCACGGCCTCCTCGTGGCGGTCGCGGCGCGCCCGAAAGGAAACCGGCGTGACGTCGAGCTCAGCGTAGGGCTCGAAATACGAGCGGTCGACGATTCCTTGGTCGACGACCCGCTCCGAGAGGAGCACTAAAAGTGCATGCAGGTGAACAAGCTCGGTTTTTTTCACACTGTGCCATTGGCTCTCAAGACGGGTAAATCCTCGGTGGTAGTTGGCCACTAGTCTTTGGTTAGGAATTCTCTACTCTCCGAATTCGCGGTATTTCTCTCTGTCGACAGCCGATACAAAGCGGGTGTATTCGGCCGGTGGCGGCGTCGGGATTGGCTCCCGTCTGACGGGCTGTAGCTCTCTATTCAGAGAAATTATATGGTAGAAAACTAAGTACGTAGAATAATGGATGGATCGGGGACAGAACAACGGGCCGCAGAGACGGTCCTAAACGCGGCGATCACAGAGCCTGAGACGTTCGACTCAAAGGAGTTGAACCGGATTCTCCATCTCTTCGAGAGTACGGACAAGACAGTCCGGCTCTCGGCGTCGTGGGCACTTGGTCTCGTCGTGTCGGCCAACCCCGAGGCCGTGACTGGCTCCGTTCGTGCACTCGCCTCACTGCTCGAAAGCGAGCCGGAGTCGGTTCACGAGGACATTATTCGTGCACTGGGTTACATCGCCGCGGAGTATCCAGAGCTCGTCAGAGACGCTATCGAGGATCTCGATCTCCGGGACGACGTCCACAACAAACAGCTGATCGCGTCGATCCGTGACCGCGAACTCTCGGGGTCGGTGACGACGCTCACCGGTGAGGCCTCCGAGTATCAGGGACTCGGCACTGCCGCCGAGGACGATGAGACCGTCGAGGAGCCCCCAGACCGCGAGGAGCGCGGTCGACCTCCAACTGAGCCACCGCCGACCCCGCCGCCGGTCGAGGCCAGACGTGAGGCGTTCGACCCGATCAAATCCCGCGGCTCGGGGAGTCACGTCGACCTCTGGTTGGTCCGGTACTCGGACAGAGAGAGAACGCACTCCGCGCTGCTCACCCAGATTCAACACCGCGCCCCCGCTGAGTTCGACACTGAGTTCACCGAGACACTCAACGAGTGGCAGTCAGTCGACGATCACGACGCCATCGTGCCGGTTGTCGCCCACGGCACGATCCCAAAGCCGTGGTTCGTCGTCGAGTATCAGGAGGGCCAACGGCTCAGCGACCGTCTCGGCTCACTGTCGGATCGAGAGGCTCGCTGGATCATCGACCGCATCGTCGACGCCGTCTGTCATGCCCACGGCTCGGGTGTGATCCACGGCGGGCTGACGCCACGGAACGTGATCTTCAGCCGGACCTACGATGGCAACGTCTGGCCCTATCCCAAGATTAGCAACTGGGGTATCTCGCAGTTGCTCTGTCAGCTGTCGGCGCTGCCGATGGGAGTGCCGCCGATGTATGCGGCCCCCGAGCAGGTCAAGCCCGACCAGTTCGGTGGCGTCGACGCCTCGACCGATATCTACCATCTGGGGCTAATTGTCTACGAACTCCTTACCGGGCGGTTGCCGTTCGACGGCCAGCCGGGAGTCGTGCTGCAGAAGGTCGTCGAAGAACAGCCACCGCCGGCCAGCCAGTTTACCGACGAGCTTTCGGATGGCGTCGACACGGTGCTCGCGAAATGTTTCCGGAAGTCCAAACTCTACCGCTACAACACGGTACAGGATTTCCGGACCGAACTCAGACAGGCACTCAGCGGGGGGGCAATATGACACTGTTGGAGAATCCGGAAGGGACTGTGATCGTCACTCGGCTGACGGCCTATATGCTGCTGTTCGTTGCCTCGATCAGTTTGACCTATTACACGATGCAGAACTCCAACCGGCGGACGATCAACTCGGAGATGTGGGAGTACGTCATTCTGGCTGGGATCGTCGGCGCGTTGTACGCCGTGACAGGCACTGCCGAGGTAATCGCGGCGGCGGATATCGTTCCGGCCAGCGCCGGCTTCGTCGGTTCGATCCGGCGGCTCTGCCAGCTGTTCGTTATTATCTTTTTCGCGCTGGCGATGCGGGAACTGTACTTCGAATCGCCACAGCAGACCGAAGACAGGGGGGTCTCGATGCCGATCTCAATCGAGAGTATCCGCTGGATCGAGGCGGGGTTTCTGTTCATCGCCTTCATCCAGTTCATGATCATCATCCTGCTTGGATTGAATAGCGTGACCCTTGTCGTCCAGCTGGCCGCGAGTATTGGCTTTACGCTGTATGGCGTCTCGTTTGCGGCACGGATCAAAGGAGCCGCAATGTCGAGCCGAACGGTCCTCGATACGATGTTGACCTACATTATCGCCATCCTCCTCAGCGCAGGCGCTGCGAGCGCGGTCGAGGTCGGCGTCCTCGTCGGGGTTCAGTCCGCCCTCGTCGAGTCCATTAGTATCGTGCTGACGATCATGTTCATTACGTTCCTGCTCGTGCTCACGACCCGACTCAAACAGAACGTCGCCGACGTCTCGGTTTAAACAAGCGTTCGATCCGTCGACGCTACGGTCGATGGCGGTAGATCAGGTTTCGCTGGATCTCGTTGGCCCCTTCATAGATGGCCGGAATCCGCACGTCACGATAGACCCGCGAGATGCGTCGATCCGCAAAGATCGACCGCCCGCCGTGAAGCTGCATTCCCTGTTCGGCACAGAAGATCGCCGCCTCGGTCGCGTGTGTCTTGGCCAGCGCCGCCCAGTAGCCCGGGTTCTCGCCCTCGACGACCTTCCGGCAGGCCCGCCACGTGAGCGCTCGGGCAGATTCGAACTGGAGTCGCATATCCGCCAGCGTATGCTGGACGGCCTGAAACTCGTCGACCGTCCGCCCGAAGGCCTCACGCTCGTGGACGAACGCCTCGGCTTCCTCGATGGCCGCCGCCGCCAGACCCAGTCCGTGGCCGCCGACGATCACTCGGCCTTTATTAAAGAACTCCGTGAGCATGTAGAAGCCGCCACCCTCGGTGCCGATGAGGGCTTCCTCGGGGACGAAACAATCATCCAACACGATGTGGCCCTGTTTGGAGGCCCGCATGCCGATTTTCTCGGGGACGTGTTCGGCATGGTATCCCTCGCGGTCGGTGTCGACTATGAAAATAGAGAAATTACTGTACCGGTCTTCCCGGTCACCCGTTTTTGCATAGAGGGTGAGCCAGTCGGCCTCGACGGCGTTACCGACCCAGTACTTCTCACCGTTGAGTCGGTAGCCACCGTCTACTTTTGTCGCTTCAGTCGACATTCCGGCGAGATCCGATCCTGTCTGCGGTTCGGAAACCGCCAATCCAGAGATCTGATCATTGGCTGCGATAGGCCGGAGGTAGGCTTCTTTCTGTGACTCGGAGCCGTAGCGTTCGATCATCTCACAGCCGAACCCGGCCAGTTGGAGAGTCAGCGCAATGCCAGCGTCGGCTCGGAAAAATTCCTCGGCAGTTGCCAACAGCTGATAGAGGTCGTACCCCTCGCCGCCGTACTCCTCGCTGATCTCTTGGGCGACAAACCCCTCGTCCATTGCAGCCTCTAGGACGTCCCACGGATAGTCGCCGGAGGCGTGGTAGTCGGCCGCAACCGGGCTAATCTCGTCGGCCGCAAACGCCCGAGCCGCCTGTTTCCGTTCCCGTGCGTGCTCGGGGACAATGCTGTCATCGAATAGCTCCATACGCGTCTATCGCAACGAGTGGTGAAATAACACCGGTCAGACCGAGTTGTGAACTCTTGGCGGTCAGAAGATGTTGGCCTGTCGGTGGACGCTCATCCCCTCGTCGGTGAGGTCGTAGGGTTTCGTCGCTCGGGAGTGGTTTGCATCCCGGATCTTCTGGATCTCGATGGCCAGCCGGGTTTCCTCGAAGTTCGAGGTCCGGACGTACCGCAGGACGAAGAAGGCATCCGTGAGGTATTCGACCGCGCCGTAGCGAGAGGCATGCGAGGAGTCCTCGCTGGCCTCGGAGGTCAGCAGTGTCGTCACCCCGGCGTCTTTGAGCGAGCGCGTGAAGTCGAACACTTCGCTCCGTCGCTTGGCTGGATGGTCGTACATCATCTCAAGCAGGGATACGGAGTCCAGCACGAGCCGCGAGGCACCGAACTCGCGGATCAACCGCGAGATATCGCTCCGAATCGTTGCCAGACTGTTTGCCATCTCGACTGGGTCGAGGACGACGACTGCGAGTTGGTTGTCGTCGGCGTACTCCCGGAACGGCCACCCCTTCTCCTCGGCGGTCGACAACACGGCCTCTTCGGTCTGTTCGAGCGTGATGAAGACCGCGCGCTCGCCGTTTTCGAGGGCTTCGTTCAAAAACTGGAGGGCGAAGGTGGTTTTCCCGGTCCCGGCCCCACCGATGATACCGATCAGCGACCGCTCGGGGACGCCGCCGAGGATCATCTCGTCGAGTCCCTTGATCCCGAGATCGATCCGGTCGATATCAGATTCGAAATTCTCCTCGTCGAAATCCTCGGGGCTCGATGGGCTCGGTGCGCCGCCACCACCGCCACCGCCACCGCCGCCGCTGAACCCACCGAAGCCGAAATCGTCGTCATCAGAGTCTCCCATCCCGCCACCACCGCTACCACCGCTACTTCCGCCGCCACTGTTGCCGAAGCCGAACGGATCGTCCGATGGCTCCGAATCAGGCTCCGGCGTCGACGCCTCGTTGGTATCTGGTGGTGGGTCGGTTGAGGTGGCCGTCTCGTCGCCTTCATCTTCGATACTGAAGCCGAACTCCTCGGGGGATTGGGCCGTCGATGGCCCAGCCTGCTCGCCGGCGTCGACAGCATCCGACGCCACTGTGTCTGTCTCCGTCTGATCGATGCCTGCGTCATCCGTACTGTTATCGTCAGTCTCGGATGGGGGTACAGACGGCTGTTCGTCCGTACTGTCAGCGTCGAACTCGTCGGCACTGCTGGTGGCTTCTCCGTCGGCCGTGTCGACTGGGTCATCGGTCGGTTCAGTCGGTTCCTGTTGGTCGACCGTGTCGTTGCTCCCGTCGACCTCGTTTACTTCCAGTTCGGGATCGTCGGCACCGAATCCGAACTCGTCAGTCGACTCGTGCGTTGCCTCGGTTTCATCCCCGGCGGCATCGGCCTCATCGGGCTCATCAGCCGAGAACCCGAACACATCGGCTGCTGACTCGTCGTCAGTCGCCTCTGCAGCCGCCGGCTCGTCATCCGGCGCTGCTGGTGTGTCAACGTCTGAGTCGGCTGTTTCGGTGTCGTCCTCAGAATCTTCGGTCTCGCTATCGCTGTCGAGATCCTCGATCTCACCGTTTTCTTCTAACGCTTTGAGATCCTCGTCGTCCAACTCCTCCTCGTCGAGTTCGCTGATGGCCTCCTCGAACCAGTCGCCACTCATCGGCTCTCACCCACCTGACTGCGAACTCGCATCTCGCGGGATGCGACCGTCCATCGCAGTGGTTGATGATTCATACCGACTCAAGAATATCCGTAAGTATGAATGTTCCCGTCGAAACGGTGACGGAGGGCTTTTGCCCTCGGCTCTCAATCGGCGTGCATGGAGGTCGGAATCGTCGCACAGCGGGGCAACAGCCGGGCAACAGCACTAGCTGCCGAGATCAGAGCCACACTCGGTGCGGCGGGCGTCGACTGTCGGCTCGACGAGGCGACCGCCAGCACGGTCGACGCGCCCGCGGCTGGCGCGGACGTCGACAGCTTTGCGGAGTGTGATCTCGTGGTCAGCATCGGTGGCGACGGCACGTTTCTGTTCGCCGCCCGCGGGGCTGGCGGTACGCCGATTCTGGGCGTCAACCTCGGCGAAGTCGGCTTTTTAAATGCCGTCAGGCCCGACGAGGCCATTGAGGCCGTCCGCGAGGAGGTTGAGTCGCTCCGCGAGGGGAGACAGGAGGTCCGGGAGGCCCCACGGCTCACTGCCAGCTTCGAGGAGTGGGAAAGCGTCCCCGCAGTCAACGAGATCGTCGTCACCGGCCCGCGGCGCGGCCACGGCGGCGGCGCAACGTTCGAGGTCGAGATCGACGGCTCACATTACACCAGCGGCCACGCTGATGGTATCCTGATCGCCACCCCAACTGGGAGTTCAGCCTACAATCTCAGCGAGAGCGGGCCGCTTGTCCACCCGTCGATCAACGGCCTGATCATCAACGAGATGTGTGGCACGGAGGCAATGCCACCGCTGGTGGTGGCTGGCGACTGCGAGGTCACCATCTCGGTTGCGGACGCCGATCACGTGGTGGTCGTCAGCGATGGTCGACGGCCACACGAACTCGATGTCCCATGCGAAATCACGGTCTCGCGGGCCGAACCACCGGTTCGACTCGCTGGCCCAGTCGCCGATTTCTTCGAAGCACTCGGCAAACTCTCCTGAGTTGTCGACTTATAAATATAGCTGCCTTACAAAGCAGTCTCAAAAATATGCTTATAAATATCGGTCGTATTTCACAAACGACTACAGCGACTGGTTTTATATTACCCTTCCAGAACCATTCAGATATCCTCTCATAATCGACGCGAGTAATCACCACCAACACGTACAGAAAAATCAGTCGTCGTCAGTTAGCGACCGTTGTCGTCGACTACCGGCCCCACTGGGCGATGCGTTTCGGACGGTCCGCAATCGAGACCACGTCGAGTGGTTCGTCAGCCGCGCGGATTGCTTCAAGCGCGGCGTTTGCGCTGGCCGCGGTCGAGAAGTAGGTAAGGTTCTCCTCGACGGCGACCTCAAGCAGGTTGCGGTCACGGGAGATGATCAGATCTACGTCACCTTTGCGGGCGGCATCGACGAGGTCGACGGCCTCACAGAATTCGAAGAACTCGCCGAACCCATCGACGAGTTCCTCGCCAGCCTCAGTATCGGGGTCCGGGAACGCATCATCGGAGAGATCGATTGCGACGACACCCGACTGTGGGATCGATTTGTTGGTGGCGTCTTGGGCTTTGGCGTAGGCCTTGCCGAACGTGTCGGCACTGCCCATCACTTCGCCGGTGGATTTCATCTCCGGTCCGAGACGCGGATCGGATCCCTGCAGGCGGTCGAACGGCAGGACGACCTCCTTGACGCTCGTCTGTTCGGGGATCTGCTCCTCGACCGCGAGTTCGGCGAGCGTTTTGCCGGTCATCACCTTGGCGGCGATTTTGGCAATCGGAACGCCCGTGGCCTTCGAGACGAACGGAACCGTACGTGAGGAACGTGGGTTCGCCTCCAAGACGTACACCACGCCGTCTTTCACCGCAAGCTGGACGTTCAGCAGGCCGACGGTTTCGAGGGCCTCAGCGATGCCTTCGGTGACGTCGCGCACGCGGGCCATCGTTGCGTCGTCCAGCGAGCGCGGCGGGATCATACACGCCGAGTCGCCGGAGTGGACACCCGCGCTCTCGACGTGTTCCATCACGCCGCCGATCAGGACGTTTTCGCCATCCGAGACGGCATCGACATCCAGTTCGACCGCGTCGTCGAGGAACTGGTCGACGAGGATTGGCTTGTCCGGTGAGACACGCACGGCCTCCTCGATGTAGTGTTCGAGCTCCTGATCGTCGTGGACGACACGCATCGCACGGCCACCCAGCACGTAGCTCGGACGCACGAGAACGGGGTAGCCGATCTCGTGGGCGAGTTCCAGTGCTTCAGTTTTCGAGGTCGCGGTGCCACCCTCTGGCTGGGCGATGCCTAGCTCATCCATGAGGGCGTTGAACCGGTCGCGGTCCTCGGCGAGGTCCATCGCCTCGACGGTCGTCCCCAGCACCTCACAGTCGAGTCCACGGCGGTCGATTTCGGTCTGGAGCGGCTCGCCGATGTTGACCGATGTCTGGCCGCCGAACTGAACCATCACACCGTTTGCGCCGGTGGCTTCGATCACGTCGGCGACCTCTTCGGCCGAAATCGGATCGAAGAAGAGTCCGTCGGAGGTATCGTAATCAGTAGAGACGGTTTCGGGGTTGTTGTTGACGACGTGGGCCTCGATATCTAGGTCACGCAGTGCCTGAATCGCGTGGACCGAACAGTAGTCGAACTCGACTCCCTGTCCGATTCGGATCGGACCGCCGCCAACGACGACCACGCTGTCGACCTCTTTGTCGACACGCAGTTCACCCGCAGCGGCGTCGCCGAGAAGCGGGCCTTTCTGGAACTCCGGCAGACGTGCGGAGTAGTAGTACGGGGTTTCGGCAGCGAACTCGCCCGCACAGGTGTCGACCTGTTTGTAGTTGCGGCCGGGAACCTCTTGTTCGACAGTGCCGACATCGGTGCCGCCACCGGCGACGGCAGCGATTTCGGCGTTCGTGTGACCGGCGACCGCGGCCGGGGTGAAGTCGCCGTTCTGGGCCGCGGTCACCGACTCAGCCACGCGGCTGAACCGCTCGACGTACCACTCTTTGATCCCCGTGAGTTCGATGATCTCGTCGACCGTGTAGCCGCGGTCGAAGGCCTCGAACATGGCGTACGGACGGTCCGGCGTCGGTTTCTCGATGTATTCAGACTCTAGGGTCTCGTCGTCGATCTCGTCCCAGTCGGCGGCGGGGTCGTACTCCGACGACCGGAGTGCCTTCAGGAGCGACTCCTCGAAGGTCGAACCGATGGCCATCGCCTCTCCGGTGGATTTCATTGCCGTGCCGAGTTCGAAGTCGACATCGTCGAACTTGTCTATCGGCCAGCGTGGGACTTTCGTCACGATGTAGTCGATGGCTGGCTCGAAGGCGGCGGTCGTCTCGCCGGTAATCTCGTTTGAGATCTCATGCAAGCGTTTGCCGAGTGCGACCTTCGCGGTGACACGGGCAATCGGGTAGCCGGTGGCCTTCGAGGCCAGTGCCGACGAGCGGGAGACACGCGGGTTGACCTCGACAACGCGGTACTCGCCGCCGGTCGAACCGTCGTCCCGCCACGCGAACTGGATGTTACAGCCGCCCTGAATGCCCAACTCTCGAATGACATCGAGTGCCGCCGTGCGCATATCCTGGTGGCCATCGTCGGGGATGACCTGCGAGGGGGTGACGACCGTCGACTCGCCGGTGTGGATCCCCATCGGGTCGATGTTCTCCATATTACAGATGATGATACAGGAATCGTCGGCGTCGCGCATCACCTCGTATTCGAGTTCGACCCAGCCAGCGATGGACTCGGTGACGAGCACTTCGCTGTTGCGCGAGAGGCGGAGCCCTTTGCGGACGCGCTCGACGAGTTCGTCCATCTCGTCGACGATACCGGAGCCGGAGCCACCCAGCGTGTAGGTTGTTCGGGCGATGACAGGCAGGCCACCAACGTCGTCGACGGCCTGTTCGACGCGGTCGCGGAGCGCGCCCGAATCGAAATCAGTGACGGATTCGCCTTCGTCAAGCGAGAGCGTTACGGATTTCGCAACCGGCTGGCCGATGTTCTGCATCCGCTGACGGAACAGGTCGCGGTCCTCTGTTGCGTAGATGGTGTCCAGCGGCGTCCCCATGATCTCGACGTCGAACTCTTCGAGAACGCCCTCCTCGGCGAGTTCGGCGGTGACGTTGAGGCCGGTCTGGCCACCGAGGCCGGCGATGACGCCGTCCGGTCGCTCCTGTTCGATGATGTCGGCGATGGCTTCGGTCGTGATCGGCTCGATGTAGACCTCGTCGGCCATCTCGGGGTCGGTCATGATCGTCGCCGGGTTGGAGTTGACCAACACGACCCGCGCGCCCTCCTCTTGGAGTGCTCGGCAGGCCTGTGCGCCCGAGTAGTCGAACTCAGCGGCTTGGCCGATCTGGATCGGTCCACTGCCGATGAGCAGGATTGTACGGTCTTCCTGCGAGCTCCCCGAACTGCTCTCAGTACTCATTACACGGGCGAAGTACGCTCATCGTAATAAGGCCGACGATAAATTGCGAGATCCGTAGCGATTTTCCGAATTTCGAAAGAGGTACGCTACCACAACGCATACTGTCGACTGATCCGACGGGAGTTACTCGGATTTCGTCCGCGACGGGTCGGTCGATGAGCCAAACAGCCGCACGGGGGGTGTACGTTGGCCGAACCGCCAGTCGTACAGCAGGAACGAAACACCGAGTGCCGCAAGCGAGAGGAACACGAATACGATAAAGTTCTCTCGAACAAACGGCTGATCAAGCATATGATGAAAAAAGAACAGGTCGGCGACTCCGCTATCATGAAGCGCCTCGAGATTTGCTGCCAGATCTCCGTCGACGATTTTACGCATATCCGGGAGGAGCGCCCAGACCCCACCCAGAAACGCGCCTGTGAGACGATAGCGGGTGATCGGTAGTAGCCAGAGGATCATGAGCACAGTCACGAACCCAGCAGTGAAATGAACGATAGCAGGAGCCATGATGTGGCCCTACACAGTCGACGGTTTTCGTTAGGAACATCGTACCCATTGTGATCGACAGTCGACACGCGCAGGCAAGATCAAACGTATAGTTAAGACCCTCATACCGACAGAGTTGGTTCGATGACGCTGGATAATCCTTGATTACTGGCGGACTCTCTGGACCGCAAGTGTCGTCGAGAGCTGATCGGTGTGTTCTTTTGGATTCAATTCATGCTCCCGCTATGGATAGCCGCCAGCTCCGAACGACAGCACTCGGATTCCTCCTTGCGGGGGTCGTGTTGGCTGTTCTGGGCTGGCTCGTTGGCGTCGACGAGGTCGTGGCGATCCTTCGGCAGGCCGACAACCGCGGTGTTGGGCTCGTTGGACTGCTGATCTGTGGCTGGGTTGCCGCATGGGGGTTCGGTATTCGAGACGTTCTCAGAGCGTTGGACACCCCAACCTCGTCGGTAACTGGTATCTTACTGTCAGCAGGCGCGGGGTTTGCTAACAACGTCACGCCGTTCGGTCACGCCGGTGGGGAGCCGCTGACGGGACTGTTAATCGTCGACCGAACTTCAGCCCCTTACGAGCGAGGAATCGCGGCGATGGCGACCGTCGACACGGTCAACGTCTTTCCATCTGTTGGGTTTGGACTGGTGGGCCTCGGCTGGATCGCGGTTGACAGCTCGCTTAGCCACCAGCTTACTATTGTTGCCGTGGCTGCTGTGGTGGCCACCGTCGTCGGCTCATTGCTCGGTGTGGCGGGCTGGCGTCGACGGAGCGGGCTTGCGGCTCGTCTCGCTGCCGGTCTCTCCCATATTGCTCGCCCGATTGGGAGCGTTATGCCACGATTAACGCCGCCGAGTCGGGCCAAATTGACCGCCCGCATTGAGGGGTTTGTTGCTGATCTCGAACTGATTGCCGGGAGTCGACGGACACTGACTGTTGTCTTCGGCTACTCCGCAGTTGGGTGGCTGTGTCAGATCGCTGCGCTCTGGGCCGCGTTCGAAGCTATCGGCGCGCCGATCTCGTTCGCGGCTGCGCTCGTCGTGGTCCCGATTGGATCCGTGGCGGCGGCCCTACCCTTGCCGGGCGGTGCGGGTGGGATCGAGGGGCTGTTAGTCGGGTTGCTCGTCGCGACACCGCTGTCGACGCTTCCGGCGGCGTCGGTGGTCGCTGGCGTCGTGTTGTTCCGTGGGGTGGCGTTTTGGCTGCCGACCGCGACCGGCGGCATCGTTTTTGCGGAGTCCGCAGTCAGACAGCGTCGACAGCGTGACTCGTAGCCCTTCGGACGCTACCGATCCGCATACGCCGTCCGTCGGCAATACGATGGCTTTAAACGCGGCAATCCGGAATACGCTCTCATGGTAACTCTCTACGACGTCCCGGCCGAGGAGTTCATCGACGAACTCGCCGACCGGCTCGCCGACCGCCTCGAAGCGCCTGACTGGGTCGAGTTTACGAAAACCGGCCAAGACCGCGAACTGCCACCACAGCAGGAAGACTTCTGGGAGACACGCGGTGCCAGCCTCCTCCGGAAGGTCGCGATGAACGGTCCAATCGGTGTCGAGCGACTCGCTACTGAGTACGGCGGTACCAAGGACGGCTCCAACCGGTATTCGGTTGCGCCGGCCAACCACGTCTCGGGTTCGAAAAAGATCATCCGCGAGGTTCTGATCCAGCTCGAAGACGAGGACCTGCTCCAGACCGCACAGGGCGAGGGTCGACGGACCACCGCCGAGGGCGATTCGTTCCTCGATGAGGTCGCACAGGACGTCTTCGAATCCCTCGACCGGCCGGAACTCGAACGCTACGCGTAGATCTTCTTCGACTGTCGACCGCTCCGAAACCGTTTTTGGGACTGCACGGAAACACGTAGGTATGAGCAACAGCCCTGACGACGACCGGCTCGAAGAGCTACGCGAACAGAAGCGCAAAGAGCTCGAACAGCGCAAGCAGGGCGGATCGCCACAGGACCAGGAGGCCCAAGAGGCCGCCCAACAGCAGGCCGAAGCCCAGAAGGAGGCGATGTTGAAACAGCATCTCACTGATGGGGCCCGCCAGCGACTCAACGCCGTCCAGATGTCGAAACCACAGTTCGCTGAGAAGGTCGAACAGCAGATCGTCGCCTTAGCCCAGAGCGGCCGGATTCAGGACCGAATCGATGAAGACCAGATGAAGGCCCTCCTCAAGGAGCTCCAGCCCGAATCGAAATCCTTCGATATTCAGCGGCGATAACCCAATGGAGCTCGCGTTGCTGTACAGTGGCGGCAAAGACTCCTCGCTTGCCGCGCTTGTTCTCGATGAGTTTTACGACCTCACGCTTGTGACCGCCACCTTCGGGCTCACCGACGACTGGCAACACGCCCGGAGCGCCGCCGAGGCCCTCGGTTTCCCGTTCGAGACCGTCGACCTCGATCCGACGATCGCCAAGGAGGCCGTCGACCGAATGGCCGAGGACGGCTATCCCCGAAACGGGATTCAACAGGTCCACGATCACGCGCTCGAAACCGTTGCCGCACTCGATGTGGCGGCCATCGCCGACGGCACCCGACGAGATGACCGTGTGCCGAACGTTTCGCGGGCCACTGCCCAGAGCATCGAGGATCGGTATGACGTCGACTACATTGCGCCCCTCTCGGGGTTCGGTCGCCACGCGGTCGACCAGCTCGTCGAGGCCATCTTCGAGGTCGAGGTCGGACCAAGCGAGGAGGTCGAAAAGGCCGACTACGAGGACGAACTCCGAACGCTGTTGACTGACCGCCACGGTATTGAGGCAGTCGCCGAGGTGTTTCCTGCCCACGAGCAGACCTATGTCCACGGTCGACGTGATCCGTAGCACTACGCAGTAACGCGGTAGTTGGACTGTAATATAGTGGTAGAGACAGATTAACGGTCGATTCGTGCTCCAACCCCGTGTGACAGCTATCTAATTGTTTGCCTATTTAATCGAATAATTAATAACTACTGTAGTAATTAATTTTTATAATGGAACGGGGTATCGGCTATGCAGTCGTTGCTGCAGTCGTCTGGGGCCTGTATCTCTTCTATCTCAAACGGGCGTTTCGGGGGTATACGGCCTCGACGCTGACGGTTTTAGTAAATGCGTTCGCACTGGGCTGGTATCTACCAATTCTCGGCGTCTCGTTCGGCTTCGGTGACGCAGCAGACGCACTTGTTGGCTTCGGCGCAGACGACGTGGGCGTGCTCGCACTGACAGTCGTCACGATTGCTGGGGCGAACGTCGCTTTTCTGCGGGCGCTAGCGATTGGTGATGTATCGTACGTTGCGCCGATCAACAAGGTCGTCCCTGTCTTCGTCCTCCCAATTGAGGTACTTTTCCTTGGGCAGTTTCTAACACCGCTGCAAATCATTGGCGTGTTCATCGCTACGGTAGCCGTCTACGTCGCCAATTTTCAGGGGGGATCGCTGCTCGAACCGCTCCGGCGGGCGGCCAGTTCGCGGGCTGCACAGCTCGCGCTACTGAGTGCCGTGTTTTTTGCGGTGAGCGATGTCGGTAAACGGGTTGGACTCCAGGAGCTTGCGATTCCGACGACACTGTGGGTACCACTGTTGTTCGGCGGCGTGATCGTCGTCCTGCTTCCCTCGGTTCTCCGGTCTCCTCCATCGACTATCCGCTCGGATCTCCCACAGTTCGTCGTCGCTGGAGGCTTTGTCGCCGTCGGTGAGTATATTACGACACTGGCGTTCTCGCTCGTTCCGGCGAGTATTGCTTCTCCAATCATCAACGCCCAAGCAATCGTTGCGGTTATTCTCGGTGGTGTACTCCTCAAGGAGCAGTATTTCGGTATGCGAGTCGTGGCCGCAGTGCTCGCCGTTATCGGTGTGACGCTGATTGCGATTTAACTAGTAGTTTATTCCCTGTGTTCTGTCGACGGTCTGAGGGTGTCATAGAATAGTTCTCATAGCGTGATGACGGTGCTTCCTGGATTGTCTCCGCGTTCGTCGTTGGTGATCGCAATAACGAGACGAAGGCACAGCGCGAGGAACACTTGTGCTCGTGCGTGGACGCGGCCTCGGGCGCGAACGTGCCCGAGGCCGCAGTCCTTGACGGCGTCGTTGGTTCGTTCGACTCCACTCCGGCGGTTGTACGTCTCGTCTAGCGTCGATTGCTTCAGCTGAACGTCCTCGCTGTGTTCGTCGATGCGGGCTTCGACCCTGTACTCGATGTCTTTCGGATCGTCGGTGTTTCGTGCGTTGTACGGAGCGACTGGCACGACCCCTGCGGCCAGCAGGTGGTCGTGCCAGCCGAGCGTGTCGTAGGCGCTGTCTCCAAGCATCCAGATCGGTTTCTCGACGGCGAGCGCGTCACACGTGACGCGCATCGCCGTCTCCTCTGGCGCTTGCTTGCTCTCGGTGAACTCCGCGGCAATCGGGATCTTTTGCCCGGTCGAGACGATCGTACAGCCGTAGCCGTGGTAGTACTCTTCGGCGGTTGGATCGTAGCCTTTCGACGCGTCTTGGTCGGCGGGCATCGTCCTCACGTCGGTGGAATCGATGGAGTAGGTCAAGTCGAGCAGGCCGCGGCAGGCGGCCTGCTCGACGAGGCGGTCGAAGACCTCGTCGACGACGTGTTCGAGGTCGGTGAGGAAGCGATCGACCGCGTCTCTCGACGGCGGTCGATCGAAGCCACAGCTGAGCCAGACGACCGTGTTCTGGAGTTCTCGCGTGACTGGACGGATGCCGTAGACGTTCTTGTAGTAGCAGTGCAGGAACGCTCGGAAGAGTGCTGGTGGGTGATGATCTCGTGTTCGCCCCCGGCGAGCGGGGGCGAACACATCGAATTCTTCGAGAAAGTCGAACTCAAGATGCTCGAACAACGCGAGCGTCTCGGTCGCCATTACATTGAAGAACTCGTCGATAGAAGTCTCCTCTTGCAGGATGCTGGCGCTCGTAGACACAGTTCCAACATCCTGCGTCTTCGTGTGTGACGCTTTCTATGACACCCTCTCGACGGTCTTTCTATCGAGTGGCGGCTGACTCTCGGCCTCTCTCCTGATGGGTGGCTGCGATCTCCGCAGCGGCTGTGATCGCCTCGGTCAGCGAGCCAACGGTGGTCCGATGTTGGCGGCTATCGAACGGTGAGCGACGCGTATACAGCTCGATTCGGTCGGTCGGAGCCGCTACGTCGACCGGTTTAAGCGTGATCCGGTAGCCGTCGCCGCTGTCGGTGAGCCGAACGACCTCCGCGAGCGATTCGTCGCCAAACTGGACCATGTCGCACTCGACGTGCCAGCCGTCAGGGAGTCGACTGGGGATGCTGTAGGGTTCGATATAATCGCCAACTGTGGCGATGGTGTCGACAGCATCAAGGGAGTCCGGTGTCTCTGTGAGCCACTCTCGGAGCCGCTGGAGTTCCGTCTGGAGGAAGGTACGAACGGAGAGGTCTGTCATAGATGGGGGGGACGGTCGGTCGACTGGCTGACCGACCGCTGTCTACTGTTCAGATCTGCAGAATTGCATATCGTTATACAGCCACTTGTCACCCGGTTTGGCAGTCACTACTCTCTGCTAGTGACATCCTACGCCGACACAAACCGTGGTAGTGCTGTCGACTGGACGGCTGCCAAACGACAAAAGACAGGTTTCAAGCGCGGCCTCCGCAAACCCATCCCCATGTACGACCGACTCAAAGGGTTTCGTGATTTTTACCCCGACGAGATGACCGCCCGCCGGGAGGTCATCGACACTGTCGAGGATGCGGCAGCCCGCTACGGCTTCCGTGAAATCGGGACCCCGACCCTAGAGGCAACCGAGCTGTACACGGACAAATCCGGCGACGAGATCGTCGACCAGCTGTACAACTTCACCGACCAAGGTGGCCGCGAGGTGACGCTGACGCCCGAACTGACGCCGACGGTCGCCCGGATGGTCGTCGCGAAAAGTCAGGCGCTGTCGAAGCCGATCAAATGGCGCTCGACGCGACCCTTTTGGCGCTACGAGCAGGTCCAACAGGGTCGCTTTCGGGAGTTCTATCAGACTAACGTCGACATCTTCGGCTCCAGTGAACCCACCGCAGACGCCGAGATCCTCGCCTTTGCAGCCGACGCCCTGACAGATCTGGGACTGACCCGCGATGACTTCGAGTTCCGAGTCTCTCACCGCGATATTCTGGGCGGACTCTTGGAGGCGTTCGACGCCGACGTCGACACCGAGGCCGCGATTCGGGCGGTCGACAAATCGGACAAAATCGAGGACGCCGAATATTACGATCTGTTAAACGAGGCCGGGCTCCGGTACGATCAGGCCGAAACCTTTGACGATCTACTCGGCACTGACGACCTCGACGATCTGGTTGCCTTCGCCGAAACCGACCGGGTTACCGACGCTGTCTCGAACTTGCAGGCCGTCCTCGATGCGGCCGAGGACTTCGGCGCACGCGAGTACTGCGAGGTCTCCCTTGAGACTGCCCGTGGGCTGGACTACTACACGGGTGTCGTCTTCGAGTGTTTCGACTCGACGGGCGAGGTCTCCCGCTCCGTGTTCGGCGGCGGCCGCTACGACGACCTCATCGAGAGCTTCGGTGGCCAGCCAACCCCCGCAGTCGGCGTCGCCCCCGGCCACGCCACCCTGCAGTTGCTCTGTGAGCGGGCCGGTGTCTGGCCCGAGGAGGCTCCGTCGACCGATTACTACGTGCTGTCGGTTGGCGACACCCGCGCAGTCGCCGCCGCTGTGGCCCGGGAACTCCGCGAGTTGGGCCACGTGGTCGAAAGCGACGTCTCGGATCGGAGCTTCGGCGCACAAATGAGCTATGCGGACTCGATCAACGCCGAGACGGTCGTTATCGTCGGCGAGCGCGACCTCGAAAACGGCGAGATCACGCTCAAGGAGATGGCAACCGGCGACCAGACGACCGCACCGATAGACGACTTCCCCGGCAACCTCACCCGGCCGACCTACGACGACTGGGAGTAACCTAGCCGTCGGTGATAGTCGGCTTTAATTGGCAGCACAGACAGTAACAGATACATACCTAAATGAGCATTCGGGTTTCGTGGCGGTACAGTCTCAATTTGACTGGTACTATCGTCAAATGGCTGGCTGTCCCGCTGTGTTTTCCGCTGCTGGTGGCGCTCTACTACAGCGAGCCAGTTGCACCGTTTTTGGTCACGATGGGTGTGACTGTACTGTTCGGCTGGCTGCTTGAACAGCTCGATGGCGACGACCGCCTTGGTCCACGGGAGGCACTGCTGATGGTCTCGCTGACGTGGCTGTTTGTCGGACTCCTGTGTGCGATTCCGTTTGTCGTTGCCGGACGTGGGACGATTGCCCATCCGATTAACGCAGCCTTCGAGGCGATGAGTGGGATCACGACAACGGGCGCAACTGTCCTTCGGGAGTTCGATATTCACAGTCGGTCGATCATGATGTGGCGACAGCTCACGCAGTGGCTCGGCGGGCTCGGAATCCTGATTCTTGCGACAGCTATCCTCTCGCAGCTGTCTGTCGGTGGTGCACGGCTGATGGAGACCGAAACCCAGTACGACAGCGTCGACAAGCTCACCCCCCGTATCGAAGACACGGCCCGCCTCATCGGCAAACTGTATCTCGGCTTCACCGTCGCGACGATTGCAGTTCTGTACGGGCTGTATCTCGGTGGCCTCGCACCGAATATGCATCTGTACAACGCGGTCGCCCACGCCTTCACGAGTGTGTCGACGGCCGGGTTCTCCACGGAGCCACTCAGCATCGAGGCCTTTGCCCCAATCGTTCACTGGGTACTCATCGTCGTGATGTTTCTGGGGTCGACCAGCTTCGTGCTCATCTATTTCGTTCTCAAAGGGAACATAGAGCGACTCCGCAACAGCGAAGAGTTCCGGTTCTATCTCGGCACTGTCCTCGTCTTTTCGGGGCTGATCGTTTCGATTCTCTTGCTCAAAGAAAACCCGACTGGGACCGGCTTTCCCGAAACGTTTCGGCAGTCGGTGTTCAACGTCGTCTCGATCATTACGACAACGGGTTACGCCAACGCGAATTTCGATCTCTGGTCGCCGTTCGCCAAACATCTGCTGTTCATGTGTATGTTCCTCGGCGGGATGGCGGGGTCGACGACCTGTTCGATCAAATCGCTCCGCTGGCTGGTGGTGTTCAAGGCGTTCCGTCGGGATCTGTTTACGGTGATTCATCCCGAGGCGATCCGGCCGATCCGACTCAGCGGGACCACAGTCGACGAGGACACGATCCGAGACATCTACTCCTACACGCTGATCGCCGTCGTCGGCGTCTTCTTCGTGACGGTACTGATCGTGGTCAATGGCGCACGGACCGGTCTCTATGACATCGCTCTTGGCTTCAGCGAGTTTGACGCGCTGGGTGCGGCCGCGTCGACGTTCCTCAACATCGGTCCCGCCTTCGGCGCGGCCGGTCCCTACGGCACTTACGACGTGTTTTCGATGTCGACCAAAGCCGCGATGGTAGCCATCATGTGGATCGGTCGGATCGAGATCATCCCGGTACTCGTGTTGTTCACACGCTCGTTTTGGCAGTCGTGAGTAGATCCTACTCCAAAGGCGGTCGCTCAGTCGGTGAATTTCTGCGTATCAAATCCGATTTTGTAAGAGCAATATAAATATACCAGCCGAACTACTATCGGTCGTGACAACCACGCTCGTTTCGGTCCGGTACCCGCTCACCGAAGACAGCCATCGGACGATCACCCGTGGGCTTGATTATGTGTCCGATGACACGGATTCGCTGATCGTCCTCCACGTTTCACTCCTCCAAAACGGTGATTCACTCACCCGACAGGAGCTCCAGACGGCCGTCGAAGCCGAGTTCAGTGACATCCGGGCCCACTACATCGTCCGGCAGGGGTACGTCCTCGAAGAAGCCATCGTCGACGAGGCCGCCAGACAAACGGCCGACCGCGTGATCGTCGGCAAAACCAAACGCGGGCGAATTCGACGTCGACTCGGCCAGCTGTTCGGCCTCTACCCTGATCTCGAAGCCGAACTCACTGGCAGTCTCAACACGACACTCGAAGTCGTCGAGTAGTCCCTCCGACTCCGAAATCAGCGAGTAATGTTTGCCGTCTCCGGGCTGTCGAACCGCTGTTGGCCTCTACGGGTGTGATCGGACTCGTTCTCGGGATCTCGGCCCGTAACTCGCTGGGCAACTTCTTCAGCGGGATTTCGCCTCTACAGTGGGAGAGCGAACGCTTGCCGTATTCGATTGACTATACCGAGATTTTATAAAAATTATCAGTACAATGATAATACTTATTGTATGAATCAATGATTACTACTCGTGGATCAGGTAGTGATTACTCACTGTTCAGGAGTTCTAGGCTGTCCTCAGCGAACAGTACGTCATTCACTACCTCCACAGCTTAGTGATAAATATGGCAACTGATACATATGTTGGTTCCGTCGACCAAGGGACCACAGGGACACGGTTCATGGTCTTCGACCATGGCGGTAACGTTGTAGCGAGCGCCTACGAGAAACACGAACAGATCTATCCAGAGCCCGGGTGGGTCGAACACGACGCGATGGAGGTTTGGGAGAACACGAAAAGCGTCATGAACACCGCCCTCGACAAGGGTGGCCTCGACCCAGAGCAGCTCGAGGCAATCGGTGTCACCAACCAGCGTGAGACGACGCTGCTGTGGGATGCCGAAACCGGTGCGCCAATCGCCAACGCCATCGTCTGGCAGGATCGCCGGACCACAGACCGGATCGAAACTCTCGAAGACGAGGGGAAAGCCGACATGGTCCAACAGAAGACCGGGCTCGAACCCGACGCCTACTTTTCGGCGACCAAAGCCGAATGGCTGCTGGACAACACTGATCCGATCAAACTCCAGCGCGCCCGCCCGCAGGACGTTCGGGAACGCGCCGAGGCTGGCGATCTCATGTTCGGGACGATGGACACGTGGGTGATCTACAACCTCACCGGCAACCACATCACCGACGTCTCGAACGCCTCCCGGACGATGCTGTTCAACATCCACGACATGGACTGGGACCAAGAACTCCTCGACGAGTTCAACGTCCCTGCCGAGACGCTGCCCGAAGTGCGACCCTCCTCGGACGACGAGACCTACGGGTCGACCGACGCTGGCGGCTTCCTCGGTGCCGAAGTGCCCGTTGCGGGTGCCCTCGGCGACCAGCAGGCCGCCCTCTTCGGCCAGACCTGCTTTGATTCTGGAGACGCCAAAAACACCTACGGCACCGGCTCGTTCATGCTGATGAACACCGGCAACGAGGCCGTGATGAGCGACCACGGCCTGCTTACCACCGTGGGCTTCCAGCGCTCCGGTGAGCCGGTCCAGTACGCCCTCGAAGGCGCGATCTTCATCACCGGCGCAGCAATCGAGTGGCTCGAAGACATGACGTTGATCGACGACGCAATGGAGTCCGAAAGCGTTGCTCGGAGTGTCGATTCGACTGACGGCGTTTATCTCGTTCCCGCATTCACCGGTCTCGGGGCTCCACACTGGGATCAGCGCGCACGCGGCACCATCGTCGGGATGACCCGTGGCACCCGACCAGCCCACGTCGTGCGTGCGACGCTTGAGGCAATCGCCTACCAGACCAAAGACGTCGCCGAGGCGATGGTCGAAGACGCGGATATCGACCTCGCGGACCTCCGTGTCGACGGCGGCGCGGTCAAAAACAACTTCCTCTGTCAGCTCCAGGCCGATATCGTCGACACGAACATCGTCCGGCCGGTAGTCGACGAGACCACAGCACTCGGTTCTGCCTACGCCGCCGGTCTCGCGGTCGGCTACTGGGAGACGGTCGACGAACTCCGTAAGAACTGGCAGGTCGACCGCGAGTTCGAACCCAACGAGGATGCCGACTACAGCAAAGAGTTCGAGCGCTGGCACGACGCCGTCGACCGGTCGATGGGCTGGGCCCAGGACGACGACGAGTAGTCGACGCGGTAGCAATCGCTCACCAATCTTTTATAAAACGGTAGAACAGCAGAACGGCGGGTCGAGCAGCGCCTCAGTCGAGCCGTGCGATGATGAGGTCCGAGAGATCATCGCGGAAGTCTTCGACGTCGATCTCTTCGAACACCGGCACGAAGAAGCCCTCAACGAGCATGTTGCGGGCCGTGTTGGGGTCGATAGATCGGGAGGTCATATACAGCAAGTCCTCCTGGTCGACCTGCCCCACAGTCGCCGAGTGGCTGGCTTCGGTGTCGTGGTTCTTGATGATCAGCTTTGGCGAGGCGTCGGCTTCCGAATCATCCGACAGCATCAGCGTGTTCTCACGCTGGTAGGAACTCGTGTTCCATGCGCCTTCGCCGACGTCCTGGACACCCTCGTACACCGAGCGTGCGACATCGTCGAGTACACCACGGGTGACGAGGTCAGCGGTCGTGTGTTCGGCACGGTGCCAGACTCGGGCGTTGACGTCGAGGTGCTGGTCTTCGTGGCCGAAGAACGCACCGACGATCTTCGTCTCCGAGCCGTCGCCCTCGAGCTGCGTTTCGACGTCCGAGCGGGTGAGCCGTGAGCCGATGTTGCCCTCGATCCAGTTGGCGTTGGCGTAGGTGTCTGTCACCGCACGCTTGAGCGTGACGTGGTAGGTCTCCTGATCGAGGTTCTGGAGCGAACCGAACTGGACGTAGCTGTTCTCGCCGGCCACGACTTCGACGATATTGCTGAAGTAGCGGTCTCCCTCGACATCCTCGCCTGATTCAATCGACTCTAGGATCGTCGCGGAAGCGGATTTCTCGGTGATGACCAGCGTCTGGCTGAACAGCGACCGGGAGTTCATTTCCGCGCGGATTGTGATATCTTCGGCCTCGACGCCCTCTGGGACGTAGACGACCGTGCCGGTCGTGAACAGGGCTGCCGACAGTGCGGTCAGATAGTTCTCTTCGGGGTCGACAATCGAGCCGAAATGCTCGCGGACGAGCTCTTCGTGCTCGGCAAGTGCGTCGACAAACGAGAGCACGGTTGCGCCCTCGGCTTCGACGCGCTCGGTTTCGTCGGACTGGTCGAGGGGGTCGACCAGCGCTTCGAAGTCGAGGCTTTCGAGATCCGTCCAGCGTCGACCCGGCGTCTTGATGACGTCCGGGAGTTCGAGATCGTCGAGCGCGTCGAGTGCTGCGAGACGCTGTTCGAGGAGCCACTCGGGCTCGTTGCGCTTCTCGGAGATCTCTCGGACCGTTTCCTCGGAGATGGTTGCTGGTACCTGCACGCTCATCCGAGCGAGCCCTCCATTTCGAGTTCCACGAGGCGGTTGAGTTCGACCGCGTACTCGATTGGCAGTTCTTCGGTCAGTGGCTCGATGAAGCCCGAGACGATCATCTGCTTGGCGTCGTCGTCGTCGAGACCCCGGCTCTGGAGGTAGAAGATGTCCTCGTCGCCGATCTTACCGACGGTGGCCTCGTGGGCGACGTCGACTCGGGACTCGTTGATCTCCATATACGGCATCGTATCGGAGGTCGACTCGTTGTCGAACATCAGCGCGTCACACTCGACTGCGGTCGAGGAGTCGTGAGCGCCGTCTGCGATGTGGACCAGTCCACGGTAGTTGGTCCGGCCACCGTCTTTCGAGATCGATTTCGACTCGACTGTCGACTTCGTCTCGGGAGCGTTGTGGTAGACCTTTGCACCGGTGTCGATGTTCTGGCCCTCGCCCGCGAAGGCGATGGTGATGTGGTTGTCCGACGCGCCGCGACCCTTGAGGATCGACGCCGGGTAGAGCATCGTGGCCTTCGAGCCCATCGAGCCCGAAATCCACTCCATGCGGCCGTTCTTCTCGACGATGGCGCGCTTGGTGTTGAGGTTGTAGGTACTCTTCGACCAGTTCTGGACGGTCGAATACTGAACGTGAGCGTCTTCGCCGACGAAGACCTCGACGCCGCCCGAGTGGAGGTTGAACTCGGAGTATTTCGGGGCTGAACAGCCCTCGATGTAGTGAACCTCGGAGCCCTCCTCAGCGATGATGAGCGTGTGTTCGAACTGGCCCATGCCTTCCGAGTTCATTCGGAAGTAGGCCTGAATCGGCATGTCGACCGTCGTGTCTTCTGGAACGTAGACGAACGAGCCGCCCGACCAGATCGCGCCGTGAAGCGCGGCAAACTTGTTGTCGCTCGGTGGGACGCACTTGTTCATGAAGTGCTCGCGGACGATCTCTTCGTGGTCACGGACTGCCTTGTCCATGTCACAGAAGATCACGCCTTTTTCCTCCCACTGCTCCTGCATGTTCTGGTAGACGATTTCGGACTCGTACTGGGCACCAACGCCCGAGAGGGCGTTCTTTTCGGCTTCTGGGATGCCGAGCTTGTCGAAAGTGTCCTTGATGTCGTCCGGCAGGTCCGTCCAGTCGTCGACGCCGCCGCGGACGTCGATGTCAGGTCGGATATACGGAACAATCTCGCTGACATCGACCTCCGAGAGGTCCGGGATCTCGGGCCAGTTGGTCGGCATTGGCATGTTCTGGAAATGCTCGAGGGCGCGAAGGCGGCTCTGGAGCATCCACTCTGGCTCGTCTTTGTCTTCCGAGATGACCCGGACGGTCTCCTCGGTCAGCCCCTTTTCGCTCTTGAAGGCGGATGCTTCCTCCTTCTTGAACTCGAACCGGGACTCAGTGTCTGTCTGTTTGATGTGTTCTTCGGAACTCATGTATGGTGTTTGGTGTTGGTTGCTTATAGTGCTGTGCGTAAACGGCTCTGGTTACGCGGTCTCGTAGACGTCCTCGCGGACCCAGTCGTAGCCCTTGTCTTCGAGTTTCTCGGCCAGCTCGGCACCGCCGCTTTTGGCGATCTTGCCGTCGAGCATGACGTGGACGTGGTCGGGTTCGACGTAGTCGAGGATTCGCTGGTAGTGGGTGATCTGGAGGACACCAGTGCCCTGTTCGTCGCGAAGGGCGTTGATGCCTTTCGAGACGTCCTGCAGGCGGTCGATGTCGAGCCCGGAGTCGATCTCGTCGAGGACCGCAACACAGGGTTCGAGGAGTGCGGCCTGGAGGACCTCGTTCTGCTTTTTCTCGCCGCCGGAGAAGCCGGCGTTGAGATAACGGTGCATGAACTTCTCGTCCATGTCGAGCAGCTCCATCTTCTCCGAGAGGATCTGCTGGAACTCGGCGACGCTGACCGCGCCATCGTCGGCGGGACCTTCCATCGGCGAGGTGTCGTAGCCTTCGTCTTCTTCGTCGGCTGCCTCTTCGTCTTCGTCCTCGAACAGTTCCTCGCGTTCCTCGGCTTTGGCGTTGAGCGCCTGTCGGAGGAAGCTGGTCATGGTGACGCCTTCGATCTCAGCGGGGTACTGGAAGCCGAGGAAGATACCGAGCGCGGCGCGCTCGTTCGGCTCCAGTTCGAGAAGATTCCACGTGAGATCGTCGTCGTCGAGATCCTCATCGATGTCTTCGACGTCCTCGTCGTCGAGGTGAAGGAGGATCTCGCCGTCGGTGACGCGATAGGCGGGATGGCCGGCGATGATTTTGGCCAGCGTCGACTTCCCGGAGCCGTTGGGACCCATCAGCGCGTGGATCTCGTTCGAGTTGACTTCGAGGTCGACGCCCCGAAGAATCGTCTCTCCATCCTCTTCTGCGACTTCTGCGTGTACGTTTTTGATTTCAAGTGTTGCCATTGTTGATTCGTTGCCTCGTATGAGTTACGTGGGAGGTTACGCACATAATGGTTACGCATTCACCCCCCGAAATCTGCTAATGGGGAAAGAAAAATTTCTTAATCGAAAAAGACCGGGCGTATAGTGATGTGATTCCTACCAGTATTGTTCGAGTCCGGTCTGGGTTTGACCCGTTTTAATCTCTTCCCACGACATGTCGAGCGCCTCGATTACGCGTGAAATTGGCCCTTTGAGGGTTTTGTCAAGCATTTTTTCAAGGTCGACTTCGAACTCTTCGGGGAGTTGGTCGGCATACTCGAAGCAGATCACATCCGGATCCCGTTTGAACTCGCCGTAGAGGGGGTCGCGCTGTGGATCGAGCCCGTTCTCGTCTTCCATCCGTCGGAAGAAGGAGGGATGAACATTCTCCAGATACAGTCGCTTGGGTTTCGAACCGCGGTCGAAATTGGTGCCCAACATGAGGTTGGCGTACTGTGCCCCACGAACTTGGGCCGTCGGTGTCTCGTAGGCGTCGAGTCGCTTGCCGATCCCGCCCGGAATCCCGATCTCGTCGACGCTCCGATCATCGTTCAGGAACTCCTCGATAACAGTTGTCAGATAGGTTCTGACTTCTTCGAGATCGTCGTCGATCTCCTCGCCAGTGACAATCGTCTCGATAACGTCTTTTTGGACGCGTTTGGTGATCGGGGCGATATCCGAGCGCTTGTACTCGAAGCCGGTGATGTCGATGTCGTCGACGTCCTTGCCCTCTTTCCAGATAATGTGACCCGCGTATCGCTTCTTGCGACCGGCTTGGAAGAACCGCCGGTAGAGCTTCTCAAACTCGATCTGAAATCGATGGTTGTCTGCGTTGAGTTCTTCGCGCGCGAAGTCGTCATACCGGCCGTTGATGTACTCCTCGATCTCGAAGGATTGGTCGATAGCGTCGGCCTTCTCGATGTCTTGTCCGAGTTCGAGCATTACCGAGTCCGTATCTCCGTATGCGATCTCGTAATCGAGTTCGTTGGCCGCCGTTGCGGTGAAATCGATCACTTCTCGACCTGTGGCGGTGACCGCGGCTGCGCCCTCCTTGTCGTAGAGTCGAAACCGATCCCACCCCGTAACGCCGTAGAGCGAGTTCATGATAACCTTCACAGCGGCCTGCTGGGTGTCGTAAATGGCGTATTCGGAGCTATCAGGACTGTGCTCGTTGCGGAGTTTCTTCTTTTCTTCTCGTTCGGTCAACAGTTCGTCGACCATCTCCCGCATGATCCCGTCGGGCTGCTTGCGGAACCGACTCCCATTGGGCGCACGGTAGGTTTCGCCCTCGAAATCCTCGTCGACCTTGGTCTCTGGGCCTGCGTTGATCGTCACCATACACATCGGGTAGAGTGACTTCAAGTCGAGCACGGTGACGTTTTCTTTGACGCCGGTAATCGGATCGAAAACAGCCCCGCCCTCGAAGTCCTCGGACTCCTGTTTGCCCTTGGTTGGGAGCGCGAACTTGCCGTAGGCCTTGTGAAGGACGTACTGGTCGACTGCATCCCCCGGCGTTGGGGCGTCTTCGATCTTACAGCCGACGAACTTGCGGACCTCGTCCCAGAAGGAAATGAGGCCCTGCTTGGCGTCGATCTCGACACAGAGTTCGACATCTCGAAGGTTGTATTCGAGGAGTCGCGTCGGATCGTCCGTCCAGAGATCGCCGATGTCACCAGCATACCGCTCCTTGCCGATATCGAGTTCTGTCTCACCGACTGCATCGAGTCGATACGAATCGAGTTCGGTGAACTGGGTTCGTTTGTAGCCATACAGCAGGTCGAAGACGACCCGGCCTTTGATGTCGGGACCACCCCAGCCGGATCGCCAGACCTCATTCACGCGGGAGAGCCGGTCGATAGACAGGTCGTGGTCGGTGCCATCATCCAATTCTTCGAGTCGATCTAGGAAGTATGGTGCGTCGAAATCCTCGAAGTTCCAGCCAGTAAGAATGTCTGGGTCAGTAGTCTCGATATAACTAATAAAGGCATCCAGCATCGCCTCTTCGGAGTCGTAGCTGCGGATGTCGACCGAGAGTCCGTCCTTGTATGGCTCGTAGTTCGGGAGTTCTTCGGGAATCTCTCCGTCACCCTCGGGAGCTTCGTAGAGCCATGCCACGTACTCATCGTCGAACGAATCGTAGCTCGTCAGACAGAGGATTGGCTCCTCGCCGTCTTCGGGAAATCCGTTCTTGTCGTAGACCTCGATATCGAAGATATTGACCCGCAGGTCGGTGTCGACCTCGGCGGGGACAACCTCGGTGTGGGGGACCTGAATCGAGCCGCTATCGAGACGGCGTTCGGAGACCCGGACGCCACTGTTGATCGCTTTGTCGATCAAAAACCGATTCGGAAACAGAATGTCGGCCTCGTAGTGGTCGAACTCATCGCGGACCTGCCCTACGTCGCGGGGTGTTCGGCCGATGATTTTGGTCAGTCGCTCGCCACGAATACTTTCGAACGATTCGCCGTCGGCGTCGACCTCGCGACTGTCGACGAGTCCGTCGTAGGCTTCTTCGGGTGGGGATTCGAGGGAGTCCGTTGGCACGTAGAAGTAGGGCTCGAAGCCAAGGACTTGGACGTGTTCGTGGCTACCGTCTGCGCGCCGACCGAAAATGTGGATTACGGGGTACTCCTCGCGGCCACTGCGTTCGATGGTGTAGTCGACCTGTGTCACCATCAGTTCGACTGTCCCGGTCGAATCAGGGAACTGTGCATCCTCGATGTCGACGACCTCGCTCACTCGGCCTCCACCGTTACCCGCGACGACGGCGGCGGCTTCGGCGGCGTCCGAGGCCTCCTCATCGTCGGCTTCGGCAGCTGAGAAAGATGAGAGCTTCGGCTGTGTCATAGCGACTGCTTGGGCCGTCCAAATAAAAAGACCGGCCTTTCGACCCCTCAGCGGAGGGGACACAAAAATAGGGTGTGGTGTGGCAACGATCAGCGCAACAACAAGGTATATACTGTGTCAAACGTTACCATGTAATGATTATGTCCACCCACGTAGACGATACGCAGTGGGATCGTGCGGACGCATCCGAACCAGATGGGATCGCGACCGTCGAGTCGTATGAGGTAGATGGAGGTGTGGTCTTCTACGATGCAGAAAACCCGCTTGCTTGGGTTGAAACGACAGAGGCTGTCACGCTTAGCGAACTCGCCTGAGCCGACGCCAATACTACTCTCTTGGCCACCGCAGTTGGGGGAGATACGGTGGCTAGCGACCAAACGCGAATTCTTTTGCACACTGTAACCGACTACCGAGTGTGCCCGGTGATTCAGCGGATATCGAGGATGACGACGAAAGCCTCGTCGACCGATGGGCCGACGCCGAACAGCCGTTCGGTGATCCCGAGGAATCGGGGCTAATTCCTGAGGTCACCAGCTCCGAGCCGGAAGAACCCGATACTGAACAGCTCAGCCGCGACCTGTCGGATGTCGACGGCGACCTGCTCAATACCTTTTCTGTCTGTGTTCTGCTCACGAATCTCGGTGTGCTGCTTGTCAGCGTTGGTGCCTTACTCGCCGTCTTTCGTGGCCAACTCCAGATCGGTGGTGGACTTGTTGTAATTGGCTTGCTAACGTTGTTCCGGGTCTCCCAACACTACCGATCATACAAGCGCGACCGCGACAGCGCTGATTCAGACGAATCAGCGGATGCGACCGAGTCGGGACACAACCGATAACTCCGTCGAACCCATCTTTCCTACTGAATGCGAACCGTGTCAGATGTCGACGGCAACCGCTATCTGCTCCTGAAGCAGTCTAGCGACGCAAGCCTCGTTCGAGACCCCGAGACGGGCACCGAACAGTACGTCGACAACGGCCAACTCGAATCGCTTGACGGCGAGTCACCACTCGTCACCGCCGCCGCGGCTATTGACTCTTCGGTGCGCCGGCTGCTGACCGCAACCCACAACGACCGCTCGTTGGGACTCCTCGTCGAGTTGGTCGACCGAGGCCCCTGCTCGACAATCGAACTCCTCAACGGCTACGGCCTCTGTGAGAGCGACCTCCACGGCCTACTTACAGAGTTTCGGGCTGCTGGGCTGGTCGAGGAGGCAACCAGCCACGGTGAGCGGGGATACGACGCGACCGACCTCGCCGAGACGGCAGTGAACCGACTTCGGACACCTTCCACAGAGAGTTAGTCGTCGCCTACCTGCCCGAGGATAGCGAGATCAGCCTCATCCGTCTGGCTGACTGTCGACTGATTGGTCGTCGGGTTCTTTTCGACCGTAATCAGTTCGTCGGCCGCACCCACGAGTTCGTCGTCATGACTGACGATGAGGATCTGCCGGACGCCGAAGCCACGCATCTCTTCGACGAGGTCGACCAGTCGACCGACGTGGCCCGAATCGAGGAATACCGTTGGCTCATCCAGAATGAGGGGTGGGGTCGGTGCCGATCCTTCGATCCCCTCGGCGAGAAGTCGATAGATCGCACACCGAAGACTCAGATTGAACAGCGCGCGCTCGCCGCCCGAGAGCTGTTCGGGCTCCAGCGGTTGGTCGTCCTTCTGGTAGACCGTCAGTTCGTACTGGCCATCGAGTTCGATGTGGGAGTAGGCGTCGTTGCCGTAGACGAGATCGAACGTTTCGTTGAGCATTCGTTCGAGGCTCTCGACGTTCCGTCGCCGGAGTTCGGTTCGGAGTTCGCCGTACATCGCTTCTAACTGCTCTGTTTCTTCGTGGACCGATTCGAGCCGGTCGACGCGGTTGCCGATCTCGCTATGTTCCTCGCGGAGGGTTTCGAGCTGTTTGATATCAGCTTTGATGCCGCCGATGGCGTTCTGTAGCTCATCCCGATTTGCTCGAAGCGTAGCCAGCTCGTCGCCGACGTTATCGAGGTAGTTTTCGGCCCGCTGCTTATCAGCACGCGCGTCCTCGACAGTCGACTCGTCGAAGGCTTCCCGGAGTTCGTCTCGTTGGTCACGCTTGTCGGCCAGCCAGTTGCGTCGTTCCTCGTTGCGCTCGGCCAACGATTCGCGTCGCTCGGTAAGTCGGTCAATCGTTGTCGAGAGCTTGTCGATCTCGCTTTGCATCTCAGTGATCGTTTCGAGTCGTTCGATTGCCTCGGTTATCTCGGCACGACGCTCGGTGGCGGCATCGATCTCCTCGCGGGTGTCGACTGCCTCCTCACGTTTCTGTTCGGCTGCCTCTCGCCGTTCAGCAGCCTCCTCGCGCTTCGTCTCGGTTTCGGATCGTTTCTCTTCGGCTGCTTCGCGCTTCTGCTTGGCCGTCTCGCGGTGGGTTTCGATCCGGTCGGCAAGTCGTTCGCGCTCGGTGTTGAGATCCGAGAGTTTCGATTCGGCCTCCACGAGTTCGGTTGCTGTTGCCAGCTGATCGTCGACATCACTCCGTTTCTCCCGGCGTTCCTCGGCCGTTGCTTCGAGGGCTTCGATCCGCTCGCGCTTTTCGTCGATCCCAGTCACGTGCGGCGCGTCTTCGACTGGCTGTCCACAGGTCGGGCAGTTCCCCTCGGCCAGTAGCTCCTCGGCTTCCGACAGCGATTCACGGACGCTGTCGAGAGTGGCGTTGGTTTCGGCGACCCGCTCGCCGAGTTCCTGTCGACGCTCCTGCAGTTGCTTGCGGTGGGCAGTCGCCTCGCCGACTTCGACCGACGTCCCCTCAAATCGAGCGCGGAGCGTCGACTGCTCGTCGGCGAGTTCGTCGCGTTTCGTCTCGGCGTCCTCGGCGGCTGTTTCAGCTTCTTCTGCTTCCGATTCGGCCTCTTCTGCGGCCGTTTCGGCCGTTTCGGCCTGCGTGTCGAGATCGTCGGCTGTCGCTTCGAGATTCTCGGCTTGGTTCTCGAAGCCGGTGGCTTTCACACGGAGATCGGCGATCTCCTCGCCGAGTTCTTCTTGGCGGTCGACTACCGTCGCTTTTCGGTCAGCAATCGCCTCGGCTGAGGCCGTCGCGAGTTCAGTCTCGGCGACGTGGTCGGTGAGATCTAATTCGAGTTCCTCACGTTTTTGACGTGCCTCACGACGCTCGGTGCCGAGATCCTCTTTGGTCGAGGCCGCCCGGCTGATCTCGGCTTCCATTTCCTCTATTTCGGCCGCCAGTTCTTCGATCTCGGCCTGATGGTCTTCATACTCCGAGAGCACGTCTTCGGCGTCTTCGAGCGTCGACTCGGCCTCGGACTGCTGGTCTTCGTAGTGGCTGATTTTGTCTTCAATCTCAGTACGGTCGGTTTCACGCTCGTTGAGTCGACTGTGGAGGTTCTGTGACTCCTTGTCCTCGATTTGGTCCGTAATCGTCTCCAGCGAACCGCGGGCGGCAGTCAACACGTCCTCGACACCGAGTCGCGCCTGTCCGGCCCGGTCGCGGTAGGTTTCGAGCATTCCCAACTGGAGCAGGTCGTCGATCATATCTTGCCGCTGCTGAGGCGTGGCGTTAATCAGTTTATTAACCTCGCCCTGCCGGACATAGGCGCAGTTGACGAACGCCTCGGCATCCATCCGCAGCAAGTCGGTAACGAAGTTCCGGACTGCACGCGCGCCGTCCCGAGAGATGGGTTCACCGCTCCCATCGTCTCCTTCGAGCACACATTTGCTCGTGGAGACGCGCTCGCCACTCCGGCGGAGTTGCCGCTCGATACTGTAGTCGACGCCTTCGTGGGTGAACCACAGCTCAATCGAGGCGTCGTCTTCGCCGTTCCGAATGATATCGCCGAGCGTGCCGGGGAGGGCTTTCGAGCCATAGAGGGCGAAAAAACAGGCCTCAAGCAGCGAGGATTTCCCGCTTCCATTGAGGCCATGGATCACGGTCACGCCGTCCCGAAACCCGACGTCGACGTCACCGTACGGTTTGAAGTTCGAGAGCCGGAGTCGCGTGAATCTCATTGGAGATCCTCCAAGGAGAGCTGTCCGTCGGTGGCAGGATCCGAGCCGTCGGTCTGATCTTCGGCGGTATCTGTCTCGGGCTGCTCGTCTGCTGGCTCGTCTGCTGTCGACTCGTCGTCGGTCGGCTCATCATCAAATGCACCATCAACGAGCTGTTCGACCTGCTTTCGGACGTTACTGTCGGCGATTTTGCTCGCTCGTACTGTCTCGTCGATGCCAAGGGCGGTCGACGAGAGCCCGAGGTCGCGGACCTTCTCGTCGACTGCCGCATCCGGATCGGCGAAACTCACCGAGAGTTCGGTTTCGGTTTCGATCTCTCGGCGGTCGGTGACGCGGGCGATCAGCGCGCCGCGGTCGAGGGCGAACTCCTCGATGCTTGCGGGTGTGACCTGCTCGCCGTCCCCGAGTAGTTCGACACTAACTACCGCATCCGTGAGCTCGTGTTGGCGGACTTGCTCGCGAACACGACTGCTTCCTTCCCCTTCGGCGAGGTCGACGCTCACGAAGACGAACGGGCGTGTCGACAGTGAGCGTTGGCGGATGTCGACGCCTGCGGTCCCGGCCATCTCAGCGTCGAACTCGACGACATTGTATCCTCGTCCATCGCGTTCGCTCGCGCTTGCGCGCTCGGTCGACCCACAGTAGGTCACCCACGTCCCGTCGACCTGTTCGACGCCTGCCTCGTGGTTGTCGCCGAGGAGGACCGCGTTGAACTCGATATTTGATTCCTTGAGCACGGTTTCGGTCTCCCAGTTGGCGTGGGCAAACGGCGTAAAGAGGCCGTGGCTGACGAGGATTGATTTGGACGTGTCGTCGCTCGGTGGTGTGAACTCGTAGTCCAGATCCTCACGCCGGGAGACGGGCACGTGGTCGAGACCATAGATCGCAACCGAGTCGACCACGACTGGATCGGGACCGAGACGGGTCGCCAGCCCCATTTGCTCGAAGAGATCCAACCACTGGCCGCCGCGTGTCGACTCGTGGTTGCCGACGACCGCGAGAAACGGGATGTCGGCTTCTGCCAAGCGGCGGAGCGCGGTGAGCGTGCCCAGCAAGTCGGGGAGTTCGGGGCGGCGGTCGTGGAACAGATCCCCGGCGTGGATCACCGCCGCGACATCCATCTCGATAGCGTCGTCGATCACCGCCTCGAAAGCGTCCAGAAAGTCCTGTCGACGCGCCGCCGAATGGTACTGTTGGTAGCCGATATGGGTGTCGCCGGTGTGTATCACCCGTGTCATTGGGCGTCTGTTGTTGCTCGTGTGGTATATCGGTTCCGTGGCTGATCGAGTGTTACGAACAGACCGAAAATAGAGTCAGTGTACTGCAGATCGAACGCAGAAACCGAACTATATTTTGAGACTGTAAAGCCGCTTGCGGGCATCGGAGAAGGAAAACCGGGAGTCGACCACGTCGGCGTCTTCGAGTCGACTCAGTGCGTAGCGCACCGTCCGTGGCGGCAGAAGCGTCTCGTCGGCGAGTTCGCTCTGGGTGAGCGTGTCGTTGTACTCTAATACCTTTGCGACGAGCTTTGCGCTCGGCGGCAGATCACGGACATCAGCCCAACGGTCCACTGATTCGTCGGCGGAAACAGTCTCTGGCGTGCTCATGGATACGCCTAGTCTCGAATGCTGTATGATAATACTTGGTATTAAGCGCTATTACCTTTGGACATGGTGTAACTCCTGATGAATGTGCTGTGAAAATGTATTTCTAATATATCACGCGTGGCGACACAGGCCACGACCCGAAACCTCTTATTAATCACCGCCTTAGTGCCGTCGATGACTGACACCGTGGACGACGTCGAACTACCCTATGAGGAGACGGCGTCCCGACAAGACAAGATCGAGGCCCTGCAGGAACGCCTTGGCGTTATTGAGTCCCAAAACGAGGAGATGCGGGACAAACTACTCGACGCCAACGCGGAGAACAACAAGTACAAACAGAAATTAGAGCGACTGACCCACGAGAACAAGAAGCTCAAGCAGTCGCCGCTGTTCGTCGCCACCGTCCAAGAGATCTCCGACGAGGGCGTCATCATCAAACAGCACGGCAACAATCAGGAGGCCCTCACCGAGGTCACCTCCGAGATGCGCGAGGATCTCGAACCCGACTCCCGTGTCGCGGTTAACAACTCGCTGTCTATCGTCAAGCAACTTGACAACGAAACTGACGTGCGGGCCCGCGTGATGCAGGTCGACCACAGCCCCGACGTCACCTATGAGGATATCGGCGGGCTCGACGACCAGCTCCAAGAGGTCAGAGAGACCGTCGAGATGCCGCTCGATAGGCCAGAAATGTTCGAAGAGGTCGGCATCAACCCACCGTCGGGTGTCCTGCTCTACGGCCCACCCGGAACCGGCAAGACGATGCTCGCCAAGGCGGTCGCCAACCAGACCAACGCCTCGTTCATCAAGATGGCTGGCTCCGAGCTGGTCCACAAGTTCATCGGTGAGGGCGCGAAGCTCGTCCGAGACCTCTTCGAGGTCGCCCGCGAGAACGAGCCTGCGGTGATCTTCATCGACGAGATCGACGCCATCGCCTCCAAGCGAACCGACTCGAAGACCTCCGGCGATGCCGAGGTCCAGCGAACGATGATGCAGCTACTCTCGGAGATGGACGGTTTCGACGAGCGTGGTGATATCCGCATCATCGCCGCGACCAACCGCTTCGATATGCTCGACGAGGCCATCCTTCGCCCGGGCCGGTTCGACCGCCTCATCGAGGTGCCGAAACCCGAAGCCGACGGTCGAGAGATCATCTTCAAGATCCACACCCGGAACATGAACGTCTCCGACGACGTCGACTTCCACGAACTCGCCGAGACAGCCGTCGACGCCTCGGGTGCCGACATCAAGGCCGTCTGTACGGAGGCCGGGATGTTTGCGATCCGTGACGACCGAACCGAGGTCTACCGTCAGGACTTCGTCGACGCTTGGGAGAAGATCCGACTCGACAACGACGAGGACGTTGGCAGCTCCTTGGCCTTCGCCTAACGCCCAGTCGCCTCGATTTTCCGTCTTTTTGACACCGATAGCGGTGGCCTCTCAGTTCGGCTGTGTGAGACCCCACGTGATGTGGTCCCACGTTCGCTCGTAGACGTAGTAAGTCACTGTTTTGAGCAGGTTCGACACGAGCCCAATGCTAAGTGCAGCCCCAACGTTGCCCACAACAGCCCACGCGACGACGACTGTAATCACGATCATAAAGAACCGATAACAGAGCGTTTTGACGATGGCGCGTTTCCGCTCTTGGATGGTCGACCGCGACAGCACGTCCTCGAACATACGGTAGCTACCGGGCAACAGCATATAAGTAACTGTTAACTCTGTCAATCTTGCCGCTTTGAAACTTCAACCAGTTTCATTTGTCCCAAAGCTGGCCCGTGGGCGGCTGTCGGCCACAACTCCGAACCACTCAACAGGCACCCACTCCAGCAGGCAGTATGGGCAGCACACTCGACACTCGACACGACCAGACCCTCGAAGTAATCGACAGGCTCCACGACGCCTACCCCGACACGACGATCTCACTGAACTTTTCGAGTCGACTCGAACTTCTGATTGCGGTGATGCTGTCGGCCCAATGTACCGACGAGCGGGTCAACAAAGTGACCGCCGAGCTGTTCGAAAAGTACGACGGCCCCGAGGAGTATGCTGCCGTTGAGCAAGACGAGCTTGCCGACAACATCTCCTCGATCACCTACTTCAACAGTAAGGCTGACTACATCCGGTCGACAGCTTCGACGCTCATCGAGAAACACGACGGTGAGGTCCCCGATACGATGGACGAGTTGACTGATCTCAAGGGCGTCGGCCGCAAGACTGCCAACGTCGTCCTCCAGCACGGCCACCAGATCGTCGAGGGAATCGTCGTCGACACCCACGTCCAGCGCATCTCCCGTCGACTCGGCATTACCGAGGAGAAACGCCCGGAGGCAATCGAGCAGGATCTAATGGGGGTCGTCCCTGAGGACGACTGGCAGTGGTACACACACCTGATGATCACCCACGGCCGAGAGACCTGTACCGCCATCAACCCCGACTGTTCTGACTGTCTGCTCGAAGATATCTGCCCATCTTCGAAAGTCGACAACGACGTCGACCTCGCCTCCGGCGAAGCGTGGGATTAGTTGTCGTATTCTGGTAGCAAATATCATTTGCTGGTATCAACTGTCATCTGATGGAGTCATATGTTATCTACTGGGAGCAACTGCCACTTCGCTCCTGTCAACACTGATTGTCGACTCCTCTCAGCCGACTATGTACCGAATAACGAACCGATAGAGACCGGTCGCCCACGCCGCAAGCCAAAAGAGCGTATAACCGAAGACGCCGACTCGGAGTCGGGCGCGCCACGCACCCATGTTTTCGTGGAGGTCGTTGAGGTCGACGTCCTGATCGGGATTTTTGTACAGATCAGCGTTCCGCTTGGCCTGAAAAATACGGACGATACCGGTGAGACCGACAACCAACAGTGCGTAGGCCTGCAAGCCGAGGAAGGCGTGGAGTGCCGACAACCCACCGAGTTGATCGAACAGCCGCGGCATCATCCAGCCGACCATCGGCACCGTCGTCAGTGTGAGGCCGACCGCGATGAATTTGAGATGGTAGATGAGGGTGTCCCACGTTACCGTCTCGGCGTCGAGCATGATCCACGCGCCGTAGATGAAGAAGGGAAAACTCGCGGTCACCGACAGTGCCGTGAGCGTCGCCATCGTCACGTCTTCGACCATTATCGTATGTTGACTGTCGACCGTCTAAAACATCTGCATTTAGCTGTGTGCTGCCGCCACCGGACCGCGCCGTTACCAGGTGCCGTGGAAGGTGTCGAACTCCAGATCCTCAAGCGGTTTGTTCCCCATTGCGATTTCGTACTCGCCGGGGGTCACCATCGGCTTTTTGAACCGCGGGCCGTCGTCGGTCGTGATCCGTGGACAGCCGGTGTTGACGAACGCATCCATATCGAAGTTCAGCAGTCGGTCGGGGGTGACCTCGTCCATTGTGATCAGGTAGGCGTTCTCGTTGTTGTCGAGGATCTCCTCGGCGATCTCCCAGCGACCTTGGCCAATTTTGGTACAGAAGATGACGCCCCACTTCTCGGCGTCCATTGCCTTGTGAACCGTAGCGTATCGCTGTTTGAGGAACTTGTCGGGATCGGCAATCGTCACGACGTTGTTGACGGGGTCGGCAATGACGACATTTTTCTCCTGGTACTCCATGGCCAGTCCCATCGGGTGGAACTTGCCGCCGCCGACGTAGAGTACCTGCTCGGCGTCGATGTCCGCAGAGGCGTAGTTACAGCCTAACACCTGTCCTTCGGAGGTCAGGCGGTCGTCGCCCTTGCGCGTATGGACTTCATACCCTCGCTCTTCGAGCCAGTCGACCATCTCGTCGAAGCGGTTCATATGCTGGGCGGTCGTGACGAGACCGACCGCCGGATCGTCTTCGGGATCTTCGAGTTCGTCCAGCGAGTCTTCGAGGATCGGGAAAGGGTCGACGTTCGAAAACAGCGGCACGTAGATGATCTTGTCCGACTCCTTCATCGGCGAGTGGCCGAAGTGGACAAAGACGTCCGTGCGGCGCATCAGGAACGTATCGAGATCACAGGCTCCGTAGCAGGGCTGGCCCGAAAGCATGATCGTGATATCGTCGTCGACGACTTCGCGGAGATCGTCGGCGACCGCCGGGCCGCGGCGCTTGAGGCCCTCGGGGAACTGAAGGCCGACCTTGGTGGCGTCTCGTTCCTCGATTTCGTCGACGATTCGTTCGAGTTCGTAATCCCACTCGCGGTCATGTCTCAGGTTCATCCCCGTGTTTCGGAGGTCGCCCTCCGAATACTGCTCGTCAGAGGCTTCGTGGCTCATTACCCGGTATTCCCACCCGAGACGTAAAACCACGACGTTCCATCCCGTCGTCACAAATGTCCCACGTCGCGTGCGAAAATCGCTACCCTAACAATGCTTCCGACCACTATTTGAACCAATGAGTGACCCGTCGGACGATCAGACGCGCCAAGAGGCAGACGGTGACGCTGAGTCGCAGGCGGGCTCGGACGATGTGCGTGACTCGGACGCTGAGCTCGACGCGCTCCGCGAGCAGGTCGACGCCAAATACGACTTCGAGAACTTTTCGCCGGCTGACATGGCCGAGATGACCGCCGAGGAGTGGGAGGCCGCCTTCGACGCCGAGACGTGGATCACCGGGCCGGAACTGCTCGACCGCCTTGAGAAGGATCTCAAAAACAAGATCGCCAGTCGGGACGTGTTTGGCGTGCTCGAACGGGAGACCGTCGACGGTGTCGAGCGCCTGCTGGTGTACTCCGATGAGGGATACGTGACGGTCTCTCCCGACGGTACTGTTGAGGGCGAGGGTGGGATTCTCCGAGATGTCGAACCGATGGTCGCGCTGTGTTCGATGGAGGAGTACGAAATTCCCGAGCCGCCCGAGAGCTACCAGCTCCCGTCGCCGGAGGCCGTACCCGAACAGACCGGCGAACTCGGAAATCTCATGATACAGATCATCGCCGGGATGCAGTTGCTCGGTGGGCTTGGGCTGATCGGGGCGTGGCTCCTCACCGATATTGGCCTCGTCGCGCCAGCGATTGGCGGCATCTTTCTGGTCGTCGGTATCTTCCTGTTTTCGCTCGTGGCCAACGCGCGGCTCTCGGATCGGTTCCGGGCCGAACAGTACCGAAACCGGCTACGAGCCGTCGAAACCGACGGCTTCGAGCGACCGGAGGGACTTGACGGCGTCGAGCGGCCGGCGGAAATCGACGGCGCTGAGCGATCAGATCTGTCGTCCGAACCCGCCCCGGAGTCGACGGCTCACGAGGACGGACAAGAAAGCCGAGATCACAAGACTGAGGGGGCGTAGCTGGCCGTATCTTCCGACCGTTAGTCGGTGGGTTTAAGCACGGCGCGTGCTGATTTATGGCTGTATGAAACGGCGGGATTTTATCCGAACAGCGGGAGGCTCTGCTGCCGCCACCACAGCCGTCGCCGCAAGTAGCGGGACGGCCGCAGCCCAGACGGTACAACCGGATTTTACCGAACTCGAGGGCATTGATGGCGGCATCGAGGACCTCCGTGGCCAAGACGAAGTCACCGTGCAGGTCGGTGCCAGTGGGAACGGCGGAAACGTCGCCTTTAGCCCGGCCGGTATCTGGGTCGACCCCGGAACAACGGTCATCTGGGAGTGGACCGGCGAGGGCGGCGACCACAATGTCGTGACGACCGACGGTCCAGCATCGCTCGAAAGCCCACTCCAGGCGGATGGTAGCTACGAGTTCGAGTTTACCGAGGAGCACGCTGGAATCACGAACTACCAGTGTGCGCCACACGCCTCACTCGGCATGTTGGGCGCAGTCGCTGTCGGCGAGGACGTGCCAACCGTCGAAGTCGGTGGCAGTGCCGGCGGCTGGCCCGAAGATCTCGCCCACGAGGCCGGCGTGCCGATCCAGAAACATTATGTCGGCATCGCTAGCTTCCTCGGCATCGCGGTGAGCCTCGTGTTCACCTTCTACGTGCTGAAGTACGGCGAATCGCCGAACACTGGACAGGGTGGTGCCTGATGTCGTCGTCAGGCAGTACGTACGGTGACATTCACCGCTACGAGCCGGCCAGAGAGTCGACGGCGGCGGCTATCGGGATCGTCCTGCTGACGATCATCGAAGTCGTCTTCGTCTTCTTTTTCATTTACGCGCTCGTCGCTGGCTTGGCCGGCACCGAGTTCGGCAACATGTTCCTCGGTGCGATCCTTGGCTTGGTCTTCATTGATCTCGCCTTCATCCTCGCGCTGTACCGCAAGGAGTTCCTTCCGGACGTCATGATCGTCAAGAAACGTCGACGCAAGTGGGAGGACCTCTACATCGACAGCGATCAGGCCGACGGGGTCCAGCTCGGCAGCGAGCAGGCATGGGACACCGTGAAACGAGCGATCTACCCCTACTACAAACGATAAGTTATGAGTTTAGAAAAGAAAGACGACTTCGACCACAACGCGTGGCTCAAAAAGAAGGACCTGACCCCGATTGAGACGGTCTTTCTGACGGCACTGGTGTTCCTTGACCGTCGACTCCGGATCGTCGACTATCTGGAACTGTTAGAGGACGCCTACTACAAGGTTAACCTCCAGATGCCGAAGAGCCACACCGAGCAGTACGACCTCGACAACAAGTTCTGGTACTGGTATCCGCTCTACTCGCTGGGATTCTTCTCGACGCTGGCGTACATCGTCGCGGCAGTCTCCGGCGCGCTGTTAGGCTTCTACTACGAGCCGTCAGCAGTGGGTGAGCCGAGTGTCGCCTACGCCTCTATCGAGACGATCATGACCGAACTCCAGTTCGGATTCGCGCTACGGAGCATCCACCGGTGGGCCGCCCAGATCATGCTGGCGGCAGTGTTCCTCCACATGCTGCGAGTCTACTTCACCGGCTCCTACAAAGAGCCGCGTGAGCTCAACTGGCTGCTCGGTATCATCCTGATCAGCCTCTCGATGGTCTTCGGCTACACGGGCTACCTGCTGCCGTGGAACCAGCTTGCGTTCTGGGCCGGTCAGATCGGCGTCGAGATGGCGCTGGCAACACCGATTGTCGGAGAGTGGGCCGCCCAACTGTTGTTCGGCGGCTTCACGCTGGGTCAGGCAACGATCATACGAATGTACATCCTGCACGTGTTCGTCCTGCCGTTCGTGGTGACTGCGCTGATCGCGCTCCACATCGGCATCGTCTGGGTGCAGGGCATTGCGGAGCCACACTAAGACAATGAGTGAGACAGACAACACTAACGACGAGGCTCGCACGGATGGGAGCGGGGAGACGGGCATCGTCGCCCCGGACGACGAAACGCCGACGTGGAGCGAGCGAAAGGCCAGAAAGTCGGGGCTCTCCCGGCTGACCTACGAGTATTTCGAGCGCTCTCGCCGCGAGGACCAAGATCTCCGAAACGAGTCCGACTACGTCGAACGTGACGTGCTTGGCTTCCCGACGTGGCCCCACGAGATCATCCGAAACCTGTCGATTTCGATGTTCTTTGTCGGGATGATCGTCCTGATCGCTGCGGCACTGCCGCCGAGCCTCGAAGCACCGGCCGATCCGAGTTCGACGCCGTCGATCATTCTGCCCGACTGGTATCTCTACTGGTCGTTCGGCCTGCTCAAGCTCAACCCGATCAACCCCGGACTCGCGGTGCTGGGCGGCGATAAGCTGATGTCCGATCAGCTGTACGGCGTGCTCGCAAACGTCGTCGTTGTCGGTGCGGTCGCGCTGCTGCCCTACCTCAACAAGGGGAGTGCCCGTCGACCGGTTGAACAGCCGTTCTGGGCAGCTATCGGTGTCGGTGGCGCGGTGTTCTCGATCACCATCGCGGGGCTGGCAGTCCAGAACCTGATTCCGCTGCCGCTGGAACTCCAGCTCAACATCGTGTTCGTCTTCCCGGTCGTTGCGGGGATCATCGCCTACACCGTCCTCAAGACGATGCGCGAAGGGTACATGTACGGGCTCAACCGCCGGTACTACATGCTTCGCCCGCCGAAATAGCGCGGATAACGCCGGATAATTATACTGCTCGGCCCGTTTTTCTTGTATGAGCGATTCTGACGCCGCCAGTGAGTCGACCGTCCCTGATGCTGCTGGTGAGTCGATCCCCAGCGAGTCGACCGAGACGGGTGGTCGACGGGATGTCGTCGTCCCACTGCGGTTGTACAAAACGATCACCGTGTTCTCGACGCTGATCGCGGCGCTGAGTATTCTGGCTGGCTTTATTCTGTTGGATGCAGCGACGCTCCAGATGAGTGTGCTCCGGCGGCTGATCGTGACGGCCGTCGAAGCCATCGGTGTCACACCGAATCAGGAGCTATTGGGTGGGCTGTTGGCGGTCGGTGGGCTAAGCCTGATGGCGCTCGGATCGGGCGTGTTCATCCTCAGTAGTCGGTTTCGGGCCGAAGGAATGGGAAACAGTCAAGAGGACGCCGACGAAGAATCAACTAATGGCTGATGAGTTCATCAAAGGGTTTGGAATCCTGACCACGGCAGGGCTTGTCTGGATGACACTCGCGGGCTGGTATCAGACGCCGTCGTTCTTCATGACCAACCAGCTGATCGCGCCGCCGCCGGAGCCCGGCAACGTGTTCGATGCGATCTCGATCTTCCTGATCGACGTCTTCCTCTGGACGGCACTGCTTGGCGCGCTGACGTTCTGGATCCTGATCCCGGCTGGCCGAGAAATCGCTGCCGCAGTCGAAAACCGGCGCGAATCAACCTAAGGCCGGTCTTTTTGTTTTCGTTCCACTCCATCTCTGAGTGGCGACACGCTCTCCCGAAGCGACATCCACGTTTGGGCCTGTTTTCGCCGATGGCTCGGTTCGAGCGCCGAGACTGTCGACGATCCTGCTTGCTGGCGGCCAGTTGGGCGCTGCCCTACTGAATGGAGAAACAGGTACGTGCATTGGATTGACCACAGTCGACATTGGGGCGCTGCTTTCCGGTTTCGCTCCGGCAGTCGTACGGCTTCTGGGTCAGAAACAGTCGCTAAAACAGGACCGACGATTAGGCGAAGATCATATCGAGAATCGGCGCGTACAGCGGCGTGAGCGCGTAGTACATCGCATAGATGAGCGTGAGGCCCGTCGCGCCCAGCGTGGCTTTGGGCCACTCGAATTCGAGCCCGTTGTCGGCTTCGACCTGTCGACCTTCAAACTCGAAGACGTCGGCGACAAACAGCCCGAAGATAGCGATCATCATGATCATCCCGCTGATCGGCCTGTACACCGTAAACAGTAGCCCGAGCGTGACGATCCCCATCGTCGTGAACGTGTTGAGTGGGTGCCGCGTCAGCGGCTCATCGTTTTTGGCTTGGTATGCTTGTCGGCGATTTTCGAGGATTCGAGTCCCGATGTTCGCGACGACGAGCACTAAGATCCCGATTGGAACGATTGGTCCGATGGTCTCGATCCAGCCAAGCGGAACGAGAAACTGCAGTGGGTCCATACATGGAGATGGGGAGACGACTCATTAGAGTTTTTCCAATTGCTACGGCGATTTCGGACGTCGACCAGTTACCGGCAGTCAGGGAGGTAACGACAGTCGACCAGCGACAGCGGCTGGCCAGTGGTAATGTCGACGGTGAGTTCCGACCGACCCGTGGCGAGTTCGGTCGTGTCGGCGAACACTGTCACCGAGTCGTCGCGTTCGACACTCACCGACAGCGGCGGCTCCAACACCCACGTGTCGGCAATCGTCGCAAACGGCGCAATGGGAACCACCGCGAGGCCGGTGCCGAAATCCAGCGTTGGGCCACCCGCCGCGCGAGCGTAGCCACAGCTCCCCAGTGGGCTGGCGACGACGACGCCATCCGCACGGAACGTGTCTCGACGCCCGTCGACCGAGACGCCGTACTCCGAGATCCGCGCCGGCTCGCTGGTGATGAGCGTGGTGTCAAAGGCGGCCGTCGACTCGTCGCCGTCGACCGAGACGACAAGCGGGGCAGCGTCGACGGTCGGGAGCTTTCGATCCGGAAGCTGCCCGAGTACGTCCGGCAGCGCCTCGGGATCGACACTCCAGTCGGCCTCGATCCCGACCGGCAGAATCGGTCGCTCCTCGCGGCGGGTCGCACAGTCACCTAGGGGCTGCTCGCCGACTGTGATCACGAGGTCAGCGGCCTCGCTGTCGACTGTCTCGGTATCGATCCCGTCGACGCGGTCGATGGCGGCTGCCACCGCCGTCGAGAGCTGGTCGTCGCTCCCATGGATTGTGACACGCATCGTCATCTCACGACCCTCCGGTTAGTCACAGGCTACCTCCGGCACTGACCACCAAAAATCTCCTGAGAGTGGTCGACAAACGTGCGGCATCAGGCAGTCACGAACTCCCAGCTGTACAGATGGTTCAACAGGAGGTAGGTGACGACGCCGAGGACCAGCGAGAGGATCCACGATCCCGCGGCGATCCGGCCAATACGTCGGTGGGGGGTCTCGGTTCGAAGCTCAGTTGGGGTGTGGGTCAGTCCGAGGACGAGCGCGTACAGCACGAGCGGGACCGCAAGTATCGATAGCACGATGTGGATTGCGAGCATGAGCAGGTAGGCCGGGTAGATCCACTCCCAGAGCGGGACCCAGCCGTAGGCGGAGGCTAACACGAACTCCTTGGTGCCGCCGCCGGCGACTTTCGGGAGATACATGCTGAGAAACAGCAAAATGAGAACGAACGCGGTCACCATCGCGTGGGCGTGTTTTTCGACTTCGTCGTTTCTGATCCAGTACCAGCCAGCACAGAGCACCACTACTGTCACCGAGTTCACGGCGGCAATCGCATGTCCGAGCAGGTTCACCTGCGCGAGGCTCAACTGTGGAAACAGTGCTTGGACCGAAGGGACGACGAACGCACCGACGACCGCGGCGTAGCCGACAATCGACAGCAGTGCAGTGACGGCCTTCGGGTGGTCCCGAGCCGGGCCGTCGACCAACGGAGTGTCCATACAGAGTATACGACTGCCAGCCTATCGGTCTTCGGATTTCAGTCGACGCTCTGGACCTTAGTCTCGCTCGATGACACCCGTGACGGTGGCGGTCTGGTAGGCGGCATCGAGGTTGACACCGTTGCCGAGGATCGTGTACCGATCCCTGATCTCGTGGGCGGTCGTTAGTGCTTCGAGCAGATCGTCGTCGCTGATTTCGAGTTCGGCCGCGGTGGTTGGGGCGTCAATACTTTTGAGTGCCTTCCGGATCGCTCGCCACTGGCCGTCGTTGCCGCTGTGGAGGTATTCAGTCATGATTGAAGCGACCCCAACTTGATGACCATGGAGAGCCTGATTCGGTGCGATCCGGTCGAGTTGGTGCGAAATGAGGTGTTCGGCTCCCGAGGCTGGGCGTGAGGTGCCCGCAATCGACATCGCAACTCCCGACGAAACGAGGGCTTTGACCACGATCCACGCGGACTCTTCGAGGTTGGGTTTGATCGAGTCGGCGCTGTCGACCAGCATCTCAGCGGTCATCTCCGAGAGCGCGCCGGCGTACTCGGAGTACTCGACGTTTTTGAGCCGGTTGGCCAGTCGCCAGTCCTGAACGGCCGTATAGTTCGAGATAATGTCCGCACAGCCCGCGGTTGTCAACTCCCACGGCGCTTTGGCCATGATCTCGGTGTCGGCCACGACTGCAAGCGGCGGATCGGCGGCCACGCTGTGGCGGGTGTCGCCTTCCGGAATCGAAGACCGCCCCGAGACGAGACCGTCGTGGCTGGCGGCAGTCGGCACCGAAACCAGTCCGCAGTTGATCTCGTCGGCCGCCATTTTGGCAATATCGATGGGTTTGCCGCCGCCGAGGCCGATGAGGTAGTCGGCCTCCTCGGCCTGTGCCGTTTCGATAACCCGCTCAATCGATTCGAAACTGGCCGTCTCGACGATGATCGTTTCAGCCCCCGGAACTTGGGCACGAACCCGGTCGCCGGCCAACTCGTTGGGCGTTGGACTCGTGATAATCAGCGGGTCGCCAGTGAGATGCAGATCAGCAATCGTCTCCCCGAGTTCGTCGATGACGCCGTGGCCGACGACGACGTTGCGGGGGAGTTTGATCCACGTCGACTTGTCGAACATGTGCACCCCAACGCGGGCCGCCCGTGAAACTGTTTGTGTCTGTGGCGGCTCGGACGGAAGTTAGGGAGTGCCTTCGATTGTCAGGCAGTCTCTTCGACCGCCGGTTCGACACGAATCGAGCGCGCAACCGACTCGGGGAGGCTCTGTTCGCGGTCGTCGGGTGTCCGGACGGTGACCATCCCGAAGGGAGCGATGTCGACGATCACGAGTTCAGTGCCCGGCGTAATACCTGCGTCTTCGAGATACGAGAGTTCCTCGTCGTTGCGGTCGCTGACACGGGTAACGATGACGTGGTCGTCTTCCGCAAACTCGCTGAGCCGTATCGACTCGTCTTCGCCGAGTGGTGTGAGATCCGCGTTCGGGATCGGATCGCCATGGGGGTCGACCGTGGGGTAGTCGAGTGCCTCGGCGACGCGGCGTTCGAACTCCTCGGAGATGTGGTGTTCAAGCCGGTCGGCCTCCTCGTGGACTTCGCTCCAGGAGTAGTCGAGCTGTTCGGTGAGATAGGTTTCCAGCAGACGATGATGGCGGATCACTTCAAGGGCGACGGTTTCGCCTTCGGTCGTGAGCTCGACGCCCTTGTACTTCTCGCGGTCGACCAGCCCGTGGTCTTCGAGCTTGCCGACCATGCTGGTCACTGTTGGCGGCGTTTTGTCCAGATACTCCGCGATTGCCGAGGTCGAAACGGGCGGATCACCCTCGGCCTGAAGCACGTAAATCGCCTTCAGATAGTCCTCCATCACGTCGCTAAACATATGCCTAGGCTTCCTGTTTAGGCGGCAAATACCTACCGGGTCGGTCGACGAAGGAGCGCTGATCTATCAGTCGACTCAGACGCCTTGGCCCATCAAGTGACTCCGCAAGATGTCCGGCGTTTTGACCCCGGACTCGGTGTTGAGGACGACGACTGTCTCGTCGCCGTCGAACTCGCCGGCTTCCGACCAGTTCCACGCGCCCGCGGCGGCCGCGCCACCCGCCGCACCCATCTCGATCACCTCGTGTTGGGCGACTGTCGTCGCCGCATCGAGACTGTCGCTGTCGTCGACGGTGACCACGCCACCATCGTGCTGGCGGAGCGCCGCAACTGCCTGCCCACCACCGGCTGGATCGGGAACCTCGAGCTCGCCGATGATTGTATCGGGATGCGTCCATGGCTCGGGCGTCTCTAGGCCGCGGTCGAAGGCGGCTGTAATCGGGCAACAACTGGTCGGCTGAACGGCAACGAGAGTTGGCGTTTCCTCGGTGAGACCGATCTCGGTTAGCTCATGGAATCCTTTGGCGATGCCAGCGACGAGTTCACCCGTACTCGTGGGCACGAACAACACATCGGGTAGCTCGCCGAGATCAGCATACAGCTCGAAGGCAACTGTTTTGGCCCCTTCGTGGCGGTATGGGGTGGTAAACTCCTGTAGCGAGTAGTAGTCGGTCGCTAACTGGTCGTCGACCGCGTCGGCGGCATCGGAGTACCGGCCACCGACGACTCGCATCTGGCCGCCGTGGACGTTGATCATCGCCTTGTTGGAGAACGCCGACCGCGAGGGGACGAAGGCGTAGGATCGAACGCCGAGTCGACCGACGTAGGCCGCAGCCGACTGGCCGCTGTTGCCGGTCGAGGCGAGTGCGAGCGGTTCGAGTGTCGAGAGGTCGTCGTGGCCGCTGAGCGCGGTCACCGCGAGGCTCATCCCCCGGTCGTAGACGGTGCCGGTCGGGTTCCGGCCCTCGTCTTTGATGTAGACCTCGTCGACGTCCAGTTCACTGGCCAGCCGGTCGGCAGGAACAAGCGGTGTCGACCCCTCGGCGGCCGTGATGGCGCTGTCGCGCTGAAACGGGAGGAGGGCGTCGAACTGCCACTGTCCGGAGCCAGTCGTTGAGGGACCGAAGCAGTCGTCCGGGTCGATCTCATCGTAGTCGTAGGTTGGCTCCAGCGGGCCCTCGCAATCCGGGCACCCCTGGTCGACAGTGTGGGCAACGACCGACCCGCAGTCAGTGCATGTGAGTCCCTCAAAACCTGCACTCAGTTTCATACACTTTGTTACGACGGAACTAACTAAGCCCTTCCCGTCTCCGCCGGTGGCGTCTCCAACTGATCTCTATCCTGCGTTACCAGTATTAATAATTTGACACAAACAATTATATAATCGCTACAGATGGTGAGCGTATGGACTCTTCGCCGACGCGACGGCGAACGTTACAGCTCGGCGGCACAGCTATCGCTGCTGGGCTTGCTGGCTGTCTCGGTGAGGAGCCGCCCGAGGGAACGTTAGATTTCGACGGGCTGGATCGAATTGACGAGTCGACGCTGCCGAAAAAACAAAAATACGCCACATCGGATCGGCCGTTCCCGACATATCGGCGGTACGACGCCGACGATGCCGACACAGTGGTTGTGCTCCTCCATTCCGCAGGATTTGATAGTCGACTGCTGCAGCCACTGGCCACTGCGATCTCCGAGGCAAACGTTGCACATGTTGTGACGCCGGACCTGCGGGGCCACGGTTCCGATCCCAAAACACGTGGCGATATCGATTACATTGGTCAGTATGAAGCGGATCTTCAATACCTGATACGGAACCTCGGAAAGGCGTATCCCGATGCGAACGTCGTCATCGGCGGTCATGGAACCGGCGGCGGGATCGCCGTTCGATTCGCCTCCGGATCGTACGGCAGCCTCGTCGACGGCTATCTCCTGTTGGCACCCTATCTCGGCCGAAAGACGTCGACCACACGGAGGGCACTCGGCGGCTGGGCGAATTTCTATACGGATCGGATCGTCATGCTGCGTGTGTTCACCGGATTCGGGCTTGAGAGCTACAGCGATATGACAACTGTCGAGTTTGATATACCCGAGTCCGTTCGTGACGGGACCAGAACACCTGCACACACCTACCGGCTCATGGTGTCGTACACGCCACAGGAAGACGATGTCAGTGAGATGGCTGCTGTCCCCTGTCTCACGGTCGTCGGCACGGCCGACGAAACGGCCCATCCCGACGCCTATGAGCCACTGTTTGCTAGCCATACCGACGCCGGAGTCGAACTCGTCGACGATGCCTCGCATCTCGATGTTGTCCTCACCGACGTCGCCATCGACCCAATCGTCGACTGGCTCGGTGGAATCTGACTGGGTAGTGGTCCGATAGTAGCAGTTTCTTTGTATCGGCCGGTCGAACCCTTTGGTATGAGTCGTTCAGTTGTCGTTGTCGGCGGCGGCGTTGCCGGACTCGTTGCGGCACGACATCTTGCCGAGGGAGGAGCGGACGTGACCGTCTACGAGCAACGGGAGACTGTCGGTGGCCGCGTGCGGTCCCGACAGACGAAGGGCTGTACCCTCGACTACGGGTTTCAAGTCCTGTTTACCGCCTATCCCGCAGTCCGCCGCGAGTTGGATCTCGACGCTCTCGACCTCCGAGCGTTCAAACCCGGAGCCGTGATCGCTCGTCCCGGCCAGCGGTCCGTACTCTCCGATCCGCTCCGTGATCCGAACGCCGCCGTCGAGAGCCTGACAAACCCCGAGGTCCCGATGGTCGACAAGCTCCGGACCCTCGCACTACGTCGGGATCTCTCGGTTCGAGAGTACGAATCCCTGTTTGAGCGTCCCGACAGCTCGATCAGGGCGTCGCTCCGGGAGTGGGGCTTTTCCGAACGCTATCTGTCGAACTTCATCGCGCCCTTCTACGGCGGGATCACCCTTGACCGCTCGCTCGGTACCTCCAAACGCGTCTTCGAGTACACGTTTAAAGCACTCAGCGAGGGCCGGACTGTGGTCCCCGCGGGCGGAATGGGCGAAATCGGTCGACAGCTCGCCGACAGCGCCGAGGCCGCGGGTGCAACCATCGAGACCGGTCACGCAGTGACCGAACTCAAACCGAAGCGTCGACACGCGGTCGTTGTCACCGACGAGGACCGGCGGGCAGTCGACGCGGTTGTCGTCGCTACCCCGCCGACGGTCGCCGCGAGACTCACCGGCAACGACGACATACCAACCGAGGGGATCGGCTGTGTCACTCAGCACTACCGTCTCCCTGACGGTCCACCGCTCGATACCGGCAAGCGACTGCTGTTGAACGCTGCTGGAACCAAGCCGAACACTATCGTCCCGATCTCAGAGGTCGCTCCCGAGTACACCTCCGGCGACGATCTCCTTTTGAACGCGACGTTCCTCGACGAGGATCTGTTCGATACGTCGAGTAAGCGATTGGCCGAACTCACCCGCGAGGCGCTCGACTCGTGGTATCCCGAACGGAGTTTCGAGGACCTCGAACTGCTCGAAACCGACCGGATTCCGTTTGCCCAGTTCGCCCAGCCGCCGGGAGTTCACGACTCGCTGCCCGACGTCCGGGATGGTGGTCGACGGACCTATCTCGCTGGTGAGTACACCGAATGGTCATCGATTCAGGGCGCGATGAAAAGCGGCCGCGAGGCCGCAAACGCGGTGTTAGAAGATCTATAACTCCAATTAGGGGGTGATTACGGCCCGGCCTTCGATCTCGCCGTGTTCCAGTTTTTCGGCAACCTCGTTGATATCGCCGAGATCGTAGCGAGTGGTGTGCAGGTCGACGGCTTCGCGTTCGACCAGCGCGACCAGTTCCTGGAGTTCGGCGTAGCGACCGACGATGTTGCCGACGAAGGAAAACTCGCCGTTGACCAGCGCCTGTGCGGGTTCGTGGATGTGGCCGCCGTAGCCGATGATGTGGTGGTCGCCACCGGCCGCACAGATGTCGGGCGCCAGCGCTGTCGTCTCGTCGGCCCCGACGAAATCGAGCACTTGGGCTGCGCCGGTCCCGTCGGTGATATCGCCGATGGCGTCGGCGACATTCTCGCTTTTGGGGTCGACGGTGTAGTGTGCGCCCAACTCGTCGGCGAGGTCACGGGCGGACTGCTTGACATCTACCGCGATGATGTCCGCGGCGCTCATCGAGTCGACACACTGCAGGCCAATGTGGCCGAGGCCGCCGATACCGATGACGACCGCGGCATCACCGGGGTTGAGCCCAGCGACGGCCTTCTTTGCGGCGTGGTAGGCGGTGATCCCCGCGTCGGCGTGCGGCGCGATGTCGGCCGGGTCGATGCTATCGGGCAGCGGGATGACCGACCGCTCGCTCGTGTGGAGTTCGTCGGCGAACCCCCCATCGGTGGTGAGGCCGTTGAACGCGTCGTTCTCACAGTACATCGTCTCGCCCTGCCGGCAGGGCCGGCAGGTGCCACAGGTCTGGACCGGATGGCAGATTACTTGGTCGCCCTCCGAGACCAACTGGACCTCCTCGCCGACCTCGACGACGGTTCCGGCGTTCTCGTGGCCCAGTGTCATCGGGAGCGGCTGGGGAACGTACTGTTCCCACATTCCCTCGATGATATGATTGTCAGTCTGACACCACCCTGCCCCTTCGACCTCGACGATGACGTCGTCGCTGTGCTGTACCTGTGGTTTGTCGACCTCGTCAATTGATAGCCCATTCGACATGTCATCCGTATACTCGTGGAGTCTAGCTGCGCGCATAATGCAGTCTTACTGTTTGGCACAACATGCATTATAGTTAATTATAAACAATTTCACACAAAATTCTGGATCGTACGTACCTTACAGACAGCTGTTATTACGGCTACCTCAGAGCAGTCGACGGAACTCACCAAGCGGGGGGAATTCGAGTGCGTTCTGACGGTCGTGGTCCCAAACAATCGGCTGGAGGGAGTCGACCGACGTAATCAGTGGTGACTGCAGCGTCGACGCCTGCGCGTGGTTGAGTTCGACGCCACCGGCCAGTCGCGTAAACGCGGGGAGCACGATCAGTTCACTATCGCGGTAGCCGGAGGCGTCGACACAGCAACAGGGTCGTTTGACCCCCTCAATCGTAATTGCAGGATGGTCGTGGCCGATGAGATACCGCGTTCCGCTCAGTTCTGGTTCCTCGTGTCCGTGGCAGATGACGGTCCCGTCGTCGAGTTTGACTGCCGAGTCGACGGACCGGGGCCAGACGGTATCCAGCAGTTGGTCATGATTTCCTTCGATAGCGACCACACTGGCTCCATCGTCGACACAGTCCTGATACAGCTGGTCGACTGTCTCGGCGACTCCATCGGGAACCGTCGAAAAACTGTGAAGTAGATCACCCGCAAACACGATCTGTGCGGGTTCGAACGCTGAACGGAGCGTCGACAGCCGATCCAGCAGGTCGCCGCGCTCGCCAAGTGGTGCCGAGACGTTCGCGGCCGCCTCGCGGCCGATATGGAGATCGGCCACCACGAGCGTCTCGGTTGCTGGGAGATAGACCGCTCGATCTCGGAACGCGATGTCCTCCACGCCGTCTTTTTAGTAGCCACTGGCTAAAACGCCACTGTCGCCGTCTGCCCGCGGGGCTTTTAATGCCTCCGGACGGACCATTGGCTATGAGCGATGCGCTGGCCGACAAGCGAACCGCCACCCGGTTCCGTGTCCTCGTCGAGATCGCCGACCGCCAGCCGGCGGTCAGTCAGGGTGAAATCGCCGATGCGGTCGGCGTCACCAGTCAGGCGGTCAGCGAGTACATCCGTGATCTGGTCGACGACGGCCTCGTCACCAAGGAGGGTCGATCCCGCTACTCAGTCACCAAAGAGGGCGTCGACTGGCTATTCCAAGAGGCCAAATCCCTCCAACGGTTCGCCGAACACGTCACCGGAGACGTACTGGGTACTGTCCAAGAAGACACCGCCATCGCAACCGCCCCTATCGAGGCGGGTCAGGCGGTCACCATCTCGGTTCAGGACGGCCTTCTCCACGCCTCACCGGGCGAATCAGGACCTGCAACCGGCGTTGCGACGACCGACGCTGCCAAAAGGACCGACGTGAGCGTTACCTCGTTTGAGGGCGTCATCGATATGACCGCTGGCACGGTCACCGTGGCCCAAGTCCCACCGGCCCGTGAGGGCGGCAGTCGGGCCGTCGACGCCGATGAACTCGACGATACCTGCATGGATGCTGATCTCATCGTCGCGGCGGGCGTCGAAGCCGTCGTCTCGCTGCGGGAGGTCGACCGTGAGCCCGCAGTCACTGTCGCTGCCGGAGAGGTTGCGGCAGCCGCAGCCGCCGTCGGCCAGCAGGTTGTCGTCGTCGCCTCGACTGACACCATCGGCCGAGTGACTGACGCGCTCCGGGATGGCAACGTCTCTTACGAGGTAACGAACCCGGTAGCCTGAGACTACTATCCCGAAAACACTCTCACCGTTCAGTAAACGCTGACGTCATCGAACCGCCCCTCGTAAACGAGGTTCCGGGGATGGGTAGGTTCGTCGCCGGACAGCAGGAGTCGGTCGACTTTCTCCCACGTGTTTTCGTACAGTAGATGCGAGAACTCTAGCCCACTGCGTGCCCGATGGCCGATTCCGCTCCGGTGTTGGACTCGCCGTGGAGCCGCCGTTTTGAGTGCCTCGACGAGCGCGTCCTCGCTATCGCTATCGGTCTCGAACAGTGTCCACGCCTCACCGACTGTCGACGGGAGATGGGCGTACGAGGAGCCGACACCGGGAATATCGAGATCGGCGGCGATGCGCTGGCCCCGACGGTTCTGGTGGGGAAACAGCTTCGCGTTGTAGGTTTCGATGGCGTCGATCCGGGCGGCGTGAGCACGGATCTCCGGCCACGTCAGACTCACATTCATAAACGAGGGGTGTGGCACCACCACGGCCGCTCCTTGTCGGTCACACTCGGCCATCGCAGCCTCGAAGGTGATGAAATCCGCAACCGGTTCGGAGAGTCCAACGGCGAGGAGGTGTCGACGGTTGTTCCAGTCGCCGGTGAACAGTTCCCGGGCCGGAACAACCAGTAGGTCGTCGTCAGTGTAGTTGGCCGCTGTCCGCCGAATCTCCGGTAGTCGAGTGAAATGGGGTGCGTACACCAGCACATCGATCCCCCGTCGTTTCGCCCGCGAAACGACCTCGTCGTTGAGGATCTTGACGTGCATGTCGACGCGCGTTTGCTGGCTCCCTGTCACAGCAAACGGTTACGACTCCTCGCATTAGTGGATGCCGTTTTCCGGTAGACTGGCAGCGGTGAAGGTCGACTACCGGGGGGCTGTCTGACGCACAATAACCGTTATACGTCCTGCGGGTGAGTTTGCTTACATGTCCGGATGGCGCTGTGGGATCGGTGACTGTGAACAGGGATTCGGCGATGTCGAGTCGCTCATCATTCATCAGACGACCGAACACGAGAAACACGAGTGTCAGGTCTGTGGGACGCTGATTCCGGACGGCTACTTCGCGATCCGGCACGTCTTCGACGAGCATACTCGTGCCCAGTACGTCCGGGCCTACGACGCCGACTCCGCGGCCGTACGCCGCCGCGAAGCGATCCAAAACGAGATCGAATCCGAAGCCGACCTCAACGCTGTCGTCGACCAACTCGATAGACCGACCGACAGCGCCGAGTAAAAACAGGCTACTGTTCGTTAGGAACTGCTTGCTAGTTTTTTGACTGAACTACCGTTCCTCACTATCTGCTCGCGGCTACGCCGCTCGCAAGGCCCGAGGAGCTATCTCTCCTCGCTGTCCAGCACGCGGATCTGGTCGCCACGGACGGTGACCGGAATCGGAACTGTCGCCTCGTAGAGTTCGACTGTGACCTGATCTTTCCCTTCGTCGATCCGCTGGACGCGAGCCTTCTCGCCTTGGAACGGACCGGCGATGAGTTCGATGATGTCGCCTTCGGCGATTCCCTCGACGTCCGGGGTCGGCGAGAGGAAGTGTTCGACCTCCGCGATGCCGGATTTGCCGGGGACAATCGAGCGGGCATGGGGGATCTCATCGAAGAGCCGTTCGAGGGCGGCCGTTCCGTCGGCCTCGACCATCACGTAGCTGGTCAACGAATCCGGCGAGAGAACGGCGTGAATCTCGTCTTCCTCCTTGGTTGCGATCATGTCGGCGACGGTTCGTTCCTGTCGCGCTGTGGTTTTGACGGCGAAAATACCCATCAGACACCACCGGGGATGAAACTCATGATTGCGAAGATGACGAAGCCGATGAAGCCGATCAGGATGATTCCGGCACCGGCAATTTTCGAAACCTGCGAGAACTCGTTCCACGAGGGCGTACTCGCCAGCTTCAGTACCCGAATGTAACTGTTGAGATCGTACGGGACGTTCATGTTAGCCGGTCGTTCGGTGCCGGGCTTTTTCTATCTATTGGTACTGCCCCGGCATTTCCCACAATCAGAGAGCTGCCACTCGTCGACTTAAAACCGGCTAAATGGACTGAAACAGTGTGTTACCCGAGCGTAGTCGACCGAAACCCGGCGGGGCAGCACACGATTATTCGACGTAGTCGATATCGTCACCCTCGTCGACGGCTTCGGGTTCACTGGCTGGCTGTTGGTCCTGCGAGCGTGCCTTGACGGTCTCGCTGCTCCCGTAGATCTGTGGGGAGTCGACGCCGGTGACGACGATCATCGTCCGCATGCTGCCTTCGAGTTCTTCGTCAATCGAGGTCCCCCAGATGATACGCGCGTCGGGATCGATGCGATCATAGATCTCTTCGACGACACCTTCTGCCTCCTCGATAGACATATCGTTGCCACCGGTGACGTTGACCAGCGCGGAGTTCGCACCCGAGATGTCGACATCAAGCAGTGGCGACCGGAGCGCGCTTTTGACCGAGTCTTGAGCTTTGGATTCGGAGTCGGACTCACCAAGGCCGATCATGGCGACCCCGCCTTTCTCCATGACTGTGCGCACGTCAGCGAAGTCGAGGTTAACAAGCCCGGGCTTTGTTATGAGCTCGGTAATGCCCTTGACCGAACGCATCAGCACTTCGTCGCTGACCTGGAACGCCTGCTTGACCGGCATCTTCCCGACCGCATCCAGCAGGCGGTCGTTGGGAACGACGATTACCGTGTCACTAACGTCCCGAAGCCGTTCGAGTCCGGCCTCGGCATTGGTGCGCCGGACCTCACCCTCGGCGGTGAACGGCGTGGTGACAATCGAAATGGTGAGTGCGCCCGAATCTCGGGCGGCTTTGGCGACGACCGGCGCGGAGCCAGTCCCGGTTCCGCCACCGAGGCCAGCGGTGACAAAGACCATATCCGAGCCTTCGATGGCATCGTAGATCTCCTCTTGGCTTTCGAGGGCGGCCTCCTCGCCGACCTGTGGGAGCGAGCCAGCACCGCGACCCTGGGTTTTCTGTTGGCCCATCAGGATCTTGGTGTCGGCCTCGATGTTTACAAGATGTTGCACGTCGGTGTTCGCGGCGACCAGCTTGGCACCGTGAATCCCCTCTTGATGCATGCGGTTGACGGTGTTGCCGCCACCGCCGCCACAGCCGACGACCGTAATATCGGTCTGCAGGTCCTGAAGAACGTCTTTCAGTTCGTCATCGGTCATTGTTCCAGACTGCGGCGTGCCGCCGGAGGGGCTGTTCCCGTTAAATTCCTCGGATGCCTCGCCCTCGCCATCCTCGGCCTCGTCAATCGCGTCCTCAACGATAGAGTCCATTAGTATAACCGTGCCTTGCGGACCAAGCGTAATTATCTTTCCCCATTTGTCAGACAGTCGTCCGACTCTATCTGTCGTGTTAGTTACTTTCGGACCGCGAGAGGGGGAATCGGTCGACTTGTTTGCTTTCGACGACGTGGGGTTCGACGGTTTTGCCGTTGAACGTCACTGGCTCGCCAGCCGCGAGTTTCCCGAACTTCGGCCCTTCCGGAACGCCGAGCGTGGCGGCTTTTCCCGGATCGAAGCTGGTCTGCCGCGCACGAATCTCTCGGTCGCCCCGTTCGACGCTTTCGTATTTCGATTCGAGCAGCTCAATAAGTCGGTCGACGAGCCCGTCGAAATCGTCGACTGTCGCCACCGCGGCCTGTCCCGCAGGAAGTGTCCCACCTTCGACCGTCTCGAAGGCAACTGTGTGGTTGGCGACGGCCTCCCAGACGGCGTCGGTGTCGATCCCGTTTGCGGCCCCGATCAGTTCCTCTGGGAGGTCGACGGTGTGCCAGTCGTCTCTCTCACCTGTACCGATTTCGACGCGACCGAAGCGGAGGCCGTCTTCGACCGTCGACAGCTCGGTTTCGAGCGCCGAGACGACAGTTAGGGGTCGACTACCAACGGTCTGGAGCCACGTCTCGGAGACGACGTGGTAGCCGAGGTCCCTGATGACTGCTTCGAGATCCGGCTGCTCGCCGTCGACGACCGCCAGTTCGGCCGCACTGGCCTCGAAGGCGGCTGCTATGACGTCGCGGTTGGCCGCCGGATCGCCCATCGCATCCAGTTGCCACGCCGAACCGATGTGACCGATGGCCCACTCGCTGTCGACGACGAGTCGGGTACAGCGCGGCGTGTAGTGGCCACCACCGAAGCCGACGATGTGGCGGGGGCCTTCGTCGTCGACTGGTTGATGGTCGGCCGAGACGCCATCGAGGTCGAGGACGCTGTCGGCGACTGCTCGTGCGCCCTCGCTGTCCTCCCACTCGGTTTTGCTGCTACCGAGTTCGACGAACAGCGAGGGGATCGAGGGGGCTGTGGGACCGTGGTGAGTACACTCGATGCCGATATCGTATCCCTCGGGCGCGTGGCGGTCGAGTGCTGCAATAACGGCCTTCTGTGCGCCCGGTGCGGCCCGAGCGAACGCCCCCGGTTGGCCGCCGTAGTCGGCTGGCCCGAAGTTGCCCGTGAAATGTGCAGTCAGGAGTCGACCAGTCTCGCCGGCGTGTTTGGAGACAAAGACGAGATAATCGAGAGCATCGGGCTCCGAAAAGGCAGCTTCGGGCGAATCAAGTTCGACGTGGATTGGTTCAAACACTCTGAGCTCGAACCCATCTCGCTGATGGAACTCCCCGCCACCGTCGGCCTCCGAGCGGCTCTCGTCGGTGTGGCTGGTCCACCCATCGCGGTCGAGTAGCTGTCTGCCGATGTGGGCTGATGCTTGGTCGGCCCGGCTGACGACGATCCCTATCACACCTTCCTCTCGGCGGTCGACTCGCAAAACGCCACCGTTTGTCCCGGCCACCGGACCGGCTGATTCGACTCGGGGTATTTAAGAATGAACCGGCTAACAAACTCATATGGACGTGTATGGACTGGTCGGCAACCCCGTCGGCCACTCGGTGTCGCCGCCGATGCATGAGGCGGCCTACGAGGAACTCGGGATGGAGGCCTCGTATGTCGCCTTCGAGCCGGCGGTCGACGAGATCCGTGCGGCAATCGGCGGCGCAGACACGCTGGGTATCGCGGGGCTCAACGTCACGATCCCGTTCAAACAGGACGTGGCGGAGCTTGTCGACACCGATGACGTCGCCGAGCGAATCGGCGCGGTCAATACTATCGATTTTCGTTCGGAGGGAGCACCGCGCGGCTACAACACGGATGCCGCGGGTGTCAGACGAGCCTTCGAGCATCACGACGTCGACCTTGCTGGCGAAAAAGCGGTCGTCGTCGGAGCCGGTGGTGCTGGCCGGGCGGCGGCGTTCGCGCTGTCGGATGCTGCAGCCGAGATCCACATCGCCAATCGGACCGTCGACCGGGCCATCGATCTCGCCTCGGATGTGCCCAACGCCTCCGGCGGTAGTCTGGAAACCCTCGACTCCCAGATCAGTGATGCGACAGTTCTGGTCAACGCAACGAGCGTCGGTATGGAATCCGAGGAGACGCCGGTTCCAGCAGCACTACTCCACGGGGATCTCACGGTGCTCGATGCGGTGTATGCACCACTTGAAACGCGCCTGTTGCGGGAGGCCAGCGAGGCTGGCGCAACGACGATTGACGGCGCGTGGATGCTCCTGTTTCAGGGTGTCGAGGCGTTTGAACAGTGGACCGACCGGGAGGCTCCGGTCGACGTAATGAACCGAGCGCTTCGGGACGAACTGTAGTCGGAACCCTCCAGCCGCGGCAATAGCTTGCAATCTTTAAATACAGTCGTCATCTACGTATACCAAATGGCCCTGCTGAACAAACTGAAGTCGATTCTCGGTATTGGAGGAGGTCGTGATGGGGACGACGAGCGGACCGATACCTCAGTGACGGTCGAACGCGAGGCCAGCGATGCGGTCGCCTCCGACGAGTCGTCCGATGCCGATACCGACACGGCGGTGCCTTCTGATGTCGACGAGGCAGTCGACGAGGAGACCGACAGCGAGTCAGTCGCAACCGAGACGGATGCGTCGGCCTCGACGGGCTCGATGACCGAGATGGACGACTCCGAAACCGAATCTGCCACCGAGCCGAGTGAGGCGGTTGGTCCACCAACTGACTCGGTCGACGAGGAGCCGGCCAACCGTGATATCGAAGACGTCATCGACGAAGCCGAAGACGTCGACGAGAGTTCAGACGCGGACGAATCGGTTGCTGCTGGCACGGATGCGTCGGCCTCGACCGGATCGGTCACCGACACCGACCCCGAGCAGGCCGCCGAGCCAAGCGAGGCAGCCGGCCCGTCGACCGACAGTGTCGAAGAAACTGCCCCCAATATCGAGACTACTGAGACGCTTGACGAATCAGAAATCGACGAATCTGAGGACGTCGACGAGACGGCGGACCCCGACCCAGTCGACGAATCCGAAGACACCAGTGCTCCAGTAAAGAGTATCAAGGGCATCGGACCAGCCTACTCGGATCGTCTCAACGATGTCGGAATCACCTCGGTTGCAGAACTTGCTGCGGCCGATGCCGAGACGTTAAGTGAGGAGGTCGACGTTTCTCCGAAAATCGTCGGCGACTGGATCGACCGCGCCGCAAACCAGTAGGGCCTCGTTCTGTTCTTTTCGCCGGCCAACAAAACGCGAAACTGTTACCCGCTGGGGGCGACTCTCATCGCACATGCGAACACCGACCGTCGTCACCGACCGGGCAACCTTTCGGTCGGTGGCTGCCGACGCGCCACCGAGTGCGCGTATTCCAGTCGAGGTCCAAATCGACGTCAGGGACCCCTTCGACGCCTACCGAAAGGCCCGCGATGGCCCCGGTGGCGTCTTCTTGGAGACGACGGGCGGCCAGTCAGGCTGGGGGTATTTTGCCACAGAACCGGTCGACCGACTCACCGTTTCTCCCTCGGCTGTCGTTGCCGATCCCGATTCTACTGCCGCCACGAGCGCGATGGGCGACTACCAACGCGACACCCCATCGCTGGCCGCCCTTGACGGCCTCCTCTCGGGGGAAACGCTCGTCCGTGGCCCCTGCTCGGTTCCCTACCCTTGCGGCGCGTTCGGCTGGCTCTCCTACGATATCGCCCGCGAACTCGAAGATCTCCCCGGTGAGGCCGTCGATGACCGCCAACTCCCACGAGCGCAGATCGGCGTCTACGACTGTGTGGCCGCGTGGTCCGAACCACGCGAGGATTCAGTGACGCTACACGTTACCTGCTGTCCGAAACTCCCCGATACGGCACAGATCGACGAGTCGACACTCGACGAGATCTACGATGACGCACTTAATCGGGCGACAGAGCTTGCGAGAGCCGCTGTCGGCGGTGACCCTGACGTGGGTGCGCCGCCAGTCGACGCTACCGAAGCGGAGTTCGAGAGTGACTGTGGCCGAGCGGCGTTTGCCGACCGAGTCCGCCAGATCAAACAGTATATCCGCGACGGCGATACGTTTCAGGCGAACCTCTCGCAGTGCCTGACCGCGCCCGCTGCAGTCCACCCCGTCGAAGCCTACGACGCCCTCCGGCGGGTCAATCCCGCGCCTTACTCCGGTCTCCTAGAATTCTCGGGTCGTGGCAAGAATCGGTGGAGTGGGCTTGACCTCGTTAGTGCCAGCCCCGAACTCCTATTAGAGCGTGATGGCGACCAGCTACTGACCGAGCCTATCGCTGGAACGCGCTCCCGTGGTCGGACGCCAGAGGCTGATAAAGCGTTCGAGACGGATCTTAGATCGAACGACAAGGAACGGGCCGAACACGCGATGTTGGTCGACCTCGAACGCAACGATCTGGGAAAAGTAAGTACGTTCGGCACCGTCGACGTCAGCGAGTACCGGCGTGTCGACCGCTACTCGGAAGTCATGCATCTCGTCTCGGTCGTGGAGGGTCGACTCCGCGAGGATCGGTCGCTGGCCGACGCTATCGCCGCCACCTTTCCCGGCGGGACGATCACCGGCGCACCGAAACCGCGGACGATGGAAATCATCGACGAACTGGAGCCGACCCAGCGCGGTCCCTACACCGGAAGCATGGCGATGTTCGGATTCGATGGGCGGGCAACCCTCAATATAATTATTCGGACCCTAACGCGGCACGACGACCGCTATCGGCTCCGTGTCGGCGCGGGGATCGTCCACGATTCCGAGCCCGACGCCGAGTACGACGAAACGATGGCCAAGGGTCGAGCGCTTGTCACCGCGATTGATGAGGCGCTGACCGCTGGCCGCATGACAATCGAGGAGGCCGCGGAATGACCGCGGCTGAATCGGAGCCACAGCAAGAGCGTGCGGCGGGAGGTGTGGCTGGCAACGTCGACGGTGGTCCCCGAATCCTCGTGATCGACAACTACGATTCGTTCGTCTACAATCTCGTCCAGTACGTCGGCGAGTTTGCCGGCGAGGTGGCCGTCCGGCGCAACGACATGGTCGACCTCGATTGGATTCGTCGACTCGATCCGGATGGAATCGTCCTTTCTCCGGGTCCCGGCACCCCCCAGTCAGCGGGAATTTCGATGGACGTGTTCGACCTCGAGTGCCCGATATTCGGCGTCTGTCTCGGCCATCAAGCGATGTGTGCGGCCCTCGGTGCGCCGGTGGGCCACGCGCCGGATGTCGTCCACGGCAAACCCTCGTCGATCAGCCACGACGGCCAAGGGTTGTTCGAGGGCCTCCCTGAGAGCCTTCGGGTCGGCCGGTATCACTCGCTGTGTGTCGACCGCGAGGACCTACCCGACGAACTGATCGAAACCGCCCATACCGTCGACGAACGCGAGGTCGTCATGGGGGTCCGCCACCGCGAGAAACCCCAGTTCGGCGTCCAGTTCCACCCCGAGAGCATTCTCACCGACGACGGGAAACGGATGGTCGAAAACTTCGTCCATCGGTGTGAGGAGGCCAGCGATGAGTGATCAAGGGCTGTTGTATCACGTCGACGGCGACCTCGTCCCAGCTTCGGAGGCGACCGTCAACGTCCGGGATCGCGGCTTTTTATACGGCGATGCGGCCTTTGAGACGATGCGGGCCTACGGCGGCAAGGTTTTTGAGTGGAATGCCCACATGGATCGGCTCCGAGAGACCTGCGAAGTGCTCGACTTTGACCATGGACTGAGTGACGCGGAGCTTCGAGAGCGAGTCGACGACACCCTCGCGGCAAACGAGTTAGCCGAAGCCTACGTCCGGCTTTCAATCACTCGTGGTGTCCAACCGGGGAAACTGACTCCAGATACCGAGGTCGACCCGACGGTCGTGGTCATCGTCAGTCAACTCCCCCGCGGCGGCCGCGGTGATGAGTCCGTGTGGGACGGCCCGGCAACCCTCCAGACAGTCAAAACCAAGCGCGTCCCCGACGAGTCGATTCCATCTCAGGCAAAGACGCACAACTATCTCAACGGCATTTTGGCTCGGCTCGAACTCCGGGTGAGCGATGCCGACGAGGCCGTGATGGTTGACGTCGATGGCCACGTCACCGAGGGCGCGACAAGTAACCTGTTTTTTGTTCGGGACAACGCGCTCCGAACCCCGAGTCTCGATGGCCCGGTGCTGCCGGGGATCACGCGACGGGTTGTCCTTGAGTTGGCCGCCGAGGAGGGGATTCCAGTCGAAGAAGGCCAGTATACGCCCGAGGAGATCCGAAACGCTGACGAGGTGTTTCTGACCAACTCGACGTGGGAGATCCGACCCGTCGAGACCGTCGACGGGCTCTCAGTCGGTGACGACGAGGACGACGGGTCGACCGAGACGGCTGCTGGACCGGTGACGACGCTGTTGTCGCGGCTGTTCGACGCCCGCGTTGAGTCGACCCACTACGAGTGATGTGGTTTCGGTACCGGATCTCAATTCCTGAATGATTATACAGTCGTCTGATAGTTAGTTCGGTATGAGTCTCCGTTCATCGGTCTGGCCACCGACTCAGCGACAGCGAGTCGGCGTTGGTTTGCTGATCGCGTTTCTGCTGCTCTCGAATCCGTTGTATCTCCCGCTGCTCAATCTCGATCTCTCATCACACACCTACTCCGTTGAACCAGTAACGGTCGAAAACGATGCCATCGAGGTTGCTGGTGACTCACTGTGGGACCAGTCAGTCGACGGAGTCGCCTGTTCCGGTTTGCGTCCGACTGCGGCGTGTGTCTCCGAACGGGAACGCATTCAACAGGGCGATCTCGAACTCAATATCACTGAGACGCCGGTTCAAATCGAAACACGGTACGCATACCATCCGATAGACGGTCGGCCAGCCTACTACCGACGTACTGTCGACGATTCGATCCTCCCGAAGACGCTTCTGTTGGAGCCAGTCGCTCCCGAAACGGTCGTCGAATCGCTCGCTGTCTCGCCGGATCAGATTTCGTTCCGTGGCCGGCTCGCGCTGACTTTCGGTTGGATACAGACTGATCGACCGCTCCGGGATGCAAACCGACTCATCGACACCGATGATGGATATATGATGGTGGTTGAGACGCGGAGGCGGAGCCTCAGCAGTGGGGATACTGTGGAAGCACTCATCTCTGCGGTTCTGGTTGCCCTCGGCCTTCTACTCTTCGGGAAAACCTACAGACAGCTTCCAGTCAAGTGGTGAACCCAATTCTTATTACCATTACTTGTGCTCTCGTCGGACCGATCTCGAAACATACTATTAAAAACTCACAGTCGACTTCCTTTCACAATGAGTTCCGCGAGCCGAATTACGTCGGTCGACGAAGTTCCCGAGGAGACGACCTTTCTATTCCGAGTGCAACCAGTCGACGGCGACGAACAGAAGGAGGCCATCTTAGTCCGGGACGACGAGGGCATCATCAGCTGGCTCAACTACTGCCAGCATTACACCCACATCAAACTCGACAAAGGCTCGGGGGCCGAGCTCCGCAACGGCGAAGTGGTCTGTACGAATCACGGCGCGTACTTCGAGGTCGACAGCGGTCGGTGTTCGTTTGGCCCGTGTGAGGGTGCGTTCTTGAATGAGATCGATATTGAGGTCGAAGATGGCGAGGTGTATCTGGTCGACGTCGACTACGAGTTTGTTGGAATCGGTGAGATCGAAACTGCAGACGACGATCTGGGCTCGAAATCGAACTACAAGTTCTAAGCTCGGGAGCCGATCTGAAATAGCGGAAAGTAGATATCAACTACCCCTCCCTATTCGCTCGGGGTCAGGCCCGCTGGCTTTGTTGTGGGGAGGGCTTGTCCGTGGACTCGGCTGGGTATGGTGTGAATCCCTGATCTGGGCTCACTGTCCCGGATTTCAGGGCGTATTGACTGACGCCCCTCCGACACGAAGACTGTTGCTCGCGTCGGAGATACATTTCGGCAACATTCTTGGCTGCATTGTAATCGGCGTGGTTTCGCGTTTCACAGTTCTGACAGTCGAATCTGTCGCGGCTTGGCCGGTTAGCGCCGTGAACGAATCCACATTCGGCGCATCGTTTTGATGTGTTTTTCGGGCTCGTCGTATCGACAAATAATCCTTCACTTTCGGCTTTGTACTGGACATATTGATACAGCCGATCAAATGCCCATTTCGAGTGCCATGCCGCATTCGGCAACCGCCTTCGGATACCGTCCAACTCCTCAAACACGATACCGTCGCAGTCGTAGTTGAGTGCTTCCTGGAGTATTCCGTTGGCGACTGCGTGCAAGACGTGAGTTACGTACTCGGTTTCTCGACCACGCATGGATTCGAGCGTTCGGTGTGCGTTCCGAGATCCATGCTCTTGGAGATCGGTACGGACTCGCTTGAACTCCCGACGGTCGTGATTCAGTTGTCCAGCCGAAAAGAATCGCGCCGTGCTGGTGACTGCGATTTCGTTCACACCGAGGTCGACCCCGAGAACCGTTCCGTTCTCGGTTGTCTCTGTTTTATCGGCATGTGGTCTGTGTTTGCGGAATCCGAGGTGTAAGTACCACTCTCCGTTGCGATAATGGAGCGTCGACTGCGTCGATTCCCACGCCTCCGAAGAAACATACTGATGTTGGTAGCCATCGTCGTCATCGGGGAGAACGAGGTCAGCCCGCACCCGTGAATGGTTGCCATGGGTAGTCAGTGACACCGCTTCTTTTTCGGGAAAGACTGTCATCGTCCGGCTGTCGTAGGTGATCGTCGGACTCGTATACGTGGGTTTTCCGGCTTTTCTCCCATCTCGACGGCATGAGATACAGGACTTGATGTTGTCGGCGGCCTGATGACAGGCGAGAATCGCATGCTGACTTCCAAGCGTGGTTTGCTCGCGAATGTCGTCGTAAGCGAGTTGCTGCACGTCTGACTTGGAGTGACAACACTCCCATGCCTTGTCCGACGCGATCTGACACCCTTCTTTCCATTCGCTGATCGTTTCGCGGAGCAGTGACTCATCGGTCGGAGACACTGAGAGGCGTGTGATAGCAGTTCTGCGACAGTATTCGTCGCCCGACACAGTTCTACATAAAGCATTACAGCCAATTAATGGTTTTCAGATGTCATTTATTCTTATAAAATCCAGTATATGATACTGCACAGAGGAGGTTAACCGGTTAGTTTCAAGTGAAATTGTAAAAAATATAGCGGGAGGAAGATTTGAACTTCCGATCTCCGGGTTATGAGCCCGGCGGAATCTCCTGGCTATCCCATCCCGCTATCATGTCGAAGGCCACAGTTACGGTTAAGGGTTATGATTCAAGCGCCGTATGGCAGTTTTGACCGAGTCACAAGCTCCCACGAACGCGCACTCGTTGCCTGTCGACCACACAATCGATACCCATTACTGACACCGTGAGTGAGCCGAGATAGATGTCGACTGAGCACCGGTGGTCCTGGATCATACTGCGGCTCAAACGGCTGCTTCCAGGAGTCGGTGTCCTCTGTATTGGGGCGATACTCGCACGAGCTATCGCCTCTGTTACTGGCGTTACTGCGCTGCTTGTCGCAATCGCACTCGGAGCGATCCTCGTCAACGGGCCTGGCGTTCCGGACCGATTGCTTCCGGGGCTTGCAACGCACAATATCTGGCTCGGTGCCGGAATCGTGCTGATGGGTGCCTCGCTCACGCTAGAGACTGTTCGTGAGGCAGGTCTCGTCGTTCTTGTGGTTGTTGTGGCGGTAGCTGTCCTCACCATTGTCGGTATCGAGATTCTCTCACGGAGCGTGTTCGGTCTCGACGACAAGCTGGGATCGCTGCTTGCGGCGGGGGCTGGGATCTGTGGCGTCTCGGCGGTCGTCGCGGTGGGTGGTGCTGTGCGCGCACGGGAAACACAGATCGCCTATGCGGCGGCCACGGTGCTACTGTTTGATGCGGTGACACTCGTTGTCTACCCGATTGCTGGCGAACTGCTCGGCCTCTCGGATGTCGTCTTCGGCATCTGGGCCGGTGTCAGCATGTTCTCGACGGGACCGGTTGTCGCCGTCGGCTTCGCCTACTCGGAGGTTGCCGGACAGTGGGCGACGCTGACGAAACTCACTCGCAACGCGCTGATCGGATTCGTCGTCCTTGGCTACGCAGCCTACTATACACGGGCAGAAACGGAAGGTCGACTCTCCGTGCGGACGCTCTGGGAGGAGTTTCCGACGTTCGTGCTCGGATTTATCGCCCTCTCGATTGTCGGGAGTCTCGGCATTCTCTCACCAGCACAGCTTACTACCATCGACACCGCCTACAGCTGGCTGTTCAGTGTTGCCTTCGTCGGCCTCGGCACCGAAATCGATCTCGGGAAGCTCCGAAACACGGGGATCCGACCTGTCGTGGTCGTGCTGGTGTCGCTGACTATCGGGAGTGTGCTGTCGCTGGCAGTGCTGACGATACTATTCTGAAAAACCGTTCTGCCGAGTCATGTCGACGAATACCGCGCGCAGAAGCGCGATCAGGCCAGCGCTGAACCGTAGTTAGACAGAGAGTTCGCTGCGGGCTTTGACGACATCGAGGGCGTCGGCGTCGATGGTGTCGACCTCCAGCCAGTGTGGGACGTAGGACCGTTTTTCGTAGGTTTCGTGTTCGTCTTCGGTGCCGATGGTACACCACAGCTGGACTTCGTCAGGGCCGTGCCAGTCGCCCTGTCGCTGGATGCCGAAACAGATCTGTTCGTTCCCATCGTAGTTGATGATCGCGCCCTTGCGGATGCCGGGGTCCCCCTTGACGATGAGCTGTTGCATGTCTCCGAGTTCGACTGGTTACCGCTTAATGGCTTCGGAAACTGCCCTCCAGATCGGCGCGTGTATGCCATCGCATCCCACAAAATCAGCCGGAGGCCGACGCCTTCGAACCAAACGGGTTTTAACGGGCCATACCAAACCACCGCCAAGGTAGATCTCACTATGGAAATGCCACGCCGAATGAATACGTACTGTCCGCACTGTGACTCCCATCAAGAACACGAAGTCGAGAAGGTCCGAACGGGCCGCTCGACGGGGATGAAGAAGGTCCAGGATCGGCAGCGACGCCGCGCCAAGTCGACCATCGGGAACGCAGGCAAGTTCTCGAAGGTGCCGGGTGGCGACAAACCAACGAAGAAGACGAACCTCACCTACCGCTGCAGTGACTGCGGCAAGGCCCACATGCGCAAAGGATGGCGTGCTGGCCGACTTACATTCCAGGAATAACAATGGCAGGAACATACGTCCGCGTGAAATGTAGTGATTGCGAGAACGAACAGATCGTCTTCGGCAAGGCCGCCACCACCGTTAGCTGTGCGGTCTGCGGGACGACCCTCGCAGTGCCAACCGGCGGCATGGCCGAAATCGATCACGAAATCGTCGAGACTGTCGAAGCTCGATAATTTCTCCCCGACTGAAGGAACTTACATACCAAATGAAATACAGTGGCTGGCCCGAGACGGGCGACCTCGTCGTCGGTAAAGTCGACGAAATCACCGATTTCGGGGTCTTCGTCGACCTCGATGAGTACGAGAACAAACGCGGGCTCGCCCACATCAGCGAGGTCGCATCCGGCTGGATCAAAAATGTCCGCGACCACGTCCGCGTTGGACAGACGGTCGTTGCCAAGGTGCTCGACGTCAACGAGAGCTCCCAGCAGATCGATCTCTCGATCAAGGACGTCAACGAACACCAGCGCAAAGAGAAGATCCAGGAGTGGAAAAACGAGCAGAAGGCCGACAACTGGATGCTGCTTGCGCTCGGCGAGGAGGTCGACGACGAGACCTACGGTGCGGTCGCAAACGGCCTGCTCGCGGAGTACGAATCGCTGTACGACGCCTTCGAGCAGGCGGCAATCCACGGCGGAGAGGCGCTCGAAGACACCGATCTTAGCGACGAGGAGATCGAGTCTATCGTCGAGACCGCCCGCGAGAACGTCTCGGTCCCGTACGTCAACGTTACCGGCTATGTCGACCTCGAATGTCCGGCTCCTGACGGCGTCGACGTCGTCAAAGAGGCGCTGAAGGCCGCCGAAGGCAACGGCGAGATCCCCAACGAGATCGAACTCTCGGTGTCCTACGTTGGCTCGCCGGAGTACCGGATCAAGGTCCGTGCGCCGGACTACAAAACCGCCGAGCGAGAGCTCGAATCGAGTGCTGACCGCGCCAAAGAAGCCATCGAGGCTGCCGGTGGTTCGGGACACTACCACCGCGAGCGCAGCGAAGAAGACGAGTAGGACGAGTCGCGATGAAATCCGATATTCGTGTCTGTGCGGACTGGGAGTCCGAACATGACCGCCCCGTCTACAGTCTCGGTGATTCCTGCCCGGACTGTGGCGGGTCGACCGAAAACAGCGCACCAGCGCCGTTCAGCCCTGAGGACCCCTACGGTGAGTACCGACGGTCTCTTAAGCGGCGCGAACGCGAATAACTCCATGGACGACATCGATATCGAACACGTTGCGGAGCGTTCTCTCTCCGATCCCGTTCTTATCGAAGGATTGCCGGGTGTCGGTCACATCGGCAAACTCGTCGCCGAACACCTCGTCGAGGAGTTCGACAGCGAGTGTGTTCGCCGCGTCTACGCCGACGAGTTCCCCCCACAGGTAACGGTCGACGACGAGGGCGTGACCGAGCTCACCGCGGCCGAATTCCACGGTATTCAGACGCCCGGCGACAGTCCGGATCTCCTCGTACTGACAGGTGACCATCAGGCCTCGACAAACGCTGGCCACTACAAACTCACTTCGGCGTTTCTCGACGTTGCCGAGAGCTTCGGCGTCGACCACGCCTATGCGCTCGGCGGCGTCCCCACCGGCGAACTCGTCGAGGAATACACGGTGCTGGGAGCCGTGACGAACGCAGATCTCAAAGAGACTTTGGAGGCCGCCGATGTCGAGTTCCGTGCCGACGAGCCTGCCGGCGGCATTGTCGGTGTTAGTGGCCTCCTACTCGGACTCGGCGAGCGACGTGGCATGAATGCCACGTGTTTGATGGGCGAAACCAGCGGCTATCTGGTCGACCCGAAAAGCGCACAGGCTGTTCTTGAAGTCCTCCAAGAGGTCATCGGTTTCGAGGTCGACTTTAGCTCCCTCGAAGACCGCGCCGAGGAGATGGAGGAAGTCGTCGGCAAGATACAGGAGATGCAGTCCCAACAACAACAGCAGGTGATGGGCGACGACGATCTCCGATATATCGGCTGACTACTCCTCGTATTCTCTCATTACCGTTCCGGTAGCCGTCGACTATGTCTCCCTGTTGTATCGGCACACGCACCGACTAGTCAGGCGTGTAGTCACACCAACCGAGGAGTGAGCCAAGCTTTTACCACTCTCAGTGCGACCCACCGGTATGACCACTGTCCGAATCGCTGGTGTCGGGCTGACTCCGTTCGGTGCCCATGGTGACCGTGCTGGCCGGGAGCTGTTTGCGGCGGCCGCGCTGGCGGCCTTCGAGGACGCTGGCGTCGACCGCGATGCGGTCGACCAGCTCAACTACGGCAACTTCATGGGTGCCCTCGCCGAGCATCAGGGCCATCAGGCCCCGCTGATGGCCGAAGCCGCCGGACTCAGCTGTCCGGCCACTCGCTACGAGGAGGCCTGTGCTTCAGCCGGTGTCGCTGTCCGGGAGGCTGTCCGGTCGATTCGCTCCGGCGAGGCCGATGTGATTCTCGCCGGCGGGATGGAGCGAATGACGACTCTCGACACCGGTCAGGCGACCGCCGCGCTGGCGATTGCGGCCGACGAACTGTACGAGGTTCGGGCTGGCGTCACCTTCCCAAGCGCCTACGCGTTGATGGCACGGGCCTACTTCGACCGATTCGGCGGCGAACGCGAGGATCTAGCCCACATTGCGGTCAAAAACCACGCCAACGCACTGGAAAACGAGTACGCCCAGTATCAAAAGGAGATCAGCGTCGACCAAGCCCTCGATAGTCCACCTGTCGCCTCCCCGCTCCACCTGTATGATGCCTGTCCGATCACAGATGGTGCGAGTGCTATCCTTCTGGTCTCCGAGGAGTATGCCGAGGAACACGGCGTCGAGGCTCCGGTGTCGATCACCGGCAGCGGACAGGGCGGCGACAATCTCGCTCTCCAAGACCGCCAGCAGATGGCCCAGACGCCGGCAACCGAAATTGCCGCCGAGGAGGCGTATGCCGATGCCGAAATCACGGCCCAAGACGTCGACTTCGCGGAGGTTCACGACTGCTTTACCATCGCCGAAGTACTGGCAATCGAGGGTCTCGGGCTGTTCGAGCCGGGCGAGGGAATCTCCGCAGCGCGCGAGGGACAAACGACCCCCGACGGCGAGACACCGATCAACCTCTCAGGCGGCCTGAAAGCCAAGGGCCATCCGGTCGGCGCGACCGGCGGGAGTCAGATCGCCGAGATCACCCGTCTGCTCCGTGGTGACCATCCGAACAGTGACGCCGTCGACGACGCCACTGTCGGTGTCAGCCACAACGCGGGCGGGACGGTTGCCAGCGCAGTTGTTCACGTTCTGGAGGTCGACCAATGACTGACCACGCGGCACCAACCGACGAGCTACAGCCAGCCACCTACGACGAGTGGCTCGACGCCATCGACGCCGGGGAGGGGTTCTATCTGGAATCACCCGAGGGCCATGGTTCGCTGCCGCCACGGCGGGTCTGTCCCCATTCGGGGTCGACCGACCTCTCCGAGGAGCCGCTGCCCGAGACCGGCAACATAGACACCTACACCGTCGTCCACGTCGCCGCCGAGAAGTTTGCCGACGATACGCCGTACGTGAGTGCGATTGTCGACTTCGGTCCGGTCGCACTCACTGGGATCGTTCGCGGCGTCGACCACGAGACAGTCGACACAGGCGACGAGGTCGGGGTCACTGTCGAAACCCGAGACACAACTGAGGACCGACTCGTCGTCTTCCGGCCTGCCTGAGTTAGTTTGCGGTTGTGTCAGTCGAGGCCACCGCACTATCGGCGTCGATCCAGTTGTCGACGACTGCGAGGAACTCTGCGGGGAACTCGACGTGCGGCAGAAGATATGCCTGATCGAAGACGACGAGCGTCGCATCCGCCTCGTCGGCGAGTTCCCGGCCCTCCGAGAGCGGTGTGATGTCGGCGTCTCGGCCCCAGACGATTGTCGTCGACACGTCGAGGGACTGAATCGCCGCCGCGAGATCGATGTCGCTGTTGAGGTAGCCACTGATAAACGAGGCCGGAGCGAACCGAGCGTTCGACTGGTGGGCCGTCTGCCACTCATAATCCTGCCATGCTTCGGTCACCTTCGTTGGATCGTAGTAGCCGTGGTCGGCGTTGAAATACCGGATCGAGGGTTTCGACGCGATGAGATTGTACAGTCCCTCGCCGATCACAGGGGCGCGAATCAACTCCCGGAGCCACTGCTTCGGTGGCTCGGGACCGGCGATGGCGGTCGGACAGATACAGAGCAAATCGCTGATTGCGTGGTCACTGCGGCCCTCGGTCAGTGCGGCCAGCGTGTAGGCACACGTCAGCGAGGAGGCGATGACTGCAGGCGACTCAAACTCGGCGAGAAAATCGTCGACGAACTCGGTATATAAGGTCGAAGAGTAGTTGAGCGGTGGGCGGTCGGAGCGTCCAAAGCCGGGGAGATCAGGGGCAATGACGTGGTACTCCTCGGCGAGGTCGGCGAACACCTCGCGGAACTCGCCGCTGGAGGCCGCAGCGTTGATTCCGTGAAGCAAGACGAGGTTCGGATCGTCGGGGTCGCCAGCCTCGGTGTAGGCGACGTCCATGCCACGCCACCGATACTGATTCTGGTTGCCATCGAGTGCTGGTGGTAGCTCCCCAGCGCGAGCACGGAGTCGACGGTTGAGCGCGACGAGGCCACCGACGCCAGCGAGAGCCGAGCCGAGTAGTTTTCGAACTGACATACCCCTAGTTGGGCGAGGATGAATGTAGTAATTTGTGGGACAAACAGTCGTCGTTCCGCTCTGGAAGTTAGTTAGCCGTCTGGGCGTAGGCCGAATCCAACCGCTCGATGAGGTCGCCGATTGGGAGCTGAATCCCGAGTCGACGGGCTGCAAATGCAACCGGCAGCAGGAGGATACCGAACATGACGGTGAGCTGGTACAGGGCAAACACGGTGAAACGCGTAACCGATTCAATCATAACCGTACCTGTGTGGCTCTGCCCCTCCTATATAAATGTGCCTCCTGGGCAGGTCCAGCCACCCCTCCGCTGTCTTGCGATTCAACTAGAAATGTTCGAACTGCAAGTTGCATAGTGCATCCTCGGGATGTCGGGTGTAAACAGCGTGGCTAACCCGAGAGGTAGCCATAACTTATGGGAATCTAGTGGCTTCCTTGCGCCTATTTGTGGCGGTGACTGTCGTGTCGACTGACAGCGCGTGTCGTGGCGCAACCGAACCACAAGACACGAAACCCCAGAGCCCCCAGCCTCTACAATGAGTAACTATCTCGTTGCGATGGAGGCGGCGTGGTTGGTGCGCGATGTCGAGGATATTGACGATGCTATCGGGGTCGCGGTGAGCTCTGCGGGCAAGCGGCTCAACGAGAAGGGCAAGGAGTACGTCGACGTCGAGGTCGGCGTCACCGGCTGTCCGGCCTGCGGCGAACCGTTTGACTCGGGATTCATTGCGGCCGACACCGCCCTCATCGGTCTCCTGCTGGAGATCGACATCTTCAATGCCGACAGCGTCGAACACGCCTCCCGAATCGCCAAAAGCGAAGTCGGCGGTGCGCTCCGTGACGTCCCACTGTCGGTGATCGACGTCATAGAGACCGACCCCGACGAAGACGACGACCAGTAACGCGGCTTGCTGCTGAGAACCTACCAGTAACGACCAGTCCGGTCGGTTCAGCCGACCGTCGACTGCCTCTGACGAAAGCTTTTCAAATAACTTCGAGTAATAGGCGGTATGGAACTGCCGACGCCACAGGATCTCAGGGAGCGACGGACCGCCCTTGGGCTCACTCAGAGTTCGCTCGCCGAGTCGGCTGGCGTCTCCCAGCCGTTGATCGCGCGGATAGAGGGTGGGGATGTCGACCCGCGGCTGTCGACGCTCCGCCGGATCGTCAACGCCTTAGATGAGGCCGAAGGCGAAGTCGTCCGCGCCGCGGATCTAATGCACGAAGCCGTGATCAACGTCGCGCCCGACGACTCGGTTCGGGAGGCTATCGAGACGATGAAGGCCGAAGCCTACTCCCAGTTGCCGGTCCTCCAGAGCGGGATCCCGGTCGGTTCGATCAGCCAAAGCGACGTGATTCGGGCCGGTGAAGACGTGGGTGATCACCCCGTGAGTGAGGTCATGAGCGAGTCGTTCCCCACGGTGGCGACCGATTCGACCGTCGACGAGATCCGGAACCTGCTGGAACACTACAAGGCAGTCATGGTCACCGAGGGCGGCGAGACGGTCGGCATCATTACCGAAGCCGATATTGCGGCCCAACTCTCCTAACTCAGTTCGACCCGTCGCCGTATGCGACGCCACCACAGCCCATGGCGGTGCCGAAGGACAATCTCTTTTAGCCGGACCCCAAGAGAGGTAGTATGTTACTAACCGTCTCTGGGCCGCCCGGCAGCGGCAAGAGCACGAACGCCGCTGCACTCGCCGAGCGATTCGGGCTTGCGCACGTCAGCGGCGGCGATATTTTTCGGGAGCTTGCCGACGAGCGGGGCTACACCCCCGTCGAGTTCAACGAGTTGGCCGAAGAGGACGAACAGATCGACCGCGATCTCGACCGTCGACTCCGAGAGATCGCCCTCGAACGCGACGATCTCCTTCTCGAGTCTCGCCTCGCTGGCTGGTTGGCCGCCGATCACGCCGATATCAAGATCTGGCTCGATGCCCCTCGGACGGTTCGCGCCGAGCGCATCGCCGACCGCGAGGATAAACCGGTTGAGGTCGCCCGCCAAGAGACAACACGCCGCGAAAACAGCGAGGCCCTCCGGTATAAGGAGTACTACAACATCGATATTGCGGATCTCACGATCTACGACATCACCTGCAACACGGCTCGTTGGGGACCGAAATCGATGCAGAAAACGCTCGCTACCGCCGTCGAGTCCTACGACTACGACACCGACGAGGGCAAAGAGCCAGTCGAAGGCGTCGTCTACGATTTCTAACTATGACAGGTCGACTTCTCACTGATGACTGATCTGCTTCGTGCCCCGCCCGAGGAGCGTTCGGCCGCTGAACTGCTTTCGTTTGGTGTCGTCAACCTCGACAAGCCCGCCGGTCCGTCGGCCCACCAGGTCGCTGGCTGGGTCCGAGATCTCACAGCGGAGGCTGTCGCAGACCTCGATCCCGATATGCCACCTGTCGACCGTGCGGCCCACGCCGGAACCCTCGACCCGAAAGTTACTGGCTGCCTACCGATGCTCTTGGGCGATGCAACCCGGATGGCCCAAGTGTTTCTCGAAGGCCGCAAGGAGTACGTCTCGGTCCTTGAACTCCACGCACACGCCCCCACGAACCTCGAATCGGTGCTTGACGAGTTCGAGGCTCCACTGTATCAGAAACCACCGCGAAAGAGCGCAGTGAGTCGTCGACTGCGCGTTCGAGAGATCCATGAGTTGGAACTGCTCGACCTAACAGATCGACAGGCGCTGATTCGGATGCAGTGTGAGAGCGGGACGTATGTCCGAAAGCTCTGTCACGACCTCGGACTGGCTCTTGGCACTGGCGCACATATGGGGCATCTGCGGCGGACCGCGACCGACCCCTTCGACGACAGCTCGCTCGTCAACCTCCAGTCGTTCACCGACGCGCTTACCTTTGCGACAGAGGATGGATATGAGGATCTCCTGCGAGAGATCGTGCAGCCTGCCGAGCGTGCACTGAGACACCTCCCCAGTGTCGAGATCGCACCCTCCGCGGCCCGCGAGGTTGCCACCGGTGCACCGGTGTATGCACCGGGTGTGATCAGTGCCGATTCCGAGATCGATGACGGCGCGCTTGTCGCCTGTTATACGCCCGATGAGAGTGCTGTCTGTCTCGGGACGATGGTCGGCGATCCCGATGCCGAGAGTGGGACGGTCGTCGACCTCGAACGCGTGTTGGTCTGACCCTCACGCCACCAGTCAGGTGAGCCGGATTCCTCGTTCGATCCGGCAGAACACTCTTTGCTGATATGCGTGATACGTAGCATATGTCACTCGCCCGCCATGGAACCGGTCCGGCTGCGGCTTTCGACGCCTTTCTCTCACAGATCCATCCAGTGTTTATGTTGCCGCCAGTGGCCGCCTCAGCCTTTGGCGCGGTGCTGGCAGTCGACTTCGCGCTCCCCCTTGCGGTGCTCCATATGGCGACGGCCTTCTGTGCGCTGTACGTCGCTCACGTCAAAGACGGCTACGTCGACTTCCACCTTCGGGGCGAAGACGACGACCATCCGCTGTCGGCTCGCGGCTGTCGAGTCGGCCTCGTTGGAGCCTCGGCAGCGTTTTTCGCTGGCTGTGCCGCGCTCTGGTATCTAGTCGACCCGATTGCCGCCCTGATTACGGTGCCGGGGTGGCTGATTGGCTACAATCACGCCCCGCAGTTGGATCTCCACCCTGTGGGCGCGACCGCGGGCTACCCTGCAGGGATCGGCATTGCCCTGCTCGGCGGGTTCTACGTCCAGACGTCGACGCTGACGCTCCCTGTCGTCGCGTACGCGCTGGTGTTTACGACGATTCTGTGTGGGATCAAGACGGTCGACGACGCCACCGACTACGCCTACGACAAATCGATCAACAAGCGAACGGTGGCGGTGGTGCTTGGTCGACAGCGGGCCAGACAGGTGGCCCACTGGTTCATGATCGCTGGGATGGCGGCGGTGGTCCTCTTGGCAGGGCTCGGTGTCTTCCCGCCGACTGCCGCGCTCGCGCCGGTGGCGTTTGGCGCGGTGTTTGTGGTCTCGCGTCGGGCCGCCGAAAAGCAGGCGACGATGCTGCTAATTCGGGGATCGTACGTGTTTTTGGCCGTGCTCGTGGCTGCGGCGTGGTTCCAACCTCTGAGGTAGGGGTGACAACTACAGCAGGTCATTGTCGCGGAGATACAGCTGTACGTACTCGTGGAGATCCGGTTCGATGGTCGTCAGAAACCGAGAGGCCGAATGCTGGTTGTCTAACTCGATCTCGTAGGACTCCGTCGACGGTGTGACGTGGTAGACCGTGTTGACGGTGTGTCGACTCGGGGCCCCATCGGCCGGACTGGAGTTCCAGAAATGTGTGTATGGGCCATACTGATCGTCGATCCGAACGTCAATCCCTAACTCCTCGTCGGCAACCCGATGGGCGGCCGCCTCCAGCTCTTCGCTTTTATATACTCTGCTGCCGGGCCAAAACCAGATGTCGGGGTCAATCTCCCGCTTGGCGAGCAGGATTCCCTCGTTGGTCTCCACGATCAACTCGACACACACCTGTGGCATCGTGGCCAAGAACTCCGAAAACAGCTCTTCGGGAACGAACTCGTCGTGAATCTCCATCTCATATGGGTCGACGCTGTTTGTCATCAGTGCCCAGTTCTGTTGGGACTGAAATAAATCTCTGTTCGACTGTTTCGGCGATATTTAGTTGGCAGATTTTAGCCACGAACGCTCAAAAAGCCCCTCTGTCGTAGCTGCGTATCTGACCACTGTAATATATAAGTTATCGAACAAAATCTTTATATTGTCGTGTGAAGCAGTACCGTATAAGATGGAAGTTAAAGATCGAACCGTTTCCACTGGATTGGGCACTGAGTCAAGCACAGATACACCAAAAAAGCTCATATTTGAGTCAGAATTGTGGTCTGAGCGTCCAAAATACAAATAATCACTTGCGGCCCCTCATCCTCGCTGTCCGTTGGTCTCACTGTTCGTTCGGTCTTAGTGTGCTTCAAAGTGTCCGGAGTTTTTTCCGGCTGTGTCGACCTTTCGGTGTATGAACCGCGATATTTCGGTGTTCGGCGACTACACCTACCTCGTGACCGAGCTGCTGTGGGGGCTGGTCGCCGCCGTGTTGCTCCGCCGTAGCGGCTCGGAACGCCGCGCCGCCCGGACGATCCTCGCGCTGTATCCCCTCGGCTACCTCTGGGATCGCTACACCCTCGACGTGGGCGTCTTCGAGATCCCACTTCGGACTGGCGTCGACATCGCTGGCATCCCCCTTGAGGAACACCTGTTTATGATCGTCGTCCCCTCGATGGTGATCGGGGCCCACGAAACGATCTGTGAGTGGTTTGGGCGATAGGTTACAGTGTGCAAACCGCACGACAGGGGCGTCCTCAGCGAAGCGAAGGGCTTAAACAACTCACTCGCGTTTCGATGCATGCGGGACTGTGGGGTAGTGGTATCCTCTGCGGATGGGGTCCGTAGGACCTGAGTTCGACTCTCGGCAGTCCCATTCCATTTTTATATTGGTTAGCTTCAGCGTCGACTTCTCTTGATGACCAACGAGTGCCATCACTCTCAATCGAACTACTTCTCTCGGTCTGTGTCACCGCTCCTGTCGAGAACTCCCTTATCCTCACCAGTGACTGACTCTTCCTCAGCCGGACTACCAGCCGGTCGACGACTCCCTGCTGATCGATCTCCGTGACGTGGTCGACTGCTTCCCTCAGGCCGTCCACCGCGCGTCTGCGCCTCCTCCCGCGGCCGCTGTGGATTCGGTCGACCAGTCAGCGACCCACCGGGCTGCAACGCATGCGAACGCCGCTGTCGACGCTGTTGGAGATCCCACTCCTCGAACATGCCGTACTCCCGCATCGTCGTCAGCCCGGCAATCGCCGCCCGGAGTTTGATCCCCACTAGCGGAATGTCGGCAATCCCGATGACGACATCGGCCTCAAGCACGACGCCCTTCTGCAGCAACACATCCAGCAGGTCGACGATCACGTCTTCGGACTCAGCTGTTGGCTCCATGTCCACCTCCGCTGTCGATCTCCGGGGCGAACGTGTAGGGTGGCCACGGCCCGGTGAACCGGACCTCGACACCCGGCTCGGCGGCGATCTCGTCGAGTTCCTCGCCGAGCGCCTCGGCTCCCTCGTCGGTCGCCAGCACCGCAAACCGGGCAATCGGCTCGGTTTCGTCATCCTGCCCGGTTTCGATTCCGACTCCCGTCGACCGTCGTTTGCCAAGCGATTCGAGGGCCGAAACGTGGGGGGCGATCCGGTCGGCGACCGACTGGGCCTGCTGGTGGCGGTGCTGGCGGAGTTGCTTTTGAAGCTCCTTTTCGTACTGCTGTTCGAGCAGGTAGGCGGTCCCCGACTCGGCGTCGTCGATCTTCGTCTGGAGCGTCGACAACTCCTCGTCGGCCTCGCTGAGTGCCGCACGGGCGTCTTCGTGATGGGTGATCTCGACGCGGTACTCCCAGTGGCCCGACAGCGCCGACAGTTCGGGTTCGAGTCGCTCGGATTCGGACTGTAGCCACTCGCGGACCGACTCGTCACCACCGGTCAGGATCGTGTCGAACTGGAACGGGATCGGCGTCCCGAAGACCTCGCCTGCCTCGTCGACGACCCCCTGATGACTCAATAGCCACCCCTGAATCGTCTGGGGGTCGTCAGTGTCGTACAGTGAGTCACAGGGATGAACGACTGCGCCAACGTCTCCGGCAGTGATGACCGACACCGGCTCGTCCTCGATTCCCTCGGTCGACCACTCGGGGTTGGCTGGGTCGACACCGGGCGTATACACCAGACAGTACAGATACCGCCCCTGCTCGATGTCGGTCATTCCGGCTCCTCCGGCTGGTCGGTCGACCCAGCGGCTGGCTGCTCCGGCGACGGCGCGCTCACATCGTCGAGAAACGCGAATCCGGGGTGTGGCTCGTCTTCGTCGACGCGTTCGAGAGCGTCCTCGACGAGATCCGAGAGGCTGGTCCGAAGCTGTGAGACGTCGTCTTCGATACCACTGTCGGCTTTGAGTTGGTCGATTTCCTCGTGCAGCGCGGCCAACTGCGTCCCGAGGCGCTCGATCTCCTCGTCAGTCAGTGAGCCGGACTCCATCCGGCGGATGGCCTCCTGTTCGAGCGCTTCGATCAGGAGTTCGACAATCGCGATCACCAACGACAGCAGCCCGTCGCTGGCCTCGTTGCCGTCGAGATTAATCGCCTCCATCAGCCTCCTCCGTCGACGCTGTCTCCGTCTCGGATTTCGACCCCGACTCACCCGCGTCAGTAGCTTCGGATGCCGCCTCGTCCGATTCGTCGTCCGGAGTGAGTGATGATTTGCCGTCGTCGTCTTCGCGGACGACCACCGGCGGCCGGACGGTCCACGTTGCGGTCTCGTCGTTCTCGTCGACGATATCCGGCTCACCACCGGTCGCCTGAATCGTTTCGAGATGGTTCCGTCGACCCGTGACCTCCTCGATTCGCTCAGTGTCAGTACCGTCAGGGAACTCCAGGCCGTACTCGGCGGCCGTCTCGAAGGAGGCGATTGCGGCCCGGAGATGGATGCCGAGGAGTTCGGTTTCGCCGATGGTGACGATGATATCGGCGTTGACGACGATCCCCTTGTCCAGCAGCATCTCGACGACATCCGCAAGGCTGTCTTTCTGTCGCATTGGGCCACCACTACTCATCGGTCCTCACCTCCCTTTTCGGCCGCTTCTTCGTCGACTGGGTCGCCAGTCGTCTGCTCCTCACGAGCGGTCTCTTCGTTGACCGGTTCCTCGTCAGTCTCGGCGTCGTCGACTGTTCTTTGTTCAACCATGCGTGTAAACCGTCGACCGTAGATCCGGCGTCGACTCGGCCCTGTTGAGTGCCGAACGTTTCGTGGCACTGTCGAGGTCCGGGAGGCGTCTTTCGGCGGGCCACGGTGTGTCGTGATTGTCGAGACAGCCGTGGGGTTCCGCGAACTGGGCTGGTCGACGCCGTCGAACCGGGCCTGATTGGCTTCCCGAAGTTCGTCAAGTCGGGCGTGCGTTTCGATCAGTAGATCCCGAAAGCCATCGATTGCACTGTCGAGTTGGGCCTGTGTCGCCGCCTGGATCATCTCTGGGTCCGTGAGAGCACCCAGTTCGCCGTCTTCATCGCCGCCAGTGATATCTCCCAGCTCCAGATTACTGAACAGACCGCCCTCGCCCTCCTCGTCGTCGCCAGTCAGTACGCCAACTGTGTCGGTGATTTCGTCTTTCGACCCCATGAGTTCGGTGAGGTCGACCGCATCCCACAGCTGGCCAAACTCGATGAGTTTACGCAGATTTTTGAGTTCGATTGCATCGCCAACATTCCCGGATTCGAGCGCCTCCGGCAGCGAGTCGAGGTCGACAACCGAATCGAGTTCATCGAGGTCGACGGTATCGAGCAGTTCGTCGGTATCGGTCGTCGTGAGAACGCCTTGGATGAGATTCACTAGGTGAAGGAGAGCCTGTAGTTTCCCTGCTGATGGATCATCCTCGCCTTCTGTCATCGATTCAAGGAGCGATTGTGCCCCCTCGACAAGCGGACCAAGCTGCGTGAGATCGAGCTCACTGGCGTCCGGCAGCTCCTCAGTATCGAGTTCGTCGACGCTGTCGAGGTCGTCGAGGTCAAGATCGTCGACCGCTTCCACATCGAGCAGGTCGTCGTCCGACTCAGTCATCGACGATCACCTCCGAGTCGCTGTCTGCCAGCAGGATCTCCAAGACGCCGTTGTTGTAGGTGGCAGACCGGACCGTGTAGTGATCCTCGGGAAGCGTGACACGCGCCAGTCGCTCGTCGTCGGCCGCTACCACGAGCCGTCGACCAGTCACTCCTGCACGGAGCGTCTCGGGGTCGACCGCCGGAAGGTCGACTGTCACACTCGCTCCATCGAGCGTTTGTTGGACACTGACGGGGTGGTCCGGCTCAGTGGCTGGGGCCGTGTTGTCGGCTGTCTCAGCCTCTCCGAGACCCATATTGACACTGTACTCATACTCAAACGCGGTGCTACCGGAGCGTCGACGGCCCTGACCTTGCTCGACTGAGCGTCCGCCCTCGTCGAGTCGTTGGATCGTTTCGAGGAGCTGTCTGAGCAGTCCCGAGACGCCGCCTCGTCTGGAGTCTGGGTCTCCTGATCGGGGCTGGTCTGGCTGATCGGACTGGTCGGTATCTCGGTCGCCGGGTGGTGGGGTGTCTGTCATCTCATGACCTCGACTTTGCCGCGTGTCTGTTCGTGTGCCTCGCGCGCGATTTCGAGCTGTGCTTCGAGGTCGTCGTTCAGCCGTTCGTACTCGGCTTCCGACCGCTCGCCGAGTTCGTACAGCAGTCTGTTTTCCTTGATTTCGTTTTTGATCTCGGTGGTGTCGTACAGCTCGCTGATCGCCATCGAATGAACTGCCTCCATAATCGAGACAAAGGGGTTGATAAGTAGGTCGTCTATAACGAACATCAGCGACCCTCCGTGCCGATCTCGATGTCGACGAAGTTGTAGGGGGCCCACGGCCCGTTGTACTGGACGTGGAGATCGTCGCCGTACTCAGTCTCGATCTCGCTTACGATATCATCGAACGCGGTCTGGTCGTCCCGTTCGACAAGATACGAACGGTTGAACACCAACCGGTCGCTGTACAGATCGTTACCCGCTTCGGTATCTGCGGCCGCGCGGAGTCGCGTGGCGACATCCTCGACGACTGCCGGTCGGTCGACGGTCGACCCCTCTTTTGTGACGAGTTTCACGCCGAGTTCAACCATCCCGTCGAGATCATTGAGCGAGCGTCGGAACGCCACCCGCCCGTTTCTGAGGATGTTTTTGAGCGCGTTCTCAGTTTTAAATACCATGCCGAACCGCATGGGGACGACTGTGCGGCCACCATCCGACTTGAGGACCGCCCGCAGCACCTCATCGTGGGCGGTGGCGTTCTCGTCGGTTCGTTCGGGGTCCATCTCCTCGATATCGCTGACAACCGCCGACAGCGAGCGGTAGTCGACGGTTCGGATCGGCTCGGAGCCGTTGACTCCTGTGACGTCGACATCGAGTGATCCCTGCTCGATGACGCCGTAGGTGTAGCGGTTCGAACTCATGGTCAGTCCCGCCGAGCAACCCGAGCGATCAGTCGACAGTACAGGGCGTTTTCTGGGGGGAACCATTCGTGTCTCATCGGTTTCTCGTAAACTGTAGAACCCCGACGTGCTAAATAGTGACGGGGAACTGGTATGAAGTGGTGAATAAAGCCTTTTCTGAACAGTCTAAAAATGTGTTTTTCCGGTAGTATAGGTGATTGAAACGGATATTCGACTTCTGTGGCCACGATACCTAAATACCTGACAGGTGTTCCTTGTAGTATGGCATCAGACCGACCCGGAGCAGACAGTTTGGCGGACGTACTTGACCGCATCCTCGACAAAGGTGTTGTCATCGATATCTGGGCACGGATTTCAGTTGTGGGGATCGAAATTCTCACGGTCGAAGCCCGAGTTGTGGTGGCCTCGGTCGACACGTTCCTCCACTACGCCGCCGAGATATCGAAACTCGAAGAGGTGACCGAGGAGGGAACACTGGAGGACCTCCAGGACCTCGAAATCCGGCGAACGCCAGCCACCCAGGCACAGTACCCCGAAGCAACGTAGACCACCGGAGCGACGCCTTACGCAAGCGGTCCCCGTCACCAGCACATCGGTTTTGATATTACATACACGAACCATGGTACACGATTTCACGGACGATAGGGACGAATCCAACACGCACAGAACCAAAGTACTACTCACAGATGGCGGGGCCGAGCAGGAAGCCTCCGACGAGAGCGACAAAAGCGAAGAAGCGAGCGAGGCCGATTCTGATTCCAATCCCGATTCTGCTTCGGACTCCGGGTCGACGTCGACTGATAAAAGCGAGGCGGCTGCTGAAAACGACGGCGACGAGCAGGAAGCCGCCGACGAAAGCCAAGCACAAGACGCAGACGAGAGCCAAGAGCACGAAGAGACGCCTGAAGAGCCTGCCACAATCGAAGCCGACGACGAGGCCGTCGCCGAACAGACGGGCGATATCGGGGTCGACCCCCAAGCAGACGAGTCGACGCCCTCACTTGACGGTGAGGGTGACACGGCGAGCATTATCGAGGTTCGGAATCAAGTCATCGAGCTGTCGACTGACGTGATCGGCCGCGGGCTGGACGGCATTATCGAGGTCTCACGGAACGACGACAACTGGCGCGCGGTGGTCGAGATCATCGAACGCCGGTCGGTTCCCGACACCCAAGACATCCTCGGCCAGTACGAGATCGAACTCGACGAGTCCGGTGAGGTCATCGGCTACCGTCGACTCGAAAAATACCGACGCAGCGACACCGGCCCCAGCCAGCACTGATTCTGTCGCTTACCGTTTCGAGACTGTCGACCCACGCACCGAGGAAAACCGCCCCGGTCGTCGACCGATGTCTCGTCGACGGGAACTGGGAACTGTCGAATGGGTCGTTCGCTGTTTGCCGCCGCCGGGCCGCCAGCGTGTGCCATCGCTGTTTCTGGTCGACTGCTCGTCATCTCGTCTCTCGTCCTCATCGGCAGTCTCCGTGTTCTCGTCGTCCTCGTCGAAACCGCCAGTGAGCGCCTCTAGGTCCGGAATCTGATCAAATATACTGTTGGTCTCTTCGAGTTGAGACTGGAGGAGCTCTCGGATCGGAGACGACTCTTTGTCACTCTCAGCTTCTGTCTCGGTCGCCGCTGTCTCCTCGTTGGTAGCAGTAGTCGTCTCAGCTACGTCTCCAGTGTCGTTGGTCGTTTCAGCCGCAGCCGGTGGCTCACTCTGTGTCGTCTCCACGAGCGACTGCAGCTCGTCGACGAGTTCCTCGCGGTCCTCGTCGGCAGTCGACAGCTTCGAGGCCGTCAGGAGCGACCGGAGCGCGGCGACGTTTTCCGGCTCTCCGTCGGCGACCGCCGCTGGCAACGACTCGGGACGCGCATCCTCGTTGCCGATACCGGCTGCGGCAAGGAGCGTTGTGAGATCGGTTGTCGACACGATCTCGTCGGCTCGGTCGACAAGCTCGTTGACCGTCTCCGGGTCGGGCTGGCTGTCCTCGACGAACGCCGCTGCGAGATCAGCGAGCAGGCCGTCGACCTGCTGTTGGGTGTCGTCGGCCATCGTTAGGACTCGGATTCTGTTTCGGTGGATTCGGTCCCCTCGTCGCCCTCCTTCCGCTCGGCGAAGTGGTCGACGATGTCGTCGACGATCTCCTCGTGGCTCTGGTTGGCTTTCACGCCGACTTGCTTGGCCGTCGATTGGAGCTCACGGTAGGACATCACGTCCAGCAGATCTCGGATCGTCTCCTGCCGAAGTTGGTCGGCGCTGGCGGGGAGTCCCGGAACCGACTCTGCACCCTCCGAGACCGTGTCGCCAGCAGTCTCTCCGGCTTTTTGTGCCCCCTCAGCGGCCGTTTCGCTCCCCTCGTCTTTCGTCTCCGTAACCATCGATCTGAGCTCCGTTTTGAGCTCCGTTTTGAGATCGGAGACGACACCACCCGGTGAGGTTCCGCCTCGCAGCGCGTGGAGTATCGCTGCCGGGAGGAATGTGAGTGCGTCTTTCAGTGCACGACCGACAGTTGTACCGGCGTTGAGCCGCTCCCGAAACCGTTCTTCGACCTCCGCACCGACCTGTTGGCCGACCCGTCGACCGGCCTGCTCGCCGTAGCTGCCGCCGACCTGCGTGGCCAACTCGCTTTCTTTCAGTTCGTCACGAAGACTGTCCGGAAGGTTCTCTTGGATCAGATCGAGTGTCTTGCTGCCACTCATGGTGTGTCACTCCTGACTGTGGATTCGAGGGCGCTCATTCGGTCTCAGCCTCCGCAGTCTCTTCGTCCGAACTCGCTTCGTCCGTGGTCTCCTCGCTGTTGGTTGATTCCGTTGATTTGTCGCCACCATCGCTCTGGCCGCTCGCTTGGTCGTCCTCCGGCCCCCCGAATAGCTCGTCGACGAGCAGTTCTTGGGCGACTTCTCCGAGTGCCATGCCGACAAACCGACCGAGGATCGCCCCGAGCCAGCCGCCGAGGATACTGCCGAGTCCGTTTTCGGTGTCGGTGTACTGTTCGAATCGCGTCCCCTCGAAGGCAGTCCCGAAATCGATATCGCCGACCAGTCGACTGTAGTCGATCCGCCCGTTCGTGTCGCTCATGACCCCTCACCGGAGGCTTCCTCGCCGGATTCCTTTTCGGGGGATTCGAGCAGCTGTTTGATCACCCCGGCGATGACCTCGATCAGGAGCTGTTTGACCGGCAGGCTGGGAACCGACTCCCGAATGCTACTGGCTGTCGACGAGAGGAACCCACCGGACTCCTCGCCTTCTTGGCCTTCTTTTCCGTCTTGCCCTTCTCCTTCTTCGCTCTCGCCGCCCCCACCGAGGCCGAGCGTGTTTTTAATTTTGTCTCCACCGGGGAGCATCCCTGAAAGGCCGTCTTCCGGCATCATATCCGACAATCCACTGGGAAGCAGATCTCCGTCACCGAGGCCAGCAACTCCCGATAGGAGATTCCCCAGCAGGTTTCCGTCGCCTTCGGTCGCAAACACATCCAACACGAGTTGATGAAGCTGGATTTCGAGGCCAAGCAGGTCGAGATCCAGCCCATAGAGGTCGAGGAACAGCACCGTCGTGCTCTCGTCTTCTTCAGCACCTACGCTTTCGACATCGCTCTGGGGGACGTCGACGGTTTCTTCTACCTCACTTTCGGCTTCCTCACCTTCTGTTTCGACTTCCGGTTGCTCTTGTTCCGTTGCCTCCTCGCCTTCTGCTTCGGGTTCTTCACCTGCTTCACCCTCACGTTCGGGCGGGGCCATCTCCTCGTCACCTTCTTCAGTCTCTTCTGCTTCTTCAGCCTCTTGTCCTTCTTGTTCCCCTTCCTCGGCCTCTTGTCTTTCTTCGTCCTCGGGTTCTTCACCTGCTTCACCTTCCTGTTCGGGCGGGGCCATCTCCTCGTCGGCTCCGTCGCTCTCGCTGTCCTCGTCGTCGGACTCCGACTCGCCACCATCCGTGAGCAGTCGACCCGAACCCGTTGGGGAACCGCGCGACCCGTCGCCCGCAGTCGGCTGGTCAGTTGGACCGTTCTGCTGTGAATCAGCGACAATTGCCTTGGGAGCGGTTGCCCACTGTGTCGGTACTGCCCGCCGCAGTTTTTCTGAGAAGTTGTAACACATGTGTCAGTCAAATAACGTTGCCCACGCCCAGCCGAAAAGGCGTTTGGGCCACTCGTAAGCCACTAATAACTAGCTTTCTGCGATGTCGACTGCTCCACATAACTATTTTCACCACTTTACGTACATATGTTTCCATATGGCTGAAACTACGTACGACAGTTCGGCTCTCAGTGGTTGATCGGCCTGATCCACCTGTCGAGCGATGGCCGTGGGCCGTCGACAGGGAAAGAGCCTTGTTTCGGCTATCAAAACCCCTCGTATGACACTCGCCGCGCTCGTCGGCGACCTGCACGCGGAAGCCCGCCGGACCAACGAGCGTCGACTGCTGGTGTTGGCCGGGAACCGCGAGGCGGGGATCGATGCCGCCTACTCCACAATCGAGTCGACCGATATCGACTCCGAAGAAGTCAGTCTCGTCACTACCCGCGAGGGGTTCCGCTACCCTCGCCTGCCGCCCTCGAAAGCCGACGAACTGCTCGGCACCACCCGAGAAATCGTTGTTCTGGATTGCCACGAGGACTTTTCGGCCAACACGCTCGGTCAGGTCACGGGCGCGGTCGACGGCGGCGGCCTCCTCGTTGTCCTCACCCCGCCGCTCGATGAGATCCCCGACCAACTCGATGCGCTCGTCGACCAAGTTGCGGTCCCACCGTTCGACCGCAGTGCAGTTGGCAACCGGTTTCGCCAGCGGTTGGTCGAGACACTCACGACGCATCCGGGTATCGCCATCGCCACCGTCGAGACCGACGGTACTCCCGAGGCGTCGCTATCGGTCACCGTCGAGCGTGATGGGCTCAGCCACCCGGCCATCGAGCAGTCACGGTCGGCACCCAACCCATCCACCAGGACTGACACCCCGTTCCCGACTGTCGCCTTCGAGGCCTGTCTGACCGCCGATCAGGCCCGTGCGGTCGCCCACCTTGCGGCGCTCTCGGAGCCGGGCCACGCGGTCGTCCTCGAAGCCGACCGGGGACGCGGAAAATCGAGCGCGGCCGGACTGGCCGCTGGCTCGCTGGCGGCGGCTGGCCGGGATGTGCTAGTCACGGCTCCCGCCTTCGACAACACTGCCGCGCTGTTCACGCGTGCCGAGCGACTCCTCGACCAACTCGGCGTGCTGTCGACCGCCGCAAACACGGCCCAACCGCGACTTTCGACTACCACTGACGGTCGCATCCGATTCCGGACGCCACCGGAAGCAACAGCACTCGCCAGCGAGGTCGACATAGTCATCGCAGACGAGGCCGCCGCGATTCCGGTCGACCTGCTTGAAGACCTACTGGCGGCCCCATCGGTGGCGTTCTGTACCACTGTCCACGGCTACGAGGGAACCGGCCGTGGTTTCGACGTTCGGTTCCGCGACCGGCTGGCCGAGAGCGAGCACACTGTCGACGCCATCGAACTCCACGAACCGATCCGCTATGCTCGCGGTGATCCCGTTGAATCGTGGCTGTTTCGGACACTCCTGCTCGACGCCCAACCGCCGGTCGACCAGCTTGCCGCCGGGGCGACCCCTGAAAGCGTCAGCTACCGACAGCTGACTGCCGACGAGTTAGCCGACGACGAACAGCTCCTGCGGTCAGTGTTCGGCTTATTAGTAGTCGCCCACTACCGAACGGAGCCGACCGATCTGGTTCGACTGCTCGATGCGCCCAACCTCCAGATTCGCGCACTCGAACACGACGGCCACGTCGTCTCGGTTGCTGTGCTGGCCCGCGAGGGCGGGCTCGATGCCGACCTGCGTGCTGCAATGTACGAGGGCCAACGCGTCCGTGGCAATATGCTGCCGGACGTGCTGACGAGCCAACTCAGAGACGAGGCTGCCGCCGAGCCGGTGGGCTACCGTGTGATGCGGATTGCCACCCACCACGCGGTCCGCTCTGGAGGGTTGGGCTCGCAGCTTCTGGACCGTTGTTACGAGGAGTTCGGCGAGACGGTCGACTGGCTCGGCGTCGGCTACGGGGCGACGCCGCAACTGCTGGATTTCTGGCGATCCAACGGCTATCGGACGGTCCATCTCTCGATCACGGCCAACGACCGGAGCGGTGAACACTCCGCGCTCATGTTGCGGCCCTGTTCGGCGGCGGGACAGGCACTCACGGATCGTCACGTCGACTGGTTCCGTGACCGGATCGGGACCATGCTGAGCGACATGCTGTCGGACCTCGATGCGGCTGTCGTTCGGGAGGCGCTGGCGGCAACCGGTTCGTCTGGGGGCGACATCGCCGAGACGTTCGACGACAGGGAGTGGCAACTCATTGCGGGTGTCGGCTACGGGCCGGGCACCTACGAGGCTGCCCCGCACCTGTTCCACAGACTGGCGATGGCCCAGCTGTTCGAGTCGGCGGCTGATCTCTCGGATCGTCAAGAACGACTGCTCGTTCGGAAAGTGGTGCAAGGTGAGCCGTGGGAGTCAGTGGCGTCAGATCTCGATTTTGCCTCGACGAGCCAGTGTATGCGGGAGATGGGGGCGATTGCCCGAGCGTTCAGTGAGTTGGGTGGCGATGTGGTCGACGCCGAGCGCAAGCGATACGAGTGAGGTTCGGCTGAATACGCTTCGAGAGAAGCGCGTAGCCATCGACTACCAGATCGAGTCACCCGGTAAAGACCGATTACCCGTTAAAAGAACCCGTAGTCTTCTATCGCGGCCTCGTAACACTCGAGATACTGGTCGATGATCGGGTCGTGGTCGTACTGCTCGTAGTTGGGATTGACCGTCTCGTGGTCCATCATTTCGGCGGCGATGATTTCGTCGGCCAGTTCTTGGGGCGTCGACACCAGACTGCCGCGGGTTCCGGGGAGTCGGGATTTGTGTTCGATTAGTTCGTGGGCCGCCGAGTCGACCTGATACTCGGAGATGCCGACACAGCCACAGGCCAGCCCCCAGAGCAGTTCAGCCGCAAACGGCTCGTGAGTGGCCGTCTGTGCGAACACCTGCGCGCCTTTAAAAATCGGGACGCGTTCTGCCTCGGGGAGTTCGCCGAGGAAGGCAATTCGGTCTCCGATTCGGAGGTCTTTGGCGGTGCGTTTAGCCCCTTCCAATGCTGGGCCGGAGCCGATGACGGCGGCGCGCCACTCGCGGGTGCGGAGTTCGGCCAGCGCGAGCAGAAAGGTCTCAACGTTGGCATCGGCGTCGAGTCGACGGCTGTAGACGTAGTCGAACCGGTTGTCGACGTCGCTTGACTCAACCAGGTCGAAATCGATACTCGGTGGGATCACCGAGATGGCGTCCTCCGGTCCACCGTGTTCGCGGACGATTGTTTTGACGGTCTCGGAGGGGGCGACGATCACGTCCGCGCTGCGGGCGAGTTTTCGGTAGTCGCCGTCGGATTCGTCGATTTGGTCGGCCCACCAGTCGACGACCAGCGGGACGCGGAGCAGCCGGCAGGCGGCCTTCGCCGCCCGCCCGTGGCCGACCGGGCTGTTCGGAACGTGGACGATATCCGGCTTGGTTCTGCGGAGTGCAAACGGGAGTTTGGAGACGAACAGGCGCGAGGAGAAATCCCCGTCGACCGCTCGATAGGTGATGTCGTCCTGTTCGAACGTCGGATGTGAGCCGTCCCACCACCGGCCACAGAGCACGTGGACGTCGTGGCCCCGGTCGGCCAGCAGGCCCGACAGTCGTGCCAGTCGGCGGGTCACAGAGGTGTCACGCGTGTGAAGCGTATACATCGAGACAAACGCGACACGCATTGTCCTGCCCGAGGGATGCGGGCAGTAAAAACCCCCCCGATACGACCCGAAACGGTTTGTCGACAGCCCCCAACAAACGCCTGTGTACGACATCGAACGCTATCTCAACGTCCGCAGCGCCTTCGGGGCGAGCTTCGGCCCGGAGGGCGACCGGCTCTGCTTCCGGCTCAACACGACCGGCACCCCACAGCTCTGGAGCCTTACCTCGCCTCGTGGCTGGCCCGACCAACACACGTTCTTCGAGGAACGGGTCACCTTCGGCTCCTACTCGCCCGAACGACAGGAGATCATATTCGGCAAAGACGTCGGCGGCAACGAACGCACCCAGTTCCACCGGCTCGATCTCACCGACGGCCAGATCGTCGACCTAACCCAGCATCCCGACGCCAAACACCGATGGGGCGGCTGGAGTCACGACGGCGAGCAGTTCGCCTTCACGTCGAACCGCCGCGAGGAGTCGGTGTTCGACGTGTATATACAGGACCGTGACGCGGTCGGCGACGAGGCCGAGTTGATCTTCGAGGGCGACGGCTGGCTCAGCCTCGCCGGCTGGAGTCCCGACGACAGTCGACTCATCGTCCAACAAGCCTACTCCGGCTACGATCAGGACCTGTACGTCTTGGATATCGACTCGGGAGAGATTGATCACCTGGCGCCCCACGAGGGGTCGGTTCGCTACAGCAGTCCCAGTTGGGGACCGGATGGCGAGAACATCTACTTGGTCACCGACCGAAACACCGACACGCTTCGACTCGAACGCCTCGCCGTCGACTCCGGGGAGTTCTCCGTCGTCGAGACCGAACGCCGAGAGCATCACACCGGCGACGAGTGGAACGTCGGCGGACTGGCGGTCGACGAGGACAGCCGTCGAATCGTCTACGGTCGCAACGTCGAGGGCTACACCGAGTGGACCACCGGCGAGATCGTTGCTCCCGATCGGATCGATCCGTTTCCCGATCCGGACCTGCCGGAGGCTGTCTCCGGCGGCGTCAGTTTTGGCCCGGAGGGCGACCAGTTTGCGGTCACCGTCACGGGCGACACGGAGAACGCGAACTTTCACGTCGTCGACATCAAGTCCGGCGAGACCGAACGCTGGACCGATGCGCCGACCGCGGGGATACCCAGAGACACCTTTGTCGAATCTGAGTTAGTCCACTATCCGACGTTCGACGGACGAGATATTCCGGCGTTCTTCTCGCTGCCCAATACGGACACCGGCTCGGGCGAGACACCAGTCATCGTCGACATCCACGGCGGTCCAGAATCCCAGCGTCGACCCTCGTTCAACAGCGTTAAACAGTACCTACTGGCCCACGGCTACGCGGTGTTCGAACCCAACGTTCGGGGGTCATCGGGCTACGGCAAATCGTATGCGTCGCTCGACGACGTCGAAAACCGGATGGATTCGGTGGCTGACATCAAAGCTGCCGTCGAGTGGCTTCACGATCATCCCGCGGTCGACCCCGACCGGATCGTCGCAATGGGTGGCTCATACGGCGGCTTCATGGTACTGGCGGCGATGACCGAGTATCCCGAGCTGTGGGCCGCCGGTGTCGACATCGTCGGCATCGCCAACTTCGTGACGTTCCTCGAAAACACGGGCGACTGGCGGCGCGAGCTCCGGGAGGCCGAGTACGGTTCGCTTGCGGCGGATCGGGAGTTCCTCGAATCTATTTCGCCGATCAACAGGGTCGAAGCAATCGACGCGCCGCTGTTCGTCCTACATGGGGCGAACGATCCACGGGTTCCGGTCGACGAGGCCGAACAGATCGTCGAGAAGGCCCGCAAGCAGGGTGTTCCGGTCGACAAACTCGTCTTCGAGGACGAGGGCCACGGCATTACCAAACTCGAAAACCGGATTGAGGCCTACCGCGCGGTCGTCGACTTTCTCGAAACCCACGTTGAGTGAGACCGTCGGGCGAAGCCGGTTGCGGCTTTCTACGTCGGCACGCCGAGTGCCTCGAAGCCGACGACCCCGAGGCTCCCGAGGACGACCAGTGTGGCCACGGCCACCAACCACGCGATCAGGCCGATTCCAGCGGCGGTGCCCCAGCCGCCGGGGTACTGCCAGTTGATGATGCCGATCCACGCCACGAGCGTGAGCAACGGTCCCAAGATCGGAATGAACCCGAAAAAGAAGCTCACGAGAGCCCACGCAAGCGCCCCGAGAAGGGCGGTTACGGCCGCCCGACCGATTGCGGTATCGGCGTCAATGATGAGCCGGGCACCGGCGTAGATCGCAATCGTCCCGATGACCAGATTGACGAGCAGGACGATCAGCGAGCCAGTGAGCTCTGCTTGGAGCACCATCGCTTCTGCTTGGAGTACCATCTCAGTCACCCCCTTCGGCCGACTCGCCGCTTTCTTTCCATCTCAACTCGACGGTTGTCGACGTGATATCGTCGCCGAGCATCCGCGAGCGCTCGTCGACGGTTGTCTCCACGGTGATCTCGTCATCGGGCTGGATCTCGACACGTTTGTTCCCGACCGGCACGGTCCAGGACCCCGACTCGCCGGCGAGCGTCGCTCCCAGCGACCGAAGATACTCCGCGGCATCTGCCCGCGACAGTGTGGTCTCATTGTGCGTTTTGTCGGCCATATCCAGTTGCAATACCACAGCCAAACTAATCAACATATTGGCAATTTCTGTGTCTGTCTTTGATTTCGATATACCGCCCCCGGCTCCCACCGTCCATTCTCAGTATCGATAGGTTCGTGAGAGTGTTTATCAGGATCGAGACTGTATCGGTCGTTATGATATCCCGTCGACTCGCCAGTTGCCTCGCGGCGATGGCCAGCGATGGGTCGACGGAGCGGGATTTTCCACGTGGTCGAGGGCGCTCCCGGCGGTCGGATCGTGGCCAGTCCGAACTGGTGGGAACCGTGTTGATTCTCGGCCTCTCGATGGCGGTGATCGGGACGTCGGTCGCGCTGGGCGGGGTCGCACTCGGGGACCTCGTCTCGACGGCCGAAGCCAACAACGTCGAAAACGGGATGTCGCATCTGAGTTCGAAACTCAGCCTTGTTGCGCTCGGTGATGCGGACTCCCAGCGGTTCAGCCTCGGACTGATGCAGGAGGGGTCTGTGTCAGTGCAGCCGGATGCGGGGCGTATCACGATTTCCAACGTGACAAACGACTCTCGGACGGAGCTGTTCGACTCCGATTTGGGTGCGATTGTCTACAGCGGCGAGAGCCGTGCGGTCGCCTATCAGGGCGGTGGGATCTGGTCGAAACAGGACGGCACTAGCCGTCTTGCCTCGCCACCGGAGTACTACTACCGCGGGACGACGCTCACGTTCCCGATCATTCAAGTCACCGGTGAGGGTACGGTTGGCGGCCAGCCTACCGGTCGAATCACTCCCGTTGGTGTAGCCACTGACGCGGTCCCGAACGTGTCGACGCCGCTAGATAACGGCACTATCGAAGTGAAGATTCGGAGTGCGTATTACGAAGGCTGGTACGAGTATTTCAACCAGCGGACTGACGGCGAGACACTGATCTACCACGCAAACGAGACTGTGGTGTCGCGGCTCACTGTCCCCGACGAGATACAGCTCGATACTGCCGTCTCGACACAGTCTGAGTACAATCCGGGGAATGGAAACGGAAACGGGAACGGAAACAGTGCGGATATCGATGGCTCCGTCGAGGATAACGTCGCCCATCGCTCAGCCAAGCCCCTCATCGAACAGCAAGTTAGCGACGCACGCGGTTCTGGGAGTGGTTGTCTCAACGATGATGGGTGTACACTCACCAATGGGACCTATTTTTACGATGGTGATCTCACGCTGACTAACGATACCAAAATCGATACCAGCGGCGGTGATGTCACAATCGTCGTCGACGGAACGGTCGACCTCCAAAACCACGATATCCGCGTCACTGATACAACCGACAACGGCGTGAGCTACTACATCAACGGCTCGTTGCGCGCGACAGGCAACGCCGAGGTTGGGACTACGAGTTCGGAACCTGAAGCCGAGCGAAACGTGTTTTACGTCGCCGATGGATTCCTCGATAGTAGCTCTGGGACCGGTACCATCAATTTCGATGCGGTCATCTACGCTCCTGATGCTGCTGTCGAAGCGACGGGGAACGGCCAGATCAATGGGGCGCTCGTCGCCAACAGTCTTGACGGCGGCGGGAGTTTCGGTATCGACTACGACGAGGATCTCGCAGGCACCACCATCGAACTCACTGGAGCAGCCGACCTGCTTACCTACCTCCACGTCAGTCACAACACCGTTCGGGTCGACCTCAACTGACTGGCGTCGGGCTGCTCGCTCCGGCCGAGACGCTTTGTCCATGGTGCTTTGCTGTCGACTGTTCAGTTTTGGAGCTGACCGCCTACAGTAGTGGTGAAACACACGGTCTGATTTATTGATAATTTGTGTGAATATGAGTTCCTTTCTGGTTGTACTCTAGACACTGATCTGCAGAGACAAAGGGGAGCGATCCAAAGCGGAGGTCTCTGCAAAAGCTGGTCACTGTGGGGGCCGTGACCAGTGTTTCGAGGGGTACTGGTGGAGTTCCTTTCTCTTCGCATTCCGGGGAGAAAGCCTCGTCAGTAGGGAAAACGACGGTAACACACCGTGTGTGGGAACTAACTTCGTGAACTGGATCGGGGGCTTCCAGTTCAGATACCACATCAATGGGGGAAACTGGTGTGGCAGGGGGAGGGTAAGAACATCAACGGTGGGGGCCGCACCCGCTGATGATCTTGTAGTAGTAGGTAGTTGCTTGCCGGTAATGAGTTGTGGCCCTCACAGATTTGGGTATCAGTTACCTCTTATTTTTGCTGATGAGAACCCGGCTCAGCAGGACTGTCCTCGAAGCAGTCGACTTCACTCTCGGACTGGTTGAACAACACCAACGCCAATAGCTGCCTCACTCTGCTCACTACGCTCGCATAGCTCACGGCTTCGCCGTTCGCTTCGAGATCGCAAGCGATCTCGCGTCGCTCGTCGTTGCGAGAAAGTAGAGAATGGGTTTGGGCAGATTTGAACTGCCGGCCTCCTCCATGTCAAGGAGGTGTCATAACCAGACTAGACCACAAACCCGATCTGGTGTCGCTGTCTGACGCAACTTATCGTATCCGGGGGAGATAATTGAAGGTTTCGAATCTCCGCTTCGGCTGGTGGTTTCTGCCATGGTGCCACACCACGTCGACAAACCTACCTCCACACCCGACTCACAGCCCTCTAAGTCATGTCGACTGCCACCGTTTCACAAACACTCACAACGCCGACAACGTTTTACCAATGTACAGAGTTGTACATCACAAGACGAACTCATACACTGGTGACTAACAATGCAGGATTACATACAGCGAGTGACCGACGGCGAGGACTTGACACTGGACGAGGCCCGCGATGCGGCGCGGCTCGTCTTCGAGAACGCCACCGAGGCCCAGATCGGCGCGCTGCTGACCGCCCTCAGAGCAAAAGGCGAAACTGAAACTGAGATCGCCGGCTTCGCACAGGGGATGCGCGATGCCGCCCGGACCATCGAGCCCGACCGCACGCCGCTGGTCGACACCTGCGGCACCGGTGGCGACGACTACGACACGATCAACGTCTCGACAACCAGCGCCATCGTCGCCGCGGGCGCGGGCGTTCCAATCGCCAAACACGGCAACTACTCCGTCTCCTCGTCATCGGGCAGCGCTGACGTCCTCGAAGTCGCCGGGGTTACGGTCGACGCCGAACCACCCGCCGTGCAGGACGCCATCGAGGCCGACGGTATCGGGTTCATGCTCGCGCCCGTTTTCCACCCCGCGATGAAAGCCGTCATCGGCCCGCGCAAGGAACTCGAAATGCGGACCATCTTCAACGTGCTCGGCCCACTCACCAACCCCGCGGGAGCCGACGCCCAAATTCTCGGTGTCTATAGCCCCGAACTCGTCCCCATCATCGCTCGCGCACTCACCAAGATGCCAGTCGACCGCGCACTCGTCGTCCACGGATCCGGGATGGACGAGATCGGTATCCATGACGAGACTACGGTGGCTGAAGTCGACGGCGAGGAGATCACCGAGTACACGCTCACGGCCGACGATCTGGGCCTCGATTCGGCCCCAATCGAAGACGTCGCTGGCGGCACTCCCGAAGCAAACGCTGCCGATCTCGAAGCCATCCTCATCGGTGAGGAACAGGGCCCCAAACGCGATCTCATTCTCGCCAACGCTGGCGCAGCCATCTACATTGCAGGCGAAGCCGAGTCGCTGACTGAGGGTGTCAAAGCCGCCGCCGAGGCAATCGACAACGGCGGTGCAGCAGCCAAACTGGCCGCCCTCCGCGGCGAACCCGCCGAGACCGAGACGGACGTGGAGGCCTAATGGCCCGCGTCAAGATCTGTGGACTCACCGATCCCGCCGACCTCAGAGCGGCAATCGAAGCCGGTGCTGATGCCGTGGGGATTATCTCCTCGGTCTCGGTCGACACCCCACGGGAGGTCGACCGTGGCACGGCCGCCGAACTCGTCGCCGAGGTGCCACCATTCGTCACCGCAACCCTCGTGACGATGCCCGAAGACGCCGACCACGCGGTCGACCTGATCCGAGCGATCCGCCCCGACGCGATCCAACTCCACGGCGAGTTCGACAGCGACGATATCGGCTACATTCGGGCCGAGACCGGGATCAAGGTCATTCCAGCCATCGACTACACCGACACCGAACGTGCCCACGAACTCGACGCCGCGGCCGACGCGATTTTGGTCGACTCGACAACCGAGGATGGGGCTGGCGGAACGGGCGAAACCCACGACTGGGAGTCGACCGCCGACCTCGCCGAAACCCTCACCTCACCAGTCGTGCTGGCGGGTGGCCTGACCCCCGACAACGTCGCCGAGGCGGTGCGAGTCGCCGCACCGTTTGCGGTCGACGTCGCCTCCGGTGTCGAACGCGAACCGGGACAGAAAGACCACACCGCGCTGGCGACTTTTGTTCAGAACGCAGGCCGAGAGCTGGAGGTGCCGGTGTGAGTTCCGGTTCCGAACTACTGACCTTTGATCGAGACCGCGAGGCGTTCGTCGACCTGATCGGCAAACCGGATGCGCCGGTCGTCGCTCGCGTTGCAGTCACGCTTGACGTCGACACCTCGCCGCTGGCGACCTACGCCGCGCTGGCCGACCAGAGCCCGTACAACTTCTTGCTGGAAAGCGCCGAAAAGACCGCCTCATCGGACCCGGACGGCGCGTTCGCACCCGAGACGGATGCTGAACGCCACGCCCGCTACTCGTTTGTGGGCTACGACCCCGAAGCCATTGTCTCGGTCTACCCCGACCGCACCGAAGTCGACCGTCTTGGTCCGGCGGCCGATCTGCTGGTCGAGGCCTACAAAGGCGATGCCGCAACCGACGGCGACATACTGGACCGACTCCGGCGCGGTCTCCCCTCAATTGAACGGCTGGGATTCCCGGAGACGACCCGTCGACAACTTTCCGGCGGACTCGTCGGCTTTCTCGCTCATGAAACCGTCTACGACCTCGTCTTAGAGGACGTGGGACTGGACCGCCCCGACAGCGAACTCCCCGACGCGCAGTTTGCACTCACGACTCGAACGGTCGTCTTCGACGACGCCGAGGGAACCGTCAAGTTGGTGTTTACACCCGTGTTGGATGGGAGCGACGACCCCGGCCAGCGGTACGACGAGCTACGGAGCGAGGCCGTCGACATCGCCCAAACGCTCTCTGAAGCCAGCGAGCCCGAACCGGGTGGCTTCCACCGAACTGGCGAGACCGCAGGTCCGCAGGACGAGTACGAAGAGGCGGTCCGGACTGCCAAACAGCACGTCCTCGATGGTGATATTTATCAGGGCGTGATCTCTCGGAAGCGGGAACTAACGGGAGAGATTGACCCGATTGGCCTCTACGAGGCCCTTCGCGATGTCAACCCCTCGCCGTACATGTATCTCATGGCCCACGACGATCTCTCGATTGTGGGTGCGAGTCCCGAAACCCTAGTTTCAGTTCAGGATCGAGAGATCGTTTCGAACCCGATTGCGGGCACCTGCGCGCGCGGCACCAGCCCGGTCGAAGATCGCAGGCTGGCCGGTGAGATGTTGGCCGATGGCAAAGAGCGCGCCGAGCACACGATGTTAGTCGACCTCGCGCGCAACGACGTGCGCCGGGTTTCGGAATCCGGTTCTGTCTCCGTCGAGGAGTTCATGAGCGTCCTCAAATACAGCCACGTCCAGCACATCGAGTCGACCGTGACTGGCCGAATGGCCGATGAGTACGACGTCTTCGATGCGGCGCGCGTCACGTTTCCGGCGGGGACTCTCACCGGTGCGCCGAAGGTCAGAGCGATGGAGATCATCGACGACCTCGAACGCACGCCTAGAGGAGTGTATGGTGGCGGCGTCGGCTATTTCTCGTGGAGCGGCGACGCCGAGTTCGCTATCGTCATCCGAACCGCCACCATCGACCACAGCGGTGGGGAGGATCGAATCACGGTCCAAGCAGGAGCGGGGCTGGTTGCCGACAGTGATCCGACCGCCGAGTACGAGGAGACCGAACAGAAGATGGACGGCGTGTTGGCCGCCATCGAGCAGATCGAAACTGAGCCACAGGAGGCAGAGCAATGAAGGTGCTCGTGGTCGACAACTACGATTCGTTCACCTACAACCTCGTCGAGTACGTCTCCGAAACTCGCGTCCCGGATGGCGACGGTGGGTTCCAGCCGATTGATGTGACCGTCCTCAAGAACACGGCGACACTCGACGAGATCCGAGCGGTCGACCCTGATGCCATCTTGATCAGTCCCGGTCCGGGGCATCCGAAAAACGAGCGTGACGTGGGCGTGACGATGGCCGTGCTACGGGAGATCAGCACCGAGGTGCCGACCCTCGGGGTCTGTCTCGGTCTCGAAGCCGCGGTCTACGAGTACGGCGGCACGGTGGGCCATGCGCCCGAGCCAATTCACGGCAAGGCCTATCAGGTCGACCACGACGGACAGGGGGTCTACGCTGGCCTCGATCAAGGGTTTCAGGCCGGTCGCTACCACTCGCTGGTTGCGGAACTCTCGGAGATTCCCGATTGCTTCGAGATTACGGCAACGACCGACCACAAGGGCGAGGAGTTGGTGATGGGTGTTCGCCACCGCGAGTACCCCATCGAATGTGTCCAGTTCCATCCCGAAAGCGTGCTGACGGCTGTGGGGCACGATATCATTCACAACTTCCTGTCTGGGGCCGCGGCGGTCGCCGAGACGAACGAGGCCGCGCAGCCTAAATAAGTCCGAACTGCGTCAGTACCAGTGCTGCGCCGACGACAACCACGCCGATGGTCACGAGTCGCCACGCGATTTTCAAGAAGAGACGGCCAACGACGAGGACAACCAACATCCCAACGAGGACGATCAGTAGCTGTCCGAGTTCCGTCCCGAGGAGGCCTGCCTGTGCGAGGGTAGCCGGGAGTCCATCCAGTAGCATACTGGGTGCCAATCGGTGAGCGAAAATAAACGTATGGAATGGTGATGTATCAATAACACTACTTTCACCACCGGAGAGCTCCGTCTATCTCCAGTCGACACCGACCTGTGGCCATCTGGAGCAGGTTCAGTGAGATTTTAGTTTCACTTCGCTTCGGATACGCTTATGCTCGTCCCAACCGTAGCGAAACCAACGACCGGAAGTCGACAACTGTCGACGTGATGGTCATTTCGCATTACCCGCCAGCGACCGCGTTGGCGAATGACACACCCGTTTCCAATACACCAACCAAAGCTGTTATGAGGGTTCCGTTGGTACAACATTCCCGTCCCAAATGAGTGTTCAGAATATGAGTACATCGACTGGAAGTGCCGCCCAGCGCGGCGTAGACGCCATGGAGTGGTCTGCGTGAGCCGACCGGAGCTCTCTGCCGACGAACTCGAAATGCCGATCAAACGCACTGAGGGTGAGACCATCGAGGACCGTCTCACCAGCAATGCCTACAACAACATCCTCCCCGCTCGGTATCTCCGAAAGGATGCCCAGGGGAACCCGAACGAAAGCCAAGAGGAGCTGTTCACCCGTGTCGCCCAGAACGTCGCTCTCGCAGAGGCCGTCTTCGAGGCCGACAATCTGGATCTCGAAATCACGGTCACGCCACAGCAGATCAAACCCGACCACCCTCGCCGCGACGAACTCGCTGAGGAAGTCTTCGGTACCGGCACGACCGCCGACGATCAGGCCGAAACCGAGCTGTCGGTCTACAACGTCAACAAGTTCTCCTACGAGAGTATCGTTCCTGACCTCCCCGACGAGGTCCGGAGCCACGTCGAAGACGTTGCCGACGAGTTCGAGGATCTGATGACCCAGCTCTCCTTTATGCCGAACTCACCGACGCTGATGAACGCTGGCGACGAACTCCAGCAGCTGTCGGCCTGTTTCGTCGACTCCCCGGGCGACGACATCTCCGATATCCACCAGACCGCAAAGGAGGCCGCCGAGGTCTTCCAGTCCGGCGGTGGCATGGGGTATGCCTTCTGGAAACTCCGTCCCTACGGCGACTCTGTCGGGTCGACTGGCGGTATCGCCTCCGGCCCGATCACCTTCATGCGAACCTACGACCAGATGTGCGAAACCATCGCCCAGGGTGGTGCGCGGCGCGGTGCCCAGATGGGCGTCATGCGCGTTTCGCATCCTGACGTCATCCAGTTCATCCACTCGAAGAACAAGGACGTCTCGCTGGCCCACTCGCTGCGACTCAACGACCCCGACGACTTTACGCATAACTCCTTTGCAGATGCGCTCGAAGAGGCCCGCGAACTGATCGACGAGGAGGGGAAAGTCCCCAAACACCTCCGCAACGCAGTCGAGGGCCACCTGTCGAACTTCAACATTTCTGTCGGCGTCACCGACGACTTCATGGACGCGCTGTTCAACGAAGAGGAGTTCACCTTCACCAACCCCCGAACCGAAGAGCCGCACATCGCAACGCCGGAAACGAAGGAGATCTACGACCTCTACGACCTCGGCGAGCACGTCGAAGTCGGCGAGGAGCTTTCGATTCCCGCCGAAGAACTCTGGGAACACATCGTCAACGGTGCCCACGAGAACGGCGAACCCGGAATCATCTACCTCGAACGCGTCAACAAGGAACACTCCTTCGACGTCGACGAGCACCCGGACCACGAAATTCTGGCTACCAACCCCTGCGGCGAACAGCCGCTCGAAGAGTACGAGGCCTGTAACCTCGGCCACATCAACCTTTCAACACTAGCTGACAAGGAAGCGCCTGACTGGCGTGTCTGGTACGACAACCACGGCGACGACTACAGTGACCTCAACGCCGCGGCCGAGGCGTTCATTCAGGAGGCCGTCGACATGGATGCGTTCAACCGGAGAATTGAGTCCGGAACGCGTTTCCTCGAAAACGTCGTCACGATGTCCGACTTCCCGGTCGACAAGATCGAACAGAAGGTCCGCGAAATGCGGAAGATCGGGCTTGGTGTCATGGGACTGGCTCAGCTCTACATCCAGCTTGGGATTCGCTACGGCTCGGACGAAGGGAACGCGGTTGCCCGCGAGCTGATGACCCACATCAACCACGAGTCGAAGTGGGCCTCTCACGAACTGGCCCAAGAGCGTGGGCCGTTTGCCGACTACGAGGATTCGAAGTACGCCAACCCGACCGACTACCGCGAGTGGTTCGAACACCACACCGGCGAGGACGCCGACGAGTGGGCCGAGGGCTTCCCAATCCGGAACCACAACACCACCACGATTGCGCCGACCGGCACGACATCGATGATCGGCAACACGACGGGTGGCTGTGAGCCGATCTTCAACGTCGCCTACTACAAGAACGTCTCCGACGACGTCCAGGGCGACGAAATGCTCGTCGAGTTCGATGACTACTTCCTCCGCGTGCTGGAGGCCAACGACATCGACATCGACGAGGTCAAACAAGAGGCCCAAGACCAGATGGCAACCAACGAGTTCGACGGCGTCGACGGCCTCGAAACCGTCCCGAAGGCCATCGGTGAACTGTTCGTCGTCACCTCGGATCTGTCGGGTAAGGACCACGCCAGCGTCCAGTGTGCCTGTCAGGCCGGCGTCGACTCGGCGATCTCGAAGACCTGTAACTTCCCGAACAGTGCGACCAAGGAGGATATGGACGAGGTCTACCGCTACATCTACAACAACGGTGGCAAGGGTGTCACCGTCTACCGAGACGGCACGCGCTCGAAACAGGTGCTGACGACGCGAGCCAAAAACACCGAGTTCGCCGACGACGGCGAGGCAGCCGAGCAGATCACCGCCCAGATCGAGGCGGTCTTCGGCGGTATCGAGGACTTCCTCGACAACGACGAAGTACGGGCCCAGATCGGCGCGGAACTCGATCAGCTGTTCACCCAGCCCGAGCGGAACCAAGAGGGCCTCGGCAAGAAACGGCCACGACCAGATGTCCTCTACGGTGTAACCCAGCGCATTGACACGGGCTACGGCAAGGTCTACGTCAACATCAACGAGGACGAAAACGGACAGCCGTTCGAACTGTTTGCCAATATCGGCAACTCCGGCGGCTTTACGGCCTCCTTTACCGAGGCACTCGCCAAGACGATCTCGACGGCGCTTCGGTCGGGCGTCGACCCCGAGGAGATCGCCGACGAACTCAACGGGATTCGGAGTCCGAAGGTCGCTTGGGACAAAGGCGAGCAGATCAACTCCATCCCGGACGCCATCGGAACGGCCCTGCGTCGCTATCTCGCTGGCGAGATCGACAACCCGTATCCGAAACAGCAGAACCTCTCGGAGCTTGCTGACGACGAACCCGCAGCGGCTCACGAGACCGACGGCGGCGCAGTCTCCGACGACACGACCGCCAACGGTGCGACACCCGGACCGGCCGCACAGCCAGAGTCTACCGAGACGACCGACGCCACCGACGATCTGCTGGCCGCCGGTGAGTCGCCCGAATGCCCTGAATGTGGCAGCATGTCGCTGTACTTCTCGGAAGGCTGCAAGACCTGCGAGTCGTGTGGCTGGTCGGAGTGCTAAGTCGACTGACTAACTGAGAGAACTGCGTTCGACCGAGCGATTTTCCGTTCTTTTCGCGGTTAGGCCGTTACCATCCACGTCGTCCCCGATGAGTAGCCCCATTTTTCGACCGACAGATCGATATCACCCTCGACCAGCGGGGTCATGTTCGCGCCGACCTCTTTGGCGCTCATATCGAGTTCGTCAGCGATGAGTCGGGATTTAAAATAGGTCTGGCTGTCGACCTGTGCTCGAAGATAGTCGAGAATCCGCCGCTGTTTCGCGGTGAGGTCCGACGTGGAATCAGTCGACAGACTGGAAGATTGGGGTTCGGTGGTCGGTGAGGTGCTCATACCTATACTGTGCGTGTATCTACTAATAGGGGATTTGGTACGACCGGTTAACACGCCGGAGTCGTGCGGTTTGGGGCTGTCTGTCGCAGGCGGCTCACCCCGCGGCTCCCGATTCAGGTACGGTCGCCTAACACTGTGGCCGACTCACACACGCCTTTTTAATATGTCCGGATTGAACGGTTGGATATGCACGCAAAAGCCGAAACCTACGGGCAATTGGTCGACAGCGGCGTCGTCGCAGTCCTGCGCGGTGCCGATCCGGACACACTGATCGATATCACCGATGCGCTTCTCAAAGGCGGCGTAACGGGAATCGAACTCACCGCTGACACACCCGGTATCGGTGATATGTTGTCGGATCTCACCGGTTCCTTTGGCGACGAGATCGTCGTCGGAACCGGGACGGTTCTCGATTCGGAAACGGCTCGGACAGTGATGTTGGCGGGTGCGGAGTTCGTCGTCAGCCCAAGCCTCCACGAGAACGTAATCACGACCTGTAACCGCTACGGGACGCTGGTCGCACCGGGTGTGATGACGCCGACCGAAGCGATTCGGGGGTACGAGGCCGGTGCCGATCTCGTCAAGGTGTTTCCGGCCTCCTCGCTCGGACCGGGCCACCTGAGCGCGATCAAAGGCCCCTACAGCCAGATCCCGCTGATGCCGACCGGCGGCGTCGACCTCGACAATGCGGCCGACTACATCGAGGCCGGAGCCGAGTGTGTCGGCGTCGGTGGCGCACTGGTCGACTACGAGGCGGCCGAACGCGGCGAGTTCGAGACGATCACTGAACGGGCCCGCGAGTTCACGTCTGTTGTCGCGGCCGCCCGCGAGGACTAATCTCGACGCTCCGACTCGTCGGATCGGTCGACATCCTGCCCGTTGGCTGTCACGTCAGTCGACGCATCGTCCTCGTCTGCCTCCGGCGGCTTGTTGCTGTTTTCGGGGCGGTCTGTTGGGGCCTCACCGTTTTCAGTTACGTCCGATACATCGTCGTTTTCGATACCATCCGGCGTCTCAGCACGCTCGACCGTGTCGGTCGATCCCGTCCCGTTTTCAGAGACATCCGTGGACGGTTGGTCGCTTTCTTCGTCTCCGGGGGTCGTCTCAGTGTCAGTCTCTCGTGTCTCGCGTGTCTCGCGTCGACGCTGACGACGGTCTGCGACTGCGGTTCGGAGCCGGTCGGCGAGTTCCGCGCGGAGTCGGTCGGCGTCCCGCTGGTCGATGTCGACCGCGGCCGCACCCGTGCCGAGAATTGACAGCGAGCCTGCAGTATCGGCGATGACTGTCGCTACGTTCCACCGACGCTGGAAGATCGTTCGTGTGTCGATCACCGTCTGAATCCGGTAGTATGCGATCCGTTTGGTCTCCCGCGACCAAAAGCCGTTTCGGGTGACCAGATGCTCCTCGCCGAGCCAGTAGCCGCGGTGACGCCACTTGAAGTGGGCCGCAATCGGCGTCAGCAGTACGCCGACCGCGGGGAGATACCACGGCATCTGCTCGGCGACGTCGAACAGCGTCGCAACCCCGTAGACCAGTCCTGTCAGCGCGCCGAGTGCCAGCAGGTAGCGGAGAAGATAGCGTCGACGAACCCGTTTGGGTGGTCGTGTGAACGTCGGCTCTTCGGCCGAGGTGATCTCGTGGGTGAGCTGGTCGACTCGCTCGCGGCTCCCGATTGGAATCGCCGCCTCACTTCCCCGGCCGTCGCTCTGTCCGGGAGCGTAGCCCGCGGTTTCGACCACAAGCGTCGCATATCTCGTCAGCCGCTTGAGCGGGTTGTCGGTGATCGTGATCGCCTGAATCTTGTCAAACGGGATCGTCCCGCTGTAGCGCTGTAACAGCCCGCGTTCGTATCTGAGTTCCTCCTCGGAGCGGGTGAGTCGAAACCCCCAGTAGTTGAGAACTGCCGAAATCGCTCCGACGACCCACGCCAACACGATGCCGACAGCGAACAGCGCCGCGAGAATTCCGAGAACGACCAGTGGCGGTGCCTCGACCGGAATGATCGGCGAGATGAACGGTATCGAGCCACTGAACAGGGCGATGATCGCGCCGGGCACCCGCGGATCGAACGAGAGCACTCCTGCCAACGCCAACTCTGATGGAGCGATCTTGAACAGCAGTTCGTCATCGTCGTGGCTCTCGACGCGACGCTCGTCGACGACCCCACCTTCGACGCCCGGCTGTCCCTCGTCAGCGTGTGTTTCGGGGGACTCGCCACGCTTGTACCGGCGGAGATCCAACTGGAGCCGCTTGGCCTCGAAGGCCGTCACGTACTGGAGGGTTGCCTCAGTAGAGCCGCCGCCCGCGGTCTCGATATCGAGTTCCGAGAGACCGAACAGTCGCTGGAGGATGTTGCGTGTAATGTCGACGTTCTGGATTCGCCCGTAGGGGATCTCCCGCTTGCGACGGTTGAACACCCCTGATCGAATGTCGAGGGTGTCGTCGGTGAGTTCGTACTCGAAGCGCCGGTAGTAGGCGATCTCGTAGACGAGCATCGCGAGGAAACTGGCGACGAGTACGGCCAGAAACTGTGGCGGGCCGAACTCGACACCGATCCCAAAGGAGACGATGAAGATCGCCGAGATGACAAGCGTTGTCGTCTTCTGGAGGGCGCGGTAGGGAACGGCTTTCAACGCGAGTTTCACACGGCGTCCTCCCCGTCGGTGTCGATGACGAGTCCTTTGAGTCGTTTGCGGAGGCCGTCGGCGTCGTCGGGCGTCAGTCCCGGAATCGTCACGTCCGCGCCGCGCGAGCCAGCCGTGTAGACGACCGTACTTGCCAGCCCGACGAGGCGTTCGAACGCCGACCGCCGGGAGTCGACGTGTTGGATGCGGACCAGCGGGACCTCGGTTCGGACTTCGGTGAACACGCCGCGTTCGAGATAGATGGCGTCCTCACCGACCACGTACGCCCAGTTCCGGTAGCGGACGATGGCGTGGAGCACGCCAGCGATTACAAGGACGACTGCGACGCCGACCGGAATCAGCCGGGACTGATCGAAGAAGGTCGCCACGCCGACGCCGAGAGCGCCAACGACGAGGGCGGTGATGATCGCCCGGAGGATCCACACCACTCTGATCCGTGGATTGAGTTTGTTCATCGTCGTGCCTCCGGTCGACTGCGACGACAGCGAAACATACCACCTCTAGCGGCGGCGGTGGTATAAGTCCCAATATCGTTAGAGACTGTCCATGACCGTCTCGTGGAGCCGCTGGGTCGTTTCGGAGTTCGGTGCGCCGACGTACAGTCCATCGTCGTCGACCGTGTCGACTGCTTTGACCGCGCTTTCGGCCGCCAGCAGGCTCCCGGCATACTGCTCGTAGCGCTCGGGGTGGAACGCGACGAGCCCATCAATCGCGCCACGAGCCAGTAGGCCCCAGTCGACACAGGGTGCCCACGTCGCCACCACCCGTTTACACTGGTCTCGAAGCGCGAGTTCGAGCGTCTCGGCCTGCTGTGCCAACGCCGAATTCGTCACTGCCGGGAGACCGATAACCAGCGCGACCGTCCCGTGTTCGAGCGGGTGTGTCGAGCCATCGGTCACTCGGATCGGCCTGCCGTCGACTGTGGTGCCCTCGCCACGCCGGGCGAGATACTGTGTCCCGGTGAGTGGCTCGTAGATCGCCGCAACGACCGGCTCGTCGTTGTGGAGGACCGCCGCCGCCGTGGCGAACTTCGGATAGCCGCTGGCGAAGTTGTTGGTACCGTCGAGGGGGTCGACCACCCACCGATACGCGTGGTCGGAGTCGCTCCACTCGGATTCCTCGCCGTCGAAAGCGTGGTCCGGGTAGTGCGAGTCGATCACCGACCGGACTTGCCGTTGGGCCTCGCGGTCGGCGACCGCCTTCACGTCGGTGGTGTCGTACTCGCCGTCGACGGCTCCGTTTCTGAACGCCTCGCGGAGGTAGTCACCGCTTGCCCGCACGGCATCGCTGGCGACCGCCGCGAGATCGTCGGTCGACTGCTCCATAGAGTGCTCTCGGCGTCGCTTTGTATGATCCCATCGGTCGGACTGTCTGGGCGGCGGTCGTGATGCTAAAAAATAAATCCGAACGTCGAAGCAGCCGGGTTAGGCGTTCGGGTCGAAGTCGACACCGACTTCGATGCTGTCGAGGAGTCTGATACTGCTCGTGCTCGCTGGACTGAACGCGGTCGCATCGGCCTGCGCTTGGATCGTCTCGTATGCCTCGGCATCGATGGCGATTTCGAGACCGACGATTGCGACCTCTCCTGCACCGATTTCCACCTGATTAGCTGGTTCGGTCGTGGTACCGCTCGTTGGGGAAACCTTGGTCCCATTGATTCGGAAGTTGAACATGTCGGCGACGTCACCCTCCGAAAGCTGTTCGGTCGCACCGACGTTATCCCCGTTGTAACCGAACGTGATCCCGACGGTTTCCGGCGTCTCACCCACGTTGGCGATTTCGAAGAAGCCCCACTCGTCGTCGGTGCCACCGTTGTCCATATACGCGGAGTAGTTCGTCGTGTTCTGGTTGTCGAACGCGAGCTGTGCGCCCAGCTCACCGTTTTCCGTGTCGTTGAGATGTGCAACGACGCTGTTGTTAACGTTATCCTCGTTGGTCACGTTCCCGAAGTCGTTGATCTCGGAGCCGTTCCACGAGGCATTGCCTGACGCCAAGCTACCGTACGAACCGACCTCAGTTTGCAGTCGTCGAACGACGAGCGCTGACGTCTGCGGAACGATCTGGAAGTTGGTCGACGGATTAACGCTGTCGTTGAACGAAGCTGCCGTCACTGATGCCACACCACTTATGGTCGCGACTGTCCCAAGCCCCACCACGAAATTACGCCTGTTCATGCTACGTTGAATGTCATTGTAATCTACATATATAATATCTTCTATTGATAATTATAGTTTGTCAATCACACTATCTAACAGTACTGCTCAGTACTGTGCCAGTAACTACTTTGCATACAAATGTGATTTGGATGTGTGTTCTAAATTACAGTACGTAGTATTCTGTTTGGCTGGTCGACACGCTTTCGACTTGCACCCACTGACGCGCCGAGCGTGTGTCTCGTAGTCGACTCGGTCATATCGTCGCCGTCGACCGTACCGTTCTGTCGCAGTCGGCGTGGCCGTGTTTAGTTGTGGTTGTTCTGAATATCTGTACTAAAAACCAATCGGAAGATACAGTACTCCCGAGAAGGTATTCAGCTGTGGAACGAATAAGCGACGCCTGCATCTCGTCAGTTTCGGAGTAACCGACACCCAATGGATACACTCTCAGTCATTCAAAAATCCATCACGGCGTTCTTGGTTCTGATAGCAGTTGCGCTGGTGGCCGGCCAACTGCTCGGCCAGCCGCTGTTGCTCGGCTACGTCGCAACGGGTAGTATGGACCCGACACTCGCAGTCGGTGACGGGTTCGTTGCGATTCCACCGTTCCTCGCAGGCGGTGTTTCAGCGGGTGACGTGATAACCTACGAGGCCCAATCGCTCGATGGGGGTGGCCCCACGACACACCGTGTGATCGAGACGACGTCTGAGGGATATGTTACACAGGGAGATGCCAACTCGTTCACGGATCAAGCCGCCGGAGAGCCGCCCGTAAACGACGTGCAGGTGCTTGCTGTCGCCCTCCAGATCAACGGAGAGGTCGTCGTTATTCCATCGCTTGGGTCGGCTGCAGCAGTTGTCCAAAACGGTGTCCGGTCGGTGACCGGAGCCATCGGTGTCGGCAGCGGTGCCCAAATCGGTGTGATGACGACCGGCTTCGGGGTGGTGTTGATTGCTTTCACACTGCTTTATGGATTTTTCACCTCCGACAGCCGTCGACAGACCGAGCGGTCGACGAGTCGGAGCGGCGTCGTGAGTGGACGGCTCGTTGTGGCCGGTCTCATACTGGTTTTGATCCTCCCGATCATGACGAGTATGGTGCTTCCGAGCGGCACAACGACGGCCAATTTCCTCAGTACGTCTCCGTCAATCGCTTCGGATAACAGTGCACGTGTCACCGCTGGCGGCTCCATGAATATCTCCTACACCGTGGAGAACTCCCAATATCTACCGAAGGTCGTTGTTATCGAACCGGCGAGTTCGGGGCTTGCGGTCACCAACGGAACCGCTGTCGTTTCGCACGGAGACAGCAAACAGGTGCAGCTCACAGTGACTGCACCGGACGAAACCGGGGCGTTTTCGCGATCCTATTCAGAAACCCATTACCTCTATGGCCTTCCGTTACCAGTGATTCGGCTCCTGCATGCGATCCACCCGGTTGTCGCGATGCTAACGATCTCGTTGAGTGCCACACTGCCGGTTGTCGCTGTCTACCTGTTTTTCTTCGGACTCAGGCCGATCTCGGTCCGCCAAACTCACCGTTGATCGGTCTCCGAGGAGCTGCCGACGTTCGCCCACAGTTCGATGTTGGTCGGCTCTCTGGCGAAGTAGTAGATCAGGTCGTTGTCGACGACGACGAACGCTTTGAGATCCGTATCATGGATCACTCGCTTGTCGGCATCGATCCCGATGTCGACGAGGTCGCCCAGCGAGTTGACATAGACGTACTGTCTGTCGGGGTCGACGACGAGCTCGCCCTTGGAGATCCACTCGCTGTACTCCTCGTTGTACACCTCGATCTGTAGCTCCTGTGGGTCGAGGCCCCGTGACTTCACGACGACCACCCCACCGAGACCGAGCATCCCACACCCACCGAGGACCAACAGGAGGACCCTGACGTAGTTGGGTGGCTGTTGGACCGGATCCGGCTGGCTCAGTCTGGTTTCGGTGTCGCTGTCGGATCGCGAGCCCGAAAGCCAGTAGGCGTTGTCCGTCGAGGAGGGAGTCAGCGAAAGCTGCAACTGGCCGGCGTACGACTCGCCGTTGACCGGCTCGGTTTCGTAGCTCGTTTCCAGACGAAGCTGGGTGTTGATACTCGACACCGATGAGATAATCTCTGCAACGTCCTGTTGGTTCTCTGCAAGGCTATTCACATCGAGCGTAATGTTCGTTCGGCTCCGTCCGTCGGTGATCGTCTCCTCGTTCGTCGTCACCACCCGTTCGCGGCTCCAGAGTTCCGAGCCACTTCTCGTTGCCCGCTCGCTGAGGACGAGCCGCTGGTCGATGTCGACGTCACGGTCGCTGTTGGTGTCGACGACGACCGACAGCGTCAGCTCCGGTGTGATATTTGCGAAATACACCGGCTTTTGAATCCGCGTTCCCTGCTCATACAGCGGGTTTTCGGTCTGGACAACCGCAGTTTCCGACAGCCTGAGATCGATATCGAACCGGTCGACCTCTTGGGGCTCCGGCTGGACGACAGCCGGCGACGTATACACCTGCCCGGCACCAGCGAACAACAGCAGTCCAACCACGACACAGACCGCCGCCAACACCAGCCCGTTTTTCGCAACCAGTAGTTTCAGTCGTGCGTTCATCTCACAGCCTCACAATCGGTCGACCGAGTCGGGTCAGACATGTTTCTGATTGCCTGAGATTCCGACCCGAAACTGATTCGGTGTCTGGCCCGGACCAAATCGGTCTCTCGTCGTCACTGCTACCGCTGTATGGCTACCACGGATATAATGATGATGGTTTTTGGATCTTTTCATGTGACTAGTCAGTGTGATTGTATGATTATCTAGATAATTCTACTATACTTACATTTCAATAGCCAACACTCGGCCAGTATGTTGTTCAGGTGTCATATCAGGTTCTGTTTTAATCAAATATCCCGAACATTTAACAGTAAAGAATCGCTACGAACTACAAGTAACTTCCCTGAACAAATATGTCGAACGACTCTTCTCCTGTTGGTGGTACTCATGGGTTTGATTCCGATGCATTAGAGCAGTGGGTGGCTGAAACTGCCAGTCAGAAAGGCGTTTCAAAGCAGAAACTGCTCGATGAGATCCTGTCGTCGTACTGGGTTCTCGAAGAGCTGTCAGGCGTTGTGTCGGATTCGGCAGTCACGAACAACTCACCACAGCCCGACGAGGGGACAGCAGCCGACACCGTCGACCACGGGCGAGAGACGGTCAGTCAGGGGGCCGACATCTCGCAGACCGACCGGTCGACCGCGGAGTTTTCGGAGCTCAAATCCGAGCTGCAGGGACTTCGGACCGCAATCGAGGAGCTCTCGCAGGATCAGCATGACGAACCACAGCACGAGGAGGCGGCCGAAGACGGGTTTTCGGTGCTCGAAGGGCAGCTCGATGACCTTTCGTCGGCGGTCGTCGACCGGCAGACCGAGACCGACGAGACTATCGACGAACTCTCCGAGCGGATCGAGTCGGTCGACAAGCGACTCGCGGGAATCGAATCGCGGCTCGACGACGGGATATCGCTGGCCGAACTCGAAGCCGCCGTCGAGCAGAACAGCGCGGACTACGCCGAACTCCAAGCAACTGTCGAGGCCAACAGTACCGACCACGCGGAGCTCGAACAGCAGCTCGAATCCGAGTTCGATAGCATCGAACAGGTGTTACAGCATCTGTTGGATACCACCGACAACATCGAGTACCGCCTCGGTGCGGTCAGTGACTCCCGACAGGAGGCGCTGCGACCCCTCCGTGAACGGAACGCACAGCAGGATGCGCTGACGGACCTCAAACAGGAGGCGATTCGACATGGGGTCTCGAACGGTGTCTGTGGTAACTGTGACCAGAAGATCGATCTCGGACTGCTCGAAGTACCCGAATGTCCCAGCTGTGAGCAGCGGTTTACCGGCATCTCGAAAGGCGGTTGGAACTGGATCCCGTTCTCTCGGTCGACGATCAACACCACCGACCGGCCACAGCAGTTCGACTCGGCCGATTCGTCGCCCCGGCAGAGCGACGCCGGTGATCGCCCACCGTCGACCCACAAAACGGGTGGCCAAGACAGCTATCAGACGGACTGGTGATTGGTGGATGTTGGCGTCGACACTGATCGGTCGCTTTGGGTATCCATCCCACCGTCCACGCAATCGGCAGCTCTCAGAAAACTATGACTGATGATTCACAGACCGATGCCGAGACAGCCGATGGCGCTGTGGCCGACGAGGAGTCGACCGACGACTCCCGAATAGACGAGTTCTTGGAGCGGATCGAAGACGACCAGCAGCCGGAGTCGATCTCACCGGAGTCATCTGGTGGAATCTCTGCGCCATCCGACTCTACCCCATCGGAGCCATCAGACTCCGCCCCATCGGAGCCATCAGACTCCGCCCCATCGGAGCCATCGAATGTCTCTCCATCCCAGACCGACACCGATGGCTCACAGAAGCGCGGTCGACTCTGGGACTCCTTTAGCGCCGACCGAGCAGCCGACGCGGAGCCGACGCCCTCCGATCCGGCCACAGAGTCACCTCAAGATCCTGCAGTCGACGTCGACGAGTGGACCGCCCGAGACGAGACCCACGAGTCGACACCGCCCGACTCGACGGCTGCGGCGTCGGCCTCACCCCCGCCCACTGCCGAGCCAGCCGCCGATCCCGACGCCAAGCCAGCCGCCGAGCCCGACGAGAAATCAGCAACCACGGACGCCGACGAGAGCAACGGGCGGTCATCGTTCAGAACGATCCTCGAACGGATCTCACATCGCATCGGGAGCGTCGGCTCCAGTTCGGCTGCCGAGGACGCCGAGGCCGCCGAGGCAGCGTCGACAGCTGGGTCGACCGAGGCGTCCACGTCCGACGCTGGAGCGGCTACCCGGACCACACCCAACGCAGAATCAGCCACAAGGGGAGCCAACGGTGGTCGGTCGACAGGGTCGACACGCTCGGATACCATCGACGAAATACTGAACAACATCGACCTGTTCGGGCGAGCGACCTCCTCCTCACAGGTGCTACTGTTGAGTCCGACAGCCCACTCGATCACCAACGACATCTACTCGCGGTTTCTGTTGCCGACCGACGGGGCCGGACAGAACATCCTCTACGTCTCGGCGACCCAGTCGGCCACCGACCAGCTCGCAGCCGCCCGGAACATCCCCGACTGGCGGGAGGGCAACACCGCCGTTATCGAGGTCGGACAGAGCACGCTGAGCCCCGGTCGACCGGGCACGGGAGCCGACGTTACCAAACAGCTCGACATCTACAAGCAGATTTCGAACCTCAAGCATCTCGCCAAGCTCGGCATCAACATCAGCCATATCGTCTCCAAGTGGGACAACAGCCGTCGACCGACCGTCGTCGGCGTCCACACCCTGTCGGCGATCCAGCAGTACGTCGGCAACGAAACCATGTTCCAGTTCCTCTTTACCCTCAAAGGCCAACTCAACTCGATGGGCGTGATGGGCTTTTACCATATGGACCCCGCGGTCCACACCGAAAACGAGATCAGCACGATCCAGTCTGCGTTCGACCTCGTTATCAAGGTCTCCTCGGATGGCTCGGTCGACATCCTCTGATCTCTCGCCCCTAACTTCCTTTTCGATTGAATGTTACAGTTATATGTGGGTGTAGTCCAGATGGACGCCAAATGACCACACCTCATATCCTGCTGGTCGAGGACAGCAACTTCATGGCGACCAAAGTCGTCGAAACCCTCGAATCGGCCCACGAGTTCGTGATAACCACCGTCAGCACCGCCGTCGAGGCCCGAAGCGCGCTTCAAAACGGCTCCTACGACTGTATCATCTCGAACTACGAACTCCCGGACGAAAGCGGCGTCGAACTGGCCGAATCGCTCCGCGGGGACGATTCGATCCCCTCGGTACCGCTGATTATTCTAACCGGGCGGTCGCTCGAACCGCTCGCAAAGGACGCTATCGAGGCCGGCGTCACCGAGTTCGTTTATAAAGGCGATCAGGCAACCGGTGATATGGACGTGTTGGCCAACCGGGTTCGGATCGTCCTGCAGGCCCACCGCGAGACGTCGACGACGGAAGTCGACTCGTAGGAGGGATCGATGTCCGAACTCGACATAGTGGGGTCGACACTGTTCGGAACCCGTAGGCTTTTGATCGATCCGCCGTGAATACAAATCAATGAAGGAGTCGCTCATGGAGATCGTCTGCTGTCCGATTGATAAACACGACCTCGATCTCGAGGTCGACACCCGCGACGACGACGACATTCTGGAGGGAACGCTCACCTGTACGGACTGTGGCGAGGTCTACCCCATCGAAGACGGGATTCCGAACCTCCTGCCGCCGGACATGCGAGACGAGGCCGCCGCGTAATTCAGGCTAGCCTGAAGCTTTTTGATGTATGAGAGCGAGTCACGAACGTGGCTCGTCTCTCAGTCGACCTCAACCGCGATGGCCTCCATCAGATAGCCACGCCATCCGGCTTCGAGACCGACGGGCCCTTTGAGATCCACCTCCGCAACCACGGCGAGGCGATTCACGTCCATCTCAACCTCGACGACGAGCTGTCGACCGTCGCACACCTCGGTGAGGGCAACCACTACGTCGAACCCTACAGCAGTCGCTCGGTGGGGATCGACACCCGATCAATCAGTAGTTCCGTCACCGGGCGGCTCAAAATCGTTACCGGATACGGAAACGAATCTGCCTACACCGACGTGACGATCTCGCCACCCGGAACGGTCACCGACCACGTCGAGGTCGACGAGCGGCTGGCGAAACCACAGCGCAGCGAGCCTGAGCCGTCGACGCCCCGCGAGCGGCTCCAAGCAATGGTTACCGACCTGTCGCCACGGGTTGCTACCGCTGGTATGCTCGGAATCGGTGACGCACTGGCGATTGCCGCGTTCGCACAAAATACAGCTTTGGTTCTCGGCTTGATGGGTGTCATCGCTGGCGTGTTCACCGCACTGGCACTCACACGCCGTGCGTAGCCGCCTGTTGGCTCTCGGTTTACTGGCAGGTCAGTCGTGGCAGTGTCGACGATCAGTCGTGGTCGTCGTGATCTTCGACACTCCCGCCATCGTCTTCCGGATGGGTCGGCGTTCCAGAGAGGTTGCCGTGGTCGTCGACCCGTTTTTCGCGGAGATACCGAACCCGGTACCGATTGGCTCCGTTTTTCACATCGGCCTCTCGGATCTCATCGGTTTCGTCGTCCGCAACGACATCGATGATTGCTTCGAGCTGTTCTTTTTCACTGGGCGTCAGCTCGAACTCGTAGGTTTGGGTGTCCTCTCGTTCCAGTTTGGCCCATTCCCGGCCCGCAGCGACAACCATCGAGCACGGTTCGCGGCAGGGGAACACGCCGTCGCCGCCCTCGGCGTCCAGCGGTTCATCCTCTGAAAGCTCCCATTCACGTCGTTTGAGACACTGTGAATCGTCACAACAGGCCGCAGCCGCCCAGTCGACGGCCTCGTCCGGAAGGACGGTAATGAGATTGTAGATGCCGCTCTGTCGGTCTTGTTCGTCCCGCCAGTGGTCGATATCGAGCTCGCCTCGCTGTTCACGATGCCAGTTGACGACCGTCGCCGGATAAAAGGCCTCGACGGCTTCGTACACCTCATTTGCGCTGAGATCCGGGAATATCCAGCCGGAGTCGAGCGAGGGCGCTGTTCGGAGCGGGCGGTATCGACCGTCCGGATCGAGGGTCCCGATATCGCGGGCGTCAAACGGGTCGGTGTGGGTTGTCAGCGAGCTGGCCTCAGCGTCACTGTCGTCGACGTGGCGAACCTCGTAGTGTCGCGTGCCGTCGGCTGCAACTGTCGCGGTGATGCTGAGTTGGCCCCACTCGCGGTCGACGCCGGATTCGAGCGCGGTGTAGCGGTCTCCAACTGGGTGTTCGTCTGCCAGTTCGAGCCACTGACAGAACGCTTGGGTGACCTCACTGCCGACCTCCTGCGTGTAGAAATACCAGTTCGTGATATACGCCGCCTGCTCGGCGTCGACCGTGTTGAGTTCGTCGGCACCGACACTTGTCTGCTGGTCAGGTGTCTCGATGTGATAGGTGTCCTCGTCGACGTCGTATTCGGCAGCCAGCCCATCGTGATCGATTGCCCCATCTGCAAGCGTCTCTCTGAACGCCGCCAGCTGTGTCTCCGAAAGCGCAGGTTTGACAGTCGACATCTAATCGCCCGCCGCCCCTGTCGTTGGTTTGGTTCGCTGACGGACCCGTTCTATCGCGTTCCCGATATCCGCACCGGCGTCGGCAGCGCGTTCGAGAATCACGTCGGCAGTCAGTTCCTCGGTGCCGACCGCGCCGCCGTACCAGATCCGGTGGCCGTCGACAACTGCGGGCACATCGTAGCCGGTCCGGTAATCATCAGTGAGCCCCATATCTTCGGGAATATCTTCCTGCGTGTGGAACCCGTCGGCGATAAACAGCGGGACGACGATGATATCCTCGCTGTCGAAATGGTCTGCGACGTCGTCGACTTCCGGCTCTTCGTCCATATACAGAGCTTTGACTTCGTCGAACCGACCGGTCTCTCGGATGCGCTCGGTGTGGTACTCGATTGCTTTGGCACTGTTTTCGTTGCGCTCAGTCCCGTGGCCGACGACGGCGAAGCCGAACCCTTCGCCGACGTTCTCGTCGCCGGTGACCGAGACAGCCCGACGGATCAACACGTCGGTCATCGCTTCATGCGTGCCGACGGGGCCGCAGTAGTGAACCGCTTTGTCGATGTCGCTGGCAACCAGCGTGGCGGTATCCGCTGAGATCCCATCAGACTCCCAGAGGTCGGGGTCCCACCCCTCCAAGCGGAGTTCGCGGGGGATGACCCGCTCGGTGAAGTAGCCTTCACTGATGAACAGTGGGACGACGTACACCTCGTCTCCCCGCGCGGTGCGAAGCACTTCACGCAACGAGGGTTCCTCCTTCCAGAAGCCGGTTCGAACCTCGTCGAACGCACCGGTTGCCCTGATGGTATCGGCATGGGTGTGTGTCGGCGTCGCAGAGTCGGGGTTGAGATGCGACCCGTGGGCGACGATTACCAGCGATTGCATATCTATGACAAGGAATGGGACGGCCTTATGGACTTCGGGTCTCGGCTCGCTGGTGGGCGTTCGTGGCGAAATAATCATGTGATCTCGGTGTGCCTACTGGGTATGTCAGTCGCCGCCGCCACCCGCGAGGTCGTCCGCAACCGGCCCGTATTGTACGACGCGCTTCGTGCCGGAGTCGTCAACTACACCGCCGCCGCCGACTCGCTCGAACTGGAAGGCGACCGTGAGGCGATTGCGACTGCGCTCCGTCGGTTCGCCGCGGAGCTCCGTGAGGAGCCAGCCCAAACACAGCCGACCGGGCGCGATATCACGGTTCGACTTCACAGCGATATCGAATCCGTCGACGCCACCGATACACTACTGGCAGTCGACGAGGTCGGCGTTGGCCAGCCCACAGGTACGCCCTCGGGCAACGAGGAGGCTGTCGAAACGGAGGGCCGGACCGCACTCCGTGTGACCGGGGATGTCGACGCCCGCCTGCTCGCGTCGACGCTCGACCGGCTTCGGATCGCCGAGATACCGGTCACTGCGACTGGGCTTGCTGCCGGAACGATGGTACTGGTCGTCCCGCGAGGGGATGGGCCGACTGCGCTCCAACTGGTCGAGGCTACTGCCGATTATATAAAAGAAGGCGGCGACTACTGAACTGCCTCTAGGAAGCCGAGCCATCGCTTGTGGTCTTCGATGGTCGACGAGTGAGATTCGTCGCCGAAGTCGGGATGTCGAATCGTTTCGAGGGCGTTCAACGCGCGGTCGATCCCAACGATCTCGTCGGCGAGCTGCTCGGCTTCCTCACGGTCCAGTGGATCCGACTTGAGCCGGTCGACCCGCTTGGCGCGTTCCTCCCGAAACACCCGTTTGGCCGTCGAGACGATCTCGCTCGTCTCGGCTGAGATCCGGTCGACCTTCCGTGTCTCGATCAAAAACTCTCGAAGCTGAAGCTCCTCGCCGTGGATCGTCACCGTCTCCGGAATCGTCGCGCCCACCGTTGCGCTTTGTCGATTCACCTGCTGAAGTAGCTCCGTACGCTCCGAATCATCCATACTGAAGCCAAGACTGTCAGCCTCAAAAGCATTGGTCGCTGATCGGTTCGACGAGTCGCTGGCGTTTCAGCCAGACAGCGAGTATATATCAGTTGTGGGGATACTCACAAAGCGGTAACAACACGGAAATATTATTATCCTCACATAGGAACGGATGGTATGGTTCATTCCGAGGCCGATCCCATCCTCGCACTCGTCCTCCTCGTGGTCAAAGCACTCATGCTTGTCGCGGGTGGCTCGGTGCTCTTCTACGCAGTCAAAGCCTACCGTCGTACCGAAGACAAGTCGTTGGGCTTTCTCGCTGGTGGGTTCGGATTGGTGCTGTTCGGCTCGGCAGTCGGCGGTCTGGTGTACGAACTCATCGGCTCCCCGCTCGCGGTCGGAGTGATAATCGAAAGCGTGTTCGTCCTGTTGGGCTTCGTTCTCATCGCGTACTCGCTCAAGCGGTAGTCGACGGCCTACTTCGACGGCTTCAAATTGCCTCCCCGACTGGGTTTGCTCAACGATGCCCCTCTCGGTGACCAATACGCTAACAGGCGACCGCGAAGCCTTCGAGCCGACTGGCGACGATGTTCTGCTCTACGTCTGTGGGTTGACGGTCTCTGACGACCCCCATCTGGGCCACGCCCGACTCTGGACCCACGCCGACGTGATCCACCGCTGGCTCGATGTCGCGGGCTACGACGTCACCCACGTTGAGAACTTTACCGACGTCAACGAGAAGATCGCCGCCCGCGTCGGCGAACGACCCGAGTGGGAGACCGAAGCCGATGTTGCACAGCACTACATCGAAAAAGTCGTCGACTACATGCGCGGACTCAATTTCAAACGCGCCTCGGTCTACCCCCGCGTCTCCGAGCATATTCCCGAGATCATCGAGTTAGTCGACCAACTAATCGAGTTAGGCCACGCCTACGAGACCAATGGCTCGGTGTATTTCGATGTCACCACCTTCGACGAGTACGGTAAACTCTCGAACCAACGCCTCGAAGACCTCGAATCACAGGGCGACCCAGAGGAGCGCTCCGAAAAGCGGAACCCCGCCGACTTCGCGCTCTGGAAGGCCGGCGGCGTCTCAGAGACTGCCATCGAAGAACACGCCAAACATGACCACGGCGACGAACTCCCCACCGGCCAAACGTGGGATTCGCCGTGGGGAGAGGGTCGACCGGGTTGGCATATCGAATGCTCGGCGATGTCGATGACTCACCTCGGCGACACCATCGACATCCACGTCGGTGGCCACGATCTCGTCTTCCCACATCACGAAAACGAAATTGCCCAAAGCGAGGCCGCCACCGGTCAACAGTTCGCCAACTACTGGCTCCATACTGGACTCCTCGAAACCAAAGGCGAGAAGATGAGTTCGAGTCTGGACAACTTCTTCACTGTCGAAGCGGCCTTAGAGGAGTTCGGGCCGAACGTGATCCGGACGTTCTATCTCTCGACGGAGTACGGTTCGAAACAGACCTTTTCGGAGGATGCGATGACCGAAGCCGAACAGCGTTGGGAGCGTCTCGAACGAGCCTATGAAACGGCGGTCGACGCACTCGACTCAGTTGCGGCCCGCTCGAAAGCGGTCGACGAGGACCTCCGTGAGGCAGTCGCAGAGACCACCGAGGAGTTCCGGACCGCGATGAACGCTGATTTCAACGTTCGGGAGGCAATGGCCGCACTGCTCTCGCTGACGACTGCGGTCAACAAACACGTCGACGAGGCCGAACAGTACGATTATCATGGACTCAAAGGGGCCGTCGAAACGTTCGAGCGACTGGGTGGCGACGCCTTCGGGCTTCAGTTCGAGAGCGTCACTGAAGGTGATGTCTCGATTGCTGGTGATCTGGCCGAACTCGTCCTCGACATTCGGGAAGACGCCCGCGAAGCCGGGGAGTACGAACAGGCCGACGAGCTTCGTGACCGTCTGGAGGCACTCGGCGTTGAGGTCGAAGACAGCGGCGATGGGTCGACGTTCCGCTTCGAGTAGCGAGTAGTCGGCGGCTACTCGTCGACTACATTGTGAATAGCTCTGTGTCCTCCGGAATCGAGAACAGTCCCATCCGCACCCCGGCATCCAACCAGCCATAGCCATACGAAAACGAGGCCAAGGCGTTAACGAGGTCGTCGTTCTCTCGAAAGTGTCGACCGTCTTTTAAATACGATGTGGCCATCACCCGGCAGTCGGTGGCCGCCTCCGCGAGTGGTGTCTCGGCGGCCGGTGTCTCCTCGGCGGCGTCCAAGGCGTCGGCCAACATCCGTTCGTATCGGTCGGTTTTCTCGGCGAGATCCGCAGTCATACTGTGGTGGTCTCTACGCGCGCTGAAAGTGATGTCGGGTTCTGTGGCCGAAGTAGTCGACGATTAAATGAACGTAAACATGATGTAGGTGATGACTAACATCGCCGTGCTGTGTTTCACACCGTCCTTAATCGAGCCTTGCCCGAGCTGTCCGGCGACCAGTCCGGAACAGGTCGCTTGGACGAGGGTAACGTGGAAGAAGATGGTCTCGTAGCCGGAGATGTTGACATCGCCCGCACTGCCTGCCAGTCCGAGCCCCCCACGTGGGGCCGCGCCACCGGAACCGGAGGTGCTTTCGGCCATCTGTGCCATCACGTCTTCGATTGCGGGAATGAACGAGATCATGAGTGCGGCCATGATCCCGAGGAAGACGAAAAAGGCGATGTAGATAACGACGAGATAGGTCAACATCGTCTGCTTGCGCTGTCTGTTGAGTACGTGCGTCGACCGCGCCTCGTCGGCGGCGATCTCCAAGACGGGCGCAATGTCGTCGCTAGTCTGCATCGCGTTGGTCGACAGCGTTACTGCTCGGGTTACGACGGGCGAATCAATTCGTCTATCCATCCGTTTGAGTGCGGTCTCGACGTCCGACCCCCACTGGATGTCTCGCCATGTGCGTTCGAGTTCGGGGGTGAGTCCGCCAAGATCGCTGTCTTTGACCCGGCGGAAGCTCTCGATGATCGTCATCCCGGCGTCGTTGACGCTGGCAAACCGTTCGAGAAAGTCCGGAATCGCCTTCTCGATGCTTCGTGCCTGCCGCTTGCGGAGGTCGTAGACGACTGCATACGTGCCGAGAATGAAAATGCCGGCTTCAGTTACTGGTGGAACGACGGTTTCGAGAAAACTGAACAGCTCGATGTCGAACTCGCCGATTGTGAACGCCACCCAGAGGAGACCGATGGGAACGGTGATGAGAAACGTCAGTGGTGGTCGGCCGAGGATGATCTCACCCGGCTGTGTGACCCACGTCAGCACGCGATTGAGGCTGTCGTAGGTGTCCAGTGCTTCTCGTTGTCGCAGCCACCGATCTTGGATGGTCCCGCCATCAGTGGCTGTCTGTCCCTGTTGGCCCGAAGCCATGGTTTCGATGTCGTCATGTTCCGTCTCGCCGGGTGTTCCGGTCGACTGGGTCACGCTGTCGACGTAGACAATAAATGCAAGCGTCGCCAGCGGGATTCCAACGTACGTTATGATCCGCATAACCGGCAGTGTATCCTGTAACACGAGTCCGATCACCGCCAGCGTCGTGATGATGAACAGCGGCCCCGCAACCAGCACCGTCACGTAGGCTTCGGCTAACGTCGCCAGGAGTTCGAGATACTGCTCCTGTTGGGCCTCGGCTTCCTCCTTGTAGCGCTCGTACTGTGACCGGAGATACGTCGAGAGGCTCCGCCCGCTGCCGAGGACGCTGCCGAGGTTCTCGCTGAGTTCGGCCATATTGTCCGACGGCGTTCGCTCACCCATGTCGTTGATGGCGGTCTGGAGGTCGACGCCGAACAGATCCATCTGCCGAACCGTGGCGTTGACTTCATCGGCAGCCTCACCGTACACCGCCCGGTTGTCAGCGAGCGTCCGGAGCACCTGCGTGAACGCCATCCCGCTCCGCGAGAGCGCGTACATGAACGCCACCGTTCGGGGGAGCGTAGCGTCGATCTGGGAGCCTCTGGCGTAGGCCTGCTGGTCGATGACGAACCACCGAAGCCAGTTGGCGGTGAGGCCGACGATCACAGTCGCAGCCAGACTGCCGAACAGAGTGATCAGGAGCCGTGGCAGCAGTTCGAAGACGCCGAGCGCCGCAAGCCGCCCGACTGGCTCGACTGAGTCTGCCAAGCTGCTGACGAACGACAGTGTGACCCACAGTACAGTCAGCGAGATCAGTCCGGCAGCCACGGCAGCCAAAATCGAGTAGAGGACGGTTTGAGAGCTAAACGACCGGTGTGATCTGGGAATGTGGGCTGCCTCCATCTTGGGGAGTTGCTCGCGCCGTCGGTCGTTGGAGCTGACTGTCTCTCCCAGCAGTGCCTGGCCGATGCCGTCGAGCACGATCTCCGCACGGTCGTACAGCTGTGACAACAGGAGCAACCCGAACAGTCCAACGCCAACCAGAAGCGGGATATAGCGGAACATTAGCTGTCGACTGGCTGTTCGATGGTCGGATCGTCAATTGAGTTGTCGTCTGCGATGCGGTCCAAGACACGTCCCTTGTCGGCGTAATACTCGTTGATGAGCGCGGTGAACTGCCGGTAGTCGCTGATCCCCTTCTGTTGGAGGTAGGCCAACACCCGCCGGCGGTTCCGCATCTCACTGAGCAGTTGGTTACGGCTCCAGCCACGTTCCTCTTGAATCTCGCCCAGTAGCTCGCTGTCGTTGCTTTTGAACGTGTCGTCGTTGGCATCCCAGTTGAACGCCGAGGCGTAGTCGAGTTCGCCGGTTCGCTGGTCGATACCGCGGATCTCGCCGATTACCCGCGACCGCCGAACACGCTGTTCGTCGATGCGTGCTTGGGTCTGGATCGAAAGCATATCCAGCGATTGAACCATCGCCCGCGGGACGTTGATTGGCTCGTTTTCCAGCCGGTTGATCACCGTCTCGATGGAGTCGGCGTGCATCGTCGAAAACGTGGTATGACCCGTGTTCATCGCTTGGAACAACGTCACGGCCTCTTTTCCGCGGACCTCGCCGACCAGAATGTATTCCGGCCGATGCCGGAGTGCCGACCGCAGCAGGTCGTACATGTCGATATCCGATCCCTCGCTGAGCTGTTCGCGTGTCACCGACGACAGCCAGTTGTCGTGGTACAGCGACAGCTCCCGTGTGTCTTCGATGGTCAACACCTTCGACCGCGGCGGAATGAACATCGACACCGCGTTCATCGATGTCGTTTTGCCTGAGGCGGTCCCGCCGGCGAAAATGAGACTTTTGTTGTTCTCGATACAGAGCCAGAAGTAGGCCATCTGCTCGATACTGAACGTGTTGTAGTTGATCAGGTCAATCGGCGTAAACGGATCGTCGGCGTACTGCCGGATGGTGAACGCCGAGCCACGGGGCGTGACCTCACGGCCGAGAGACATTTCGGCACGAGAGCCGTCTTCGAGCGTCGCCTCGACCATCGGATCGCCGACGCTGATATGTTGGCCCGACTGCTGGGCCAGCCGGATGACGAAGTTGTCGAGTTCTTTTTCTTTGAACGAAATGTTGGTCTCGATATCCGTGTAATCGTCATGGTAGACGAAGATCGGGAGTTCATAGCCGTCACACGAGATATCCTCGATATGGTTGTCGTTCAGTAGCGGATCGAGTTTGCCGAAATCGCGGAAATCGCGTTTGAGATAGTAAAACAGCGCATAAAACGTCCCCATTCCGACCTCGATCCCATAGGTCTCCAGCAGTCGACTCAGCTCCCGTACCAGTGCTTCTTCGGTGGTTTCGTTACCGGGCGACTGATACATTAGCGGCGCTCTAATGTCGGTTTTGAGTCGGCCTAACAGCTGCTGTTCGAACGCATCGAGATCCGGTTCGACCGCGTTGTAGTAGCGCTCGCTTTCGACGTCGTCGTAGGTGATGACGACGTAGGCAAACGGAGCGTTGACCCAGTAGCGGTCGACTTCCTCCTCACCGTCGGGGATCTCGAAAGAGGCCAGCTGACCGTCCTCGGCTGGACGGTAGGGACGGACGACGACCGACGAGCCGCGAATGATTTTGGCGACCAAATTCAGCCGGTGACGAAGCTCTTCGAAGCGTGCTGTGGCCGTCTCGAAAAAGCCCTCGCTGTCGGTGGTCGCCCGTCGTTTACCGCTTGAGATGCTGGCGTTCTCACGACTGGAACCGGGAATCTCGCCTGAAGAATCGGAGTCGGACATGATACTGGGTCGGGTAGCTGTGGTATCTGTTCGCACCACTTAATAATCAATCGGATATTCACGTATAATTAAAGAAATATATCTGATATGTTCGGGCAAGCCGACGCTCCGAGTCGGGGTTCGAGGGGGACAAACTCGTGGGTCGACCGCCGGTCAGTTCGTGACCGTCACGGCTGCACGCGGGTTTTGTTGGCCGTCGGAGACAGCCGCCAGTGCCTCGCGGCCCGCATCAGTTATCGAGACCGTTCGCATCGACTGGTCGTAGGTGACCAATCCGTAGTCAGCGAGCTTGGGGAGTTGATGGTGGTGGAGTTGAATCAGTTGTTGCTGTCGCTGGTCGGGCGTGATCTCGTTGGCTGGCGTGTCGAGACACCGCGCTGCGAGTTCGCCTGCCAGATCCCGTTCCGACACGGGTGGGTCCGGATCGGTGAGAATCGAGCAGATCCGTCGACGAATCGTGTCTGTGAGTAGTGTACTGGCGTCCGTCTGTGTGGGGGGATGAGAGTTGGACATTGGAGGGGACTGTCTGGGACTGTTCGTATTTATAGTTAGGTACCAGTGGGAAATAAGAACGGGGCCTAATATATTGGGTCCAGCGTTTGACGTGTCGTACTTATCGCCGCGGCCAAACAGCTACAGCTCAATTCGTTCGACCAACATATCGTCGGCTTTCGTGTTGATCGCGACGATCCGCACCTCCTCTTCGAGCAGCGAGTCTTTGAGTTTCGCCTTCAGGAGACTGTCGACCTGATAGACTCCGGCGGCGTTTATCATCTCGATCTCGACGAGGACCGGGGTTTCATCTCCTTCGACGAGGCGGACGTTCTGGATCGCCTGACTGGAGAGGGTATTGATCCCGCGACCACCGCTCTGGTAGGGAATTCGTGAGCGCCCGCGTTCCATATCGAGGCCGTCGGCGATGCGAATAATACCAGCCTCCTTGGTGAGTGGGGTCTCCTCGGTGTGGTGACAGAGGATCGCGTGGAGCACCTCGGCTTTGACCCGAACGGCCGTTTCGGTGCCGTAGAGGTCCGGCAGCAGTCGGTCGAGTATGTCGGCAGCCAACGGGATCGAGTAGTAGGAGTGGCTGTCCCGGTGGACGACGTGACCGATGTCGTGGAGCGTCGCCGCAAGCACGATAATCACTGGCTCGAAGGATTCATCCAACCCCTGTTCGAGCGCACCGTTGAACTCGACCCCACCCTGTTTAAGCAGTTCGTACAGTCGGATCGCGCGGTTCCGAACGATCTCGATGTGTTTGGGGCCGTGGTCGCTGTACTGTTTTCGGGTGACAGCGTTGACGTTTTGGGCCGAGAGATAGGTGATGATCTCGGGGTCGGAGGTCACAATCGGGAGTATTTCGTTTACCCGCTCGTCGGGATACGGATGGTCGGCGTCGGGATCGTACTCAAACGTCGACTGCTTGGCGTCGGTCATTCGGCTTTTATTGCGCCCCACTCGGCAAAAACACTCGGCTTGTGTTGCCCGATTAGACCGCCAACTCCGCGACGGCCTCGACCACTGCCTCGTAGTCGGGCTGTTGTCCGGGGTCGTCGGCGATCCAGACATACTGGACGGTGCCTGCCTCGTCGACAATAAATACCGAGCGGGTGGCAACCCCCTTCATACCTTTATACGCGAACGACTGGTCGTCGACCAGATCGTAGGCCTCGATGATCGCGCCGTCGTTGTCGCTGATCAGCCCGAAGGTGAGGCCTTCATCCTCGCGGAACTGTTCGAGCGCATACGAGGTATCGGTGCTGATGCCGAACACCGTCGCCTCGAGATCGGTAAACTGTGAGAGATTGTCGCGGAACGTACAGAGTTCGGCCGTACACGTGGTCGACCACGCCGCCGGAAAGAACGCCAAGACGACCGGTCCCGACCCGAGCTGGTCGGTGAGCGTCGTGGCTTCGGTCTCGCCGTCAGTGACCAACGGTGCAGTGAAATCGGGTGCCTGATCGCCAACAGATACCATACAGTAGCCAGTTACTACTGCTGGGTAAAGAGTGTGGTCGACCCAGTAGGCGTCGACTAATACAAAAACGAAACCCACAGGCCAGTTGGCCGAGTCGACGGCAGTATGCAGGAGACACACGAGGTCGTCGTCGTTCGCTACGGCCACCGTCCCGGCCGTGACGAACGAATGACGACCCATGTCGGACTCACTGCCCGCGCGCTCGGTGCCGACCGGGTGATCGTTCCCGACAACGCGGGGCAATCCGTCGAGACGGTCAAAGATATCACTGATCGGTTCGGTGGTCCTTTCGAAATCGAACAGAGCGACAGCCTCGGGGCGATCATTCGCAACTGGGAGGGCAACGTTGTCCATCTCACGATGTATGGCCTCCCGGTCCAGGAGATCGAAGCCGACGTTCGAACCGCCCTCGACAGCGAACCACTGATGATCGTCGTCGGTGGCGAGAAGGTACCGTTCGAGATCTACGAATACGCCGACTGGAACGTCGGGGTGACCAACCAGCCACACTCGGAGGTCGCAGGACTGGCTGTCTTCCTTGACCGCCTCTTTGCGGGTCGGGAACTCGATCAACAGTGGGTCGACGCCGACAATCAGGTCATCCCCCAGTCGACCGGCAAAAAAGTGGTCGACGGGGACAACGAGCCGGATCGAACAAGCGATTCCTAACGCGACCATAGGGGCGGTTCGGTGCTTTTAACCGAGTACACCGCCGAATGTCGTGTAATGGCTTTTGAGGATCTGCTGAACGACCCGGTTATCCAGAAGTACCTCCACGAACTGGTTGGACCGGAGGGGATGCCCGTGGCGGCGGCCCCGCCGGATGGCGAAGTAACGGACGAAGAGCTGGCAGAGCAGTTGGATCTCGAACTGAACACGGTTCGCCGTGCGCTGTTCATCCTCTACGAGAACGATCTGGCCTCCTACCGTCGGCTCCGCGACGAGGATTCGGGCTGGTTGACCTATCTGTGGACGTTCCACTACGACAACATTCCCGAGAACCTCGAAGAGGAGATGCACCGCCTTCTTGAGGCAATCGAGGAGCGCGAAGAGTACGAACGCATGCACGAGTTCTATCTCTGTGAGGTGTGTTCGATCCGCTTCGAGTTCGGTGAGGCGATGGACTTCGGCTTCGAATGTCCGGAGTGTGCCTCCCCGCTCGAATCGATGGACAACGACCGACTCGTCGACGCCTTGGAGGACCGAGTCGACGCCCTTCGTGACGAACTCAACGTGGACATTCACGCCTAATGGTTGTTCTTGCCACAAAGTGTTATGTCGAGGGCGATGCCCGCGAACGCGCACTCAAGAGTCTCGGTTCACTGATCGAAAACGACATCCACCAACTCAGCGTCGACGCCGAAATCGGTGTCCGCAGAGACGACTTTGTTACTGTTACCCTAACCGGCGACGACGCAACCGCTGCCCGGAACGTGCTGGGCGAACGCTGGGGTGAGATCACCGACCACTTCACCGAAGGCGAAACCTACGTCGGAACCCTTGAATCGTGGGACGAAGACGGAATCACTCTCGATGCCGGTGAGAAAGTTCGGATTCCGGCCGACGAACTCGGACTCGGACAGGGAACGCCCTCTCAGATCCGCGAGCGGTTCGGCCTCGTCCAGCATCTCCCGATGACGTTCGTCTACGGCGAGCCTTCGCGGCTGGCCGACGAGGAAGTCGACCGACTGTACGACTGGAGTCGTGGCCGCGGTCGCGTCAACGTCAACAGCGCCACACGCGGTGAGGTTCGGGCGACAGTCAACCGCGCCGGTCACGCTCAGGATATCGTCACCGTTGAGCGACTCGGCCTGCTCGAACAGTCCATAATCTGTGGCGACGGTACCGACGCGCCGGGACTGCTCGCTTCGATTGGCGAGTACATGCGCTCGGAGCTACGCTGTGTCATCGGCGAGGACAATGACTGATATTCACCCGAACCAACGGGTCGCCGTGCTGGCCGACTCACAGAACCTCTACCATACTGCACAGAGTCTGTACTCCCGGAACATCGACTACTCCTCGCTGCTCAGCGAGGCCGTTTCGGACCGCGAACTGACGCGAGCGATTGCCTACGTTATCCGGGCGGATTCTCCTGAAGAGGAGAAATTTTTCGATGCGCTGATCGACATCGGCTTTGAAACCAAGATCAAGGAGATCAAAACGTTTGGCGATGGGTCGAAGAAGGCCGACTGGGACGTTGGGATGAGTCTAGATGCAGTCACGCTGGCCAACCACGTCGACACGGTCGTCCTCTGTACGGGCGACGGCGACTTCTCGCGGCTCTGCTCGCATCTCCGCCACGAGGGCGTCAAAGTCGAAGTGATGGCGTTCAAATCCTCGACCGCCGAGGAACTGATCGAAGCGACCGACGAGTTCACCGATCTCTCCGAGGAAGAAGACACCTACCTCTTATAAATGGTTTCCCCCGAACAGATCGAAGCGATGGCGATCCCGTTCATTTTCGGCGGTGCAGTCGGACTCGCTATCGGTCGGGTTGTTCTTAATAGTACACTGGCGGGGATCGTGATCGGGCTCGTTCTGTTCGGGCTTCTGCTGGCGCTCCGCAGTTGGATCGTTCCGAACTAACCGGCCGCCACCGGCCGAATCAGCTTGTTTTTGTGTGCTGACCCGAACCAGTTGATATGAGCGACGACTCCGTGTCGACTGCGGTTCCGGACGCCGACGCCACCGATGACAGTGGCGACAGCAGCCCGGCCCGTGATATCGATGAGCTACGTACTATCGCGGACTACCAGTTCGGTGCGGGGGCCGGAACGTCGCTGTTCCCGACCGACGAACGCTTCGAGGTCCGCCGGTCGTCCGGTGGTCGACCGCGGCAGATCCACACCGACGACGCACGACTGGTTTCCTACGGCGTCGACGGCCGGTTTCGGCTCGCTATCGCCGGCGGGCGTCGACTCCTCGATGGGCTTGCTGCCCCGGCGAATCGGGTGGTCGTCGGCGATGAGTCCGAGCCGTTCGTTCGAGACGGGAAAAACGCGTTTGCGAAGTTCGTCACCGACGTCGACTCGGAGATTCGACCGGGCGATGAGGTGTTAGTTGTCCACGAGCGGGGCGACCTCTTGGCAGTTGGCCGAGCCGAACTGTCAGCCGACGGCATGGCTGACTTCCACAGCGGGATGGCGGTCAAAATCCGAGAGGGCGTCGACGACTGATCGGTCGATGAGATCGGCGGAGACCCGTGTGGTGTCGGACGCCGGTAGCAGGCGACTACTCTTATATGAAGCCGGTCAGTCCCAGTGTTTCGAGCAGTGAGATCCCAGCCAGCAACGACCCGATGAGATAGCCACCGATTGCGCCACCGTTGAGCAGCGGGAGCCCGGCGTGGGCTCTGCCTTTCATCACCATCCCCATCAACACGATCAGCCCGCCAATCGTGCCAATCAGCGCGAGCAGTGCCGGAAGGTTGAGTTCGATTATCGGCACCGCAAACTGCGGGGCTGGCGAGAAGAAGGCGGCACTGGCAACGAGTACGCCCGGAATCACCGCATCGCCGAGACCGATGAAAAACACATCTCGGTCGTCGTCCTCGTCGGTGTCGACCGCCTGCTCGGTGGCGTCATCGTCTTCGATATTAGCTGTCTCGTCGGTATCGTCGGCTGTCGCACTCATCTTCGTGTCTTCGTCAAACAGTGAGTACGACAGCGTGAGCGGGATCACGAGGATCGCAGGAATGCGGAGGTCCATGACGCCGTCGGCGAGATCGAGCATGTGTTCGGTTTTATAAACGCTGATCGCGTCGTACACCGCCAGCACCGACAGCAGGACCAACGCGGGGAGGAGTCCGAAGGTGATGCCGAACAGCCCGGCCGCGCCTGCACCCATCAACACCCCGGCGGTGTCGACAACGTACCACTCGGGGTAAACCCACAGCGCGACGGCGACTATCGACCCCAGTGCGACCGCCACCACCATCGGGAAGATCGCGCTGAAGACGTACCACGACAGCAGTCCGCTGGTGGCGACGATGACGACGCGCACGATCCAGTCGAGATCGTATTTAAAAGCGGCCAGAAAGCCGAGTGTCGCCAGCAGGATGGCACCGATGTACAGCAGACTGTTGGTTGGATCGTCGGGGTTTTCGACCGCCTGATACCCCTGTTCGAAAAAGGTCTGGACCAAGGCGAGTGAGCCAAGCTGGATCAGCAGAAACAGCAGGACAGCACCCGCGACACCGCGGTACTCCCGGGGAAACATATCGTCGGCTTGGTGCGAGGGGGGTTTGGGCGTTGTGTTTGCGGCTGGTCAGCGAGCGTACAGTTTCGTCCCGACCAGTTCGGTGAGTCCGGTCGACGAGGTCGGCGTGATCGCCACATAGGGTCCATCGACGGGGCCGAACACGTCGACGATCCGGCCGACGGTCGTCAGTGACTCGTTGATGACCATCAGGCCGATGTCGGGGACGTCGTCACTGTCGACGTTCACGATGGCGAGTCCCTGTGCCGTTCGGTCGACGGTGCCAATCCGGCGCATTAGTCTCGGAGCAGTTCGACGTAAGCGCCGATTGCTTGGACCAGATCGTTTTTTGTGTCGTCGGCACCCTTGACAAGCACCCGACCGCGTGGCTCGAACTCCCGTGAGTAGGTTTTGTCGCGTTCGATGATCGCGTCGTAGCCGACCTGCTGGACGGCTTCGGCCACCTCGTCGACCGTTGGTTCGTCGACTGCGAGATCCATCGGCACCCGTCGACCCTCCGACCGCGTCAGCCCGGCATCGAAGTAGGCGGGCCACAGCACGTTTTCGACCATATGAAGGACAACGGCGGCGCTGTGGTAATACCGTTACGACTGTCTTTGGTCGCTTGGCCGCCTCACGTCGTGCGACGGCGCGCCAGCAGGCTCCCGCCGATCAGCGACACCACCGCCACAGTCACGCCGAACCCGGGCGTCGAAACCCCGGTTTCGTCAGCCGCCGAATCACTGGTCGTATTGTCTGGTCCGGTTTCATCACCCACCGAATCACTGGTCGTATTGTCCGGTCCGGTTTCGGTGACGTTGGTCTCGACATCCTCGGATTCAGTATCCGTCTCGGTCGACAGGGTCATATTGGCCGCGGCCTCGCGACTGACGAAATCCGACTCGTTGTACAGCCCCGGATGGAGCTGTGCGGTCAGGTTCCGTGTGGAGTAGACGAGGCTTCGCGGGGCCGGTTGGTTGATGTAGTTGACCTCAAGGAACACCGATTGGTTGGTCTGCCCAGCGGTTGTCAGCGAGTAGGGTTCGGCTGTGAGAATCCTCCCTTCTGTCTGGTCAGTGACGATCACGACCTCCGGATCAAGCGTGATCACTGTCTCGTCGCTGACCATCTTGTAGCCGTCAAACTCTTCGGCGGCAACGTTCTCGGCACCTGACGCACTGATAATTTCGTCGATAAAGGTGCCACCGCCGACCGCGAAATCACTCAACAGGGGGTACATGAGTCGGGGACGGTCAGCATCCGCGGTCGCAGCCGACACGGCTTCGACGTTGGCGTCGACCCACCTGTTTGTCTCGACGGCCGCCTGCTCGTTGCCGGTCAACTGCCCGATTGTCAGCGTCTTGGATTTGACGTCCGCGAAGTCGGTCGCCTCCGGGAAGTGGTACACCGTAAGTCCAGTCTCTCGCAGTCTCTCGACGGTCTCCGTGCCGGTTGAGTTCGGTGCCAGCACGAGATCCGGCTCAGTATCGACGACACGTTCGATACTCACGCCGAAATCAGTCGAGGAGACGTTCTGTCGACTTTCGGCCCCATCCAGATAGTGAGCGAACTTCGAGAGCCCGACGACCTGTGATTCGGCGTCGAGTTCCCACATCACCTGCGCGGCGCTCGGATTGGTCGTCGTGACACGCTCGGGGCGCTCGGTGATCGTCACCTCGGTCCCGGTCGCATCGGTGAGCGTGATCGGAAATTCAGTTTGGTTGGTATCGGTCGACTGGCCCGCGACAGTCGCCGGCACGACGCCGACAGCAGCAATGACAACGAGAAGGAGTACGAGAATCCGCGACGATTGTCTCATTACATCTGTTTCGGTGGGAAGTCAATAAGTATTTGACTACTGCAAGGTGGCTTTCATTCATGGATGTGCGAGGGCGTGCGGTGGGCTGGTCGGGATGGTTAGCCGCCGCGCTCGCGGTCGTCATTACGGTGGGTGCGGGTATCGGCCCGATCTCGATCCATCCCCTCGAAGTGTTACAGATACTGCTCAACGCAGTAGCGGTGCCGACCGGTATCGAGTTCACCGGGACGTCGGTGGCTGGCATGCTTCAGCTGCCGACCCCGGGGCTGCAGTGGTATTCACCGTTCGCCTATAGCGTCGACGCTACACACCAACTCATCGTCATGCGGGTCAGACTCCCCAGAATCCTGTTGGCGGCGCTCGTGGGCTTCGCACTCGCGGCCGCGGGTACCGTCATGCAGGGGTTTTTCCGGAATCCGATGGCCGACCCCTCGATCATCGGCGTTTCCTCGGGCGCGGCGGCCGGTGCGGTCGCGTTTCTGGTTGTCACGATGGCGATTCCGTTCGGACTCGGGCTTCAGGGTGCGGCCTTCATCGGTGCTCTGTTGGCGGCGTTCGGCGTGTATGCGATTGCCACCGAGAGTGGCCGGACACCGGTTGCGACGCTCCTGCTTGCGGGGGTCGCTATTCAGGCGTTTCTCGGCGCAGTGATCGCTTTCTTGCAGCTTCACAGCGGTGACGGGCTCCGAGCGGTCGTCTACTGGCTGATGGGTCATCTCGGCAACGCTGGCTGGGCGGATGTCACGACTACGCTCCTCATCGTCCCGATACTGTTCGGCATCCTGCTCGCATATGCGCGCGATCTCAACGTCCTCCTGCTCGGCGAGGAAGCCGCCCACGGACTCGGTGTCGAAGTCGAGCGCACCAAGCGAATCCTGCTTGCGGTGTCGGCGGTCCTCACCGCGGCGGCGGTTGCCGTCTCCGGCGTCATCGGGTTTGTTGGGCTGATCGTTCCACATATGGTCCGGCTCGTCGTCGGCCCCGACCACCGGGTGCTGTTACCCGCCGCTGCACTGGCGGGCGCGTCGTTTCTCGTTCTCACTGACACGGTTGCCCGAGCGGGTACAACTGAGATTCCGGTCGGGATCGTCACTGCGGCAGTAGGCGCTCCCTTCTTCCTCTATCTACTTCGGAGCCGGGAGGTCCACGAGCTATGAGCAACCCGGTGCTTGCTGTCGACGATCTCTCGGTCGACCTCGGTGGGACCGAAATCCTCTCGGACGTCTCGATGACCGCCGAGACAGGCGAACTCGTCGGACTTATCGGTCCGAACGGAGCCGGAAAAACGACGCTACTCCGGGCGATTCGAGGGAGCGTGCAGCCGACACGGGGAACCGTCACTGTCGACGGCCAGCGGGTCGACGGGCTCTCGGCGCGGGAGATCGGTCGACTCGTTGCAACAGTGCCACAGGAGACACGGCTCTCGTTTTCCTTCTCGGTCGAACAGGCGGTGGCGATGGGTCGGAACCCCCACATTAGTCGGTTCGGCACCGCAAGCGAGACGGATCGAAAACTGGTCGCGGATGCCATCGCAGAAACGGAGCTCTCGACGTTCAGGGAGCGACCAGTGACCGACCTGAGTGGTGGCGAGAGACAGCGTGTGTTGCTCGCACGGGCACTCGCACAGGATACCCCGCTGTTGTTGCTCGACGAGCCGACAGCGAACCTCGATATCAACCACGCAATCAAGACGTTGGATCTGGTTCGGTCGACTGTCGACGACGGGACGGCGGCGGTGGCGGCGATCCACGACCTCAACCACGCGGCTCGATACTGTGACCGACTGGTGGTGCTCGCCGATGGAGCAATCGTTGCCGCCGGGAGCCCAACGTCGGTACTCACAGAGGAGACGCTTAAACAGGCGTTCGATGCCCGAACGGTCGTCTCGGAGGACACGACAACCGAGTCACCGCGGGTGACGGCACTCTCCGACAACCCTGTCGACGACTGAGGACGACCCCCACAACGGATTACGTCTCGGTGTCGAGATATCGCTTATAAATTTGATCCGCAATGAGCGTGCCGAACAGCCCCGAGATAACGACGAACGAGCCAGCCGAGACCATGAGAAAACTCACCCACTGCGTTACCGGCTCGACCGGCGGCCACAGAAACGGACGCGACTGGACGAGAAAATCCCAGAAGACGACGATCTGGAACACTGCAACACCCCCACTACAGGCCAGCCGAACTCGCAACTGCTCCCACGATGGCCCGGGTTTGGGCTCCGGAAACTCCCCATCTTTCATTGGTCGACCGTTCGACACCGGCGGCCTAAAACACCCCGTTGTCGACACCGCGCCGAAACGTCACCCTTACTCATACCGCCCGCCGACTAATCCGTATGGAGGTTCCCTGTATCGCCGTCCTGCCGGAAGACGGCGAGGAGAGTCGACAACTGCTGGCCGAAGCGGGTGTGCTCGACGACGACCACCAGATCGTCGCTGAGGACGACACGCTCTACATTCCGGTGACGACCGTCGACGGCGTGCCCGACCGCTTCGAGACACAGTTCCGCGACCTTCCAGCGCGCCGAACGGTCCAGACCCCGGCCGATAGCCTTGGCTACGAGCCCTCGCTCGAACGGCTGGGCGATGTCGTCATCGTCGACGAGGACGATCCCAACCGCGCAGCCGAGATCGCCGAGGCAGTGATGGAGTCGGATCTGCCTGCCCGCTCGGTTCTCAACCGGGCCTCGAAGATCAAAGGTGAACTCCGAGTCCGCGACTGGGAGGTGTTGGCCGAGCGAGAGACAGACGAGACCGTCGACCGGTCGCCGACCGAGACCGTCCACCGCGAATACGGCCACGAGTTCCTGCTGGATCTCGCAGCAGTCTACTTTTCGCCACGATTGGCGACCGAGCGCCACCGTGTCATCGACCAAATCGAAGCGGGCGAACACGTCTTGGATATGTTCGCCGGTGTCGGCCCGTTCGCGATCCCGGCGGCCAGCCGGGGGGCCGAAGTCGTCGCCGTCGACCTCAACGAGACGGCCATCGACTATCTCCAAGAGAACGCCCGACGAAACGGCGTTAATGAGTCTATAACAGCAATCTCGGGCGACGTGAGAGCGGTAGTCGACGACTACCGCGGGTGGGCCGACCGGCTCGTGATGAATCTCCCCCACTCGGCCGACGAGTTCGTCGAGACCGCCGTCGACCTCGCGGGCGAGGAGTGTGTAATTCACTACTACGATATTCAGCACGATTCGGACCCCTTCGGTCCCGGGATCGAAGCGATTCGGGCGGCGGCCGAACCAACCTACGAGGTTACGGTCGAAACTGAACACGTCGTGAAATCCTACGCACCGCATGAGCTGAACGTCTGTCTCGACGTTCGGCTCACTCGCTCGGCGTGAGAGTTACAGCGTGACGGGTTCTACACCAGCTATGGGAACGGTTGCACAGCTGTATACGACTCCGAACGAGGGTGAGCCGATGGAGTCACACGAGTCAGTCGAAGCAGTCGACGGCGGTCTCGTGGGTGACCGCTATCTTCAGGGAACGGGCTACTACTCGCCGTACGACGTGTGTGAGATAACGCTGCTCGAAGCCGAAGCCATCGAGACGATCCATGAGACGTTCGGGATCGATCTCTGGGATGGTCGACATCGCCGTAACATCGTTACTCGTGGCGTGAAACTCCATGATCTGCTTGAGACGACGTTTCGCATCGGCACTGTCGAACTCCGTGGGACGCGACCACGACCACCCTGTAGGCACGTCGAGCATGTTGCCGACGAGGGGGGTGTTGCCCGTGCACTCGGCGAGGATCGCGGTGGGATCTGTGCCCGCGTCCTCTCTTCGGGGACGATTACCGTCGGCGACAGTATCGAGATTACCGAAGCCGATCCACGGACCATTGGCTCGGAAATCGCCGACCGACTTCAGTCGGGTGTCGACACCGACTCGGATTCGAACGGATCGTAATCGTATCCGTGTGTCTGGTTCAGGTCGTTCTCAGCCGGCGTAGTCACCGCCTACCGTGCGTCGAAACCTGCATTTGGGGACGGTGACGAATAATCAGCGATCCCGATTCGCCAACTGACTCGTTTAACAGAATAGAGCCGCGGCTCAGTGGCTAAAAGCTGTAGAAGACTGTTGGAGTGTTAGTCCGCGTTGGGAGCCAGCGGTTCGGATTCCGCTTCGGCCTCGGCCATCGAGGATGTGATTCCCTTTGCCAGTTTGAAAACAGCTGCTTTGTGATCGGTCTTTGACTTGTGGATCGAAGTCGGCTTGATGCCAAGTGTTTCGTATTCAGTGAGTGTGAAATCGCCTTCCCACGCCTCACACTGAGTACGTACCTCGGCAAGCAGGCCGTGTAGGTGAATGAGCTCCTGCTTCTTCATGAGCAAACTCTCGTAGCGACCGAAGGGTTATAGTACTATCTTGAGACGAGTTAACAAGGAACTCATATATGGAGTCTATATACCCGAATATCGGCCGTTTCGATACTAAAGAATGATGATGTTCCCTTGGATTACGGTCTCAATCTGGTGTAAATAGCCATCGGTTTGCTTGCGCGCACAGCCTCTCCACCGGTCATCGTAGGCGTCGACTACTGGCTGTCGGTGTGTGAGACTGGGCTGTATGAGGGCTCTCGAACTGGGGCCACTATGCGAGTAGGAGCCACCTACTGGGTCAGGCTTCTTGGAACTGTTTGACCGTTTCGAGGTCCCGCTCCGTTCGAAGGAACTCCGCGAACCGACGGGTCCCATGACAGTTCGGACAGCTGAAGTTCGACCGTACGTCCGGTAGGCCAGTCGGTGTCTTCTGCCAGTCTTTTCCACACTCCGAACAGCGGAGCCGAACAAAGGCTTCCGTCATGGTCTATGACAACGTGTGCCACTCACAAAACGTTGTGTGTACGTGTCACACATCAGATACCATCGGAGAAGGGGCGCACTGTATTAGTTGAACAGTTCGCTGTGGTCGACTTCCAGCAGCTCTTTGTACCGGTTGCGGATCGTCACTTCGGAGATGTCGGCGACGGTGCCGACCTGACTCTGGGTTACCTTCTGGTTGGTGAGCAGTGCGGCGGCGTAGACAGCTGCGGCGGCAAGTCCGACCGGTGATTTGCCGCTGGTAATCCCTGCTTCCTTTGCGCCCCGCAGCAGCGAGCGGGCCTCGCGTTCGACCTCGTCGCTGAGTTCAAGCCGCGAAACGAACCGCGGGACGTACTGTTCGGGGTCGGCGGGTTTGACTTCGAGTTTGAGTTCGCGGACCACATAGCGGTAGGTCCGGGTCATCTCCATTTTTTCGACTCTGGAGACGGCGGCAAACTCATCGAGGCTGCGCGGGTTGCCCATCTGGCGAGCTGCAGCGTACAGCGATGCGGTCGCCACACCTTCGATGGAGCGTCCCGGCAGGAGGTTCTCGTCGAGCGCGCGGCGGTAGATCACCGAGGCGGTCTCTCGGACTGCTTTCGGCAGCCCAAGGGCGCTCGCCATGCGGTCGATCTCGCCGAGTGCCTGCTTGAGGTTCCGTTCTTTCGAGTCACGGGTGCGGAACCGTTCGTTCCACGTGCGGAGCCGCTGCATCTGTCGACGCTGGTTCGAGCTGAGGGCCTTGCCGTAGGCGTCGCGGTTCTGCCAGCCGATATTCGTGGACAGCCCCTTGTCGTGCATCATCTTTGTCGTCGGTGCCCCCACACGCGACTTCGAATCCCGCTGTGAGCTGTCGAAGGCGCGCCACTCCGGCCCGCGGTCGACGGCATCCTCTTCGACAACGAGCCCACAGTCGACACAGACGGTCTCGCCGTGTTCCTCGTCGGTGATGAGCTGACCGGTACACTCCGGACAGCTGAGTTCCTCGTCGGCCTGCTGTTCGTCAGTCTGCTCGTCGGCCCGTTGTTCAGTTGTCTGTTCACGACCCCGGTCGTAGCTTCTGATAGATGTTTCGTTCATTGTATCCCCCGGATGATCCCACCAAGCCAGAAAAAGAAGAACGGCCGGTGAGGCTCCTAACATGTAGTAATCGTCCTAGGTATATAAATGTTGTGTGGATCGCGTCAGCGAACCGCATGACGTGGGCCGTATCCACCGAAATGAGATGTACGTGATAGCAGAACGGTCACAAGGCTTGTATATAAGAAGTTGACGGCGAGTGGATACCGATGTTAGTGTCACATTACGAGTGGTTGCTGCGATTATTGACATACTAACTGTCAACAGACAGCGTCACTATCCACAGTTGTCGACAACCTCTGAATGACGGACCGGTTGAGTCTCTCCTTCAGTCAGGACCCTCCCGCTATCGACTGTGTCGGATCGACACTGCCCAAGGGATTATGTACAGCCGGAGAGAGCCTTTAGGCAAATGTATCGTGAGATCCTCCTCCCGACCGATGGGGGACCAGCTTCGGAGGCAGCGGTCTCGCAGGCCGTCGACCTCGCCGAGCTTTCGGATGCCCGACTGCATACGCTGTACGTCGTCGACACGAGCGCCTATCCCTCGCTCGATGCGGGCGCGGAGACGGTGATGGGCGCGCTCAGAGAGGAAGGGCAGTTGGCTCTCGACGAGGTGAGCGAGACCGCCGAGGCAGCCGGTGTCGATGTCGTCTCGGAAATCGTCTCGGGCACGCCACACAGGCGGATCCTCGACTACGCCGAAGCCAACGAAATCGACCTGATCGTGATGGGGACCCACGGTCGAACCGGTCTAGATCGCTACCTCCTCGGGAGCGTTACCGAACGTATTGTTCGAAGCGCAGAGATGCCTGTCCTCACAGTCCGCGCGGAGGACGAATGACGACCCGACGGAGGCGCAACTGAATGCACGACTGGCTCACCCACCGAGTGACTGCGACCCCCGAGGATCTCGCCCTGATCGACACTGACACCGACACGCGGTGGTCATTCAGCGGTCTCGACGCCGCCGTCGACGAAACCGCCGGTCGACTCGCTGCCCTCGGGATCGAGACCGGCGACCACGTCGGAATGCTCATGTCGACACAGCTGCTGTCGGTCTGTCTGGTCCATGCCGCCCAGCGGTTAGGTCTTCGTTTAGTTCCATTTAATGACCGATTAACAGCCACGGAACTCGCCGGACAGATCGAACACAGTGATCTCTCGGTGCTCGTCTGTGGGGCCGACACCGAACAACTTGCCGTCGAGGCCGCCGGCTCGACGCCCGTCGCCTCGGTCGACGATCCCCAGTGGGCGGAGGTCCAGTCGTTTCGGTCTGTCGAGCCCGAGCCCGTCGAGCCGGTCGACTGGGAGTTCGACGATCCGCAGCTAATGGTGTTTACCTCGGGGTCGACGGGCGATCCGAAAGCGGTCGTGCTCACGATGGGGAATATGCTCGCGAGTGCGACCGCCTCGGGGTTCCGTCTGGGGGTCGATCCCGACGACCGCTGGCTCCTGACGCTGGCGCTCTACCACGTCGGCGGCCTCGCGCCGGTGTTGCGGTCGACGCTGTACGGTACTGCCGTCGTCTTGCGTTCGGGGTTCGATCCCGGCACGGTCGCCGACGACATCGAGCGATACGATATCAGCGTCGTCTCGCTGGTGCCGACGATGCTCTCGGAGATGCTCGAACGCCGTGGGACGCTGTCGGACTCCCTACGGGCAGTCCTGCTCGGTGGCGCACCCGCCCCCGAATCGCTGATCGAACGCTGCCGGAACTACTCGATTCCCGTCTTTCCGACCTACGGGATGACCGAAACCGCCTCCCAGATCGCGACCGCTCGGCCCCAGCAGGCCTTCGACCGCGACGGGACGGTCGGTCGACCGCTGTTGTGGACTGAACTGACGCTTGTCGACGACGACGGCCAGCCGGTCGAATCCGGCCAGCGCGGCGAGATCGTCGTCTCCGGACCGACCGTTACCGCCGGCTACTACGGCGATGTCGACGCCAACGTCGATGCGTTCTGTGAACACGGGCTTCGCACGGGTGACGTCGGTTACACCGACGAGCAGGGGTATCTCTACGTCCTCAACCGGCTCGACGACCGGATCATCAGCGGCGGCGAAAATATCGATCCCGGCGAGATCGTCGAGCTGCTTCGCTCCCATCCCGAGGTCGACGAGGCGGCGGTCGTCGGGATTCCTGACGAGACGTGGGGCGAGCGGGTAGCCGCCCTCGTCGTCCCGAAACGCGAGACGCTCTCCGAGGAGTCGGTCGAAACGTTCTGCCGTGAGCGACTCGCCGGCTACAAACTCCCGCGGCTGATCGCGGTCACCAACGCACTGCCCCGCACCGCCTCCGGCACGATCAAGCGACCGGCGGTTCGCGATCAGCTTTCGGCACTGGCCGAGGCTGACGGCGATGACTCGACCGAGGTGATTTCGGTGGCATCCGAAACGGATTCGGTCGACGCCATCCCTGCGGAGTCCGGACCCGACGCGGAGTCGACTGGGGATCGACAGGACGAACAGTCGACTGGGGATGCGACCGACGAGCAGCCCGCCGATTCTTCAGAGACAACGAACGAGTAACTGGCGACTACGTGGTGAGAACGGCCTTAGCCGACGGTACCGTTACTGACTAGCGATGCGATTTATCGCCGAGCTACTGTTAGAACACCCAAAACTCGTGTTGACGCCGACTATCGAGCGATGTCCCGGGATGGATATCGAACTGGAGTACCAACTGATCGCGACTGAGGGGAGCTATATTCTGTTGTTTCATGTCCGCGGCGATGACTTCGAGGCGTTCGAAACAGTCCTCGCCGAGGATCCGACGGTGACCGACATTTCGACCATGATTTCGACACCGGCGTTTCGAGTGTATCGGACACATCTGGTGTCGACGGAGTATCTGGTGCTTGCGACGGCCGTCGAGATGGGGCTGCGACTTATCGAGGCCGTCAGCGACGAGGGGGCTGGTATGCCGTTCTCGAACTCCCGAATATGGACGCCCTCCAACAGTTCCGAGACTACTGTTCGAACAAGGGTGTGGGTGCTAGGATTCGCAAACTCTATCGGATCGATGACGGCGTCAGCCAAGCGTACGGACTGACCCCCTCCCAACACGAGGCACTCACAACCGCCTACGAGGCCGGCTACTTCAATCAGCCCAGAGACACCTCGCTACAGGGTGTTGCCGATCAGTTGGAGATTTCCTCGTCAGCGGCTGGCGGTCGACTCCGCCGTGGGCTGCGAACGCTTGTCGAAAAAACGCTGTACGACCATCCGCCAACGGAGAAACTGTCTGCGAACTACTGAGATGATTATAAAGGCGCGTATATAACGGGCGCATGTTCATTGCCGTTGCGGTCGTTCCGTCTTTTGTATGTCTAATGCAGCAGTCCAGGGGGAGGGGGAACTCCACTATGTTACGCAGTACAGTCCAGCACAGAGCAGATCGATCACCGAGGTTGTTATCGAGGCACTCGCCGCCGTTAGCGGCGAAGACCCACTCGACCTCCCGCCGCTGTACGAGGCCGTCGACCCCGACGCCCTCGAACTGATCGTTCGTGAACCGAACGCCGCACCACAGCGGTCCTGTTTCATCGGGTTCTCCGTCGGCGACTGGGGCGTCATCGTCACCGGCTCCGGCGAAATCCAGGTCTACGCCCAGCGGTAAGCCAATCGGGGGATTCGCTTATCCGTGGCGCGTGAGACACGTCGACAGTCCGATCAACTCCACCGGTTCGGAGTTGTCGGGCGAGTAGACGACGAGCTGGCCTTTTTCCATATACGGCACCTTCGACGAGAGTGTCGACGGAATATTCACACTGTTGATCGCGTCCTCGTCACCGAGATTCAACACCAGCTTGGTGTTCAGTTGTTTAAATACCGCGTCGGCGATATCCTGTGGGTCCTGCGTGATCAAAAACAGGCCGAGCCGTTCCTTTCGACCCTGTTTGGCAGCCTCGGTAAACTTCTGGATCACCTTGCGGGCCTGGACGGTGTCGCCCTCGTCGAGGAAGTTGTGGGCTTCGTCCATCCCGAGAACGATTGGGGTCTCCTTGATTCGGTCGCTGTCGGGCGTATTCGAGAGTTTGTCGTCGATCAGATACGTTGAGACCGCCAGCACGAACAGCTCCTTTGCGCGGCTTGAACTCAGATGGTAGGTCGGGATGACCGTCAGCCCGCCCGGCCGGACGAGCTGGTGGTCGAGTTCGGTGATCGGTTTGGCCGACTGATCGAAGATCCCCGACGGCATCGATAACACTCGACGTTTGACCGCGTCGAACGTCTTCTCGTGGACGCGGCCCGACTCGTCGAGTTCCTCTCTAAGCGCAGGATCGTCGAGGAAATTTTTGAACTCTCTGTAGGTGCCGCTCTTGCCGTGTTGACTGAAAAAGCGGTTTAAAAGCTTTCTGAGGGCTGGATACTGGTTTTCGTTGAGACTGCTTCCAGCGACGAGCCACGGCCGTTTTTCGGTCATCGAGAACGGAATCGTGAACTCGATGCGTTCGGCGCGGTGGTTCTCGCCACCGTAGCTGGTGCCGTCTTCCTTCGGGACGAGTGCGATGGTGTCGTCGACGCCGCCGTAGGCGATGCCTTCGCGGTCCAGCCTGCGGGCGTAGTCACTGCCTAACTCGGGGTTGTCGTCGTGCATCTGGGCGTACTCGTCCTGTGGATCGAACTGGACGACCGCCGGTTGAACCGTTCGGCCATCGTCCATCGGGTAGGCCCGATCCTCGCTCAAATACTGCCGGAGGATGTTTTTCGAGGCGTGGGTTTTCCCTGAGCCAGTGCCACCGGCGACGAGTGTATGGCGGAAGACGAGCGGGTCGCCGGAGTCGTAGTCGTCCTTGAGTCGGTAGTCGATAGTTGGCGGTGTGGCACCGGTTCTGACTTTCTCGCCACCGACCGAGAGATGGCCGAGGAAGACGCCGTCTTCGGGGATTTTGAGTCCGGTTTTGATTTCGGCGCTGTCGGTGGCTTCCGTGACGATGGCTCCGGGTTTGGGGACCCGGTCGGTCATCCGGCGTTTGAGTTCCGCCTCGCCGTTCTCGTCGTAGTCTTTATAAAGGACGGCCACCGGTTCGAGTTCGGCCATGAACTTGTAGTCCCGTTCCTCGATCCCCGATTTACGCATCATGCGGCGGGCGTGGATCTCGGTGGCGTCGTCGGACTGGAACTCCTGGGCGTATTCGAGCCCGACAATTCGGCAAAACAGGGTTTCGTCGTCCGGATACGGGACGAGCAGATATTTGCCGAGTCGGACCGACTCGCGGTTGCCCGCCGTTACGAACGCCCGGAGGATCGTGTCGTCGGACTCCTCGCTGACTCGGAGCCCTTGGGCGACCGACAGCGCGCCGAGGCCGACGTCCTCGCCGTCGACGGTCACCGAGTACTCCTCGAATCCGTCGTCGTTCGGCTCCGGGTCGGGGTTGGGAGCCGTTTCGGCAGTGTCGTCGCCACCCGGATCGGTATCGGTCGACGCCTCGCGGTCGCCGTCGGCCTCCTCGTCGACATCGGTGAAATCCTCCAAACTCATATGTATTCGACGTTCAGCCGTGACGGTAAACGCTTTCCCCTCCTGACAGCCCGTCTGTATGAGTCAAGTATAACAGACGATAGCTGTATCTGCGTGTATGGCCGTCATCAAATACGAAACGCCGGACGGACCGGTCGAGTACAGCGTTGCCAGCTCAGATATTTCCTACGAAGACGACACCGACCACTGGCGGGTCAAAGCCGGTGAAGAAGACGGCCGGGACGTCTACGAACTCATCCCTCGCGAACGCGTATTTTCGGTGAAGGTCGTCGGGAAGCAAACAGGAACATCGGTAACGCGAACAAAATAGCAATCCGTACCGGTCGACGACTGCGATATTCGAAACCCAATCGTCTCAGTAAGCCGTTTTTATGCGAAGTCCCGACGCATGGCGATCTCGAACCACGGACAGAGACGGAGTTGACGGTACCACTGCGGGTTCTCGTGGAGGTGGTCGTAGTCGACCCACAGTAGGCCGGCAATTTCGTCTTCGTCAGGATTGAGCGTCGTATCGTCGAGGGTGACTTTCAGCACTGCACAGACTTCCCACTCGACGCCGGCGTTCTCGTAGTAGCGTTTGTACTCGAAGCGGTCGGTGACCTCCACGTCGCCGTACTGGTCGGGCGTGATGCCGAGTTCCTCTTCGAGTCGCTGGATGGTGGCGTCTTCCTGGCTCTGGCCCTCGACGGGGTGGGAGGCCACGGTGCCGTCCCAGTGGGTGTCCCAGAGTCGTTTGTCGGGGCTCCGCTGGGCCAACAGCAGGCGGCCCTCGCTGTCGAAGACGAGACAGGTAAAGGCGCGGTGGCGGATGCCATCACCGGTGTGTGCGTCGAGTCGGTTGACGAGTTCCTGTTCGGTGTCGTCAGCGTCGACCGCGATTACGTCCTGTCCGGCGTTTGCGTGGCGTTCGCCGTCGGCGGCGTCGTCAGCACTCATATGTTGGCTATATCACAGTGGCATAAATAAGCGTTCGATACGTCGCGCGACTGTCCGTACCCGAATTCCACGGGAGTCAGCCGAGTCGCTCGTCGAGAATCAGCCGCGTCGTCGTCCCTTTGACCTCCTCCATCTCGCGGGCCTGCGAGATGAGATCGTTCACTGCCTGCGTGTCGACACAGTCGACGACAAGGACGATATCGTCCTCGCCCGAAACCTGCCAGACGAAATCGACTTCCTCCCAGTCGGCCATCCGCCCGGAGATTTCGCTCGTGTTGACGTTCATGTCGACCGATACCTCGATCATCGCTTTGACGTTCCCCGTTCGCGTCGTCACAGTAAAGCGTTCGATGATCCCCTCGCTGGTGAGGCGGTCGACGCGGTTCCGCACCGTTCCTTCCGAGGTGCCGACCCGGTCTGCGATCTCCGTGTAGGGCGTCCGGGCGTCCCGTCGCAGAATATTGAGAATCCGCCGGTCGAGGTCGTCCATACAACCCGGTGTGGATGGGAGGGGTTAGGGATTACGAATTTCGTAGCTGAGCTTCGAACGACGCACTTAAGAACGAAGAACGATACGTAACTCGTAATGTCGGACGCCTACATCGCTCTGGCCGACGGCCGCGTGCTCGAAGCCCGCTGCCGCGCGCCGGGCCGTACACGCGGAGAACTGGTTTTCACAACCGCCTATACAGGGTACGAAGAAAGTCTCACCGATCCCTCCTACGAGGAGCAGGTCCTGACCTTTTCGTACCCCCTGATTGGCAACTACGGGGTCCGGGCCGACCGCTTCGAGTCGGGTCGTGTTCACCCCCGTGCCGCCATCGCCCGCGAGTTCACCGAGTCGGTGGCGACGTGGCTCGAAAGCGAGGGTGTGCCAGCCATCGACCACATCGAAACCCGAGATCTCGTCACCTCAATCAGGGAAGAAGGGGCGATGAAATGCGGTATCGTCGCCGGAGAAGACGTCACGCCGGAGGACGCCAAGGCCGAACTCGCCGAGTGTAAGGCGATGAGCGACCACGTCGACATCGGCTCGCAGGTCACCACGCCGGAGTCGACGACCCACCTCGGTGACGGCTCCTACGATGTGGCGCTCATCGATTGCGGAGCAAAAGGATCGATCATCAGCTCGCTCAACGAGCGCGGTGCTGACGTTCACGTGCTCCCCTGTACGGTTAGCGCCGAGGACGTCGCAGAAATCGATCCCGACGTCCTGTTCATCTCGAACGGACCCGGCGACCCGGCCAACTTCACCAATGCCCAGTCGTTGGTCGAGGAGTTCGCCGGCGAACTGCCGATTGCAGGCATCTGTCTCGGCCAGCAGATCGTCGCCCGCGCCTTCGGCGGCGACACTGAGAAGATGGCCTTCGGCCACCGCGGCGTCAATCAGCCGGTTCGTGATCTCGATAGCGGGCGTGTCGTGATGACGACCCAGAACCACGGCTACACGGTTTCCGAGCCCGGTGACCTAGAGGTCAAACAGATCAACGTCAACGACGACACCGCCGAAGGGCTGGCCAGCGAGGAACTGGGGATCATCACCCGCCAGTACCACCCCGAAGCCAACCCCGGCCCACACGACTCGTTGGACTTCTTCGACGACGTGCTGGCGATGGCCGAGGCAAGCGAGCCAGTCGCTGCCTCCGACTAACTGCGCTGTCGGCGTCCCCTTTCGCTTCCGTTTTAACCGTTCGGTCGACCTGACAGTCTTCAACTCGTTTCCCGCTGAGTCCCCCAGCCACCGATAGATCGATTGCCGGGTTCCCGACCGGCCACACGCTGGTTCATTGAACAGTCACTCGTCGACCGTCTCGGTGTCGCTCGATAGCTGGTCGGTCGGCGTCTCGGGGTCGACGCTGTCGGGGTGTCTGAGTTCTTCGACGGTGATTATATCGGCGTAGTCGACGAGCCGCCGGATCACCGAGCCGGTGAGGAAGCCTGCGATCCCAATCGTGAAGGTGAAAATCAGACTGAAGACGAGTGCGACCCGGAACCGATTGAGGAGACCAAAGCTCTCGGCGATCCCGTAGGGTGCGTTGATCATATACCCCAACACCGGAAAGAAGACGACCGACAGCGAGGCCAGCGCGCCGTCATTAGCGTAGGCCGACAGCGCGACGAGGATCCCTAAAAAGATCGCTGGACCGATAAAAAAGACGAGTTGCAACTCGGTAACGATACCAGTAACGCCGTAGCTTGTGAATACCACGAACACGGCCGCAGTCGGCACGTAGGGGTTGATATCGGCGGTTTTCGAAACCACATACACCGCCGCAATTACCGACAGCACGAAGCCGACCGCTGCGGCCAACTGCATTGTCTCGGCACCGCTGGGCGAGACGTACTCCGCCCAGACCGTTGGCACCGCGAGCGTCCCAAAGGCAGCGACAGTCAGTACCGCAGAGATACCCAGAATCCGCCGCGTTACCGTTCGGTCACGACCCACGACGAACCGTCGGACCGACTCGGTCATACATAAAGGTGTAATAGATCAGTAATAAACCTTTGTACCGTTTCCTATCGCTGTATCGGTAGTCGTTTACTGGTCGACGTTCCAGAGCCTATATGAGCGACACACTCGATTCGGACCTCTATCAGCGAACCAAAGCACTCCTCGAACCCGGCGAGATCGAACTCGTCGGGCTGATCGTCCACACCAATCTGACGAGTGATCAGGATCTCGAAATGCACGAACTCACCGTCGACATGAACGAGATCATTGCCGACCACACGCACAAAGGCGAGACCTACATCTATGCGGGCAACGACGACACCGACTTCGCGTCGAATCAGTTCCATGGCCTGACGGTCGACGACGAGGAGTTTGTCTGGGAGTGTCAACAACTGCTCCGCGAGGGCACCTTCGACCTCGTTTTCTACTACGAGGCGACCGCCGACCACGAGGAGATCATCGACGCCGTCGAGGAACTAGGCCACACGGTCACAGCGGTCCCCTAACTGCCGAACCGAGCGTCGGTATCGGAATCTACTACTTCCGCTTCCGTATTTAGAACAGCTGCCGTTAGTTATCATGTCTGATACTACTCCCCAGAACTATATATGCAAACAGAAGTTACGACGCGTATGGCAGTTGACGATGCCGAAAATGTCTCTGAAGAGACTACTCAAGTCGATGATGAGTCGACCGCTCAGGCGTCGTCAGACACCACCGACGCTGCGACCGTTGGTGAGTACACATGGGCAGAGTATGTAGACGAATACGGACCATCCGGAGCCGCCGGGAAGCTGTCGACGGAATCGCAGTCCTCAACGGCTCCCCCGTCCGAAGCCGACTGGGAGCGAATCGAGGCTCTCGGCATGGATATCGAGGCGCTGGCGGGGATGCATCCGCTGGCCTTTGAGACGGCCATCGAGACGGCCGTCGACCGCGTCGTCCATTTAAATAGATTTTTTGAGGAATTCTGCAATCCCGAGACGACACCCGTCGTCAAAGATACGTGGCTGTGGGAACACCACAAGCGGCAGTACTACTACGAACCCGACGGCAGTCGACCCCGGACGGCCGAGAGCGCTCTCATTCCTTTTGATAGGGGCGAGGCACTGGAATTTGATCCGAACTCCCTCGATTCGATGCTCGCTGGCGGGGCCGACACCGCCGAGCAGTTGGCCGACCTCGTCGCGGAACGCACCGTCGACATCCACAACGAGATCGACGAGGACGACTTTTTCACGACCGACGAGGGGGCGACGACACTGGCCAACCGCTACGATCTCGAAAAGGCAGTGCCGATGGCAAAAAAGACCCACTTCACCGAGATCGAACGCTACTGGGTCAACGAGCCCTACTCCTTTGTGATCATTTTCCGGTCGACGAAGGAAAACGAGACCAAATACTACGTTGTCGAACCCTACCGAAACGAAATCGAAGAAGAGATCGCGACCTATCTCACCGGCAAGCTCAGAACAGCGATCAAGTACGGCGATCAGGGTTCCGAAGCCACAGACAGTGACGCTCGGCGGGAGGTTATCGAGGCCGAAACCTACCGACTGTTGGCCCGCTACGATCTGTACGACACCGCCACCGAGTCGACGCTGAGCGAGCAGCTGGCCGCACTCCCGCCGAAGTTCGCCGGCTACACAAACGCTCTCATCGAGCGATTCGAAGGTCTCGTCGAGCGATTCGAAGGTCTCGTCGAGCGATTCGAGGAGCCTGCCGCACAGCTCGAAGCGATGTTCGACGAGTTGGAAGACGACGACACCGAGTCGACCACGAGAGCCGCAGGCACCCGCTACGGCGAGTATCTCGACTCGCGGGACTCCTCGACCGACGGGGACGACCGACCACCGCTCCACCAGCGACTCGTCCCCGACCGGCTCGATCCCGACGAGTACAGACTCGATCCCGATCCCGACAGCGAGTTGGGGGAGTTCTTGGCGAGTTTCGGCTTCGATCTGGAGACGGACACCGAGACAGTGTCGACTGATCAGGAACTCAACGGGATCTCTGCCCGGCCGGAGCCAGTCGTGCTTGCGGAGAACGCCGAGACGCTGACCGAATACCAGGTCGAAAAACTGCTCTACTACCTCCAGCGGGACTTCCTCGGCTACGAGCGGATCGACCCGATCAAACACGACATCAACGTCGAGGATATTTCCTGTGACGGTTACAACTCACCGGTCTTCGTCTACCATTCGGGCTACGAGCAGATCATCACCAACGTCGTTCACGGCGAGAGCGAACTCGACGACTTCGTCGTCAAACTCGCCCAGCGCTCTGGGAAGGGTGTCTCCAAACGCAGTCCGCAGGTCGACGCCACGCTCCCCGATGGCTCCCGTGCTCAGTTGACGCTCGGCAAGGAAGTCTCGGATCACGGGACCAACTACACGATCCGGCAGTTCAAGGAGGTCCCCTTTACGCCAATCGACCTCATCAACTGGAAGACGTTCTCGCTCAACGAGATGGCCTTTTTGTGGTTGGCCATCGAGAACGACAAATCCCTCATCTTCGCTGGCGGGACGGCCTCGGGGAAGACGACCTCGCTCAATGCGGTGTCGCTGTTTATCCCATCGAACACGAAGATTGTCTCCATCGAGGACACCCGCGAGGTCGAACTCCCACAGCGCAACTGGATCGCCTCGGTCACCCGGCCCTCGTTCACCGAGGGCGACAAGGGCGACATCGACGAGTTCGACCTGCTGGAGGCCGCCCTCCGCCAGCGGCCCGACTACATCGTGATGGGCGAGATCCGTGGCGAAGAGGGCCGGACGCTGTTCCAGGTCATGTCGACCGGTCACACCACCTACACCACGTTCCACGCCGATTCGGTGGGCGAGGTGCTCAAGCGGTTTACGACCCAGCCGATCAACGTCTCGAAGACGATGTTCTCGGCGCTGGATCTCGTTTCGATCCAGACCTCAACCCGCGTCAAGGGCAAGAAGGTCCGGCGGAACAAGTCGCTGACCGAGATCAACCATTACGACGCCGAGAACGACGAGATCAACGTTCAGGATGAGGGTGTCATAGAATAGTTCTCATAGCGTGATGACGGTGCTTCCTGGATTGTCTCCGCGTTCGTCGTTGGTGATCGCAATAACGAGACGAAGGCACAGCGCGAGGAACACTTGTGCTCGTGCGTGGACGCGGCCTCGGGCGCGAACGTGCCCGAGGCCGCAGTCCTTGACGGCGTCGTTGGTTCGTTCGACTCCACTCCGGCGGTTGTACGTCTCGTCTAGCGTCGATTGCTTCAGCTGAACGTCCTCGCTGTGTTCGTCGATGCGGGCTTCGACCCTGTACTCGATGTCTTTCGGATCGTCGGTGTTTCGTGCGTTGTACGGAGCGACTGGCACGACCCCTGCGGCCAGCAGGTGGTCGTGCCAGCCGAGCGTGTCGTAGGCGCTGTCTCCAAGCATCCAGATCGGTTTCTCGACGGCGAGCGCGTCACACGTGACGCGCATCGCCGTCTCCTCTGGCGCTTGCTTGCTCTCGGTGAACTCCGCGGCAATCGGGATCTTTTGCCCGGTCGAGACGATCGTACAGCCGTAGCCGTGGTAGTACTCTTCGGCGGTTGGATCGTAGCCTTTCGACGCGTCTTGGTCGGCGGGCATCGTCCTCACGTCGGTGGAATCGATGGAGTAGGTCAAGTCGAGCAGGCCGCGGCAGGCGGCCTGCTCGACGAGGCGGTCGAAGACCTCGTCGACGACGTGTTCGAGGTCGGTGAGGAAGCGATCGACCGCGTCTCTCGACGGCGGTCGATCGAAGCCACAGCTGAGCCAGACGACCGTGTTCTGGAGTTCTCGCGTGACTGGACGGATGCCGTAGACGTTCTTGTAGTAGCAGTGCAGGAACGCTCGGAAGAGTGCTGGTGGGTGATGATCTCGTGTTCGCCCCCGGCGAGCGGGGGCGAACACATCGAATTCTTCGAGAAAGTCGAACTCAAGATGCTCGAACAACGCGAGCGTCTCGGTCGCCATTACATTGAAGAACTCGTCGATAGAAGTCTCCTCTTGCAGGATGCTGGCGCTCGTAGACACAGTTCCAACATCCTGCGTCTTCGTGTGTGACGCTTTCTATGACACCCTCGAAACTGCCGTGGCTCCAGTGGATGTCCTGCAGGCAGCCCATCGCGTCCGACGGCGGGGTGATGCCGAGATACTCCTCGTAGAGTTCGTTCCACCGCTCGGGGACCGCGTCGACCGCGAGATCCCCGCTGATGAGTTCGCGTTCGATCTCGAACCGGACGATAATGTGGAGATGGTAGGTGAGTTCGTCGGCCTCGACGCGAATGAAGTTCTCATCGTACACCTGATTAGCCGCCTCGTAGGCCGCCCGGGAAGAGAGATCGTCGGCCTCTGGGAACGCGTCTTTGAACTTCGGGAGAAGCAGGTCCCAGAACGCCTCGGATCGACCGATATGGTTCTCCCAGAGCCGCGATTGGGATTCGTGGACCGAAAGATTCCGGTGGTCACCAAGCGGCGTTCCGAACGCCTCGTCGGGCAGACCGAGGGTGTAGTAGGCGTGGCCGAACTCGTGGATCGTCGACGTCAGCGCGCCAATCGGATCGCGTTCGTCGAACCGCGTCGTCACCCGGCAGTCGAACTGATTGCCGGAGGTAAATGGGTGGGTCGAGACGTCGAGTCGACCGCGGCCGAAGTCGTAGTTCAGCAGTTCCAGCACCTCTCGGGAAAGGTCCTCTTGGGTGTCGGTGTCGTAGGTTCCCTCGAAGGCATCGGTCGCGAGATCGACCTCGGAGGCCCGGATATCCTCAATGAGCGGAACCAGCGTTTCGCGGAGTTCATCAAGGATCGACTCGGCCTGCGAAAGGGGTAGCCACGGCTCGTAGTCGGCGAATAACACGGCGTAGGGGTCGGCTTCCGAGTCGATATGTTCGGCATACTGGCGTTTGAGATCGACCAGCCGTCTCAAATGTGGTGCAAACTCCTCGAAGTCGTCGTTTTCGCGGGCCGACTCCCACGCGCCGAGGGCCTCCGAGGTGGCTTCGGAGATTTCCTCGACCAGTTCGCTGGGGACGCGCTCGGCGCGAACGTACTGTCGACGCACTTCACGGACGACTGCTTCTTGATCGTCGGTCAGCGACTCGTCTTCGAGTTGGTCGAGCAGGTCGCCAACAGGCCCGTCGACAAGCAATTCGTGAGAGAGCGACGAAAGAGTCGACAGCTGTTTCGAGCGGGCGGGGGTCCCACCTTCGGGCATCATCACCTGCTGGTCCCACGAGAGAATCTCGCTGGCGCTCTCGATAGCGTTGACCTGTTCGATTTCGTTGAGGAGGTCTGCATACGCTTCCGGCGTGTCGACTGCGCTCGCCTCTGTTGCCATATCCCACCATTCGCGTGCGGACGTATCAACGCACTGCTGGCGGCGGTCTCCGTGACTGCTGGAAGCAGTCTGTTGGCGTTAGTTACCCACCGGCAACTCAGCGACTATCCGGTAGATATCGTAACACCGGTCGACCACCTCAAGCGAGACGCTCTCAGTTGCGGTGTGGGCCTCACCCGGTTCGGCCGCGCCGCAGACCACGCAGTCGGTCCCGGCCGCAGCGAGCCAGCCCGCGTCGGTGGCGTGGGGTTTGGCAACCTGCTGTGGTTCGCCCGACTGGGTGTCGGCCGCCGCCGCCAGCACGCGGTCGGCAAACGCGGGATCATCACAGGCCATCGGCGGCAGGTCCTGATCGACCTCCCACTCGATGCCTTCGATTTCCTCGGCCTGCGCAAGGTCGACTCGCTCGCCCGGGACGGTACGTTCGTCGACAGTCACTGAGCAGCCGTCGGGAATCACGTTCCACGCCGAGCCACCCTCGATTTCGGTGACGGCGACGCTCCCGCTCAGTTCGGCACCGAGCACCGTCGTTTCGGGAGCCTCTAGGGACCGAATGAGGTCGACCGCATCACAGGCCCGATAGATCGCGTTTTCGGCGTCGGCGGGTCGACTGGCGTGGCCAGCCGTTCCCGTCGCGCGAATCGTACTCCCGCGCCGCCCCTTATGAGCGACTGCCACGTCGGTCACACCCGGAGCCGAGTAGCCCGTCGACCCCTCAGTGACCACCGCCCACGTGGGCGAAAATCCTTCTTCGATGGCTGCTTGTGCGCCGATGCCGCCCTGTTCCTCGCCGACGAAACTCGCAAATACGAGGTCGACCACGGGCTCGGCATCCCGGAAGGCGACCATCGCCGCCGCCAGTGGGCCTTTCATATCTGCGGTGCCACGACCGTAGAGGCGACCCTTGCGCTGGTCGAGGACGTAGTTGCCGTCAGCGTCGACTTGGGAGTCGGCCGGTGGCACCACGTCGTGGTGGCCGACCAGTGCCAGCGAGTCGTCGGACGATCCCTCAACGGTTCGCCGCGCGATAACGTTGCCCACCTCGTCACGGGTGACTGTTGCGTCGGTCTCTTTTCGGAGCCAGCTCTCGATTCGGTCGCCGACAGTCGTCGGATCGTCGTGGCTTGGAATCGACACTAGCGTCTCAGTTAGTTTTCGAACGTTGTGGTGGCTCATACCGATCCATTTCGCCCGGTGTCCAAAAGTCCCGTGCGGTCGATCTTTCTCGGTGGGCGTATCAGTCGACCGGAGTACGACAGCCGTCGACTCGCGTACCTGAGTGTCAGTATACTGCGTTCCGGAATCGCATCACCCTTATCAGTGCCCCCCGACTACTGAGCAACATGAAATTAGTGCCGGACACGAGCGCGGTCATCGATGGTCGCGTGTCCGAGCGAATTGCAGACGGCAGTTACAAGGAGGCCACCGTACTGGTCCCGGAGGCTGTCGTCGGTGAACTCGAATCACAGGCGAACGCGGGCTACGACAGCGGCTGGAACGGGCTCGAAGAGCTCCAGAAACTCACTGGCTTTGCTGACGAGGGGACAATCGAACTCGAATACGTCGGTCGACGCGCCAGCGGCTCCGAACAGGCTGGCGCGAGCGAGGGCGATGTCGACGCCATCATCCGGGACGTCGCCGAGGACCACGAGGCAACGCTGCTGTCGAGCGATATTGTCCAGTCGGAGGTCGCCAAGGCCAAAGGACTCAGCGTCGAGTACGTCGAACCCGAAGTCCAGAGCGACCAGGATCTCCCAATCGCGCAGTTCTTCGACGACGAAACGATGAGCGTCCACCTCAAGACCGACACCAAGCCAAAGGCCAAACGCGGCGCGCTCAGCGGGATGAGCTACAAAACTATCGACGAAACGGTCACCTCCGACGAGCAGATGGACGAGTGGGCCGACGATATCGAGGCGCTGGCCCGGACCAGCCGCGAGGGGTTCGTCGAACTGAGCGAGCCGGGGATGACGATTGTCCAGTACCAAGACTACCGGATCGCCGTCGCTCGACCACCGTTCGCCGACGGAATCGAAATCACGGCCGTTCGACCCATCGTCAAAACCACACTCGACGACTACGAGTTCGCCGACGACCTCAGGGATCGGCTGCTCGAACGCCAGCGCGGCGTCCTGATCTCGGGGGCTCCCGGAGCCGGGAAGTCGACGTTCGCCCAGGCAGTAGCAGAATTCCTCAACGACAACGACTACGCGGTCAAAACGATGGAGAAACCACGGGACCTCCAGGTCGGCCCGGAGATCACCCAGTACACCGCTCTCGCGGGCGACATGGCCAAAACTGCCGACTCACTCCTACTCGTTCGGCCAGATTACACGATCTACGACGAGGTCCGGAAAACCGAGGACTTCAGCGTGTTTGCGGATATGCGACTGGCAGGCGTCGGGATGGTCGGTGTCGTTCACGCGACACGGGCCATCGACGCCCTCCAGCGACTCGTCGGCCGCGTCGAGCTGGGGATGATCCCACAGGTCGTCGACACCGTCGTCTACATCGAGGCCGGTGAGGTCCACACCGTCTACGACGTGACGACCGAGGTCAAGGTCCCCGAGGGGCTGACGGCCGAAGACCTTGCCCGGCCCGTGATCCAGATTTCGGACTTCGAGACCGGCACCCCGGCCTACGAGATCTATACATTCAACCGACAGGTGGTCACGGTGCCACTCAAAGACGGCGAGAGTCAGGATACCGGCGTCGACCGGATCGCCAAACAGGAGATCGAACGCGAGATTCGCTCCGTTGCGCGCGGCCACGTGGCGGTCGACCTCAAAGGCCAGAACAACGCAGTGGTCTACGTCGAAGAGGACGACATCTCGTATGTGATCGGCAAAGGCGGCGGTCGGATCACCGACATCGAGGACCGACTCGGGATCGATATCGACGTGCGGACGCTCGACGAACGACCCGGCTCCCCTAAGCCGAGTGGCTCGGGCGGCGAAGAACTTCAGCCCGCGGGCGAGGTGGTCCAGCCGGAGATCACCGCCCGCCACGTCGTGATTCGCCTCGACGAACACGTCGGCGAAACTGTCGAGGTGCAGGCCGACAACGAGTATCTGTTCACCGCAACGGTGGGTCGCGGTGGAGATATTCAGATTTCGCGTGGCTCAGCCATCGCCGAAGAGTTGGAAGACGCAATCGACCGCAAACAGCAGATCACGGTTTCGACGGCCTAAAAAGCAGTTTTTGGGCGTCTCAGTCCGTCAATTATGACGGTTACAATTTCTTAGAGGCACACACAATAAAAAGAGAGACGTACAGTTTTGGAATACAGAACCCCGACACTGTCGAAACACACCGGTTGCTTCCTAAACGATAACGCTTTTTTGAGGCAAACAAAAACGTTGAGGTATGTCTACTGAGCTGAAGCGTGGGCTTGAGGGCGTGGTGGTCACCGAGTCCGACCTGAGCTACATCGATGGCGATATCGGACGGCTGATCTACCGCGGCTACCCTATCGAGGAACTCGCCCGACAGGCCAGCTACGAAGAGACGCTGTATCTGCTCTGGCACGGCGAGTTGCCCGACAGCGAGCAGTTGGCGTCGTTCGCCGAGGAGATGGTCGCGGCCCGCCAACTCAGCGATGGCGTGCTCGAAATCGTCCGCAACCTCGCCGAAGCCGACGAGGAGCCGATGGCCGCGATCCGGACAATCACCTCCGCGCTGGCCGCCTACGACCCCGACGCGGATGCGGACGTCACGAACGCCGCGGCCAACGACCGCAAGAGTCGACGCATCACCGCCAAGATGCCGACCGCGCTCGCGGCGTTCAACCGTATCCGCAACGGCAAGGAGCCCGTCGAGCCACGCGACGATCTGGACCATGCCGCGAACTTCCTCTACATGCTCAACGACGAGGAGCCCGACGACGTGCTCGCGGATACCTTCGATATGGCACTGGTGCTGCACGCCGACCACGGGCTCAACGCCTCAACGTTTTCGGGGATGGTCACCGCCTCGACGCTGGCGGATCTCCACAGTTCCGTTACCTCGGCTATCGGCACGCTGTCGGGCAGTTTGCATGGCGGCGCGAACGCCAACGTGATGAAGATGCTCCAAGAGATCGACGACTCCCAGATGGACCCCGTCGACTGGGTTGTCGACGCCATCGACCGCGGCGAGCGGATCGCTGGCTTCGGCCACCGTGTCTACAACGTCAAAGATCCGCGTGCGAACATCCTCGGCGAGAAAAGCGAGGAACTCGGTGAGGCCGCTGGCGACACCAAATGGTACGAGATGTCGGTCGCCATCGAGGAGTATATCGCCGAGGAGAAAGGTCTCGCACCGAACGTCGACTTCTACTCGGCGACGACCTACTACCAGATGGGGATCCCGATTGATCTCTTTACGCCGATCTTCGCGGTCTCCCGCGTCGGCGGCTGGATCGCCCACATCCTCGAACAGTGGGAGGATAATCGATTGATCCGTCCACGAGCGAAGTACACCGGTCCCGAAGACGCCGAGTTCGTCCCGCTTGACGAGCGATAGGCGACGCCAAACACTCGCCCATCGCTCGGTAGCCCGCGTTTACTGCTTTTTTATTGTTCAGGTTCCCCCAGCGAAGCCACTCTCCCACCGGAACGTTCCATCCCGCTGGATTACCTCACCGTCGACCGAGAGCGTCGACTCCTCGCTCATATCGGTGATGAGGTCAGTGTGGACCGCCGACTGATTGCCGGACTCGCCCTCTGGGAGACAGGCATCGTAGGCTCTGCCTACCGCGAGATGGACCGTCTCGCCCATCTTTTCGTCGAACAGTATGTTATCCGTAACACGGTCGATGCCGCGGTTCATCCCGATTCCGAGTTCGCCGAGTCGACGCGCACCTGCGTCGGTTTCGAGGATCTCTCGGAGCACCGCCTCGCCCTGCTCGGCTGTATAGTCGACGACCTCACCGGACTCAAATGTGAGCTGGACATCCCGAAGCCGGGTAGCGTCGACCGTCATTGGAATATCGAAAAAGACGGTGCCCTCTGCATCCGCGGGAGCGGTGAAAACCTCGCCTGACGGGAGGTTATGGGAATCATAGACAACCGACGCAGCGCTGTTGACTGCGGTTCGATTCTCGATGGAGAGCCACAGATCGGTCTCGCTTTTCTCGATGTGGACCTCGCTTCCCTCATCGAGGACTGTTTTGAGCTGGGCCATCTCCTCGGCCAGCGACTCCCAGTCGCGGAGAATGGCGTCGTAGACGAACTCTTGGTAGGCCTCGAACGACATGCCGGCCTGTTGGGCCAGCGACCGGGTGGGATGGACCGTCGACACCCAGTCGGTATCCATTCGGGCCTCACGGATCTCGGTGCGGGCGCGGCGATAGGCCTGCCGTGTGGGACTTGGAACGTCGGCGGTCGCAGTCGTGTTGCGGCCACCGCCGAGCCGGAGATAGACGTCGGCGTTCTCCACGAGCGCCAGTTCGTGGGCTGGATTCGAATCGAACTCGCCATCGTGACCCCGGAGATACGCCCGGGCGAGTTCCTCGGAATCGTAGGTTGCCACGAGGTTCGCGCCGCGCTCGCCGACGGCTTCGGCGACTGCCACCGCGAGATCGTGTGCGCCTTCGGCAACACTCAGTACAACGTTGTCACCGGCTTCGATGCGGGCACTCCAGTCGACGAGAATCTCGGCATGCTCGTGTACGCGTGGGTCCATAACAGAACCACTGACCCCGGACCGCTTAAATGTCAGCCGACAGTCGAAATAAAAGCAGTCGACGGGGGAAACCGGTTGACCAAACTCAGCCAATGGACAGCGGAACCGCTTAGCCGCCGGGGACCCAGCTTTCGGTATGGATATTCGGGTGTATCGTGGTCGAGCCGACGATCCGGCGGCTGATCGAGCCGTAACTGCCAATCTGCTCACACAGACAGCCGAGACCGGTGTTCCTGCCGTCCGGGTCTGGCGACCACACCGGCAGGTTGCCTTCGGTCGACGCGATAGCCATGCTGATGGCTACGACGCCGCCACAGAGGCGGCCGAAGCTCGTGGCTACCACGCCGTCGACCGGCGCGTCGGCGGCCGTGCGGTCGCCTACACCGGCCGGACGCTGGCGATTGCCCACGCAGTTCCAATCGATGATATTCGACAGGGGATGTGCGACCGCTACAGCGAGACCAGCCAGCTACTCGTCGACGTGCTGTCCGATCTCGGAGCCGACGTAACGCGGGGCGAGCCAGCCAACGCATATTGTCCGGGAAGCCACTCGGTGAGCAGTGTCGACGGGGGTGAGCCAGTTGGCAAAGTTGCCGGCGTCGCCCAGCGCGTCCAGTCGGGAGCAGCACTCATCGCTGGCTGTCTCACGGTTGCTGAAGCAGACGAATCCGAACTGAGTGCCGTGTTAGGCCCCGTTTACCGCAAGCTTGACATCCCGTTTGATCCCGACTCGGTCGGGAGCGTGTCGACTGCTGGTGGCCCGGACGATCCCGGAGTGATCGCAGAGGCGGTCGAAACGGCGCTGGTCGGCACTCGGTCTCCAACGGTCAGTCACGCAGGAACGACCGAGACGCAGGGTAACTAGGCGTTGCGGCCGAGAATGAGGTAGGCGATGATGCCGAGCACCGACGAGAGGAACACGACAAATGCCCAGAGAAAGGCGGGATGGCTACTGTTCTTTTGGGCGTCCGTGTACGTCCAGAGAACCAACGCAATCTGGATGAGAAGCGTCAACACCCCAACCACATTCGGGGCCGAAGCACCCTGTAACAAAGCTGTAACAATCACAGTTTGTAGACTGGTTTATCTGGTAAATCGATTCCGGTACTGAAACGCTGTTATAGGCTCGTGTCGCTGGATCGGTAGCATGACTGTCATTCTTGGAACGTTCGATCAGTTGTCCACCCAAACCCACGACACTTAGGACCATCCCCATCTCATGGCAGGATATGTTGATTACTACCGCCGAACTCGCCGACGGTCGCACCGTCGACGTTCGCATCTCGGGAGAGCAGATTGAGACGGTCGACGCGGACCTCGCCGCTGAGCCGGACGAAACCGTGATCGACGCCGATGGCAAACTCCTGCTGCCGGGCGCAATCGATGCCCACGTTCATTTTCGGGAGCCGGGGTACTCGCACAAAGAGACGTGGGGCACGGCCACCAAAAGCGCAGCCGCTGGTGGGGTGACAACTGTTGTTGACATGCCAAACACGAATCCACCGACGACTTCGGCGGCCAACTTCGATGCCAAAGCCGAGTATGCGAGCCACGCACGCGTCGACTACGGGATCAACGGTGGGGTGACCGGCGACTGGGACCCCGACTCACTGTTCGAGCAGCCGATCTGTGCGCTCGGCGAGGTTTTTCTGGCGGATTCGACCGGCGATATGGGCGTCTCGCTCGACCTGTTTGCCGATGCTGTCGAGGCGGCTGCCGACGTCGACCTGACGGTGACGGTCCATGCTGAAGACGAGACACTGTTCGACGAGTCGACCCGCGAGGCCGACGCTGGCGGGGTGGGCCGCGAGGCCAACGCCGAGTTATGGAGTGCCTACCGGACCGCCGAGGCCGAGAAAGCTGCGGTTGAACGGGCGACCGAGGTTGGTCAGGAAGCGGGTGGCACGATCCATATCGCTCACACCTCGACGCCGGAGGGGATCGATGCTGCAGTGGAGGGTGGGGCGACCTGCGAGGTCTGTCCACACCATCTGTATCTCTCTCGGGACGATCTCGCTGACCTCGGGACCTACGGCCGAATGAACCCACCACTCCGGAGTGAAAAACGACGGAAAGCAGTCTTTGAGCGTGTCGCAGATGGGACGGTCGACATGATCGCCACCGACCACGCGCCACACACACGCGAAGAGAAAGAAACCAGTCTTTGGGAGGCCCCTAGCGGGGTTCCCGGTGTTGAAACGATGGTCCCGCTCCTTCTTGAATCGGCTCGGCAGGGTGAGTTGAGCTACGAGCGCGTCGAAGAGCTCGTCGCACACAATCCAGCTGAGATCTTCGATCTCGATTCGAAGGGTCGGATTGAGGAGGGCTACGACGCCGATCTGGTGCTCGTTGACCCCGACGAGGCCCGCGAGATTCGCGGTGCAGACACGCATACGAACTGTGACTGGACTCCCTTTGAGGGTCGACTCGGTGTCTTTCCCGAACTCACGCTGCTTCGTGGAGAGGTCGCCTACGAGCGGACACCCGGTGAGAACGCAGACCGGAGCAGTGACGCCGAACAGTTTGGCGAGACTGATGGTCGGAACGTCCGCGTCTGAACCGGTAGCCTCACCGCTCGCAACGCAGACCCGACACGGTTTTCTGAGAGCCGGGAAAACCCATCTGCAATGCTGAGTAGACAGTTCGTCCGGGAGAACCCCGACGCCGTCCGTGCTGCCCTAGAGACGAAAGGCGTCGACGTGGATCTCGACCGGATTCTCGACATCGACGAGGAGTGGCGCTCGCTGAAAAGCGAGGGCGATGATCTCCGACACGAACGCAACGAGGTATCGCGAACAATCGGCCAGCTCAAACAGGATGGCGACGAGGAAGCCGCCCAAGACGCAATCGAGCGGTCGACTGAGTTGAAGGAAGAACTGCAGGAGATCGAGTCCCGTGCCGACGAGTTGGAGGCCGAACTCGAAGCCGCACTGCTGACCCTCCCGCAGCTGCCCGACGACTCGGTGCCCGTGGGAGCCGACGAAGACGACAACGTCGAGCGTCGACGCGAAGGGTTCGACGACCTCCGTGAGATCCCCGACGAGGTGACGCCCCACTACGATTTGGGTGAAGAACTCGAAATCCTGGATTTCACTCGCGGTGCAAAAGTCTCCGGCGGCGGCTTCTACTTTTTGAAAGGCGACGGCGCGAGGCTGGAACATGCCCTCATTCAGTTCATGCTGGACGTCCACCGCGAGCAGGAGTATATGGACGTCTTCCCGCCGATCCCAGTCAACAGCGCCTCGATGCGCGGCACCGGCCAGTTCCCCAAGTTTACCGAGGACGCCTACCGACTGGAGGGCGACAACGAACAGCCCTACTCTGACGACGATCTCTGGCTCCTGCCGACCGCCGAAGTACCAGTGACGAACCTCCACCGCGATGAGATCCTGCTGGACGACGATCTCCCGCTCAAATATCAGGCCTACTCGCCGAACTTCCGGCAAGAAGCGGGCGAACACGGCACCGAAACCCGCGGCATCGTCCGTGTTCACCAGTTCAACAAGGTCGAACTCGTCAACTTCGTTCGACCCGACGAAAGCGACGACCGGTTCGAGGGACTGGTTTCGGAGGCCGAATCTGTTCTCGACCGACTCGGACTTCCCTACCGAATCCTAGAGATGTGTACCGGTGATCTCGGCTTCACACAGGCCAAAAAGTACGATATCGAAATCTGGGCACCCGGCGACGATATGGAAGACGGTCCCGCGGAGGGTGGCCGGTGGCTGGAGGTCTCGTCGGTCTCGAACTTCCGGGAGTTTCAGGCCCGCCGGGCGGGAATCCAGTACCGGCCCGAGCAACACGAGTCCGCCGACTACCTCCACACGCTCAACGGCTCGGGGGTTGCGGTGCCGCGTGTGATGGTCGCCATTCTGGAGTACTACCAAAACGACGACGGCACGGTAACTATTCCCGAGGCGCTCCGTCCGTACATGGGTGGCCAAGAGTTGATCGAGGGCCATGCGTCGGTCGGTGAAACTGCGGTCGGTGACGGGCCAAACGACGAATAGAGCTAGTAGGAACTGGCTACTACGGTTAGTCGACTCTTTTTTCACCGGCAGATTGCCGTCATCCACTCGGTTTGCAGCACCGTCGACAAGCGCCCAGTGCGTGTTGCTTGATAGGTATCTCTCTCGGAGTGACGCGACTCTCTGTCGCGATGGACCGTTTGAGACTGTGTTCATCGGATGGAACGCTGACAGCGAGAACAGGGAGACGATCAGGGTAGGGTAGTTGTGTCGCGCGGGAGGGGCGGGACTACTCGACGTCGATGGCGGCAGTGTCGTCGGCGCGTTCGAAGGTGACGTTCAGCACGCCGTTGTTGAACGTGGCCTCGGCGGAGTGTTCGTCGACGCCGACCGGGAGGCGGACGCGTTCGTCGTACTCTCTGCGGTCGCTGGCGGCACTGATCGTGAGCGTTTTGCCGTCACACTGAAGGCTGAGTTCGTCTTTGTCGATGCCCGGCAGATCCGCGACGAGCCGGACGAGGTCGTCTTCCTCGTAGACGTCGATATGTGTTTCCGTGCTGAACCCCGCGTCGTCCATCCCGCCAGTCATGCCCTGCATCATGCGCTCGATCTCGTCGAAGATGTCGCCGAACGGGTCGTCGCGGTCGTCTCGTCTCATACCTCGCCGTATGTGAGGATGGCTCAAAAGGTTTCTGTCCGGGCGGGTCGACCCATAGAAATCACATATCTTGCCTACAATCGGTTCTAACCTTCTGTATGTCGTGTTTTTCGTGAATTGCTTTCAGGCTATTTTAAGTGCCTGTAGTACACTCATTCGGTTATGAGTAAATCCTATCTGGATGCAGGTGAGGAGGTCGACGAAGACGACGTAATTCGTATCGGACTGAACGGATTCGGCCGAATCGGTCGGAGTGTCTTCCGAGCAATCATGGACAATCCGCGACTCGAACTCGCGGGAATCAACGACGTGATGGACTTCGAGGACATGGAGTACCTCGGCAAGTACGACACCATCATGGGTCGACTCGACGGTCTCGAACTCGAAGAGGATCAGCTCTCCATCGCCGGTAGCTCGGTTCCGCTGTACAACGTCAAAAGCCCCAGCGAGCTTCCGTGGGGCGACCTCGACGTCGACGTCGCCTTCGAGTGTACGGGCATTTTCCGCACCAAAGACGAGGCGAGTCTCCACCTCGAAGCCGGTGCTGACAAGGTCGTCATCTCGGCACCGCCGAAAGGTGACAAACCGGTCAAAACGATGGTTTACGGCGTCAACCACGACGAGTACGAGGGCGAGGACATCGTCTCCAACGCCTCCTGTACGACCAACAGCGTCACGCCGGTCGCAAAGGTGCTCGACGACGAGTTCGGCATCAACACGGCGACGCTGACAACCATCCACGCCTACACAGGTAGTCAGACACTCATCGACGCACCGAAAGCGAAACAGCGCCGTGGTCGCGCGGCCGCCGAGAACATCGTTCCGACCTCGACGGGTGCCGCACAGGCCTCCACCGAGATCCTGCCACAGCTCGAAGGCAAGATCGACGGGATGGCGATCCGTGTCCCGATCCCGAACGGCTCGATCACCGAGCTGGTCGTCGACCTCGAAGCCAACGTGACCGCCGACGACGTCAACGACGCCTTCCGCGATGCCGCCGACAGCGGCCCACTCGCTGGCGTGCTCGGTTACACCGACGACGAGGTCGTCTCCTCGGACATCGTTGGCCTGCCGTTCTCCTCGTACGCCGACCTCAACTCGACGAACGTCGTCGGCGACGGCGGCCTCGTGAAGATCCTCACGTGGTACGACAACGAGTATGGCTTCTCGAACCGGATGCTCGACGTCGCCGCGTACATCGTCGACGAAGCCTAACGCGTCCACCCACACCATCTTTGATGGCCCGTTGCAGCGCTTTTTGAATCCCCCCGAACATACCCCGTACGACAGACCCATGACATCTTTCAACACGATTGACGATCTCGAAGCCGAACAGCGCGTCCTCGTCCGTCTCGACCTCAACTCCCCCGTCGAAGACGGCGCAGTCCAGGACAATCGCCGCTTTAGCCGCCATGCCAAAACGATCAAAGAACTCGCCGAGGCCGGCCACCGCGTCGTCCTGATGGCCCACCAAGGCCGACCCGGCAACGACACGTTCGTCTCGCTCGACCAGCACGCCGAGATCATGGCGGGCCACATCGGCCGTGACGTCCAGTTCGTCGACGACATCTACGGCGAGAAGGCTCTCGATGCCATCGACGCGCTCGAATCCGGCGAGGTCCTGCTGCTCGAAAACACCCGGATGAGCGACGACGAACTCCCCGAGGAAGACCCCGAAGTCAAAGCCGAAACCGAGTTCGTCCAGACGCTTGCCCCGCATTTCGACGCCTACATCAACGACGCCTACTCGGCGGCCCACCGGAAACACGCCTCGCTCGTCGGCTTCCCGCTCGTGCTGCCAGCCTTTGCTGGCCGCGTGATGGAAACCGAATACGAGGCCAACACCGCGATTGCGAACCGGGAGTTCGACGGGCAGGTCACGATGGTCGTCGGCGGCACCAAAGCCACCGACGTGATCGGCGTGATGAACACGCTCGGCGACAAGATCGACACCTTCTGTCTGGGTGGCATTGCGAGCCATCTGTTCCTGCGAGCCGCAGGCTACGATATCGGCTACGACCGCCACGAGAACTTGGATCTCTACGACACCCAGTGGGAGAACAACAAGGAGATCATTCAGGAGCTGTACGAAGAGCGCCGCGATCAGATCAAACTCCCCGAAGGGCTGGCCTACGAGGATGATAACGACGAGCGCGCCGAACACGACAACGAGGAGCTCAACGCCGCCGACTACGACTACATGGACATCTCCGAGGAGACCGTCGACAAATACGATCCGATCATTCGGGATTCGGATGCCGTCTTCCTGAAGGGCGCACTTGGCGTCTTCGAGGACGAGAAGTTCGCGGCCGGGACGGTCGGTGCGGTCAAAGCCATCGCCGAAACCGACTGCTTCTCGGTGATCGGCGGTGGCGACACCTCACGGTCCATCGAGATGTACGGGATGGATGAGAATGCCTTCGACCACGTCTCGATTGCTGGCGGCGCGTACATCCGCGCACTGACCGGCGACGATCTGCCGGGTATCGAACTGCTGATCGACGCCGCTCAGTAGTCGCCCGGTCGACGGTGCGTTTCCGCCTGTGGATGACACACCTTCTTTGTTCAGTAGGCTGACTGGTTACGCATGGCCCTCGTCGACCCGTACTTTCCGAACCGGCCCCCGACGTGGAGCGAACTACTGATGATCGTTCTCGCCGCAGGAACACTCCTCCCGAACATGATTGCCGATATCGATTCGGTGCCAACGGTCGCTATCGCGTTCTTCTTGTCGACTGCCGCACTTGCGACCGAGAGAATCGAGGAGTGGTTCCACCGTATCGGGACCAGCGGGCGTGGCCTCCTCATCTTGAGTGTCTTTCTCGGAACGTTCCTGATTGCATTGCTGGCCCCCGGTCTGTACACGCTCTTCAACGACACTGTGACCGGGATGTTGCTGGCAACGATCCTGTATTTCGGGGCGTTCCTCGCCCGGGAGCGGACGGTCTCCGGCTGGACGACGCCGGATGCGTTCGAGTGATTCGACCGCCCGACAGCACGGATGGGTTTCTTAGGGCTTGCAGACGACCGCTGTGATATGCAACTCGGCATCGTCTCCGATACCCACGACAATCTCGATCACGTCGACCAAGCCGTCTCGTTTTTCGAATCCGAAGACGTCGACCGCGTTATCCACTGCGGCGACATCGTCGCCCCGTTTTCGGCGACCCCCTTTGACTCCGATTCCTTCGAGTTCTACGCCGTTCGCGGGAACAATGATGGCGAATGGGCACTGTCAAACGTGGTCGACGAGTTCGGCACGTATCTCGGCGAGTGCGGCCAGTTCACCGTCGATGGGGTCTCCATCGCTGTCTATCACGGCACCAACAAACTGCTCCGAGAAGCACTGGTCGACAGCGGCGAGTACGACTACGTGTTCCACGGCCACACCCACGAGCGAGCTATCGAAAGCCGCAATGGGACTGTCCGCGTCAATCCCGGTGGGCTGCCGATTCCCGGTGCTGACGACGCGTTTTACGTCGCTACGCTTGACACCGAGCAGTCGGGTGTCGACGCGATCACGCACCACAAACTGGGGTAGTTGGTCGTCAGGTGTGGCCCCTACATTCAAGCAAGCGCCGCGTCGACAGGGCGTATGTCGACTGTGCCGACACGAACACTGCCGAGCGGCGACGAACTCCCACTGGTCGGATTTGGTACCTACGACATCGACCCGGGCACCACGACAAAGGCTGTGCGAACAGCTCTTGAGGCGGGCTACCGCCACGTCGACTGCGCAGAGGGATACGGGAACGAACGCGAAGTCGGCGAGGCCCTCGCGGAGTACGACCGCGAGGAGCTGTTTGTCACCTCGAAAGTCGTGCCGAAACACCTGCACTACGAATCCCTTATTTCAGCCAGTCATGATTCGCTAGATCGATTAGGCACCGACTACCTCGATCTGTATCTGATCCACTGGCCGAACCCCGCGATTTCGCTGCGCGAAACGCTGTCAGCGATGGCCCATCTCGTCGACGAGGGTCTCGTCCGTAACATCGGTGTGAGCAACTTCACCGCCTATCAACTCAGGTTTGCCCGGCAGATTGCCGACGTGCCGATTGCGACGAACCAAGCTGAACTTCATCCGTGGTTCAAACAACCGGAACTCCGGGAGTATGCCGCCGAAACCGATCTCCAACTGACTGCGGCGGCCCCGCTGGCCCGAACAAAGGTGTTCGATGACCCCGTTGTTCAGGATCTCGCGGAGAAATATGGCAAAAGCCCAGCACAGATCGTCATCCGTTGGCAAATTCAAAACGGGATCGCGACGATTCCGCGGTCGACCACGCCTGCACACATCCAATCAAATCTGGCAGTCACTGACTGGGAACTGACGGCCGAGGATGTCGACCGAATCAAGACGATTGATCGCCGGGAGCGACAGTATATGGTCGACCCAACTCATCCACGGTACGGTATCTCAAAATAATATATAGACGTTGAACCGTCTTGCAAACTTTATTTTGCCTTCCATCTATAGATAATAATTAGCTAATCATTAAGTAATGATTGTTCATTCTGAATAGTGGAGCGTACGCAATAATGGCAACACAGGTAATTTGGATCATCGCGGCAGTGTTAGTAACGTTCACCGCTGGGTATATGTGGTACTCACGATACCTCTCACAGTTCATCGGACTGGACGAGGAGGCAGAAACACCTGCTCATAAGTACGAGGACGGACAGGAGTACGTCCCTTCGAAGAAGCCGGTTCTGTTAGGCCATCACTATTCGAGTATTGCGGGCGGTGCACCGATTGTTGGCCCAATCACAGCAGGCGCGGTGTGGGGATGGGTGCCCGCGCTGTTGTGGATCGCCATCGGCAATCCGCTAATGGGTGCGGTCCACGACTTCGTCTCGCTGTCGGGATCGCTCCGTCATGAGGGGAAATCGATCGGCTACATCGTCGGCGAGTACGTCGGTGAGGGGGGCAAAAATATGCTGCTGTGGTTCGCCTTCCTTACGATTGTCCTCGTCGTGGCGGTCTTCGCCTTAGTCGTCGGGATCGTATTTAACGCCTATCCCGAAGTGTCGACGGCCTCTTCGATCTATATCGCATTGGCACTCGTCTTTGGGGTGTATCTCTACCAACTTGATGGCCCGTTCCTTCCCGGCACTGTCGTCTTCGTCACCGGTGTATTCGCGGCCGTCTGGGTCGGAATCAACTACCCAATCGCGCTGTTCGAGCCAACCGCCGAGCGGACTGCCGATATCGGGGTGACAGTGTTGCTGAGCGGTGCTGGCGACTGGGTGCCCGGTGCGGCGGCCCTCGGTGCGAACACCGCAGCTTGGATTCCTATCGTCATGGTGTATGCGAGCATCGCCAGCGCGCTCCCAGTGTGGGTGTTGCTCCAGCCGCGAGACTACCTGTCGTCGTTCCTGCTGTACACCGGAGTCGGCGGCTCTGTCGTGGCGATCATCGTCGGGACGATCTTCGCCACCTCATCGGAACCACTGGTGATCGACTCCTCGATGGGGGCGTTCAACGGCTTCTGGGGCGTTGAAGGCGTCTTCCTGCCGCTGTTCCCACTGCTGTTCGTCACCATCGCCTGTGGAACGATCAGTGGGTTCCACTCGCTGGTTTCGTCGGGAACGACTGCCAAACAGTTGAACAAAGAGACTGATGCCCGGCTAATCGGCTACGGCGGCATGCTCGGCGAGGGCCTGCTTGCGGCGGTCGCACTGTCGACGCTCGCGGTGTGGGGCTTTGCAGACTCCGCGGGCGGGATCGGCACTGCCCTGCCAAACTTCGCCTCCGGCGGCGGCGTTATTCTCACCAGTCTTGGCATTCCTGAAACAGTGGGTGCGGTGTTCATGGCGCTCGTCCTCGTGAGCTTCCTGCTCACCTCTACTGACACCGCAGTTCGACTCGGTCGGTACCTGATGGAAGAGATCGTCGGCCTGCCTGCTGGCCAAACCGATACGGGGCTCAACGCCGACATCGGCTCGATTGCCCGTGGTCGGTACACCAACCCACTGATTCAGGTCATTCCGGCCTACCTGCTTGTCGTCTCCGGCCAATGGGTGACGCTGTGGGCGCTGTTCGGCGGTGCCAATCAACTGCTGGCAGCACTGGCATTGTTGACCGCAACCATTTGGCTCGCCAACTGGGACGACGCCAAACAGCTGGTGTCGACCGGCGTCCCAATGGCGATTATGACTGTTACGACCATCCTCGCGCTTGCATGGCTCGTCTTCTACGAAAACCTCTATGCGAACCTCTATCTCAACTTCACCGGCGCGCTCGAAGAGCCACTCGCTGGCGAAGCAATCGCCTCCTCGATTGTTCAGGCGGCCTTGGGGCTGGTCCTGATTGGACTCGCACTCGGGTTGGTCCGGCTTGGCTACTACAACATCCGTGAGGTCCGGTATGACTCGGACTCACCGGCTGTAGAGCCGAGCGACGACTAAGTTCGCTGCTGCTGTTTTTATCGCTACTGCCAGAACCGCTTGGCGAACCGTGAGAGAACTCCCTCATCGGGCGTCGACACGTCATCCCACAGCTGGAAGGCGGCGGCAACGTCGGCGACCTCGCTTGCGACAGACTGCTCGGCGTCGGGGGCGACCACGACGAGATTCACGTCGTAGTGGCCGTAGTAGCCGAATTTGAGCAGTGTTCGGTCCCGGAATCCCTCGACGTAGTCGACGACGGCGTCTGGAATCTCCTCGGAAATGAGGATGAACGTGATATCTGTGCCGTAATGTTCCTCGTCGGCGGTGATCCACTCGTCGGCGAGGTCGTGGCCGAGATCGACTAGTCGATTGAGTTCGTCGACTGTTGGGTGGTCCGACCGGCGGACCAGCAAATACTCCTCGGACTCGTGGTCGCCGTAGCTCAGGGCGGGATGGAAGAACTGCTTTTGGCTTTTTACGCGCATCTCGCCGTAGAGGGCCCACTGCTCGCCGTGGAGCGTGTAGTCTTTCTGGAGATCGTAGTTGTACAGCAGTCGACCGGCGACGCGGTCGAGATACTCGTCGTCGAACTCGGGGACCGACTCCCGAATTGCAGCCGGTAGTTCCTCGGCGTCTCTGCTCACAGTTCGCCATAACAGCAGGTGGGTTAAAAAGGCCAGCGGGTGATTTTAAGTTGTTTTCGAATAAACACGTATATTAATGACCGAGAAACAGACCGAGGCCTGTGGCCGCTGTTCGATGTCGACGGTGGTCACTGCGGTCGGTGACGAGGAGGCCGCCGACGAGCGGGACCCATTCGGCGAGAGCCGGATCGAAGTCGAGGAGTCGGAACTCCGGCGGATCTCACCGGAGGCATGGATGGGTCGACTCACGTCACGTCTCAACGAAATCGCCCGCAAACTGACCTACGGTCGGTAACCGTCTACAATAAACAGTATCAGGACATCGTTAGCAGATACGTCAGCGAGAAGATCACGATGGCGGCCGTCGCGACATTGATAGCGTCGAACGCCACCACATCGAGAAACGAGAGCCCGCCGACAATCGTCCACCCGAACATCGTCGACAGGATCGCGTTGATCGCAAGCAACACACGAGGGTCGCCATCCGAGGCGGCGGCTCCCTCGCTGAATCCCTCGGTGTCACCATCGCTCATAGGTCATGGTCTTTTTACCAACACTTAGTTTTTGGCGCTGGCAGGCCAACCGCCTGTGTGCAACTCCCCAACCGTGACGGCGTGGCCGTCGACCCGGTCCCGTTTGTCGTCATCACCGGACTGGCAGCCCTGTTGATGCTGTCGTTCGGTCCCCTCTATGGGCAGGCCCTCGGGCTCTCGCTGTCGACTGCAATCGCTGGCTCCGTCTGTCTCTCGGTTCTTGCCGCGGTGAGTGCCTACTACCAGCAGGTGTGGACCGCCCGCCCCGATATGGTGGGCGAACTCCCCGCCGGAGCGCGTGGCGAACGCCTGTTTTATCTGATGGCTATCCTCGTGGTTGTTATCGTCGCGCTTGCGATTCCGCTTTTCATCTGACCACCTGCTACTGCCGGGTGGAGTTATACCGCGCTGGACCAATTGGTCAGTCATGCGTGAGGTAGCACGATCACGGTTCGTCTCGGCCACCCCGGCTGAACTCGATCACCTACTCACTCCGCGGCGACTGGTCGAGTACGAAGGGAGTTTCAGCGTCGACTCGGTCGACGAGCGCAACGGTGAGACAGTCGTCACTGCGAGTGGTCCCGGACTCCAGTTTCAACTCCGGTTCGAATCACGGGCCAATGGCTACTACTACGAACAGGCTGGCGATCTGGGGCCGTTCGAGGCGATGGAAACGACTGTTACTGTCGACCGCGAAAACGAGGGCTCGCAAGTCACGATGGAGTCACGGGTCGCGCTTTCGCTATCGATTCCGTTTGCCGACCGGATCGCTGGCTGGAAACGCCGCGGCGAACTCGACCGGGCACTCGATACCCTCGCAGCTGAGTGCTGAGAGTAGCCGCAGACGGCTGTGCGTCGCTGACACACAGCACTAGCGGGATTTGTAATGGTTGAGAATGATACTGTCAGTCATGGGATTGATCGATTCAGTAACGGCGGCGTTCGAATCCCCATCGCCGAGCGACCGCCCCGACGACGGCTCAAAGAGGGCCTACTGGTGTGATGACTGCAACAATCGGATTCGGGATGTCGACATCAACGGCGAGCCTGTGTGTCCGGACTGCGGCGACGAAATGCGGTTCGAGCGGTCGACCGGCCGCGACTGTGCCTGCTGATCAGTAGTGGCGGATGACGGTCTCCTCGCCAGCCTCAGTCGGGAACAGGTCGTCGACTGACTGTTCGCTCTCACCAGTAGCGAGTGCCTCGGTTAGTGCATCCCGGAGGGCTTCCTCGTCGTACTCCGTCCCAATGAAGACGAGTTCGCTTCTTCGGTCGCCGTGTTCGTCATCCCACTCCAAGTCGGGACGGTTCGAACGGTACATCTTCCGGTCGACTTCGGGGAGGCTAGCGATCCACGGCCCTTGGGCGGTGGCTCTGATCGACGGTCCAGCCTGACTCATCGTGATCCGTGTTTCGCAGCCAGCAAGCCAGACAGTGCCTTTCGCGCGGACGATTTCGGGCGGGAGATTCTGGAGAACGTCGGCGAACCGTTCGGGGTCGAACGGGTGGCGTCGACGGTAGGTAAACGAAGAGACGTTGTACACCTCGTCCGGGTGGTGGTGGTGGTCGTGGTGATCGTGATCCCCGTTTGCCGCGTCAAGTGCACGTTTCCACCCCGGTAGATCCGCTACTGCGGTCTCCTCGAATCGGTCGACGCCGAGCAGGCGGTCGAGGTCGACTGCCGAAAACTCCGTCCGAATCGTCTCCGCGTCAGGTTGGAGTGCCCCGACCAGCGACTTGGCCTCCGCAAGTTCCGACTCGGTACACTGGTCAGCCTTATTCAGCAGGACGATATTCGAGACTTCGATCTGTTCGACCAGCAGATCCGACAGCGGGCGGTCCTCGTCGCTTCCCTGTCGCTGGGGCGCGGAGTCGCCGCTGAAGCAGTCCAGAAAGCGGCGCGTATCCAGCACGGTGACGAGGGCGTCGACATCGTACAGCGCAGCCACGCGGGACTCGGTGGTGAACAGTCGGGCGACGGGGGCTGGCTCGGAGATGCCGGATGATTCGACGATCAGGTGGTCGAACGACCGGTCTTGGGCCAGTCTGACAACCGCGGTTTCGAGATCATCCTGTAGCTCACAGCAGATACACCCATTGGAGAGTTCGGTCACGCCGTCGTCGAGATCCAACTCCGAGCCTTCGGCGACCAGATCGGCGTCGACGTTGACCTCGCCCATATCGTTGACTAACACGGCGAGATCGCGGTCGCCCGCGGTCGACAGCAGCTGGTTGACCAGTGTCGTCTTTCCCGCGCCGAGACTCCCTGAGAGAATAGTCACCGGGATCGATCCGCTCATAGGCGACGTTCGGACCACTATCAGTTAAAATACAGTCACAAATCGGGGTTCCGCCGCGATAGGTTTTACATGCACTCATCCGTGTGACAGTATATGACACTCGCCGAACGGATCGAATCATTTCGCACAACGCTCGAAGAGTGGCTTCGGGGCCTCTACCACGGGATGATCACCCACCCGGCCTACGAAAAGATCGAAAAGGAGGCCGAAGACACCGAGGATGCGTTCATGCTGGCGTGTTTCCCCGATGCCTTCGGGATTCCCTCGCCAGTGTCCTACTACACGGCTGAACTCTTGCCCTACCTCGAAGACGAGTTTGAGGCGTGGGAACGTCGACTCTGGGACCGAGGGTCGTACGTCGAACGCAAGGGCCAGCAGTACCACTTCTAATGGAGCCGTTCGTCTTCTTCGGCGGCAAAGGCGGCGTCGGCAAAACGACCGTCTCCAGCAGCTACGCCCTCAAATGCGCCCGCGCGGGTCACAAAACGCTGGTCGTCTCGACTGACCCCGCCCACTCAGTTTCGGATGTATTCGACCAGCCGTTCAGTGACGATGCCCAGTCAGTCGACGGAATCGAGAACCTCTGGGCGATGCAGATCGATCCCGACGAAGAGGTGACCCGTCATTTAGATGAGCTCCGGCAGGGGCTCTCCGAGCAGGTCTCAACGGCGATGGTAAACGAGATCAACCGTCAGTTGGAGATGGCCCACGGGACGCCAGGAGCCTACGAGGCCGCCCTCTTTGATCGGTTCGTCGACGTAATGCGCAACGCTGAGCCCTACGACCGGGTCGTTTTCGACACCTCGCCGACCGGCGGCACACTCCGCCTGCTCGGGTTACCGGAACTGTTGGAAGACTGGGTCGACCGCCTGATGCAGAAACGCAAGGTAAGCATCGACCTCTTCGAGAAGGCCGCCGTCGGGAACAACGAAGCGCGGCGTGTGATGGAGGGCGACCCGGTGCTCGCACGGCTCGAAGAACGCAAAAACTTTTTCGAGTTCGCTGGCCGGACCCTCCGGGAGGACGCTGCCTTCTTTCTCGTGTTGAACCCCGACGAACTCTCGGTCAACGAGACGGCCCGTGCCATCAGTCAACTCGACCAGAAGGGATTGGCAGTGCGTGGCCTCGTCGCCAACAAACTGACGCCTGCGCCCGACCCCGACGAGAGCGGTCGCGGGGCGCGCTATCTCCGGGACCGGATCGAGACCGAAACCGAGCGACTCGACCGCGTCCGAAGGGAGTTCGAGCCGCCCTTGGTCGCCGAAATCGAAACGAGGGTTTCAGAGATCAAAGGTGATTTTTTGGACGAACTCGCGGACGAGGTCGACATCGAGACCACGGTCGAGGTACCGACACAGACCCAGTAATCAGCAGGCATCGAGATCGACGACCGAGTCGTGTTTGGCGTCCATTGCACACTCGACGATATTCCGATTGGCCGTCGACAACTGTTCGTTGCTGACAAAGTATTCGGCGACGTAGCCGTTGAATGCCCGACTCGATCCGGCCGCACCGATCCGCACCTCACTCCCGAGTTCGGCGACACCATCTCCATCCGAGCCGCGGTTCTCACCATTTATAAAGACGGTGCCGCGCTCGCCATCGGTCGTATGGGTGATGATCGCCCACTCGCCGTCGGTCGTTATTTTGGCTGCCGGGCCGGGATCGGCGTGCCACTCATCCGCCCGGGAGCTTTCTCGTGGCTCGTCGGACTGCCGTATCTCGATGGCCGAGTCGGCTCCATCGGCTGCGCCAATCGCGTACAGGCCGCCGTCTCGGTGATTCTTGTCGACCACATACACCAACATCGTCACCGTCAGTCCGGAGTCGTTGCGTACCGACATTGCATCCGGCGTCGCGTCGATCGTCAGTGCGGTGTGTGAGCTCCCAGAGAACCGGACTGCCTCAACGCCGTCGACGACCGCCCACTCGGGAGCCTCGTCGGTTGGCGTCGCTGCGAAGCCGTTGCTGCTTTTGTCCTGCCACCTCGTGACGGGCTCGCCGGGAGCGAACCCACGGCTCTGTGAGGCATCGAGCCACAGCACACAGGGGAATGTGCCGTCAGTATACCGTTCGTTTGCGGCTCTGTCTTCGGCGAATTCGGCCACATCGCGGGGGTCGAACTCCAGCGAGTAGCTGCACTCGCCGTCGTCCACAGGCACTGTCGTCGACTGGCCAACCAGATCGATGTAGCCGAACGCGACCGCGCCAACGATCAGGCCGATAATCACAACGAATGCGAACAGAAACGTCGTCTCCAGCGGGACGGCCGCCCGTCTCTCATCCCGAACTCTTGGCCCAGTCATGCGTATTCGAGTCGGGTCATTGGAGTTCCAGCAATATCACTGTGAGCAGCATAAATAAGTTGTTATGAATACCCGGCTCGACGCCTGTTTGTGAGATGTGTGGGCCGAGTTACTCGATGGTGAACTCGCGTTTGTCGGCCACGGCGTCGGCCTCCTCGAACTCGCCGCCGCCGAGTAGGCCGCGGGCGGCCTTTTTGCCCCATTCGACTGCTGGCTGGGTGAACGTCGACACCCCGGCGAGTTCGCCATACATCACGGTGGCGGCCTCCATCGCGTACATCAGTTCGCCGATGCCATGTGCGTCGACCGCGTCGACTTCGATTCGGATATTCGGTCGGTCCTCCGCGGCGAGACTGGCCTCGGTGGCCTCGAACTCGGCATCCAAGAGGTCGCCGAGTCCAGCGCCGCCGAGATACGACAGGCCTTCGAGATCAGTTTCTGGAATGTCAATATCCTCGCGCTCGCGGGGTCGCACGAGGGTGACGAGTTTGTCGCGTGGGCCAGCGCGGTAGAGCTGGAGTTGGGAGTGCTGGTCGGTCGCGCCGAGTGCGCGGGCGGGAGTCTGGCCCAGCCCTTCCTTGCCGAGGCTCTCGGCCCACAGTTGGGCGAACCATTCGGCGAAGTATTCGAGGGATTCGGCATACGGCATCATCGCGTTGGTCAGCGCACCGCGCTCGGCCAGCGCGTAGGCAACCGCGCCGTAGGCATACCCCGGTGAGTCCTCCAAGGACCCCGACAGCTTGTCCATCTCGCTTCGGGCCCCTTCGACGACGCCTTCGATGTCGATACCCTGTAGTGCGCCGCAAGCGAGGCCGACAGTCGACAGTGCCGAAAACCGACCCGGAACACCATCGGGGACTCTGAGCGACGGGAGGTCGTGTTTGTCGGCCAGATTCCGTAGGTTGCCCTCGTCGCCAGTCGTGACGAAGGTCTGTTCGGTCCAGTCGACGCCTGCATCCTCCATCGCCTCACGGACGACGAGGAAGTTCGCCAGTGTTTCGGCGGTTGTGCCGGAGCGAGAAACGACGTTGAGAACCGTTTCGTCGAGAGGGAGTGAGTCGAGGAGCGCCGCGGTGTCTTCGGGGTCGACGTTATCGAGGAAGTGGGCCTCGACGTCGGTCTGGTCGGCGAGGGCGTCGGAGATGGTGGCCGCGCCGAGGGCGCTGCCACCGATCCCGACCGTGAGGACGGCTTCGGGAGTTCCGAACGGTTCGAGTGCGGATCTGATTTCGTCAGTGTCGACGGTCTGGGGGAGGTTGAGGGCGGCGTAGCCGTGTTCCTCGGCCTCTCGACCCTCCTCGATTCGGTCGTGGGCGATGGCCACGCGGTCGTCGAGGCGGTCCAGCGTTTGCTCGGTGATGCCGGGACTGGTATTCAACACGTTTCCAATATCCAGATACATACGCATATGCCCGTTCGGCTACCGTAAAGTCGTTACCGTCTGTCTAACCAGTCGACTGTCGTTCTGAACCACAAACAGTGATCCACGATGTTTAATTTCGGTGACCACCTATCGCCACCAATGGCAGATGGCTATCGCGGCCTGTTCGGCGCGTTTCCCTACGCGTTCAGACACGGCGACTCGCGCATCTTCAAACTGTACGTCATCTTCGGCGCGCTTGGAGCAATCTTCATCGGCGGCCTGTTTACGCTCAGTCTGGTGGTCTGGATCGGCCAGACAGCCAGCAGTCCCGGCGGCTCGCTGACGCTCTCACGGACGTTCATTGCGGTTGTTGGCCTCTTTGCGGCCGGGCCGCTGCTCGCGCCAATTCTGCTCGTCGCTCGCAAACACCGTCGGGGATTTTCGTACCACCCGCGGTACGACACAATCATGGCACTGCTGGGCGTCGGCTTCCTGCTGTCGATCTACGTCGCCGCCATCATCTCGATTCCGGAGTGTTTCGAACTCGATGGCGAGCAGATCTGCCGTGACCCCGCCAGTGGCCTCTTTGGCCCGATTGTAAACATCCTCTATCTCCTGCCGCAGATTGCCGCAGTTGGCCCGCCAGCCATTATGATGGGCGTGATGGCTCTCGGTCACTACCTGCTGTCGCGCTGAGCGCTGGGTACAGCAGCAGAATACGCAGCCAGATGACGAAACGCCGAAAGCCCTCCACCACAACCATCCTGTATGACTGACGACGAACAAAAAGAAAGCACGTTTCTCGTAACCCACGCCGACGACGAGTCGGCGGTGGTGAAAGACGTCCACGACGGACAGGTCCACACGCTGGCCTCGAACCCCGGCGTCGACGTCGACGACGCTATCGAGGGCACTGTCGCGCCGGCCCCACCGCTTGAGCTGTCGTGGCAGTTGGTCGACATCGAAGAACGCAGACCCCTCTTAATCGAGGAAAGCGAGGAGCCGCCGACGGTCCAAGAACGAGAGCTGGCGGCCGACCAGCCGGTCGGCGAGCTCACACGAGAGCCACGGGCGGGAATCGGTGAAATTCACGTGGTGACCGTTCCTGAAGACGGGACCACCGAGGCAGTTGCAGATATCGTCGACGACCGCGAGGGAACGCTGTCGCGGGCGGCGCGACTGGGTGTCAACCGCGTCGAAATTCGGTCCGAACCCGGCGTGGTGAGCATTCGATATCTGCCGTAGTTAGTCGCTGTTGGTGACCGCTGCTATCTGACTGCTGTCTCTTTTGTAAACAAACAGTCCCACGTTGACGAAAATCCCGGCGGCGAGTAACCCCCAGTTGAACCACGCCGCGTTGTACCAGACGAGATCGAAGCTGATTGATTCGAAATACAGTGGCCAGAACGGCTCGACCGCTTGGGCGATGTCGGGGGCCGACAGCATATCCGCAAAAATGTGGCTGAGTCCGGCGATCCAGACAGCGAAGAAACCGAAGCGATAGCTGTCACGTGTCTCCTCGATTCGGAACCAATCGCTCCCCCCAACCACTCTCTCAAGGAGTGTCCCGACAACTGGCCCGACAATCGTAGCGAGAACCGTCACCGCGAGGACCGTATGGAAGATCCCGTGATGTCTGATCGTCCGAAAGAGTCGACTGAAAACGAGATCCAGATCCGGTCCGAGCCCGAACGGGAGCCCTGCGAGTACGAACGTTGCTGCGGGTTTTGTCTGGTCGAACACAAGCCACGTCGGAGCCAGCCACAGCAGTGTCATACCCAAATGGCCACTGATGTCGACCATTGGAGTGTTGCGTTATCGAAATCGCCGAATAAGCCGAAGCAGCAGCGACGTTGCGGTTCCGATCCCGGGAATACGAGACGACAGCACGGCGGCTCCGAGGAGGACGAGTCCACTCTTTGGTCGACCACGAGCGAACGCGAGGGCGGCGTCGACGAGGGTCGAGACGATGCTGATTTTGTTTACCGATTGGAAGGAAGCGGTAGTCATGAGGGATACAGCATTGGGTGTCGAGACGCAAAAAGATGGTCCCGCAGTCATGTTCGTCGACAGGTAGATATCGTTGAGTGATTCACCGTCCACGCCGCAGAGATGGGTCGGCTACCACACAGTTCGATCAACACGTATATACGACCGACGACGCCATGTCTATATGCGAACGTCATGCTGCCGGTCAGGTTTCGATAACCATGCGGTCTAACCGCACACTGAGCCTGACCGTAGCTGATGACGTTCTCACTTCTATACCAGTGAGCGACGGCTTCGTCGACTCGGTTTAAATACTACGCCTATCTCTCAGGCTGCTCGACATGCCGCTCCCAGAAGGCATCTTGCATAGATCTACCGTAGGCACCCCGATAGCCCCGAAGCTGGGCAATCGGCCCCAGTACAGCAGTTAGTGGTTTGGAGAAATCCGTGTTTATTTCGGTGAAAACGGTGTTCCCATTGAGTCGACGCGCGATGGCTACCTGCTGGAGTGGATTTGATGAGTTTCGCTAGTTGTGTTATAAACTCGATCCGGGTGACAGTTGATCGGTGGGGACCTGTGTAGCTGCCTCACGTGGGACACCAGATATAACACAGTCTGTTGTAATGATTTGCCATGTCACGAGAGAGGGCACAGTGGGTAGGGACGCCACTGCTTGTCGGGCTGTCGACGCTCTCAGTGTCAATCTCGATCTACCACATCCTGACCCACGAGGCTCCACTCCTGCCGACGATTCTGGGCCAGTGGTCACTGTTGGCGCTGTCACTGGCGCTCTGTGGGTCGGTGTACTACGCGCTCACCGAGACCGAGTCGAGAGCCGAGTCTCTCGTGGTCGGGCTTCGAGCAACTGCCGTGTACGCGGTCGCAGCCGTGGCCTCCAGTGGATATGCGTTCCACCAGTATCTGACGCCGGAGGCGGATCTCCCCTTCGAGGCCATCGTGTTTCAGGCTACCTTCGTGGCCGTTGCCGGTGGTATCGCGGGCGTCTTTCTCGGGCTGGAGAGGGTCCGACGCGACCGGACAGTCAGTGAACTTCGGTCGACCACCCAGCAACTGGAATGGACTGTCGACAAACTCGACCAGTCCAACGAGCAGTTACAGGAGTTCGCCTACGTCGCCGCACACGACCTCCAAGAGCCCGCCCGAATGGTCGCCACCTACGTCGACTTGCTGGCATCCGAACCGGACGACGGCGAGTCGACCGCGGAGTATCTGGAGTTCGCCGAAGACGGAGCCCGCGAGATGCTCGCGATGATCGACGCCCTCCAGAACTACTACGAAACAACCGCACAGGAGATGACAGTCGAGACTGTCGACACCGCTGCAGTCGTCACCGACGTTGTAGACACACTGGAGCCACAGCTTCGGGATGCAGACGTCACCGTGAAGACTGAGAACCTGCCGACAGTCGAAGGCGACGCCACACAGCTCGAAGCAGTGTTCGAACAGCTGCTGGGAAACGCACTCGAACATGGAACCGACGTCAGCGAAATCCGAGTGTCCGCAATCCGGGGCGACGACGAGTACCGATTCAGCGTCGTGGACGACGGCTTGGATCGTATTGCGAGTGATACCGAGAAACTGTTTCGCATCTTCGGAGATGCAGGCGAGGCTACCGACGGTCCCGGCGTCGGGCTGGCAGTGTGTGAACTCGTCGTCGACCGACATCAGGGAGAGATCTGGATCGAATCCGAAGCCGGGGAAACGACAGTCCAGTTCACGATTCCAATGGCCGAGACGCGACCGGAACCGCTGGTCGCCACGCGCGGCTGAGTGTCGACTGAGAACGTACTGTCATCAAATCTATGGTATTATCTATCATGCAACACCAACTAAACATGAGACTGAGTGTTCGGTCGACATATCGCTGGTCAGCCGCGTTTTTATACTGGTTAGCGAGGCGAATACCCCGACCCACCGTGGTCGGGGATGAAGCCGACAACTCGTGATACAAATCATTAAGTGAACACATCTGTAATCAAGAGACAGAGATGGAATACAGTCACCGCTACCACGCTTACCCAACACAAGAGGTAGCGGCTGAACTGGAACAACATATAGACGTTCATCGCCAGCTCTACAACCACGTCCGATGGGACTACACGAACAGTCCCGAGGACGACAAACCGAGTGAGTACGACCAGAACAACAAACTTCCTGAGTGGAAACGAACGTGGTCAGTGTTCAGTGAAATGCACTCGAAGGCCGCACAAGCCACCGTCGCTCGCTTCCACCGCAACCTCTCAAACCTTCGTAAAAAGAAAGAGAAAGGATACAACGTTGGTCGGCTCAAACGGCAAGCACCCACTGAATACCGGAGCGTGACGTACAACCAGTCTGGTTTCGACCTCGATGAAAAGAGGGGCCACGACAAGTACGCCTACGTTCGATTCAGCAAAATCGGCTGGGTGAAAATCCGGTATTCGCGCCCACTTCCTGACCGCGCCAACATCAAAGAGGTCACGTTCAAGAAGGAGACAACCGGTGAATGGTTCGTCTCCTTCGGACTGGAAACCGACGACGCCAACCTACCCGAGAAACCCAACGTTGATTCACTTGATACAAGCAACAGCGTCGGGATTGACCTCGGCATCCAGAACTACATCCACACCACCGATGGCAAAACCGTGGATTGGCTTGACCTTGAAGACGATTACGAGCGTCTGCGCCGCGAACAACGCAAATTGTCTAGCAAGGAGAAAGGCTCGAACAACTACGAGAAACAACGAGTCGAAGTTGCTAACGTCAAACGCCATATTCGTCGGAAGGTGCTGGACTACCAGCACAAGATTACGACGTGGCTCGTCCGTGAGTACGACGCCGTGTTCGTAGAAGACCTGAACGTCCAAAGTATGCTTCAGGGCGACGGGAACGCTTGCAACAAGCAGGATGCGGCGTGGAGACAGTTCATCACCCTCCTCGAATACAAAGGCGACCTGTACGGCTGTCACGTCAAACAGGTCGAAGCAAGAGGGACGACGAAAGAATGCGCGTCGTGTGGTGTGGAGACCCCGAAGCCTATCTGGGTCAGGGAACATTTGTGTCCGTCGTGTGGGTTCAAGACGGACAGGGACGCAAACGCGGCGATGAACGTCTTGCAGAGAGGGTTTTCTGAGTTAGGGTTGGGATGGCCCGAATCAACGCCTGTGGAGACTGTGACCGCTACGGACACCGCTGGTTTCCAGCGTGTGTCTGCAAGTCACGTCTTAGAAACAGGAAGTCTGCCCTCGTGAGAGCAGGATTCCCCGCGCCACCGTGCGCGGGGTAACATTCAAACGTTGTTCTGGAGAACGACTCGTCGACACCAGCCCGAACCCAATCACTTACTTGTCAGCCACACGATTACGACAGTATCCTATGGGATCAGAAAACGGACCAGCGACGCCAGTCGTTTCTGGCCCGACGTGTTCGGACTGTCAGGCTGCACTGCAATCTGCCGGTCGACACGCGGTCTCGTTTCTGCTGGTAGCGACACTTACGGTGCCGGTTGTCGGCTGTGATGAGCATCTTGAACAGTTCCGCGCGATTTGTGACCACACGACCGACGATGCGGCGAAGCTCCTGTCGCATTATCCGGCCGGTGGCATCCAGTGTCCGGGCTGTCGACGCGCCCACAATACGCATGAGCATCCGGTCATTCAAGTCGAAGACGGGGTCGCCGGTGTCTTTGCGTGTACAACCCACGAGACCGAACTGATCGACCGCTTCGAGACCGGGCTGGAGACGCGTCGACAGTTGCATGTCGATGGGCCACTGTAATCGGTCCTGTCGCTATTCGAGAACTGGAATCCAGCGTCGACACCATCACTTACGTATCGGCCATCTAATGGGACGCTATGGTCTCGGAGGATTCAAACGGCGGGCCAGTCGGGCCAAGCCCATCGTGTCCGGATTGTCAGGCTGCGTTGGACGCTACTGGACGTGATGCCGTCTCGTTTTTGCTGGTCGACTCCCTTACGGTCCCGGTTGTCGGCTGTGAGGTGCATCTCGAACAGTTTCGCCTGCTCTGTGGGCTCACGGCCGACGAGACTGCGAAACTGCTGTCGCACCGTCCAGCCGGTGGGATCCAGTGTCCGGGCTGTCGACGGGCCGACCAAACGCTTGAGCATCCCGTCGTTCAAATCGGGCACGGAGTGGCTGCTGTGTTAGCGTGTGAAACCCACGAGTCCGACGTGATCGAGCGCTTCCAAGCAGGGTTGCAGGCTCGCGGGCAGTTGCCCGATGGAAGGCCATTGTAGTCGAGATTGTATTCACGAGTCCCGTGAATAGGGCATGGCTACAGACGTGATTATAAATGGTCTGTCGACTGCAGAGCAATTATAAAGACATATTCGGTGGTACAGAACCAGTAATTTAATTCAACATTTTTTGAAATAGCCTATTCGATTTTTATATGTGCCAATCGACTGTTACAATGTGGATAGACAGCAACTCACACACAGCCGAGTAGCAGGGGAGACCTACTAATGCGAAACGCAAAGATCGTCTGTACGATTGGCCCGAAATCGGATTCACCGGAGACACTCGAAGCACTCGCAGAGGCTGGCATGTCGGTCGCTCGGATGAACGCGAGCCACGGTACGCCCGACCAGCGTCGTACGGTGATCGACAGGGTCCGCGAAGTCGACGCAAAAACCGACCGGCCGGTCGCAGTGATGCACGACCTGCCCGGTCCCGAGATTCGAACCGCCCCAATCGAGGAGAAAATCCGGCTCGAAGCAGGCTCTACCGTCCGGTTTGTCGAAGGCCAAGAGGCAACCCCCCAAGAGGTGGGGGTCTCACACAGTCTGACCGCCGTCGAACCGGGTGATCGGATCCTGCTCGACGATGGCCGTATCGAGACGACAGTCCAATCCGTCGATGAGGATTCGGTCACTGTAACAGTCGGGAACGGTGGCGAACTCGGCGGGCGAAAAGGCGTCAACGTGCCGGGTGTCGAACTCGGGTTGCCTACCGTCACCGAACAAGACCGGCGCGAACTCGAAGTGGCCGCCGACAAGGAGGTTGATTTCGTCGCCGCCTCGTTCGTTCGGGACGGCGAGTTCATCTACGAGATCAGCGATGCGCTGGAGGAGTTGGGGGCGGACATTCCAATTATCGCGAAAATCGAGCGAGATGTCGCGGTCGACAACATCGATAGCATCATCGATGCGGCCTACGGCGTGATGGTCGCCCGCGGCGACCTCGGCGTCGAGATGCCGCTCGAAGACGTGCCGATGACCCAGAAACGAATCATCAACAAATGTCGGAACGCCGGTGTGCCGGTCATCACGGCGACGGAGATGCTCGACTCGATGACCGAAAACCGTCGACCGACCCGCGCCGAAGCCTCCGACGTGGCCAACGCGGTTCTGGATGGCACTGACGCAGTGATGCTGTCGGGCGAAACAGCGATGGGTGCCCATCCGCCGCTCGTCGTCGAGACGATGGATCGGATCGTTCGGGATGTCGAACGGAGCGACGAGTACAACGAAATCGTCGAACAGAACGTCCCGGAGGCCGACGTGCCACAGACGGATGCGTTGGCCCGGTCGGCCAGATACCTCGTCCGCGATATCGACGCGGATGCCATCGTTGCGGCGAGCGAATCCGGCTACACGGCACAAAAAGTATCCAAGTTCCGCCCGTCGGTTCCCATCGTCGGGTCGACGCCGAGCGACGAGGTCCGCCGCAGGCTGGCCCTGTCGTGGGGTATCATCTCCGAGACAACGCCCTACACCTCGGAGGGCGCGAGTGCCGTCATCGAAAACGCGGTCCAGACGGGACTCGAAACGGAGGCCGTCGACAGCGGTGATACGGTCGTCGTCCTCTCGGGAATGATGACCGAACTCGACAGTACGAGTTCGTCGAACACGCTGAAAATCCACGTCGCCGCGGAGACGATTGGCTCCGGCGAGTCGGTTGTCGACGGCGTGGCTGTCGGTGCGTTCCACTGGGTCGACTCCGGCGATCTCTCGGAGATCCCCGAGGGCGCTATCGTCGGAGTTCCAATGGAGTTCGACGGAGAGTTGAGCGGTGATCTGGAGGGCATCGCGGGAATCGTCGACTGTCACGGTGAGCTGGCAAGTACGGTCCGGACTGTGGCACGCGACCAGGATATCCCGACGATCACCAGTGGGGATCTGACCGGTGAGATCAGTGATGGGGAGATGGTGACACTCGATGCGGAACGCGGCATCATCTACCGCGGTGAGGTCGACCAGCTCAGATCGGACCTTCGGTAACGTCCTCGCTGCCGGAGGTGTTCTCGCCCATCTACTCCAATACGGAAGCTCATCGAGTATACCAGAGTGCCCACAGAATCAACACGCCCTGCAGTGGGAGTCGACCCCACCGAACCAACTCGGAGGGGTTGCCACCACCCGGCATCCCGTCGATGACGACCCCGTGGGTGGCCATATAGACGTTGGCTGGAAAGATTGCTATCAATAATGCGACTGTCGACCACGCTGCGAGCTGTTGCGTGCGGGGAATCAAGAGGCCGATCCCAACGGCGATTTCGGCAACTCCAGACAGATAGACGAGGAAAAGTGGTGCCGGAAAGATCGGTGGGATGATTTGGACATACAACTCCGGCACGACGAAATGCAACACGCCTGCGACGACAAACGCCGGACCCAATACGTACAGTAGTGGACGCTTGACTCGGTCTAAAACGTCAGTCATCATCGAATATACATCTCACAGAAGTGAAACGGTTTCGCTCTCACAGAACTCCGTTGGGTGAGAGGTCAGTGGTATATTTGGGATCACTGTCTCAAAGAAATCAGTACAGCATTCACAGAGTAGTTTTGGAGGGCTTATGTCTCAAATACGACTATTTTATTGTGTGGTGTCTCCATCGAAGCAGTCTCGTACTAAAACTGTGCCTCGCCGAGGGCATCGTGGTCGTCATCCTGATGCCACCCACAGTGGAACGGTACATTTGCATCCGCATGAACGATTTCTCAAGTTGTTCACTGTGCAAGTGGTAACAAGAGTTAGTCATGATTACTATGTATGTGATAGTGTATGTCTCACAAGATCCGATCAAAAAAAGACGATGCAGAACATACGACGTTGAGATGGCATGAAACGGTACAAGGCCTACGAATACTCGCTATTGGTTCGTTTGTCATCCTCTGTATACTGTCGGTTGCAGTAAATGGTGTAACAGCAAGTACGCCAACAGACCAGTTGCCCTTAACACAGCAAACTGATGATGAGCTCTCAGAAGAGCAAATCTTAGTTCTCTTTGAGACGGTTATCGAAGACCAAGGGATCGAATTACAGACCGTCGAAATCGATGAGGAGGAAAACATTCTTTCTGTCGAATACTATTCAACAGGGACGACAGAGCAACAAGTGGTCGAAGATATGGGGACCATAACAGGTGTCTATGCTGGTGCCATCGACCAAGGTGTCACGACAGATCGAATGGAAGTTACTGCACTTGATCCTGTCGACGATAGTGAAACAGCCTCTTGGTATGCCGAAACTGAATGGGCTGAATCGTACAATGCTGGTGAGATGACCGCTGATGAGTTCTCTATGCGTGTGTTACTGACTCTCGAAGAGGTGGAGAACTAAGGGCTCTGTAGTTTCGCTAGACGTAACGGCAAAAGCTCCTTTATTGCTGTAGAAAGCGAAGAGACAGATCAGTTTGATATCGGAAATCCGTCTCCTCACCCGTACTGCAGTCACGAAAGCTAAACTAGTTGTCGCTAACCCCGACGAACCCGCCGACCCCCGTGGGGGTCGCGGGTTCGCTGAATGGGCGATGCTCACGCTCCATGCACTCCGTATCGAGCTGGGCAAATCATATCGTGGAACGATTGATTTGCTCAGCGAAATGCCCGGCATCCTCGAAGAAATTGGTCTCACAAGACTCCCTCACTACACCGTTCTCCGCACCTGGTTTGGCCGGATCTCGATGAAGACGTGGCGTGCGTTTCTCGGCCGTTCAGCCGAGAAACGCACAGGTCACGCCTCTATCGATGCAACAGGCTTCGACCGCGATCAGCCCAGCAGACACTACGCCAACCGCACCTCCTACCGCGTTCGTGCGTTGAAAGTCACCGCCTTGGTGGATGTCGAAACGCTGTACATCACCGACATCCACTGCACAACGACAAAGAAGCACGACGCAAAGATTGGCCCGCAGGTCGCCCGCAGGAATGCGGCCGACCTGCGTTCGTTGGCTGCAGACCGTGGCTATGACTCGAAAGCCTTCAGAGACGAACTCCGTGGATACGGTGTTCGTCCCCTGATCAAGCATCGAATCTATTCTTCGCTCGATCACGCTCACAACGCCCGCATGGACAGTGATCGGTATCACCAACGCTCGATGTCTGAAACCGTCTTCTCATCGATCAAGCGCACGCTCGGCTCCGCCGTGCGTGCGCGAAGTTGGCACTTAGAGTTCCGAGAAATGGTGCTCAAAGCGGCTGTCTACAACCTTCGACGGAGCGTCCGATTTCCATGAAATCGACCGCCGTATACCGAAACTACAGAGCCGAACTAAGCACATGAGACATCCACCTGTCTATCTGTCGGGGCGAGTGTTGCTGGAGTTATGCTGTTATGCGTGACGAACGAGTGGTATCGATCACTCGGGGAAGGCCCAGATAGCCACACATGGGACATTCCATAATTTTAGTCAATGGGACGTCATCATTGGTTTGACTCGATGTCTGATTCGTATTTTCTCTCCAACCACTTATAAACAGATAATTTACATATGTGCGCCTACACATTGGTCAACAAGAAGGCTTATTCAAGGCTGAGTCAGACGAAACCGTATGGTAGAGATAGCGGTACCGGAGGTCGACTACACCCGGTACACGAACCGACAACTCGTGGCGGTGCCGCTGGCGTTGCTGGCAATAGCACTGCTCGTGATTGTCGGCTGGTACGTGGTGACGGGTGCCCCGGCAAATATGGGCCTCGAATTTACAGGTGGGACTGAGCTACGAATCGACGCGCCCGGCGAGAACCCTCGCCAGCAGATCGACGAGGCGTTTTCGGCGTCTCCTGAGTCGGTCCAGCAGGTCGCCGTCGACGGCTCGTTCGTCGTGACGTTTGCGAGCGGTGAGGCCGCGACCACACAGTTAGAACAGGAGGCGAATGCGGCGGGCTTCAACATACGGACGATTGACTCGGTATCGCCGAGTTTCGGCACCGATACTGGACTGCTCGCCCTCGGCGGTGTCGTCGTCGCCTTCGTCGGCATGAGTCTGCTGATCTTTCTGATGTTCCGATCCTTTGTACCATCGATTGCAGTCGTCATCTCGGCGTTTTCGGACGTGATCATTCCGCTTGCGATGATGAACTTGCTTGGAATCGATCTCACGCTCGGGACGATTGCGGCACTCCTGATGTTGATCGGTTACAGCGTCGACTCGGATATTCTGCTGAACAACAGCGTCCTCCGTCGGTCGGGGGACTTCTACGAGTCGACGCGCCGGGCGATGCGGACCGGTGTGACAATGACGGTCACCTCGATTGCGGCGATGGCCGTGATGACTGTGCTGGCCTACATGTTTGGCATTCAGATCATGACCGCGATTGGACTGATCTTGGTGCTCGGACTGATGGCTGACCTGATGAACACCTATCTGCTCAACGTGAGTCTGCTTCGCTGGCACGTTCACAAGGGGGTCAAACGATGATCGACCGAATCAAATCCAACTGGCGGATCACATTGCTGGTCATCGTTGTGATACTGTCGACGGTCGCGCTGGTCTCGCCGGCGCTTGGCGGCGGCGAGGAGGAGTTCGGCAACCAGTCCGAGCAGGCAGACAGCCTCACCAACCTCAAGTTCGGCCTTGATCTGGCCGGTGGGACGCGGATCAGAGCGCCACTGATCGGCATGACCGCCGAGAACGTCGAGTTCGGTGACGATAGCCGGGCCCAGGTCGCGGCCGCGGTCGCAGGAGAGCTCCCCGACACGGATACGACTGATGTGATTACCCGACAGGGCGGTCCCGAAACGGCCGCGACTGTCGAGATGGTCAACCCCGATATTACCGAGTCACAGTTCGCTACGGCGATGGACGCCGCAGGCTACGAGTACGGTGAAATCCGCGATGGGGTCACACAGGCCACCCGCGACGAGGCGATTGCAGTGCTCTCCGGGAAAGTCAATCAGGCCGGACTCTCCGGGAGTACCGTCCAACAGGTCTCCAGTGCCGCCGGTGAGTTCTTCATGCTCATCGAAGTCCCCGGACAGGATCGACAGGACGTCATTTCGCTGATCGAGGAACGCGGGAACGTTCGGGTCGACATCTATCATCAAAACGACGGTGGGGAGTACGTCACCGAGCGGGCCGTGCTCACGGGTGATGACTTCCAGAGTGTCAGTACTGCAACCCAAGACGACCGACGCGGGCCACACGTGCCGGTAACGGTGCGCCAGAGCTCCGCCGACCAGTTCCGGCAGACGGCCGTCGAAACCGGGCTTGCAGGAGAGGGCGGCTCTCGGTGCACATACAACCAGAACCCCGAGTCGACCGAGCCATGTCTCCTGTTGGTCGTCGACGATGAGGTCGTCAACGCCTTCGGGATGGACCCCAGCCTCGCACAGAGCATCGCAAACGGCGAGTGGGCGAAGGATTCGAGCTTCATCCTGACGACGACCTCCTTCGAGGAGGCCCAGCGCGTGGCGATCAACCTGCGTGCCGGTGCGCTCCCGGCCAACCTCGATATCGACGGCGGGACGACCTCGTTCATCTCGCCGACACAGGGTGAGAACTTCCGGGCCAACTCGCTTATTGTCGGGATCCTCTCGGTGTTGGCGGTCGCAGGAGTCGTCTTCCTGCGCTACCGCGAGCCGAAAGTCGCCCTGCCGATGATCGTCACTGCCTTCTCGGAGGTGGTGATCCTGCTCGGCTTTGCGGCCTATCTGGGCTATCCACTGGATCTAGCAGTGATCGCTGGTTTCATTGCGGTGATCGGTACGGGTGTCGACGACCTGATCATCATCGCCGACGAGGTGATGGCGGAGGGCGATGTCTCCAGTCAGAAGGTCTTCGATTCGCGGTTCAAACGCGCCTTCTGGGTGATCGGTGTCGCCGCCGCAACGACGATCCTTGCGATGTCACCGCTGGCAGTGCTGTCGCTCGGTGATCTCCGTGGGTTTGCGATCTTCACGATCCTCGGCGTGCTCGTCGGGGTGCTGATCACCCGCCCGGCCTACGGTGACATCCTGCGGTATCTGATGACCGACCGCTAAGCGGGCTGTTCACTCGGCTATTTTTGTTGTCAGTTGTCGACGCTGTCTGACGGTCGTCTGACCGAACCGATGAGTTTTGTATCTGGTAATAAAAGGGGAGACAGATGGCATCCGACTCACGGGCAGACGACGCTGCCACGAGCAGCGTTCGACGGGCGGTCGGACAACTGGCGGCAGCACTCTCGAAGGCCGTCTTCGGGGTGTGTGCTGTCGCTGTCGGCGCGCTGGCACTGCTGTTGGCGGCCGGAAACAACACGGGCGAGTCCGCCTCCCTCTTGGTCGTCCTCGGGATTGCGGCGATGCTGGTCGGGTTCGTTACGATCCGTCGACTCCCCAAACCCGACGAGCCGACCGAAACCGACGCCGCTGACACAGCGCGTCAAAAGGTCGACTAAGAGAACCGGCCCAAATTCAGAAATCGCCGAGTGCGGCCTGTTCAGCCGCGGCGAGCACGTCTTCACACGTCGACCACGACCGCCGAGCGCAGGCCGGAAGCTCTCCATGGTGGTCGACATAGCCCGCCAAAAAGTCTCGCGTGGTCGAATCGCTGGGATAGCCACTGCCGACCGGCTGGGCGTACTCGGCCCCAATCGTGGCGATGCGGCTATCACGGTCGACTTTTGCGATCACACTTGCGGCTGCGGCCAACTGGTAGCTGTCGTCGGCTCCATGCTCGGCAGTCAGTTCGATCTCGATCCCCTCTCCAGCAACGCCCTCCGTGACCCGGCGGGCAAAGCGTGATTCCGAGACGTCGCCGGCGTCGACGATGGCGTTGTCGTCACTTTGTGCGATTGCCGCAATCGCCCGAACCTGCGCAGCAACGGTGAGACTGTTCATATCGCTCTCCGGATCGTCGATCTCCGCAACCGTGATGACGCCAATTCCGATGTCGACGTCCTCAGTGGCTCGAAGCCGCTCGGCCAGCGACTCCCGTTTTGTGGCGGTGAGGCGTTTGGAATCCGCGAGTCCGTCGGGGAGATCGCTCGGTGCCGCACGGACTGCGGCCGCGACCATCGGTCCCAACACGGGGCCTTTGCCCGCCTCGTCGACGCCGATCCGGAACTCGGTCATTGCTTATAAAAAGAAATCCTCGTCCTCGAACGGTTCGTCGATGCCTTCGACAGCCGTCACATCAAGAGCCGTGACGACTGCTGGAATACCCAGCAGTCCCGCAAGGCTTGGCTCGGTGCGGTCGTTGTCGCCCGAGATGAGTTCCTTGATATACAGGCCACCCTCGCCGTGGATCTCGACTGTGGCGTGAGTAAGGTCCTCAAATTCAGCACTGGCTGAATAGACCTCTCGAACACGAGTCAGGCCTGCGCGGCGGTGGTCGACGCGCTCGGGCGTGTACTGCTCGATAGTCGACCCATCGAGTTCCTCGATGGCCGCCTGCAGGTCGCTCTCGGTCACATCCTCCTCAAACTCTACGGCTGCGCGATAGGTTTTCGAGGCGTCGAGTCCCTTGACGCGTTCGACCATCTCGTAGCTCGCCAGCCGCAAGCCTTCGACTTCGACTTTTCCCTCGGCGAAGGCATTGATATCGCCCTCCAGTCGTTCGGTGTCGACAGTCCGGCGGTATGGCTCTTCAACTTCGATCACGAACGGTCGACCAGTGCCCAGCATGCGGGCGTCGACGTCCTCTCGACCCGCCCCGTGGAAGGTGGCCTCGGTGCCGTCCATCACGTCCATCACGATGGGCGCAGATAGCTGTTCAACGCTCTCGGGGTAGAGATACCCCTCGCCGTCGCAGTGGTCACAGGTGCGCTTGCCCTGTCTGCCGCTCCCGTGACACTCCCGGCAGGGCCACTCGGTCTGAGGAATATCCCGCTCCAGTTTGCGGTAGCGGCCGTATATAAAGGCGGAATTGATTTTGGTTTCGACACGGTCGTTTTCGATGTCGAGGGTGATCTGGACGTCCGGTCGACCGAACTCGACCTCGGTATCAGTAAGCTGGCCGATTCGCTTGCCGACCTCGCGGTTAAAATTGGATTTGAATAGTTCGCCGCGGTCGGCGTCGAGTCCGGCGTCCATCCGGAGCAGTTCGTCGTTTTCTTCGATCAGCGGCGGGGTTTTCGTGCCGACTTGGTAGGTCGAAAACTCGGGGTCACCAACTGCGTCGACCGCGCGCTCGGCCCATTCGTCGAACCGGCCGCACTCGCCCTCACACACCCAACAATCGACGGGGTCGACTGATTCGTAGGGTTCGTCGTCATCGAGCGCAAGCGAGATTCGGAGGCTTCGGCCGCGGTCGACGTTCGAGAGGCCGAAACTCCGGTCGGCGAACACCCGGCCGACACAGCTATCACAGACCGGGCCAGCCTCGATGACCGCCCGGGCTTCGGCAAGCAGACTCATACCCGTTCATCCCACGGCGGCGATAACTGTCTTGCCTTTTCGGTGTTTTGGGGAAGCTTGACGGGAGCCGTCCCTCGAAGATTCAGTCGACACAGTACGGATTTGGTTGTCGACTACTCCCCTCGCGCGAAGCCTTCAAGCGGCTCTATCCCTTATATACTAACAGAGGCGTTTCGGCGTTTCACCCCTCCAATGAGCCAGTATACAACCAGTTCGATCTACAGCGACGCATCGGCTTCCGACCACGCTCAGTCGACTCCCACCGATATCGAATACGAGGAAATCCACGTCCCCGTCCTCGTCATTGGAGCCGGTGCAGCCGGGGCACGGGTCGCTATCGAACTCAAGGAGCAGGGAGTCGAGCCGCTCGTAATCGGCAAGCGCGATTACGGCGACGCTCACACGACGTGGGCCGCCGGTGGGATCAACGCCGCCCTCGGCAGCCGCGACCCCGAAGACGACTGGCGAATTCACGCCGCCGACACGCTTCGAGAGGGCCACTTCCTCAACGACCCCCACGCGGTGGAACTCGTCGCCCGCGAGATGCCCAATCGGATTCGTGAACTCGTCGACTGGGGGATGCCCTTTGCCCGGACCGAAGACGGACAGATCCAACAGCGATATTTCGGTGCCCAGTCGTTCCGGCGAACCTGTTTTGTCGGCGACCATACCGGCGAAGCGATGCTCGAAACACTGGTCGACAAAGCCCAGTCGCTGTCGATCCCTTACCGCGAGAACGTGATGATCACCCGCCTGCTGTCTGATGGCGACCGCGTGGAGGGCGCGGTCGGCTTCGATATGGAAACCGGCGACAACCTCTGTTTCGTCACCGATCAGGTCGTCGTCGCCGCCGGAGGTTCAAGTGCGATGTACAACCGCCACTCCTCACGCGACGAAGAAAACAACGGCGACGGGCCGGCGCTCGCACTTGATGCGGGTGCGGAACTCCTCGATATGGAGTTCGTCCAGTTCCATCCCACCGGGATGGTCGGCGACCGCTACGGCGAAGAGTGGGATGGTCGACTCGTCACCGAGGCCGTTCGTGGTGAGGGTGGTCGACTGTACAACGCCGAAAACGAGCGATTCATGGAGCGCTACTCGCCGGACCAGATGGAACTCGACGCCCGTGACGTGGTCGCCAGAGCGATCACTCAAGAGATTCGCGAGGGCCGCGGCACAGCCAATGGCGGCGTCTATCTCGACATTTCTCATCGTGATGACGACTATATTCAGGACCGACTGCCGGGGATGGTCGACCGGTTTGGGCATCTCGGCGTCGACATCACGAGCGATCCGATGGAAGTCGCGCCCACCGCGCACTACACGATGGGTGGGGTCGACATCGACCCGCACACTGGCGAAACCGGCGTCGACGGGCTGTATGCTGTCGGTGAGTCCACGGCGGGCGTCCACGGTGCAAACCGACTTGGCGGCAACTCGCTGGCCGAAACCGTGGCGGTCGCCAAACCGGTCGGTCAGCATATCGCCGCCGAAGTCCAACCGCGTGGGTTCGCTACAGATGGTGGCTCCGGCGATGTCGACGTTATCACCGAAACCAAGACGCAGCTTTCGCTCCGCATGCGTGCCCAAGCCGAGCGGGAGTTCGCTGGGCTCACGCAGCTCGAAGCCGCCGACGGAGCAACGACAGCCGAGGAACTACTCGATGATCTCGGTGAACTGCTCTGGCGAGACGCCGGGATTATCCGAGACGAAGCGGGACTCCGGGAGGCGGTCTCGGAACTCGAAACCCTTCGGGACCGAATCAGTGAACTCCGGATCGAGGGCGACCGGACGACGCGATCCTTCGAGTTGGCCGTCGACCTCGGCTTTTCGCTAGCGGTCGCCGAGGCAACGCTTCGAACCGCACTCGAACGTACCGAATCACGGGGTGCCCACTACCGCTCTGACTACCCCGAGATGGACAACCAGTTCCGGGAGAGCCTCATCGTCTCGGATGGCAAACGAGGGATAGCGATCCGTCGACGGCCAGTTGCCGAACCCAGCAAACCGGTCCAAGCGGCGCTCGACGAACACCACGAACTCGACTACCACCATCTGGAGTAACTGACTGGTAGTCCCTCTCGTGGCAGTGTGACACACTGCCAGTATACGGCCCGACCACGCAGTATTTAGGCGGCTGGCTCATATTGGACTACTACGATATGACCGAGTCTACCGCGTCGACAGGTGAGCTTCCGGACTCCCTTACTCGACTCTACGACGACCCCGAAGCGGAGGCGGCAGCGCTCCGCGAGCGGGCGGGCAACGCTGCGGTCGCCGACCGGGTGAGCAGTCTCTGTGCAGCGCTCTCGAACCCCCTGCGGCTGCGCTTGCTGTGGGCACTGCGTGACGGCGAGTGCTGTGTCTGTGAGCTACAGACTGCCGTCGAGGCTCCCCAGTCGACGGTCGCAACCCAACTTAAATGTTTGACTGACGCCGGGCTCGTGACCACTCGCAAGGAGGGCAAATGGAGCTACTACAGCGTGGCCGATACGGAGATTTTTGAGTTGATCGACCACGCAACCGAGTTTGTCGACCCAGTGGAGGCGACCGAATGAGCCAGTCGACGCCGGCCCTCGAAATCGAAGATCTCACAAAAGAGTACGAGGATGTGACGGCCCTCGATGGGGTCTCGCTGACCGTCCCCGAGGGGAGTTTCTTTGGCCTGCTCGGCCCGAACGGCGCGGGCAAAACGACGTTTATCAACACGCTCGTTGGGCTCGTCAGAAAGTCCGGCGGCACCGCCCGCGTCTTCGGCCACGATGTCGAAGACGACTACCGGGAGGCCAGAAACGCCATCGGCCTCGCGCCACAGGAGTTCAACGTCGACCGCTTTTTCCCGATCCGTGAGGTGCTTGAGCACAAGGCGGGCTACCACGGAATTCCGGCCAGTGAGGCCAAAGCACGCGCCGACAAGGTGCTCAAACAGGTCGGCATCTACGACAAGCGCGATACTCGATTCGACTGGCTTTCGGGCGGGATGAAACGCCGGTTTTTGCTGGCTCGCGCCCTGATTACCGATCCGGACCTGCTGATTCTCGACGAGCCGAGTGCGGGCGTCGACGTCCAACTCCGGCGGGACCTGTGGGATCTCGTTACCGAACTCAACGAGCAGGGGACGACAATCCTGCTGACGACCCACTACATCGAGGAGGCCGAACGCCTCTGTGACGAGGTCGCCATCTTGGATTCGGGATCGATTCGAGCGGTCGCCACCCCTACAGAACTCAAGGGTCGCGGTGCCGACCGAATCATCGTCGAACTCCGGGACCCGCCCGCAACGCTACCTGATCTGTTGGCTGACGACAGTCGGGTCGAATCGGTCGACCTCGATGGCCACCGGTTGACAATCACCGCCCGCAAGGGTGGACTGGTTGCGCCGGATCTCGTCCGCGAACTGGACCGGGCCGGGTTGGAGATTGTCGACCTCGAAATCGCCCGGACCTCACTCGAAGAAATCTTCGTGGAGATGACCCGCACTGACGAGAGCGACGCCTCACCCGAGGAGCGCGCTACTGATTCAGTCGACGAGACGGAGGAACCCAGTGAGGAACAACCGGTGGCTCCCGATGGCGGACAGCCAGCGGCTGAGGGAGGTCGACAATGAGCGTTGTCGACCGCGCAGCTGCTGCGGCAGGGATCCCGACTGGCTTCTACACGCTGGTCAAACGAGAGATTCTGCGCTTCGTGCGTCGACCGCAGAACACCTTTGTTCCGCCGTTTATCACCAATGTGCTGTACTTCTCTGTGTTCGGGGTCGTGCTTGGAACACGTGTAGGCGACATCATCGGTGTCCCGTACATTCTGTTTATTCTACCGGGGCTAGTGGTGCTCGGGGCGGTCTCGAACGCCTTCGAGAACGCCTCGTTTTCGATCTTCCACGGGCGGTGGAACGAGTATATCGACGAGACGCTAACCTCGCCGCTGTCCTACAGTCAGATGGTTTGGGCCTATCTGCTGTCGTCGGCCCTGCGAGGCGTCCTCGTCGGGACGCTCATCTCGGTGTTGGGTGTCGTCATTATCGGCGGGCTCTACCAGCCAGTCCCAATTGAGCAACCGTTGTTCCTCGTCGCGTTCATGCTCGTCATCACCCTGCTGTTTTCGAGCCTCGGCATCGTCGGCGGGCTCGTCGCTGACGATTTTGACGATCTGACGATGATGAATCAGTTCCTGCTCCGACCGCTGGTGTTCTTCGGGGCCGTATTCTACTCGCTGCAGGACCTGCCGCCGATGCTCCAGACGGTTTCGCTCATGAACCCGATGGTGTACATGGTCAACGGCGTCCGCTATGGATTCCTGGGCGTTGCGGAAGTCGACCCACTGACCTCGCTGGCGGTGCTATCTGCCGGAACAGCCGTCGTGGTTGCGATGAATATCGTGCTGTTCAAACGCGGTTACGGGCTGACCGACTAACCGGGGCGATCCACTCAGCAGCCTTCTTTTAAAATGGATGTGCGAGGGTTAGCGATGAATCAACGTTGATAGCCCAGCTATCCTAGCTAGGAGTCCGGTTCGTCAGCGTCCGTATCTTTCTCGTGATAAACGCCGACCGGGAGATCGGTTTCGTCGGTTTCGGGATCACCGAGTTCGACGACGGTGGTACCGTCGTCGGCTTCGTAGACGCCGACCGGAAGTTCGGTCGCTGGTTCGTCGGCCAACTCGCGGGAGCGGGCCTCCGCGGCGAGTGCGGCGAGTTCAGCGGCCGGAGACGAGTCGTGATCACGGGTGCGCTGGCTGAGCCACTCGAACAGCTCCTCATCGAGGTCGACGCTCACTGTTGGCATCTCAGTTCCCGGTTCGGGGGCCACCTATAAGTAAGATTACCACTCCATCCCACCGTTGACGCCGAAAACCTGCCCGGTCATATAGCTCGAATCCTCACTGGCGAGGAACCGCACGATGCAGGCTACGTCGTCGACCTCGGCAAACCGGTCGAGCGGAATCCGTTCGAGGATCTTGTTCTGGACGCGTTCGGGCACTTTATCCAGCATATCGGTCTGGACGAACCCCGGCGAGACGCAGTTGGCGGTCGTTTCAGTGTCGGCGAGTTCGAGCGCAATCGTCCGGGTAAAGCCGAACAGCCCGCTTTTGGTGGCCGCGTAGTTGGCCTGTCCGTAGTTGCCCTGCTGGCCGACGACGCTCGAAATGTTGATCAGTCGACCGTGGTCGGCGGCTTTCAGATCGTCGAAAAAGGCGTTGGTGCAGTTGTAGACGCCGCCGAGATTGACATCCATCACTGCATCCCAGTCCTCACGGGTCATGTTATCGAACTTCTTGTCGACGGTGATACCAGCGTTGTTGACGAGCACGTCGGTCGGACCGAAGGCGTTCCGGACCCGGCCGACCATCGCTTCGACCTCGTCTTCTTCGGTCACATCGGCCTGCACAGCGATTGCTGTGCCGCCGTCGGCTTCGATCTCGTCGACAACGTCGTAGGCTTCCCGTTCGGAGTTTCGGTAGTTGACGACGACGTTTGCGCCGTGGGAGGCGAGTTCGGTTGCAATGCCTTTGCCAATACCGCGTGACGAGCCGGTAACAACGCACGTTTGGGAATCTAATTTCATATTGCGGGGAATGGGCGGCAACAGTGGATGTGGAAAACACCCCCCGTTGTGGAGAGCTGTCGGCTCAGTGGCTGATGGACTGCAGACAACCGCTGGAGGGAGTGGCGGACACACCGTGTCGACCGCTTGTCTACTGGTGTGTCGAATCCGCCATTAAGTCTTGTTGCAGTACTCAGTACGGTACGGCTATCAAAAAAATCCGCCAGCAGCACAGCCGACGACAAACCGCTTCGAGACTACTCCGACTGGTACTCTGTCGCGTTGTCGATCCACTCTCGGACCTGTTCAGTGGAGGCCGTGACGCTCTCGGTCACCGATTCAGCGTCAGCGTCGGCGAGTGCGCCGACACTGTCGACGCCTGCACCACGAAGTTGTTCGGCGTAGTGAGGACCGATTCCGTGGATTGACTCCAGATCATCGCCACCGACTCCTTTCGAGAACGTCGACTCGTCAGTGTCGTCGAGTTCGTCGACCTCCGCAGTTTCGTCGGGCTCGTCGGCGGCCACAGCGTCCTCGTCACCCGTTTCGGCTTCGTTCGTTTCGGCTTCGTTCGTCTCGGGCTCGATATCACGCGGCTCGGCCTCACTGCCGGTCGACTCCGTGTCGTCAGGCTCTGTCTCAGCCTCGGATTCCGGTTCCGGTTCCGTGTCCGGTTCGGCTTCGGCCTCACCTTCTGTCTCCGGATTGGATCGCTCGCCGAACCAGTCGGCGACGCTGGGCCACAGCACCTCGTGTGAACTCGACGACACCGAGAGCCCGATGTGGCCGGTCGACGCATCGATTGTCGTCACATCGTCGCTCGCCACCAGATCATTGAACTGCGTGCTCGACTCCGGCGGGATCAGATGGTCGTAGTCGCCGACCACCTGCACGATTGGCATCTCGATGTTAGCGAGGTCGACGTGTTTGTCGCCGAGGTAGAACTCGTTGCGCGCCAGTTTGTTGTCCTGATAGATATCCTCGATGAACTGCTGGTAGGTCTCACCGGCAACGTCGATCCCTTCGTCGAGCCAGCGTTCCATTCGGGCGAAGTTCTCGACGAACTCGTCGTCGTCGACGTTGTCGTAGAGCCGCAAATATTTGCTTACGTAGTTCGACACCGGGTCCATCAGCGCGAAGCCGACATCGAGGAAGTCCGCCGGGACGTTGCCGAAGGTGTCAGTTACCTGCTCGGCGTCGTAGTATTCTTCTTCGCCCCAGAGTTCGAGCACGCCACCGGTATCGTCGAAGCAGAGGCCTGCGGCCATCAGGCCGAGGTTCCGGACTTTGTCGGGAAACAGCGAGGCGTACATCACGCTCATCGTCCCACCCATACAGTAGCCGAACAGGTTGATCGACTCCTGACCGGAGCGTTCGCGGACGACGTCGACGCAGTTGTCGGTGTACCGGGTGACGTAATCGTCGAGTGTGAGGCTCGAATCAAGCCGTGAGGGCTCGCCCCAGTCGATGAGGTAGACGTCGAACCCAGCTTCAAGCAGTCGACGGACGACGCTTCGATCCGGCTGGAGATCGAGAATGTAGGGCTTGTTGATCAGCGCGTAGACGATCAGGATCGGTATATCGTGTGTCGTCTCCGGCTCGATACCCACCTCCGCTGGCTTGTAGTGGAGCAGTTGCAGCTTGTTTTCCTCGTAGACGACTTCGCTGGGAGTCATTCCGACGTCGATATCGGAGACCCGTTCCATCTGTTCGGCGAGTTTGGGAGTTTTTTCGAGGAACTCCGCGGTCGCCTCAAAGCCGCGCTGCTGGGCGTCGATTGTGGCGGTGAGGGGGTTCATGAAATGGTTCAGTCCTCCTCTTGCAGTTCGATGAGACGGTCAATCTTCTGTTCGACCGCATGCTGTCGACGTTCGAGTTCGACCAATCGCTCGCCGATTTCCTCGATGTCACCCTCGGTGGCAAAGCCCATCGAACGGAGGGTTTCTTGGCTTGCGTGATCGAGCTGTTCGCTCGCCTCAAGCATATCGCCAATCGTCTGGCCGGTCGCCGCCGCAAAGGCGCTCGTTCCCATCACCTCTTTGAACGCCTCGTTCGAGGCGTTGAGCCAGAGATCTCGGAACTCCTCTAGGTCGACGTCCTCACCGCGGAGCGACTCGGCAACGAGTTCGTACTGGCTTTCGGCGGCCTCCATCCAGACCTCGTAGGCCCGGCTGGCTCCGGCCATTCCCTCGACGGTGGTCTCGTCGATGTTGCTCTCTCCGAACGACTCCCGCCACGAATCGAGGAACTCCGACTGCATCTGCATGTTCTGCTCGAACGCCTCGAAGAACGACTGGTTCAGCTCCTCGGCGTACTCGCTCCACGGTTCGTCACCGGCGGTTGCTTGGGTTGTATCTGACATCGGAGGCTCTCGTAGTCGACCGCTCAGGCCGTCTCTTCGTCGTCGATGTCGACGTCCATCCGGCTGGTCCCAACCGACTGGTCGGTCTCGGCCTCGACGCTGAACTCGATATCCTCGACATCCGACTGGACGTCCTCAAGGGAGTCGACCAAGGCGTTGACCGACTCCTCGGTCATCGACGTGGACTGGTCGACGAACTCGGCGTAGTTGTCGGCGTTTTCGTCGAGCTGCTGTTCGATGGAGTCCCACGTCTGGTCGCTGATCTCGTCGACGGCCTCGAACTGATCTTCGACCGCTTGGTGGAGGCTCTCGAAGGCCTCGTGCTGTCGTTCGGTGGCATCACTGTCGTCCTCGTCGACCATCGGTTGGTCGCTCGGGATGCTCGCTTCCATCATCTCGACGATGCTTTTGGCGACGCTGCGAGAGGCTTCGAGCCCCGTTTTCTGGACCGACCGCTGGGACTCCATTGCGTCTTTCCAGACGCGGGGGGCCTGCTTTTGGGCGTTCATGCTCTGCTGGAGGACCTGCTGACCCTGCTTGATCGACTGTCGCTGGAATTCGAACATCGATGCCATCGGGTTGGACGCTGTGTACTGCTGTTCTGTGTTACTCATTGGTATCACTGGAGGGCTGCGTGATTGGGATGACGAACGTCTGGACGATATCTCCCTCGTCGATACCCAACACCTCGCGTTCGGTGTCGGGAATACTGATTCGGCCGCCGCTCTGGACACGGGTCTTGAACATCGCCATCCCCGTGCCGAGCGAGGCCATCCCCGCCGGATCGAACCCCGACGGCCCACTGTCTGTACTCGAAGACAGGAGTTCGGTGAATGCCTGCATCTGCTGTGCGGTCATCTCTTGGCCAGCCTCCTGCAGTTGTGTTGCAAACTGCATCGGCGACCACGCCATCTCGTCTGAGCCGTTCGTCATCTCGATTACACCTTCGGTGGATACTCACTTAGTGTTTGTCGCCAGATACCAACACATACCATTCAATGGCAACAAATGGTAAATGAGGGTACACCGTAGCTAGGAGTCGACCAGCGGGTGGCTGACCGAAACCGATAAGGCAGGTACCCACCGAGTTCCGAATATCACTAATCATGAATGGTGAAGAATCTACGGCGGGCATTGAAACTGTACCGTACAACATGGCGGATGCATGGGTCCGGGCGACGGGACATCTCGTCAAGAGTGCCGTCGAAGTCAACCGTGCGGCGTTGGCTGCCTACGGCGTTAGCGACACCGACCGAACGAGCGGGGGACCGTCGGTCGCCTACGCCCGCCCCGAGTGGGAGCTCACCCGAGAGAGCGACGAGCCGGGCGTACTGTCGGTCGGCGACCGAATCACGTTCTCCAAAACGTTCAGCGACGAGGACGTGGGGGCGTTCGCGGACATTTCGGGAGATACCAATCGCCTCCATCTTGAAGACGAGTTCGCCGAAAAAAGTCGTTTTGGCACCCGAATCGCCCACGGCACGCTCGTCTCGGGGCTGATCAGTGCCGCCCTCGCACGGCTTCCCGGATTGACGATCTATCTCTCTCAGGATCTGTCCTTTCTCGCGCCCGCCTACATCGGCGACCGACTCACCGCTACCATCGAGGTCATCGATGATCTCGAAGACAACAAATACATCCTGTCGACCGACGTCCATGACGACTCCGAGACACAACTCATCAAAGGTGAGGCCGTCGTCCTGATCGACCCCGTTCCCGAATCGGACGACGAGTAAGACGCCGACCTGACGCTACGACTCACGATAGTCGACAGGTCCATTTGGCCGACTGTCTTTTATTCCGAATTCGACTGTGTTAGCGTACTGAACGTCGATACTGAGATCGTGAGGTCATTATATACCCGTGGTTCGCGTACCTCTCCGACAATGATCGCAGAGAGTCATCCGAAGCAGCGCACTGTCAAGCTCTTTATCCGTGCAGGTCCGGAGTTAGGCTGTGAGCGGCGCAAACAGGCGGTGTTGGAACGACTCGCCGACCTCGATGACGCCGACCGGATCAAGGAGTACGACGTCCAGATCTGGGCCAAAGAGATCCGCATTTCGGGCCCGCTGGAAGGGACCTCGTACTATCAGCGCGTCTTCGACCATTTCACCGCGTTCCAGCAGTGGGCCAACGCCGAGTCGGTCGGGCTTCATTCGGCGTTCAAGATTCAGTCGCTCGACTGTGAGATCACCGACGAGAACTACCGTGTGGTGACACTTCCCAGCGTCTGTCTGGCCGTCTACGAGGAAGCGGAACTCAATGCCGTGTATCCCCACGTCGACGATGGAACCGTGCAGACGGTTGGAAGCTGTCTCGACAGCCTCGAAGAAACGAGTCAGTTGGAGTATGCCGACTGAGTAGTTCGCTGGCCGAACAGTCTGCCACAGGCTGTTTTAATTGTTTTACCATTCCCGTAGACATCCAATTTCACCCCACACAACAGCTATTAGGCAAGCCCTACTCTTCGATAGGTGAAGCGCCCGGCGAGGTCGACTGTGGATCGTGATCGGCAGTCTGCAGCGAGCGACAGCACAGTCACCCCCCTCCAGTCCTCGTCTGCGCACACCCAATTACCATGAGTAACCCACCCACGGAATCCGCATCAGACCAGTACGGTCCAGCAGATCCCGAGTCGGTTTCGGTCCCCGCCGAACTCAGCTCCGATGGCACGAAACTCGTCTACCTCTACCTCCGGGTCAGTGGTGAGTCGACGCTCAACGAACTCAACCAGTCATTGGAGATGAAAAGCATCTCGCTGTTACCGATCCTCAACACGCTGATGACGAAGGATCTCGTGGATCGAGACGGCAACAGCTATCTGCCGACCGCCGCCTGAAGATCCCTCCGCAGCGAATCAGTACCAACTTAGCCAGTGCCCGCTATTGATCAGTATGCGTCAGTTCATTGTTCTCGGTCACGAGGCCCCGACGACATCGGAGTTTTCGCTGTCGGATCTCAGCGGCGGCGCCGGTCGACTCGACGTGCTGTGTCGCTGTGTGAACGCCGGCCTATTTGTCTCCCACGGGATTCGAGAGGACGTACGCGTGCATCTCGTACTGAACGACGAGTACACCGTTCGGTTCGATGGGTCGACGGCCAAACATCTCTATCCCGACGAGCGAGCGGTCGCCTCCCGGATTCGCGGCGCGCTCGAAGCCCGCGACGACGCCATCGGCCACCAGCCAGCCGACGTCTCGCCGGGTGTGAAGCTCTACCGGATGGACTTCGAGTCGACGCTCGACACCGTTGCCCGTGATGGCACGGTTGTCGAACTCCACGAAGACGGTGAGTCATTGGCCGAGGCCGCGCCGCCGGAGAACCCGATTTTCGTGCTGTCGGACCACCACGATGTCACTGATGACGAAGCCGAGCTACTGGCCGAGCAGGCCGACCAGCGGATCAGTGTCGGGCCGGAGATTCTGCATGCCGACCAGACGATGACGGTGGTGCAGAACTGGCTCGATACCGCAGGCTATGAGACGTACTGAGTCGACAGACCATAATCGTTAAACTCGGCGACGGTGTCTGGTCGACTGCGGGCCGGTGGGGTAGCTTGGTATCCTTCGGCCTTCGGGTGGCCGTAACCTCAGTTCGAATCTGAGCCGGCCCACTTCTCCCGCACTCACTGAACGCCGAGCGGGGCGTGGCGCTACGCGCCATGCATGCGAACGGCGTAGCCGTGAGCGACAACGAAGGCGTTCCGAGTGCGGGTGTATGGAACACGCGAAGATTCGAGCCAGCGAGTCGCAGCGACCGAACGGAGTGAGGTCGACCGTCTCGCCATGTTCGAATCTGAGCCGGCCCATTTTTACATCTCATCTACTTCCGCCGGGCAGAGCGTGGCGCACTGCGGTTTAAATATCCCTGATTGGTCGTACTGATCGAGGATCTCGTAATGAAATACAGTAGCTAGTCGACCATTACTGTCGGCTCACATGATATATAATCGGCTGTCGGTGGCTCCTACGACGAGTAGAGACACACTACTTTTTAAACGGGAGGCTGTGCCGTCCCCATGGCTCGCTATTCGCGCCGTCGACTCCTCGGTAGTCTCGGTCTCGTTACCGTCGGCACGCTGGCAGGCTGTAGCGGCACCGCAGCAGACGAGTCGGCTGACGGCAGCTCCACCACGTCGACCGACGGGTCGGGGACGGGGCTCAATCTGCAGGAGGCAAACGTCGTCGGTGTGGAGCTCACACAGCAGGAGACGGCCGTAGAGTTCGCCGTCACACTGCATCACGACGACGAGGGAGAGGACGGCTACGCCAACTGGTGGCAGGTCGAAACACTCGATGGCTCGGAACTCGGTCGACGCGAACTCACTCATGCACACTCCTCCGAGCCGTTTACCCGGTCCGAGCCAATCGAGGTTCCCGACGACGTCGACTGTGTCATTGTCCGCGGCCACGACCAGACCCACGGCTACGGCGGGCAAGCGATGCTCGTGAGTCTCGGTTCGGGCACAACAGAGGGCGTCGATCAAGGTCCGGAGCCGGATTCGTTCGAAGGCGTCGACTGTCCCTGATGCTGTCGGGTCAGAGGTCGTCTTTCCAGTCGTCGACCGAGCGGGCTTCTGTTGAGTGGGATCAGTAGAAACTGATTCCAAGGCTGTCGAGAATCGAGCCGACGAACACTGCCCGTCGTTGGCTGCCGACAGACCGAACGCCCTTATGGATTCCTGCGACGAGCAGTCCCTCGTCGGTCGAAATGAAGTAGGGACCGCCGGAGTCGCCGCCCGCGCTGTGGATGTCGACGCCCAGCTCCCGATAGCCGCTGTCTGACTCACTGAGTTCGGTGATCCGGCCCTCACAGCGGCCGGAGACCGCGCCCTGTTTGTAGATCGGTCGTCCTTCGGCGTGGTAGGCTTCGAGGACCGACCAGCTTGCGGTGCCCACAATCGGCTCGTCATTGTAGCTGTTGCCGCCGGGGGCGGCGAGATACCGGCTGGGGTAGCTGTCGGTGTCGACGGCGACCGCCGCGGCGTCGACGCGCCCGTCGATTGCGTGACACCGCCCGACAGAATGGGGTCGTCTGGACTGATACAGTTCGGCACCACGGAGCTCTGCGGGAGGTTGGTCTTTGTTGGTCTCAAATGTATGCGCAGTTGTCACGATGACCCCCCGACCGTTGCGGAGTCCACGGAACCCCGTTGAGGCGATTTTCCCGACCGTTTCGCTTCTGGCTGCGGCTCCCATTGCGATCCCGTTGGTTCGGTATTTGGCATCCGCAAACCGGCCGAAGCTGCGCTGGCAGTCGACTTCGAGACGTTCTGTCGGGCGGTTCCGAACCTGTATGTCGACTGTTTCGACGTGGTCGGGAAGTCGAGATTCGAGAGACTCGGAGCCAAGCTGATCAATAATTCGCTCGACGGTGGAATCGATCCGGCCGGTGTTGGTTCCGGGTGGACAGTCGACGAACAGCCGGAGTCCGTCAGCGGTGGACTGTCTGCTCACGCTCACAGTGTGGGTGCTGGAATCAAAATCCAGTTGCGTGCCGGCGAGTTCATTGAGTCGGCCGAGCAGTTCGGCCGACAGCTCCCGGCCCGCCGTGATTTCGTCGACAGTTTGGGAGTCGACTGCGACCGTCTCGGAGTTGTACGACGGTGGTGTGTCGGGGATGGTTCCGTCGTCATACTGTGCTTGGTTCACAACGCGTCGACCGCGTTCGACCGGAACAGTGGCTGACTCGGAGCCAGTGGTCGCTGTTCCATCCGCTTGATGTGCACTCGCGCCATGGATAGACGCAGCAACGCCGCCCGGGAGAAGCCCACTTACCGTACATGCCCGTAAGAAATTTCGTCGGTTCATCATCAGGTAGTTGCACATACATTCAGCTACGTTTCACATAGCTGTGATTGGCTCTCACAGTGAGTGTCTGTGAGGGCAATCAGTTGGGTTGATCGGTCAGTAGGCGGTCCCTAATCGGCACCGACAATCAACCGACTGTCGTCTTCCTCGTCCGCTGGTGTCGTCAGCAGCGAGACACCGACAGTGAGCAGCGCGCCGAGAGCCATCCCGGCGAGTGCGACATCCCACCCGCCGTAGCTTCTAGCGAACAGTGGAATCGTCCTGCCCGCGAGGTCGACGGTCACCGGGGGGATGAAGACGTGTGTGAGGTACAGCAGTTGACTCCCTGCGATGCCAGCGAGCATCCCGTTGCGGGTCGTCCCGCGCCAGTAGAGTGCGACCATCACCGGAAGCGTCAACTGAGCAAACCCACCGAAGGCGGTGTTACCGACCTCGATGAGGGTGCCGGGTCGACTCAGACTGGCGACGAAGGTCGCTGTCGCAAACACGGCCACGCCGATGCGGGCGAGCCACGCCTCTCGGGTCTCGCCCAGCGTCGGGTCAATAAAGGGTCGGTAGAGATCCCGAATGAAGTACGACGAGCCGGACAGCAGCATCGAATCCGACGACGACATCATCGCCGCCAGCGCGCCGGCGATCACGAGCGCGGCGAACCACACTGGCGTATACTCAGCGAGTAGAACTGGGAGGACATTCGACCCCTCGGGAACCGTGATGCCGAGGCCAGCCGCCCACGTGCCCAGCAGGAACGCCGGGACGAACAACAGGAGGACCAACACCGGCCAGAGCACGAACGAGCGTTTGAGGACGCGGTCGGAGCCGGCGACGAAAAAGCGCTGATTGATCTGGGGGAACATCGTGACGCCGAAGGCGATCACGACCGCCGTCGAGATGATGTACGCTGGCGTGTAGAAGCTGCTCCCGAGGCTGAGAAATTCGGGGTTAGTCGACTGCAGGGCCGCAGTCGCCTCGGTTGCTCCACCGACCGCTGACAGGACCCACGCGACGGCGATCCATATCACCGAGAGCATGAACAGCCCCTGAATCGTGTCGGTCCACGCGACGCCACGCATCCCCGCGATCACGACATAAAGGATCATAAACGCCGTAATAAGCGCCGCACCGGCCCAGTATGGGACCGCCCCACGAGTCAGGCCGGTAATCGCTTCGCCAGCGCCCATCTGCTGGAGCATGACGTACGGGAACAGCCAAAACAGGCTGATGCCAGCCACGAGGCCGCGAAGTCGCGTCGACCCGAACCGATCACCCAACATCTCCGAGAGCGTGACGTACCCCTCTTGTTGACCGATGAGCCACTGCTTGTAGCCGATGAGATACCACAGGATGGCGAACAACACCCCATCCATCACGCCCATGACGAGAATCCATTCGGGGCCTTGGGCGTAGGCGAGGTTCGGCCCGCCGAAGAACGTAAAGGCCGACAGCAGCGTGGCAAACGTCGTAAACAGCAGCACCAGCGTCCCAATCGACCGATTGGCGAGATAGTAATCCTCGGCGACGTTGGTCGACACACGATAGGCGACGAGCCCGATCACTAGGGCGAGTAGCAAATAGCCGACGACGATACCGAGTTGGAGCGGCAGTTCCCCGAGTTGGAGCGGCAGTTCAGACATCGCTCACCCCCATATATCGATCCCAATCCGTACGTGTGAACAGGTAGAAAACGGTGCTTGCGAGCCCCATCCAGCCGATATGCCACCACAGCCAGAGTGGGAGACCGGCGGCCGTCCGTGAGTCACCCCAGAGGAACCACGGGACCGAAAAGACGACCAGCACGGTGAACGTCACCACCCACAGCAGGGTTCGAAGACGGACTGTCATTAGCGTTGGTAGTCGACAGACGCACCTAAATATTACTAACTACCCTCAGAACAGCCCATTGAAGAAATAAGTTCTTCAATAATTCGCGTCGACACTCCCGGCTGAGAGTGTCGTATCGGGAGAGAGTCATGGTATCCGATCAGTCACGAGCTATAATCTGCTTCGGTGCAAACGCTCAGCCATGAAAACTGCTGTCCAACTGTACACGATGGAAGCCTCATCACTGTCGGTGACAGCCCAGCTCGAGGCGGTTGCCGACGCCGGATTCGACGGCGTCGAGTTCGCGGGGCTGGGGATTGATCCGGTGGCGATTCGGTCGACGCTTAATCAGTTGGGCCTCAGTGCGCCGAGCGCCCACATTCCACTGTCGACGCTCGAAGCCGGCGTCGAGAGCGCGGTCGAACCCTACCGCGAGCTCGGTGTCGAGACGGTCGTGATTCCATATCTCGACCGAGAGCGGCTCCAGACCGGAACAATTCGCGGCGCGGCAGCAGCGATTGACAGCGTTGCCGCAGACCTCGATGCGGCAGGGTTTGAGCTGGCCTATCACAACCACGACGCGGAGTTCGAGATGGTCGACGACACGTTCGCCTTGGACGTGTTGCTCGACGAAACCGGCGTCGGGCTGGAACTGGATGTGGGGTGGGCGGCGGCCGCCGACGCCGATCCGGTCGGACTCATTGATCGGTATGCCGACCGACTGACGGCGATCCATCTCAAGGATATGCGACTGGATTCGACCGCCCCCGGTGGTGGATTGGCCGTCGACCTCGGGACGGGAGACGTGGATCTCGATGGCTGTCTGGATGCAGCTGCCGACGCCGACGTGGAGTGGATTATCTTCGAGTACGACGCCCCACCCGAACCGCTGGTCTCACTTCGGACGGCCAGCGACTGGCTCGCTGGAAAAATCGATAAATAACGGCTCGATGACGCTACCGTGACTGATTGTGTCGTTTTCGAGTGGACGACAGCTATTTGGGACCACAGTCTTTATAAAGAGTGTTAGAGCAGTTGCGGATTCAGAGTCATCACCATCATTTCCCCAAAGGGAACACACCATGGACGATACAGCAAAATACCTTATTCACGCCCGGATCGCCGCCGAGGGCGTCGTCGAGCGGAGCGACGTCGTCGGCGCGGTCTTCGGCCAAACTGAAGGCCTGTTGGGCGACGAGTTGGATCTCAGAGACCTCCAGCAGTCTTCGAAAGTCGGTCGCATCGATGTCGAGATTAGTTCGGAAAACGGCCAGTCGTTCGGCGAGCTCACGATTGCGACGAGTCTCGACAAGGCCGAAACGGCAGTCCTCGGCGCATCCTTGGAGACAATCGAACGCGTCGGCCCATGTCGAGCCACCATCGAAGTCACCTCTATCGAAGACGTTCGGGCCGCCAAACGACGCGAGGTCGTCGACCGAGCCAAGGAGCTCCTCGCGACCGCCTTCGACGAGACCGCGATCTCCAGCGAGGAGCTACTGACCGACGTTCGGGAGTCGGCCCAGGTCGACGAGATCGCCGAGTACGCCGGTCTCCCGGCCGGACCCAGCGTCACCTCCTCGGATGCGATCATCATTGTCGAGGGGCGGGCCGACGTCCTCCAGCTGTTGAAACACGGCATCAAGAACGCAATCGGCGTCGAGGGGACGAACGTCCCCGACGCCGTGGCCTCGCTGACCGCCGAGAAGACAGTCACCGTCTTCGTCGACGGCGACCGGGGCGGCGAACTCATCCTCCGAGAGCTGCTGCAGGTCGGCGACGTCGACTACGTCGTCTTCGCGCCGGCGGACCAATCGGTCGAAGACCTCTCCCGCGAGGAGGTCCACTCGCTGCTCCGCGAGAAGATCGCCGCCGACCGCCTCGGGGACGTCCAAAACATCCGGGAAACCATCGCTGGCCTCGTCGAGACCGGGGACACCAATACCGCCCCATCCGAAACCGACACCGAGAATCAGCAGAGTGCCGCGACTGAGACGACCACGTCGACGGACGCCGATTCGGAGTCACCCACCGAGGTCGAAGTGATCCCGACGAGTTCGACTGAAACCACCGAACGGTCAACGGAGCCGGTCGATCCAGCTTCGACAACCGATCCGGAGTCGACGGGCGCTGATTCGGAGCCGACAGTCGACACACCGACAGCCGACGAGACGCCGGATGGCGAGGCGGTAGCCCACGAGTCTCCGACCGAAGCCGAGACGGAGACACCCGCGACGCTACAAAGTCACGTGCGTGAGGTCATCGACGAGGGAACTGGGACCGCCCGGCTCCTCTCGGAATCGTTCGAGCTACTCACAGAAGTCGACCTCGAGGAACTGGTCTCAGCGCTCGAAACCAGCGACGACGTGTTCGCCCTCGTGTTCGACGGCGAACTCACCCAACAGATGCTGGATATCGCCACCCAACGCGATCTCGACCACATCGTCGCTCGGTCGACCGGCGAGTTCGTCAAACAGCCGGTCGATACACGCGTGCTTACGGCCGAACAGCTCCGGACGGCCGAACTCGATGTCGAAGTCTGATCGGTAGCCTCAGTCTACTTTCGTAGACGGATCATACACCAGCGTTAGTCCGTCACTACGCTCGAATAGCTCCGACGAGCGACCCTGCTCGACGAACCCAACCCGCCGGTAGAGCGATAGCGCGGGTTCGTTGTCCGCTGCAACGTGAACCGTCACCGGCTCCGTCGCGTTCGTACAGATCTCCTGTAAAAGAGCCGTCGCCCGATTTTCTCGGCGATGGTCGGGGTCGACCGCGAGTTCAGCGATATGTGTCGACTCGCCGCCGACTGCGAGCAGATAGCCGACCGGCTGGTCGGTGCTGTCTGGACTTATAAGCAGCGTCGACGTTTGGAGCGCGCTCGCTGACCCAATGGAAGCAGTCGACCGTTCGGCGAGGGCGGTCGACAGCAGTCCGGGACTCGGCTCCGAGAGGAGCGACTGGAGTTGTTGGAGTACAGCCCCGTCGTCCGAGCGAGCAGGTCGGATGGGTGGCTGGGGTGTCATCTCAAAGGAGCCAGATGGCCAGTCCGGCGCTCGACAGCCCGCCGCTGAGTGTTGCGAGGAAGTTGACCCATTGGTTGCCGAGTCGGCCGCCTTCGAGGGTTGCCCCCAGCAGGCTGTCGACGGTCATCCCGACGAAGCCGCCGAACGCGACGATGCCAGCGGCGGGCCACATCGCCCCCAGCGGAAGGACGACCATCGACAGCAGGCCGGTGAGACCGGTTCCGGCGAGGCCAGCCAGTTCGCCCTGCCACGTGATCGCGCCGTCGGTGCCGGGCTCGACGCGTTTGAGCGTCGTGATGAGCCGCGGGCAGTCGAACAGCCCGCCGATCTCACTGGAGAGTGTATCGCCGAGCGCTGTCGCCACCGAGCCGCTGAAGGCGAATAAAAAGGCCACCGCCAGCGGGCCGGTTCCGTCGACGATGGCGAATCCTAATACGGCGACGAGCGCGACCGCCGCGTTCGCCAACACGTTGCCAGTGCCGCGGGCTCCATCGTTGTCCTCGGCGACGCCGCGCTGTTCCTTGTCGCCGTAGCGGAACTTCGAGGAGAGCCCACCGATACCGAAAAACGCAATCAACACGGCGAACCAGCCGAAGCCGCCGAGAACGATCATCAGCACGCCGAGCAGGACGCCAGTGAGCATTCCTGAGACCGACGCGGTGCCCAACCCGTAGGAGATAGCCCCGAGGACGACCGTGACTACGAGGGCGGCGACGAGTTCGACCGGCGGCATCGTCCCGACGAGTTCGGCGAACAGCCACAGTACGAGCCCCACCGAGAGCAACACCAGCGGGTCGTCCCGCTCGTAGAGGAGTTCCCGGAGCAGGGCGGCGATCAGCGCGCCGACGATAGCCAGAAACGTGATCAACGACCACGCGACCGGTGTGGCCTGCTGGAGGTCGACCAGATACTGGCCACCGATCCCGGCCAGAAAGCCAGTGGCGACGAAACCAGCGACTGTTAAAAACGGCTCGCTGGTTTGTGTCCGGACGGCCTCCATCCCGAGGTTTCCGAAGCCGAGTATGAATAGCGTCCCGACGAAGATACCGACTGGCAGTGGAGTTTGGGGAACGGTCGCCAACAGGGCGAGGGCCGCCGCGGCAAGCGAAAAGCCAGCCAGCCCGTTGAGTCGACCGTCCTCCCAGTCACCGGGGCGAGCAAACAGGTCGAATAGCGGGCCGTCGGTGATGCCGACGGCCGCAACGAGAGCGATCACTGCGAAGGGGATTGCCGTCGACGGGCCGAGCGCTGGAGCCGCCAGCGCGAGGCTGGCGACAGCGGCGAATCCACCGGCGCGTCGGAACCCATCTGTCACACAACGCCGTATCCCCGAGACACACTTAACGGTCCCGACATGCCGAAACGCCGTCTGATACTGGTTGTTGTCGGATGTTCCCGTCTCGACCGCCCACCGGGTGGCAGTCGAGCGGGAACCGTCTCCAACAGACCGAATGTCGCTGACAGCGAGTTTTTACCGCTCCGGGCAGAGTGTCCGGTAGTGCTGTACGACACTTATCTCGCCGTCCGGCTCCGTCGACAGTCCGAAGACCCCCCACGCCACGTTGCGGTCGTCATCACCGAGCGAGACCTCCTCGAACAGGGAGCCTACGAGACGCTGGCCGCGTTTTTCGAGTGGGCCGTCGAATACGGTGCCGAGCGAATCACCGTCTCGGTTAGCGTGCTCGACGAGGCAGTGATCCCGACGCTCCGCCGGGAGCTTGCGGAGCTATCGGTCCCTCGACCGATGGCCGTCAGAGGTCCCGACGACACCGAGCAGGCCGAGGAGCCAATCCAGATTTCGATTGGGCTTGGCGGGAAACGGGAGTTCACCGAAACCGTCCGACAGCTCGCAGAGGCCGTCGACGCGGGCGACCTCTCGCCCGACGAAATCGAGGCCGAACAGATCGACAACCGGCTCGTGTTCCGGGAGGAGCCGGATCTGGTTATCAAAACCGGGGCCGAACGGCTGTCGGATTTTATGATCTGGCAATCGGTGTACTCCGAACTCTACTTTACCGACGTCAACTGGCGGGATTTCAGAAAACGTGACTATCTCCGGGCGTTGCTCGACTACGAGGACAGACAGCGGCGGTTCGGAGCCTGAGACAATGACCGTTCCTCATTCCAACCGGCGGTTACTACTGGCTCTGCTCGTCGGTGTGAGTCTGGCCGGCGGCGGCTGTCTGGCGACTGCGGAGTACGAAACGACAATCGGTGAGCCGACGACCGGGGCCGTGATCGAAAACGTCTCGGTGTACGATATCAACGATATCGACGGAGCTAGATATGAACTCGACTACCGGCTCCCCAACCGCACTGGCAGCTACCAAATCGAGGCCTACGAGCGGACGAACGGATCGAACAAGCGGATCTCCTCGGGCGGTCGACTCGGTCCCGAACCGACATATAAAAATGAGCTTCCGCCGCCGTGGAACGACGGAGACGAGCGAACCTACGAGCTTCGTGTCGTCCAGACCGACAGTGAGACGGTTGTCGACTCGGTCACGATCACGGTCAGACGGGTCGATGGCTCGGGTCTCTTCTGAGGCGTGTTAGTCGGCTGAACTCGGTGAGGTGGTCTCCGACAGTTCCGTCTCGGTGGCCGATTCGGTCGACCCCTGGGCCTCTAGTTCGTCGGTCACCGCCTGGACGCCAGCCTGCGGGAGCTGTTCGCGGAGTCGTCCGGCCACACGACGGGCCTCTTCGAGTTCGAGGCTCCCGAGGGCCCGGACGAGCGTGACCGCACGGTCGACCTTGCTCTGTTGCCAAGACTGCTCGCGGGACTCGTAGGTCCGAATACCACGGAGAAAGTCGACTTTCGAGAACTCCGGCCAGTAGGGTGCACAGAAGTAGACCGCGGCCTCGTTGCCGTTGGCATGCCACGGCAGGAAGTTCGAGGTTCGCTCGTCGCCTCCCGTGCGGATGATGAGGTCGACGTCCCGGATCGGTTGGCGGTAGAGTCGCTGTTCGATGGTCGAGACATCGATTTCGTCGGCCGAGAGGTCGCCCGCCTCAACCGCTGCGGTGACCTCCCGGGCCGCCCGGAGCAGTTCGTTGCGACCGCCGTAGGCCAACGCGATGTTGAGCCGGAACCCGTCGTAGCCCGCGGTTTCGGTCTCGGCGTACTCGATGGCCTCACGGACACGCTCGGGGAGCCGGTCGATCTCGCCGATTGCCCGAATACAGACCTCCCGGTCGTGGAGCCGGTCGTTGTCGGCGAGTTCCCGGAGTTTGGAAGCGATCATATCGAACAGCGGCTCGTTTTCTTCGGCGGGGCGATTGAAGTTCTCGGTCGAAAACGTGTACAGCGTCAGCTCCTTGACACCCAACTCCTCACACCAGTTGAGGACTTGTTCGGATGTTTCGGCACCCGCACGGTGGCCGTCCGGCGCGTCGTCGCCCTGTTTGCGGGCGTAGCGCCGGTTTCCGTCTTGGATGATTGCGACGTGTGTCGGCCCGTCGCCGATCTCGCGGCGGAGGAGCCGCTCGTACGTCTGTTCCAATCGTCGACTGACCCACGAATACATCTACTGCGTATCTAACTGGCCGATGGTATGTGTCTCTTTTTATCTAATTATGTCATAAAACACGATATACCACACGTCGAACCCGTATCCACAACGTAGAGAGGTTGGTCGACGACGTCAAAAAAGAGCAGTGTGAGTGGTCGAGACGCCTCGCGTGGCGTTAGGCCAACTGGTCGATATTCTCGACGACGGCTTCGGCGAACTCGCTGGTGGCGAGTTTCTCGCCGCCCTCGATCTGCCGGTGCAGATCGTAGGTGACCGTCCGGTCGACAATCGTCTGTTCGACGGCGTCACGCACGAGTTGGGCGGCGTCGTCCCAGCCGAGGTAGTCGAGCATCTCTCGTCCGGAGAGGATCATCGCGGTTGGGTTGACCTTGTCCTCGCCAGCGTACTTGGGTGCGCTGCCGTGGACTGGCTCGGCCAGACAGCGGCCGTGACCGTAGTTGGCTCCGGGAGCGATACCGAGGCCACCGATCTGTGCACCGGCGGCGTCGGACATGTAGTCGCCGTTGAGGTTCATCGTGGCGATCACGTCGTACTGATCCGTTCGCGTCAAGATCTGCTGGAGCATGTTGTCGGCGATGCGGTCCTGAACGACCACGGTGCCCTCGGGCTGCTCGCCGTCGTGCTCGTCCCAGAGTTCGTCCTCAGTGAGAACGTCCTCGCCGTACTCCTCCTCGGCGACCTCGTAGCCCCAGTCACGGAACGCGCCCTCGGTGAACTTCATGATGTTGCCCTTGTGGACGAGCGTGACTGTTGGTCGGTCGTTGTTAATGGCGTAGTCGATGGCCTCGCGGATGAGGCGTTTCGAGCCGAACTCGGTGATCGGCTTGATACCGATGCCGACCGGCCCATCGTGGATCGTGTTGTCGAAGCCCATATCCTCTTCGACGAACTCCTTGACCTCTTGGACTTCGTCGGTGCCGGCTTCCCACTCGATGCCAGCGTACACGTCCTCGGTGTTCTCCCGGAACGTGACCATATCCATCGCGCCCGGATTTTTGACCGGCGATGGAACGCCGTCGAGATGGTAGGTCGGTCGGACGTTGGCGTACAGATCCAGCTTTTTCCGCAGCGCGACGTTGAGCGAGCGGAAGCCCGCGCCTACGGGGGTCGTTAGTGGGCCCTTAATCGCGACTCGGTGTTCGCGGATCGCGTCGACGGTCTCCTGTGGGAGGTTCTCGTCGTATTTCTCTCGGGCGGAGCCACCGGCGTACAGTCGCATCCACGAAATCGAGCGACCGGTCGCCTCAGCGGCGGCATCGAGCACTTTCTGGGCGGCTGGGCCGACATCCGACCCGATCCCGTCACCGTAAATAATCGGAATAATTGGCGTCTCCGGAACGTTTAGCTCCCCGGTTTCCTCGTCGGCAAGCGTGATCTGCTCGCCCGTCTCGGGAACCTCAATCTTATCGTAGCTCATAGACGGTCACGGGTTTCTAAGGGAACCTAAAAGTCCTGCCGTTCTCGGTGTCACCGGAATAATTATGAGTAATCCTAGGCAGAGTACAATATTGCTGTATCTCTCTGGGAATAACTCGATAGATGACCAGTTCTTCGACCCACCGATTGATACACCGTCTCCGGGTCGACAGTATCACCGCTGAAAATCGGAGCGAGATGATTAAGTTCTTTCATGTCATAGTGTATCACGGATGACTGTATCAGCGTCTGACTCACACTGTGTCGACGACCAGATGTATCGAACGATGTTTGATCCGTCGACACAGAACCCCTGTACGGCGATTGTCGAGGCAATCGAAGTCACAACAGGGTCGACAGAAGTTCCAGTGCTCGCAGAGAGCATCGATCCGGATACGCTGCTGCAGTTGTACCGTGACGATGGTTCGGAGTCGTGGATGTTGAGTTTCGATCACGCTGGTCTGGAGATCACCCTTTGGGGAACTGGACGGCTCCATGTCGACGCGAGTTCGACCGCCAAGCCAGCCGGGACAGGAGACCGGACGGTCGGTCCCGACACTCCGCAGTAACCGGGCGGTCCCACAACACTGTCGTCCCATGTTCGTCGCGGTCGGAACCTCTTTGCGGACGACCTCCTATAGGGCCGTGTATGAGTATCGGACCCCTTGATGACGACGCAGTCGACAGCTATCGCGAGGCCGGCGAAATTCTCGTCGAGACGATGACCGAGGCCCGAGCGATGATCGAACCGGGCGTCACCCAACTCGAAGTCGCCGAATACGCCGAAGACGCCATCCGAGAGTCGGGTGCCGGACTGGCGTTCCCGGTCAACATCTCGATTGATGAGGAAGCCTCGCACGCGACGCCCGCCCGCGACGATGACACCGAGTTCGGCGACGAGATGATCTGTCTGGATATCGGGGTTCACGTCGACGGCTACATCGCTGATGCCGCCGTGACGGTCGACTACACCGGTAACACGGAGCTGGCTGAAGCCTCCGAGCAGGCCCTCGAAGCCGCCGTCGACGCAGTCGGTCCCGGAGTCGAAGTCGGTACAATCGGCGGAGAAATCGAGGCCGTCATCGACGGCTACGGCTATACGCCAATTCTCAATCTGACGGGCCACGGCGTCGAGCGGTACGACGCCCACACGGGGCCAAATATCCCGAACCGCGCGGTCGACCGAAGCGTCGAACTCGAAGTCGGCCAAGCCATCGCTATCGAGCCGTTCGCTACCGACGGCCGCGGGAAAGTCGGCGAGGGTGGTACCGAAGAGATCTACGAACAGGTGAGCGATGGAAACGTCCGAGATCGGCGTGCTCGACAGGTACTCGACGAACTGGAGGCGTTCGATGACCTGCCGTTTGCGGGTCGCTGGCTCGACAGTTCACGGTCGGAGATGGCGCTCCGACGGCTCAAAATGGCCGACGTCGTCAAAGGCTATCCCGTACTCAAAGAAGCCGACGGTCAACTAGTCAGCCAAGCCGAACACACGCTTATTGTCACCGAGGATGGCTGTGAGGTAACAACCAGCGGCATCCACGGCTTCGACTGATCGCAGTGTCGTGGGCTGGCGTTGAGTGGGGACTAGGCGTTGTTCATGCGCATCGTCGACTCGGATCCGCAGTCGACACACCGTGTGAGGCGGTACGGCTCCCGAGAGAACTCCGCGTTCTCCGTTTTCTGGCTCTCAGTTCGGATCTCGACGCGAACGACGTGGGAGGTCTCTCGGCCACAGTCTGAACAGTACTCAACGGTGTTATCCGGGGTGGAGGGCGTTGTGGCCATGTGTCGTGTGGTAGGCCACACACGAGAATAAAACCAGTAGCCAACAGCGCTGACAGTCACCACAATATGATAGTAGCCACTGCCTAACGGGTACGATTATACGGGGCTACTGACTGTACTGTGTATGGACCAGATTTTCGCTCCGTGGCGAATCGAGTGGATCGAACGCGAGGACAAAAACGCCTCGCTCGATGGCTGTCCGTTCTGTGTCCTCCCCGAAGCCGACGACGACCGGTCGAATCTGATCGTCGCCGAAAGCGAGTCGACGTTCGTCATCCTGAACAACTACCCGTACAACCCCGGCCACGCGATGGTGATCCCCCGTCGACACGTCGGACGGTACGAGGATCTCACCGAGGCCGAACTGGTGGATCACGCCCGGCTCAAACAGGTGACGATCCGGGCACTCAAAAGCGGGCTTGGCCCGGATGGATTCAACACGGGGATGAACCTCGGCGACGGCGCGGGCGGCTCGATTGGCGACCACATCCACACCCATATCGTCCCGCGCTGGCGCGGCGACACCAACTTCATGCCCGTCATCGGCGAGACAAACGTGATCGTCGAAGCCGTCACCGAAACCTACGACCGACTTCACGAGGGGTTCGCCGATCAGCCCGGCGCAACCGTCGTCGACGCTGAAACTGCCGTCCAGTTTGCCTTCGAATAGGACGAGACCTGCCGACTTTTTGCGTCCCCACTCGAATCCTGAGCCATGGAGGAGTTAGCAACGCCAGTTCTCGACAACCATCTGCATCTTGATCCCGAGCGGGGACGCGGGATGGAAGCCGTCGACGAATTCGCACGACTCGGAGGTACCCACCTCATGATCGTCAACCAACCATCGTGGAAACTTGGCGTCGACTCAACCGATCCCGAGGATTTCAGGTCCGTCTTCGAGACCACAGTCGAGATCGCCGCCGACGCAACTGAGCGACTCCCGGGACGCGCGTGGCCAATTGTCGGTGCCCATCCCGGCCTAATTAGTCGACTCATCGAGGATCGCGGCTGTTCGCCAGCCGAGGCCCGCGACTGCATGCAGGGCGTGCTCGATATTGCCGCCGACTATGTGGGCGACGGGCGGGCACTCGGTCTTAAATCCGGTCGACCGCACTACGAGGTGAGCGACGCTGTGTGGGATGCTTCGAACGGCGTGATGAAACACGCCTTTTCACTGGGAGCCGAAGTCGACTGTGCGGTCCAACTCCACACCGAGGCCAGCGAAGACCTGACCGAGATCGCTGACTGGGCCGAAGAGCGAGGGCTTGCGCCACACAAGGTCGTCAAACATTACGCGGGCGGTCGACTGGCAGGCCCGACGCCGAGCGTGATGAGTAACAAAGATTGGATCGAAACGGCCGCCGAGTCGGGCGACTCGTTCCTGATGGAGACCGACTTCATCGACGATCCCGACCGACCCGGAGCTGTGTTGGGACCGAAAACCGTCCCGCGTCGCGTCCGATGGCTCAGCGAGCAGGGGTACGACGAGGCAATCCATCGCGCACACGTTGAGACTCCCGAGCGCGTCTACGGAATCGACACCGAGTCGACGCTCTCGTGAGTCGTCAGTGATGGAGTCGTGATCCGTCTGTCAGCAGTTGGCTGAGATTATACTCTGGCTACTAAAGCGTTAGTCAACGGCTATCATCCGGGTTGTGACCAGCTATCGCGGTCGATAGTCGAACGATAAGAAAGGCATTTGAGTCCCCACCCAGAGTAATGACGTATGACAGATGAGCCCGCCGAGACGTTTTACTCCGAAGATCGCTGGCAAAATTGGCTGACACGGGTCGAAGACGAGGAACTCGACCCCGAAAGCGAGGACTTCGCTCGCCTCTACTTTAACCTCCAAAACGACACCACAATCGCGATTGCGAAGGTCATCTCGGCGGCCAAAGACGGTCGCGTCGACGAGGAGACCACCCTCGAAAAGCTCGAATTTATCAACGAAGTCGTCATGGCCGAACCGGAGTTCGACGGCGAGGAAGCACTGCTGTTGATCGACAGCGTCCAGACCAGCCTCGTTCCCGTGTTCTATGCGGCCGAGGAGTACATCATCGGTGGTCCCGTCGAGGAGTACTCGGTTGAGGAGTGTATCGACGCGGCCATCGAGGTCGCCACCGACGAAGAGGATGTCGACGCGGCGCTCGCATATCTCGTGCAGGCTGGCACCCAGATCATCGACGGCGCAGAGTTCGATGGGACGGAGGTCGACGAGATCGAGTCATGGATCGTCTCCGAATGGTTGAACGGCTTAGATAGTCTCCAAGATGCGTTTGCGGATCCGGAAGTTATCGACGAAGAGTAGCTATCAAATCTCGATTAAAACTAGCTGCTGAAATCTGATTTGATTTTAGTCATATAGCGGTCGTAAAATGGCTATATTGAATGTTGCGATTATGTAAGTGTGACGGGGTTTCCTCCTCCTGATTTAGTGATCCGCCCAGAACGAGAATCTATCACGGATCCACTAGAATCTAGCAATATTATTTCGACATCAAGGTAGGTATTATCATTTCCGGTAAATTTATCTGATAATGCATCTCCGTGAGATTCGTTGACGGATTCTGGACTATCGGCATTTGGGATTAGCCGGTTACTTGACCCCCCAGTCGCGTTTCGAACACCAAGCCTAATCTGATAATTTACACCGTCTGGGTTTGACACTCCAAAATCAAACTCTACCCCTGTCACAGGATTATTATTAATTGTTTTGACTGTAGGTAATCCAGCGAATGAAAGAGACCCATCGTCAGTTACACTACCACCACTGTCTCCGCCACCGCCACCGGTACCTTGTGGCTGTATGTTTTTCGCTGGACCTTCATCAGGTTCTTCACGAATCCCGACTGTATTCACTTTCAGATCGCTCTCATTGACGCTTAAATTGAGCTTATAGACGTCATCAGAGACGGGATACGGGTCGACATCCTGATAAATACCACCGGTCTCTCCCAGAGCATCATCCCAGTATTCGTCTTCATTTAATCGGGTAGGAATCGTAACTGTGAGATTTTCGCCCTCAGCCGCTGGGAAATCATCTGCGCTCAATTTATCTTGTGGATACAGTTCGAGTGTTACACGCCCGGTGCCAGTCTTTTCGAACTGGTTTTGCAGGGCGGTGATGCGCACTGTCCCGTCTTTGACGATGTTTTGCTCTTCGATGATACTCACGCCACCGCGATCTCGCTCGTCGAGGTACAACACTGAATGCTCGTACCACGTCGACCCGATAGAGATCTCACGGTAGCCCGGTTGGTACTCGATAAACCGGGTCGAGATGTTCATTTGTGATCCGGATGCGTTCGCAATCGTGATATTGTATGGCTTGCTTGTCTGGAGCGTCCCGGCTGGTGGGGGTGGATTGACCGTCACGGTTCGCGTCCGGTAGTTCGTTCCGAGTGTGACACTCGGGAACTGCGAGACGTCGGTCTGTCCGGCGGTTGATATCGAATTTCGAAGCTCGATCATCTCGTTTCGAACGTCCTCAAAATGCTGGAACTCAGCCTGTGCGTTCTGTTGCGGAACAATCGCTGCTTGATATGTCGAGAGTGCGAGGATGAGAACCGCAAATACCAATATAAAACCGACAACCTCCGAGACACCACGCGTGTCGTCGACAAACGAGACCTTGCTTTTCGAGTCAGACATGGGCTATATCACTGATCTGTTCCGACTGTGACTCTACAGCAGTGCCAATCCGCTCGGGGTCGGGATGTCGACACAGCAGTTGTCCGGACACCCGGTTCGACGCGTCGCTATCCATCGAATGGAGCCGTTGGTAGAGAACCGTGTGACTAAGAAATGTACCAATACCAAGAAAAATGCGAGAGACCAAACTAGACCTATACATCGGATACTGACTAGTTAGTTTTGAGGTACATAAATACGTGGCTGTAGTGTAGGTTGTTTGTTATTGCTGTGAGAGTATAGGGTTCGACAGTCGACGTATATAGCATCGACACACCCATAAGCCCACTCTCGCAATCGGTCGGTATGACACCTGTCGGTATTGACGCGGTCGAGATCTGGACCGGAAAGCTACAGCTCGACCTGCCGGAGACGTTCGCGCCCGCCAAAGACGAAGACCCCGATAAGTATCGCAAAGGGATCGGTCTCGAACACTCCTCGTTCCCTGACGTCTACGAGGATATCGTTACCATGGGCGCGAACGCGGCCAAACGCCTCATGGAGCGCAAGGGGCTGACCCCCTCCGACATCGGTCGGATCGACGTGGCCACCGAGTCGGCGTTCGACAACTCCAAACCCGTCTCGACCTACATCGCCGGCTGTCTCGAACAGTACTACGAGGAGGACTTCCGCCACGCCAACAAGGGCGAGCGGAAGTTCGCCTGCGTCGCCGGCACCCAGTCGGTCGACGACGCCTACAACTGGATCCGCGCCGGTCGCAACCGTGGCCGCGCAGCGCTCGTGATCGCCACCGACACCGCCCTCTATGCCCGCGGTGACCCCGGCGAAGCAACGCAGGGCGCAGGCGCGGTCGCCATGCTCGTCGACGAAGAGCCCGATCTGGTCGAGATTTCGACCGAGCAAGGGTATGGGAGTATGGACGAAACCGACTTCCTGAAACCGAACCAGCAGTTCCCCTCCGTGGATGGCAAACGGTCGATGCAGGTGTATCTCGCCCGGATGCGCGAAGCAGTCCAGGACTTCGAATCCGTGGCATGGGATATGCATCCCGACGATTTCGCCTACATTCCGTTCCACACCCCGTTCCCGGGGATGGTCCGGAAGGCCGCCCTGCTTGGCTACCGGCATATGAGCCGGGATACTGAGATCGAAGAGGAACTATCGGGTGAACTCGGCTACCAACCGCGTCAGGACGAGTACACCTCGTGGGACGCCTACGAGGATGCGATCCGCGACTATATGGACGAGTTGAAAGACACCGACCAATACCGCGCGTGGTACGACAAGACCATCGAGCCGACACTCGGTATCTCGCGGCACGTCGGCAACTGGTACACCGGCTCAGTCCATCTCGCCCGGATCGCCGCGATGAAATATGCCGCCGACAACGGCCGCGATCTGACGGATGAAAAGCTCCTCATTGGCTCCTACGGATCGGGTGCACAGGCCGAGATTCACGCTGAGACTGTGCAAGACGAGTGGCGCGAGGAGATCGACCAGCTCAACATCGACGCCCAGATCGCCGCGCGCTACGATCTGACCTACGAGGAGTACGAGCAGGTCCACGACAGCCACAACTACGAAAAGAGCAATGTCGACCTAGAGGAGTTCACCAACCCCTCCGACGAGTTCGTGTTCACTGGCTGGGGCCGAATGAACGAACGAAAGTACGACTACGTCGAGTAGTCGACCGTCGGCTGGGCGCAATCGGTTTCCGCTCGGCCCGCGTTGTCGACACCAATGACCGAGCAGACCTCCGAGTCGACACCGAACAAACCGATTCGACTCGCCGACCGAGACGAACTGGTCGACCTTCTTCAATCCCGATCACCAGTCCTCATCGAGTTCTACACGAAGGGCTGTACGCTCTGCCAGTCTATCGAACCAGTCTTGGGCAACGTCGCCCGCGCAACCGGAATTACGGTTGGCATGATCAATCCGCAGTTCGATCTCGATCTCGTCGAGGAACACAATATCAAGAGCGTGCCGACGCTGATCGTCTTCGATGACGGCGCGGAAGTCGGTCGACTGGCTGAGGGCTTTCAGGGGACCGATGCTGTTGTCGACTTCATCAGCGACCACACGGACGGCGTCGACACCTCAACCGAGAGCTAGGCCAGCGCCTGCAGATCGTCGAGCGCATCATCGAGGTCCCGCGTCGACACCGCCAGCGAAAACCCGTCGACGTTGGCTAGATCTCCGGCATGTTCCCACAGATCGTCTTCTTCAATGCCGTGCAACACGACCGCATTCGGTGTCGGCGTCACGACACGCATAGCGACCAGCGGCGACTCGCCGCGAGTCACGTCGGTAAACACCAGCGCGCGGTCGGTGCTTTGGCCATAGAGCCGATAGAACTCTTCGTTTGTCAACCGAGTAATCGCCTGAATGCTGTTGATGACGGTGTGGCCGTTGACGTAGTCGCGGTCCCCGCGAACGATCTCGGTCGCATCGAGTGCCTCGTAAAAATCCTCGATAGGGAGGGCAGTCGAATACTCCCGGAGGTCGTAGACGATATCACCGTCGAAGCCTGCCGACAACACCCGCCCGTACTGGCGAATCCGGCTCCCACCGCGGGCCTCGTCGACATCCAACAATGCCGTCACGAGCCGACGGACGATGCCGATGCCCGGACTCTCGCGTCGACCGCTCTCATAATCCGAGATCACCGATGACGAGACATCCAAGTTCGCGGCCAAATCGGTCTGTGAGATATCGAAATCCGTTCGCCACTTCCGGAGCGTGGCACCGGGGTCCTCGCTGAGCGTGATCTCACCTGCGATCCGATGGGCCAGATCCTCACGAATCGATGAAGTCATCGGCTCCTCTCTGAAACCTGTGTCATACCTGAATCCCGTCCCTTGCAAGCAAAAGCATACCGAAACCGAAGTTCGACAGTTGACGTATACCGTGCGACTGTCGACCAGTATGGCGCTGCCTTCGACTGGGTAGGCGGCTCCTACCGATCAGCGTTCCCGTCGACCGGTGATCGAGTCGGGTTCGAGTCGGAACAGTTCGAACTCCAGTTCGCTGGCGCGTTTGTCGTAGATTGTCACGAAGGGAATGTTGATTTTCCGGACACTCTCGGCGGCCTGTGAGTCGAGTGCCATTTCGGTGACTTTGTGGAGCGGACCGCGAGCGACAACGCTCTGCCAGCCGTCCATCGATTCGGCCATCACGACCAGCGAGGCTGTGACGCCGTCGTCGATGAACTGACGTTTCTCGCTGTTATCGGCGAAGCCGAACCGAACGTATAGACACTCAGCGTTCGAATCGTAGCCGTAGGAGACCGGAATCGAGTACGGTTCGTCACCGTCGGCAAACGAGATCACGCCGATACCGCCCGTACCGAGCAGTGAGTCGATCTCCGCATCGTCGAGTTCGGTCGATTGGACCCGTGACATGCCTTCCTATTTTGTGGATAGCCGAATGAAACCACCGGAAAACCCTGTTTTTAAATAATGTCTCCGACTCGGTCAGCAGCAGTCGACGTGTAGTCACACCCTACTCGGTGGCACGTCTCGAATCCCGTCGACGAGCTGTTCGCTGTGAGCGGTGCCGACGGCTCCGCAACCACTAAGCACCGGACTGACCTTGCTCCGATAATGGTTGATTGGACCGAAAGCTACCGCCCACGGAGTCTCTCGGAGCTCCGGGGGAACAACAAGGCCCGCGACGCGCTCCAGAAGTGGGCCGACACGTGGGACGACCACCGGGAGGCGGTCATCATCTACGGCTCGCCGGGCGTCGGGAAAACGTCGGCAGCCCACGCGCTGGCCAACGATATGGGGTGGGAGACGGTCGAACTCAACGCCTCCGACCAGCGGACCGGCGACGTGATCGAGCGGTTCGCGGGGCGGGCGGCGATGAACGCTACCCTCTCGGGCAGCGCTTCGGGTGGCGGCGCAGCAGGCGCGGATACGGCCAGTCGACAGCTCGTCGTCATGGACGAGGCTGACAACATCCACGGCAACTACGACCGCGGCGGCAAGGCCGCAATCACCGACCTCGTCAAGAACTCCGGCCAGCCGATCATCCTGATCGCCAACGAGTTCTACGATATGAGCCGCGGCCTCCGAAACGCCTGTCAAGAGATCGAGTTCCGCGACGTTGGCGCACGCTCTATCGTCCCCGCGCTCCGAGACATCTGTCGACACGAAGGAATTGAATACGAACAGGACGCCCTCGATGCAATCGCCGAGACAAACAGTGGTGATCTGCGTGGCGCAGTCAAAGACCTTCAGGCCGCCGCCGAGGGCCGGGATTCGATCAGCGAAGCCGACGTAGTCACCGGCGAGCGGGACACCTCGATGGACATCTTTCCGTTCTTGGATGCGGTTTTCAAAGAGGAATCGGCCGAAGAATCCATCCAGTCGGCCTATCGCGTCGACGAGACACCCGACGACCTGACCAAGTGGCTCGAAGACAACATGCTGGGCGTTTACGACGCCGACGAGGCCGCGCGGGCCTACGATTTCCTCGCGAACGCCGATATCTGGCTGGGTCGCGTGCGGGCCAGCCAGAACTACAGCTACTGGCGGTATGCAACGGATAACGCCGCCGGAGGTGTTGCCGCGGCCCGAAATGGAACGAAAGGCGGCTGGACGCGCTACGGTCGACCCCAGTTTTGGCCCGGCTCGGACAAAACCGCCGACGAGGTGTGTCGACGGATTGCCGACCGCGGCGGGATGAGCATGGCCATCGCTCGCCGAGCCGTGTTGCCGTTCCTCTCGGCGATGACCCACCACTGCAAGCCGCGGGAGTTGACGGTGGCGATGGCTGCGGCCTACGACTTCGACGAATCGCAGGTCTCGTTCATCACGGGGAGCGGCGAGTCGACCAAGAAAGTTGGCTCGATTGTCGAAGACGCCGAGGCAGCACGCGACGATGCAATCGAAGCCCACGCTGGCGACGCGTTTATGCAGCGAGAAAATGATGATGCGGAGTCTGATGGGACTGAAAACGAGTTCGTTGAGACGGCAAACGACTCGTCGACAGCGAGTGTCGACGACCCACCAGAGGAGGACGAACCGGACGACGGTGACGACGAGGATCAGGCGGGGTTGTCTGATTTCGTCTGAGAGGCGTTAGTCGTCGGCTAACGGGAGTTGGATCGAGATCGAACTTCCCTCGCCCAAACAGTGGTAGGTGAGATCGCCGCCGTAGCCTTCGGTTAGAGGGTGTCATAGAATAGTTCTCATAGCGTGATGACGGTGCTTCCTGGATTGTCTCCGCGTTCGTCGTTGGTGATCGCAATAACGAGACGAAGGCACAGCGCGAGGAACACTTGTGCTCGTGCGTGGACGCGGCCTCGGGCGCGAACGTGCCCGAGGCCGCAGTCCTTGACGGCGTCGTTGGTTCGTTCGACTCCACTCCGGCGGTTGTACGTCTCGTCTAGCGTCGATTGCTTCAGCTGAACGTCCTCGCTGTGTTCGTCGATGCGGGCTTCGACCCTGTACTCGATGTCTTTCGGATCGTCGGTGTTTCGTGCGTTGTACGGAGCGACTGGCACGACCCCTGCGGCCAGCAGGTGGTCGTGCCAGCCGAGCGTGTCGTAGGCGCTGTCTCCAAGCATCCAGATCGGTTTCTCGACGGCGAGCGCGTCACACGTGACGCGCATCGCCGTCTCCTCTGGCGCTTGCTTGCTCTCGGTGAACTCCGCGGCAATCGGGATCTTTTGCCCGGTCGAGACGATCGTACAGCCGTAGCCGTGGTAGTACTCTTCGGCGGTTGGATCGTAGCCTTTCGACGCGTCTTGGTCGGCGGGCATCGTCCTCACGTCGGTGGAATCGATGGAGTAGGTCAAGTCGAGCAGGCCGCGGCAGGCGGCCTGCTCGACGAGGCGGTCGAAGACCTCGTCGACGACGTGTTCGAGGTCGGTGAGGAAGCGATCGACCGCGTCTCTCGACGGCGGTCGATCGAAGCCACAGCTGAGCCAGACGACCGTGTTCTGGAGTTCTCGCGTGACTGGACGGATGCCGTAGACGTTCTTGTAGTAGCAGTGCAGGAACGCTCGGAAGAGTGCTGGTGGGTGATGATCTCGTGTTCGCCCCCGGCGAGCGGGGGCGAACACATCGAATTCTTCGAGAAAGTCGAACTCAAGATGCTCGAACAACGCGAGCGTCTCGGTCGCCATTACATTGAAGAACTCGTCGATAGAAGTCTCCTCTTGCAGGATGCTGGCGCTCGTAGACACAGTTCCAACATCCTGCGTCTTCGTGTGTGACGCTTTCTATGACACCCTCTTCGGTTACCCATCGGACCAGCCAGAGGCCGAGTCCGCTGCCGTGTTCGAGCTGTGAGATCTCCTTGTCGCCGGTGACGACCGCCCACTCCTCGGGTGGAACTCCCGGCCCGTTGTCACTGATCGTTACGGTGGCTGTTTCGGTGTCGACCTCGACGCTGATCGAGACGCGCGGTGAGTCGGCGTCGTTGTGTTCGATAGCGTTTTCGACCAGCTCAGCGATGGCGGTTTCGAGATGAGGTCCTGCCGAGATAGCGATCTCCGGGAAGTCTTCGAGGAAGATCTCGGCATGTTCGTACGACTGGGCACAGCTTTCGACCGTCGACCGAACGAGGTCGCCGATAGCTATCGGCTCGCGGCTCAGGGAGCGATGACCGGCGACCGCCTCGATTGTTTTGGCGGTCTCGCTGAGTTCGGCCAACTGCGTGGCGTTGGTGTGGATGTGGGCGGCGAACTGCTGGTGCTGTTCGTTGTCGAGTTCGGTTTTCAGCATCTCCGCGAACCCTTCGATAACGTTGAGATCGTTCCGGAGGTTGTGTCGCAGGAGGCGGTGCAGTACCTGAAGCTGGATCTCTCGCTGTTTGAGCCTGGTGATGTCGGAGTAGATCTCGAACCCACAGAGCTCGTCGTCGAGTTCGTAGGGGATACTCCGATAGAGGAAGTATTTGGTCCCCTCGTTCGTCGAGAGTTTTAGCTCGCGGTCGTCCTCCGAGCGGAACTCGTCGGACAGCGACTGCCCGATCTCGCTTTCGACGAGCCGTTCATCGAGTGCAATCGGTGCCGCGTGGCTGTCGGCCGAGAGACCGGGATCAATGTCGACCGGCTCGCCGAACTGTGTCCGAAACGCACTGTTGACACCTTTGATCTGGGGGTTGTCGCCAACCCTGATCTCGTCGACTGGATCGGTGAGGTTCTCGAACAGATAGGTAAACCGCTCGCGCTCGGCGGCGGCGGCCTCCTTGGCCGAGATCAGATCCGAGATGTCGTGGATGCTGACAACAGCCTCCGGTCGACCCTCGACGTGAGGGAGTTGGGAGGCTTCGACACTGACCGGCACTGGCTCGTCGTCGCCAACGGCCAGCTGATCTTTGAACGTGATATCTGTCGCCGACTGCGCCTCGAAGAGGTCTGCCAACGGACCGTTTTGCGGATCGGTTTGGGATTCGGTGAGCAATGTCGAAAGCTGTTGGCCGACCAGCTGTGACCGGTCACGGTCGAGCCGTCTCGCCAGTGGATCGGTGAGGAGTTTGATCCGCCCGGTGCTGTCGACGACACACATCATCTCCTGGACGGACTCCAGAATCATCTCGTAGCGCCGGAGCGTCTGTCGACGCTGGGTGCGGTTGAGTGCCTCCTCGGCGTTCGCGGTCAGCAGTTGAATGAATTGTCGGTCGGAGGCTTCGAACCCGTCGCCTTCGCTGGCACCGACTGTCAGCGTCCCGTAGGAGCCGAGCGGGACACTCATCAGCACGTCGGCCGTCCTGTACTCGGCACCGGCTGCCTCGCTCGGCTCGTAGAGCTGTGTAGATCCCAATTCGAAAACGGAGCCGACCGGTCCCTCGCTGACGTCGACGGAACTGAGGGTGTCGACCGCCCTAGAGACGGTTTCGGTGGCCGCCTCCGGGCGGAGACGGGTCGTCTCCTCGTCGACCAGATGGACGATTGCCCGGTCGTATCCCAGCACGTCCGAGACGGCCTCGACGACGAGATCCGCGACATCCCGCGTGGTCTCGGCGGCCATCAGTGCCCGCGTCACCGTCAGCAGTCCACTCAGTGTCTGCTCGCGTTCCTGTTGGGCGCTGACATCCCGGAGCACCCCGACGCTCCCGCGGAACTGGTCGTCGAACGGCAGCAGCGCAATGTGGTCCATACACGGGATCGCCTGCCCATCGGCCGTCTCGATCTCCAGCTCCAGCGAGATATCACTCACCGTCTCGGAATCAGTTTGGGCCCGGTCGATCTGTTCACGAACGGCTGTTTCGGCCCGTTCGACCGTCGACTCGCTTTTACAGATGCTGACGTGGGAGCCGAGCAGTTCCGACCGACTGTAGCCGGTGAGGTCGGCCAACCCCTGATTAACGTAGGTGAACTGTCCCACCGGATCGAGCGCATAGACGCCATCCGAGACCGTATCGAGGATCTGTTCGTAGCGTTCGACCTCCTCGGCCATCGCTAGTTCGGTGTCGTCAGTGGCTGTGACGTCGTCGACCACTGTGGGTCCGTCGACGCCCGCCGAATCGGTCGCTATCGCGCCCACGACGGTTATCCGGTCGACCGCTGTTGGGGACGCTCCGTTTGTGCTGGTTCCAGAACCGCCAGCAGTAACCACGATCAGGTCGCTCGCGTCGGCGGCTGTGCCGACAGTGGCGGGCCGACCCGGTGTGGCGAGTGCCGCTTCGAGCGCGCTGTCGACGGCCTGTTTCGAGGGTGCCCACGGCAGCGTCCAGAGCGCTGGCTGGTCGTCAGGGTGAGCTGTATTCTGACTCCCCCCAGCCAGCTGTCGAACGGTCCCCTCGGTGTCGACTGTGGCTGCCACCAGTCGCTGGAGTGTCTGTTCGGGCCCCCTCGCCTCGGTGGCGTTGATCGCGGCCTGAACTCGTGCAGTGAGGGCGGCCGTGTCATCGGTCTCACGGCGCAGATGGACCGCGGTAAACCCGAGTTCGTGTGCCGAAGGCAGTGCCTCGCTCGATGTGAGGTAGGCGACCCGTGGGAGATTCGGGCGGGCTTTCGCCAGTAGTTCGTACAGTGCTTCTGTTGCAGCTGTCGTTTCGGTACCGTAGTAGCAGACGAGACAGTCGGTCGTCGACTCCGTCAACGTATCCACAAGACCAACCGGATCGGAGGCGGACCGGATGGTCGTCTGGGAGGTAGTTGCATCAAGCCGGGAGTCGAGTCCATCCTGCGGGGGGTCCGACGTCTCGTACACCACAATCTGTCGCTGTGGTTGGCTTTGGTTGAGTGTCGTATCCCGGCTGCTCATGTATTCTACGGCGACATTCCCTTCTTCATTAGTTAAATCTCTGTTTTAAATTATCATGTGTAGTAATTCATCGGGAGACAGTCTCACGCGGCAATGTATTGGTCGACCACGAAGGCCGTTTTTGGGTCGACTGGCCGTAGTTCGCGCCTGTGCCGTAACTCCACGGTAGGCCCCACCAATGACCCAACTCGGCTACACACTGTCCAGCGAGGAGCATGGTCTGACCGAACTCGTCGAGTACGCCCACTGCGCCAAGTGCGTTGGCTTCGATTTCTGCTCGATCTCAGATCACTATCATCCGTGGACCTCCCAGCAGGGCAACGCACCGTTCGTCTGGGATGTCCTTGGTGGGGTTGCGGCCACAACCGAGGAGATCGACCTCGCTGTCGGCGTTTCCTGTCCGACGATGCGGATTCATCCGACTGTTATTGCTCAAGCCGCCGCCACCACGCAGGTCATGTCGACGGGTGAGTTCTACTTCGGCGTCGGTACCGGCGAGAACCTCAACGAGCATATTATCGGCGACCACTGGCCGGAACACAGCGTTCGTCTCGACATGCTCGAAGAGGCCGTCGACGTTATCCGGTCGTTGTGGGCGGGTGGTCAGCAGAGCCACCGCGGCGAGCATTACACGGTCGAAAACGCCCGGCTGTTCACGCTTCCTGACGCTCCACCACCAGTGGTTGCCTCGGCATTTGGTGAGATCACCGCCCGAGCGATTGCCGACTGGGCCGACGGGTTTTGGACGGTCGGTCTCGATCAAGCGTCGTTTTTCGAATGCTACGACTCAGAAGTGTTGCCGCCATTATAGATCAGCCAGTCAAAACAGTCGACACGTCGACACTGTCCCCCAACAGTGTCGATACGCAACCACCGTCCCCCAACGGTGGCGGCTTGGATGTCCGAAAGAGCGGAACTCTCCACCCACAACTAACATGAGTCCACCGACGGGCCTGAAGATTCGGACGAACAGTGAGGCCCTTTATATACACCTATGGGATAATCTGCGAGAGGAGTTTCCGAATGACGATCCGGAGATGTTCCGATAGCGTCGACTTCGAGATATCCAGTGCGTCGGCGGTCTCCTCGGCAGTCGCTCCCGTCTCCTCGAAGTATCCCATCTCGATAGCAACCGTCGCGACCTCCCGCTGTCTGTCGGTAAGTACCGAGAGATCAACCATCGACAACATCGGGAGTTCATCGAGCAGTGGAACCGACGTGCGGTCGCTCTGGACCACCTGTCGGAGGTCGACATCGAACGCCGCCTCGCGGAGGTCGCTGATTGTCTCCCGGAGTTTCGGATACGCAGTTGTGACGAAATGGAGTTCAAGCCACCCATCCGAGAGCTGAACTGCGACCGGTGCCACGGGGAGATGCCCAAACCCGTACAACACCATTCCGCAGTTAGGGTTCCGAGAGTCAGGGGGTGGCTGGTTCTCTGTGGTCGATTCTCGTTTCGGGGGTGTCGACTCGCAGTGTCGAAGCAGACAGACCACCCGGTCGCCCAGCCAAATGGTCTGCTCGATGGAGTCTGCGTTCAGCGAGTTGCCTTCGGTCTCGGTCGCTGGCTCAACGAGTACCTGTGGCCGGTTCCCGTCGGGTGTTCCCGGCATATACTGCTGGACAACGTGTTCTTCAGAAAGCTGACGGAGAATACACTCCCGAACCGGTCGAACTCGTATTCGGGCGTACAGCCCCTTCGCTCTACGGGATTCAGTCACTACCATGGAACTACGTGCCACACATACAAAGCAGTTGCACCCGTACTGTGAGACATCGTCGACGCCAACTCGTTCCACGAACTCATCGAGGCTGTCCCGCAGGGGTCCAGAGAGCTACAGGTGTCCGTCGACGAGCCACCTGCCGAGGCTGTCTCCGATATTGCGGCGTTCTTCGATACTCCACCTACAGCAGTGAGTGTCCACGATGCCAGTGAGACCAGACCGGAAGTCGTACTGAGAGTCGACGGCGAGGAGCTACTGACAGCATCGATGGCAGAACTATGGGAGGCGGTGACGACCACTGCGGAGGTGATTCGGACCGAACCCGATCCCATTTCGATGATCGACCGGCTCGATACCGTCACGTTTCGCTCCCAGAGCGTGCCACAGCTGGTCGTTGCCTCACGCTATGTCGAACGCCGGGCCGAACGACAGGATGAGGGGACGCTGTATGCCTGTTTTCAGCATCTCTCACGGGTCAAACGTGATCTCCGGACGATGCTCTACTACAGTGTCCTCGGCCGAAGCAGCCTTGAAATCCATCTGTTCGGGCTTCCGGACACCGATCTCCTCGACACCGACGGGCTGACCGTCCACGACGAGTCGAGCGAGGAACTCGCCCGGACGTGGCTCGTCGCCTACGACGGTAACGGAGACGACGACCTGAAAGCCGCGCTGGTCGCCCAAGAGGTCGGCCCACGTCAGTACCATGGGTTCTGGACCGTCGACCCGGATCGCGTCGACGAGATCATCTCACATCTCACCGACACCTATTTTTCTTGAGTTTCTCGCGCGTGGCCTCACGTCGGTCATGTTTTGGTCGACCGGCCGAACCCACAGCCATGCCCACAGTCTGTCTCGTTGGTCCCAGCGACAGCGGGAAAACCACCCTCATGGAGTCGCTGGTCGACACCCTCGGCGCACACGGCACCGTTGCGACGATCAAATCCATTCACCACGATATCGAGCCCGACACGCCCGGTAAGGACACCTATCGCCACCGCGAGGCGGGAGCCGACACTGTCGTCGGTCTCACGCCGTCGCTTGCGTTTCAGATCACACCGGGTGGTAAGGCGGCGGCTCCCAGCGAGATGGCACTGCTTGAACAGACCGTAGAGAGCCTCACAGCCGATGGTTACGACTTCGTACTCATCGAGGGGTTCCACGACTCGCCGTATCCCAAAATAGAGGTTGGCGAGCGCGATGACACCGAACCACCGATTGTCGCCAGCGGAACGGTCGACACTATCGATATCGAGGCGGTGGCGACGTCGATTGCTGATGGGACGCTGTTCGAGGGTGTAGAATAGTAGTCATCGGATAACCGAGTCGACAGTGGCACACTGACAGACGAGGAAGCTATACGAACCGCCACCGATACAACTGGTATGAGCGATGAGGGCCCGTACTGTCGACGGTGCGGCGAAATGCTTCTGCAGGGAGTCGTCGCCACAGAACAGCGGGCCTGCTGTCTCAACGCGACCCCAATCGTCGGCATCTGCCCGACTCACGGCCCGCTCGGCCCCCACCACAACGTCGACTCACCGCCAGATATCGACTAGGTAGTAGCGGTCCTTACTGAGCGTCGTAGGCGGCTTCGAAGAAGTCGACTTCTAACGCAACAGTTCGTTCGAATAGCCGAGCCACGCGCCCTTGCTGGCGGGGCGAAAGCGTCGGGCCGACCGAATCCAACTGCCCGCGGAGCCAGTCGACAAAGGAAACGAAACCGGGGTTTACGTGGAGGTCGATCCACTCACTGAAATAAAACGCGTCGGGGCGGTCGTCGGCCTCGGCGGTCGCCCACGTGAGGTAGACCCATTCAGCGGGGACGAGTACCGCAAGCGTCTCGGCGTACCCACCCTGATTGGCTGCCGCCGTCAGCAGATCGGTCATCGCTTCGGTCGTATCGGTCAGTTCCGGATCGGTTCGCTCCGCAACTGGCACGTCAAGGGCGTCGAACGAGCGCTCGAAGAACGCGTTTTCGTCATCTGTAATCACGTCCAGAAACTCGATCAGTCGACGCTTTGCAGCCATCGTGGGTGCTTGGCCAACCGCGTGGCCAAAGACGCCAACGAGGGTGTCGACGAAGGCATAATCTTGTATTAGGTACCGACTAAAGACCGCCTCGTTGAGCGTGCCAGCACCCAACTGTTGGGTAAATCGGTGACTGGTGGCAGCAGTCCACTGTGGCTCCGACCGCTCGCGGAGCCAATCAGTGAACCGCGGTTCGGTGGTGGAAGCGGCGTAGGCCTCGTAGGTGTCGGGAGTCGCTGGTCCGTCGCCGCTCATAGTCCCCAGTCCTCCTGTGTGTAGGCCATCTCCCAAAACCGGTATTCGAGTTTTGCGCTGGTGAGAAATGCGGCCTTCATCGCCTCGTGTTCGCCGGGATTGGTCTCCCAGCAGTGGTCGACGAACTCACGGCCCCACTGCACGTCCTCGCGGAACTCATCGCTCGTGTAGGTCTCGATGAATTGGGTATACTGGTGGTTTTCGTCGGCCAGCTCGGTCATATGATCGGCAATGTCGAGATACCCCTGCATACAGGGGTAGAGCGCGGCGGCGATTTCGGCGAGACTCCCCTCGTAGGCAGTCCGTAACAAAAAGTTGGTGTAGGCCACGCAGGTCGGTGCCTTCTCGGTGGCTTCGAGGTTGGCCTGCGAAATACCGTAGTCAGCTGCAAACGACCGATGAAGATCCATCTCGGTATCGAGAATACTGTGGGCAATGGCCAACAGCCCGGTCATCGTCTCCTCATCTCGGGCTTTGGGTCCCGCAATCGCAAACAGGCGGGCGTAATCTTGGAGATACCGATAATCCTGTGTAATCCAGTGTTCGAACGCCGCCGGATCAAGCGTTCCTTCGGCGAGTTCGACGACGAACGGATGGGATTTCTGTGCTTCCCAGATCTCCGTGCCTGCTTCCAGCAGTCGCTGGCTTCCTGACATAGCTCACTGGTCGACGACAACCGATATATAACTTGTTGATATCACTCAGTTATGAACCTAGGTCGCTGCCGATCAAAACAAGCCGCTGAGGGGTGACGGGAAGGGACTGACGGCGAACCGGTAGACAAGTAATCAGCATGTTTTTGGTATGTTTGGGGCCAGCGGTTGTCGACCGTTTGGCCAACAGGGACATTATTACAGCCGTTGTGTTGCCGCCACGGCGGTCTCGCTTTCATCCGAGTCGGGTCGCCGTCGATGATCACCAGTCGACGAACCTCCGGCTGGTCCTGCGAGACGTGCAGAGACTGCCATGAGCATACGACATCCTCCACCAACGCGGCTGAGTGTCCCGCTGTCTCGGCGTGCCAATCGGCGACCTCACCGCATCATACGACGCCATGTATCGCCCCGCGAACGAACGCCCATCTCCGGCCAGCCACGGCCGCGGAGGCCACACCATGGCTGAGTCGACCCAACAATCCCTCGACGACACACTATCAGTACTCGAAAACTGGGATTTGATCGTCGTCTCGAACCGCCAGCCCTACCGTCACACCTTCGACGACAACGACGAAATCGCTGTCGACCGACCGGCTGGCGGACTCACGGCTGGGCTCGACCCGGTCGTCCAGCAGACCGACGGCACGTGGGTCGCGTGGGGTGACGGCGACGCCGACCGGGAAGCCACCGACGATGCCAACTCCGTCCGTGTCCCGCCGGAGGATCCGGCCTACACGCTGAAACGCGTCTGGCTCTCGGAGTCCGACGTCGCCGACTACTATTACGGCTTCAGTAATCGAGTCCTCTGGCCGCTGTCTCACAGTCTCGAAAATAAAGTCACCTTCGAGGACCGCCACTGGGAACGGTACCGCGAGGTCAACCAGCAGTTCGCCGACAGCGTGGTCGACAGCGTTGCCACAGACGACGGCAGCGTCGGGACGGAGACCGACGACAGCAACAGCCTCGTCTGGTTTCAGGACTACCATTTCGGACTCGCACCACAGTTCGTCCGCGAGGAAGTCGGCGACGAGGCCCTGCTGAGCCACTTTTGGCACATCCCGTGGCCCGAACGCGAGGTGTTCAGGGATTGTCCCCACCAGACCGAACTCCTCCGTGGCCTGCTGGCTAACGATCTGTTGGGATTCCATATCCCGGACTACTGTGCCAACTTCCTCGACTGTGTGGCGACGATCCTTCCCGAGGCCGCAGTCGACTGGGAGTCGTGGACCGTCGAACGCGAGGGCCACGAGTGCCGAGTTCGGTCGTTCCCGATGGGCGTCGACACCGAACGGATCGCCGAGTATGCGGCCGCGCCCGACGAGGGGTTCTGGGCGGAGTTCCGCGCCGAATACGGAATTCCCGAGGATCAAGCGGTCGCAGTCGGGATCGACCGTCTCGACTACACCAAGGGCATCCCCGAGCGACTGGCCGCAATCGAACACCTGTTGGAAACCGAACCCAACTGGCTCGGCGAATTTACGTACGTCCAGAAGGCGACACCGAGTCGAACCGAGATCCCGGAGTACCGCGAACTCGGTCGACAGGTCGACCGGGATATCGAACGAATCAACGAGCGGTTCGGCACCGACGACTGGCAGCCAATAATCGAGATCGAGGACTATCTGACCGAGGAGGCGCTGTACGGCCTCTGTCGACACAGCGATCTCGCTATCGTCAGCCCGCTGGCCGACGGGATGAACCTCGTCGCCATGGAGTACGTCTCGGCCCAGATCGACCACACCGGCGTGCTGCTTCTCAGCGACCGCGCCGGAGCCGACGACCTCCTCGGTGATGCCGCAGTCACAATCGATCCAACCGACACCGAGACGTTCGCCTCCCGGCTCGATCTCGCTCTGTCGATGCCCGACGAGGAACGACAGCGCCGGATGCGCGCACTCCGGTCTGTGGTCGCGACCACCAACATCCAGTCGTGGATGGCCGACGTCTTCGACGCGACGCTCGCACTCGAACAGCAAGTCGACACTACAGAGACCGATGTCAGATCACACTAACTCCTCACAGACCGCCAGTGCCGAATCGACGGTCGAAACACCACTCGTCTGGGACCATCTCTCGGACGTGCGAACCCGCCTTCACCAAGCCGATGGCCTGCTGTTCGGAACCGATTTCGATGGGACGCTGTCGCCGATTGAAGAAAATCCCGATTCCCCCGAACCGACCGAGACGAATCTCCGGTCGCTGCGGGCGTTGCGCGACCATCCGCAGGTCAGCCCCGCAGTTATCAGTGGCCGTGGGCTGGCGGATCTCCGGGAGCGCGTCGGCATCGAGGGCGTCGACTACGTCGGCAATCACGGCCTCGAACTCGGCATCGACGGCCAACGTGAAACCCATCCCGACGCCGAAGCCGCCGAGCCAGTAATCGAGGACATTTGCCAAACGCTCGGGGACCGGCTCGCAGGTATCGACGGCACAGTCGTCGAAAACAAGGGTGTTACCGCGACGATCCACTACCGAATGGTCGACCGAGAGGAGGTCAAGACGGTCCAAAACCACGTCAAGGAGGTAGTTTCGGAACTCGGCAAGGACGAGGTCGAGATCCACGACGGCAAGGAGAGCCTTGAACTCCGACCGGCCGCTGACTGGGATAAGGGAACGGCGATCAGCCAACTGCTGGCGCATACTGAGGTATGGCTCCCGCTGTATATCGGCGACGACACGACCGACGAGGCAGCTTTTGAGGAGATCAGACCCGACGGAATCACGGTCCACGTCGGCGATAACCACAAGACGGCTGCTGACTACCGAGTCCGGACACCGGCCGAAGCCGAGGTGTTTATCCGATGGGTTGTCACCGACGGACTGGCACTGGTTGAGTCGACTGACGACACGAGGTAAGCGATACCGAATCAATAGCGTGAGCGAGTGGCGAACGCCCGTGTGATGTTGTTTCCCGGAACCCTTTTGAGAACAACACCCCTACTCTGTTCCACTATGGGAATGGGCTCGGATATGTATCGCCAGCAGATCCTCGACCACTACAAAAGCCCCCGAAACTACGGGGAGTTAGAGGATCCAACGTTTACACACACTGGAGAAAACCCCTCCTGTGGCGACACGATCCAGATGGACATTCGGCTCGAAGACGACGACGAGACAATCGAATACGTCAGCTTCACCGGCGACGGCTGTGCGATCTCACAGGCTTCGGCCAGCATGCTCTCCGAACGGCTGGTCGGGATGACAGTCGACGAGCTACAGGACTTAGAGACTGAGGATATCACCGATATGCTCGGCGTGACGATCTCACCGATGCGGATTCCATGTGCCGTGCTCGGCAATCAGGTCGCCAAAGACGGCGCGAAACTCCATCTGGGCGAGCTCGATCCCGATGAGTACGGCGAGACGATTACTGAAGAGTAACGCACCCCCCGTGGTGGGAGTGTCCACCTCGATACATCGTTCTGTTTCTACTGTTTTCGACAGCGTCGACGCCTTCTACTAGCTCTCTTCTGAGAGCGGTCGACGAATTCCTCGTCACAATGTCTTATATTTTAACATAAAACTGATAAGATATGCAATGAACAATTATGTATGAAGTTCCAACGAGAAGAGTCACTCGGTCGATTGCGAGAGACAGCCTCGAACGACGAGCCGATTATCGGTGCCGGTGCAGGAACGGGTATCTCGGCCAAATTCGCCGAGCGAGGTGGCGTCGACCTGCTGATCATCTATAACTCCGGACGGTACCGGATGAACGGCCGCGGCTCGCTGGCCGGACTGCTCCCGTATGGCGATGCCAACGAGATTGTCGTCGAAATGGGCAACGAGGTAATTCCAGTTGTCGAAGACACGCCGGTACTAGCGGGCGTCAATGGCACTGATCCGTTCAGGCAAATGGACGTCTTCATCGAGGATCTCAAGCGACGCGGCTTTTCGGGTGTCCAGAACTTCCCGACCGTGGGTCTGATCGACGAAGATAGTGGCTACCGGCAGAACCTCGAAGAGACCGGGATGGGGTACGACAAGGAAGTCGACATGATCCGCGAGGCGTCGAATCAGGACATGTTGACCTGTCCCTACGTGTTCAACGAGGATCAGGCCCGCCGGATGACTGAGGCCGGAGCCGACGTGATCGTCTCCCACATGGGACTGACGACCTCCGGCGACATCGGCGCGGAAACCGCCCTCGATCTCGACGGTGCCGTCGAGCAGGTTCAGGCCCACCACGACGCCGCCAAAGAGGTCAACGAAGATGTCTTGGTCATCTGTCACGGCGGCCCAATTGCGTGGCCGGATGACGCCGAATACGTCCTCAACAACACCGAGGGCGTCGTCGGCTTCTTCGGGGCCTCCAGTATCGAACGGCTCCCCACCGAGGAGGCCATCCAGAATCAGGCCCGTGAGTTCAAGGAGATTGACTTCTGATGAGCGTCGTCATTATCGGGACGCTGGACACGAAAAGCGAGGAAATCGGCTTCGCCCGAGACGTGATTCAGTCACAGGGCGTCGACGTCCACGTCGTCGACACCGGTGTCGTCGGCGAACCGGGATTCGAACCCGATACATCGGCCAGCGAGGTCGCCGAGGCCGCCGGAACCTCACTTGAACATCTCCGAAAGAACGCCGACCGTGGCGAAGCGATGGAAGCGATGGGTGAGGGAGCCGCCGCCATCGCCCAGCGCATGCACGACGACGGTGATTTAAAAGGTATCCTAGGACTTGGCGGCTCCGGCAACACCTCGATTGCGACGACCGCGATGCGGGCGCTTCCGGTCGGCGTGCCCAAGTTGATGGTGTCGACGGTGGCCTCGGGCGATGTCGAACCGTATGTCGGTATCAAGGACGTGATGATGCTGTACTCGGTCGCCGATATCGAGGGTCTCAACCAGCTCTCCCGGCAGGTGATCGCCAACGCCGCCCTTGCGATGGTCGGGATGGTTGCCAACGAACCCGACGTCTCCGTTGCGGCGAAACCGACCATCGGAATCACGATGTTCGGGGTGACGACCCCCTGTGCCAAGACTGCGCGGGCGTATCTCGAAGATAGAGGCTACGAAACTATCGTTTTCCACGCGACCGGCACCGGCGGCCGGGCGATGGAGAACCTCATCGAGGAGGGCGTCATCGACGGCGTTCTCGATATCACGACGACCGAATGGGCCGACGAACTCGTCGGTGGCAATCTCAACGCCGGTCCGGAGCGACTCGATGCGGCCGGCGAGCAGGGAGTTCCGCAGGTCGTGTCGACCGGCGCACTCGATATGGTCAACTTCGGCCCACGGGATTCGGTCCCCGAGGAGTTCGAAGGTCGACTGTTCCATATCCACAACCCACAGGTAACACTGATGCGGACGACACCGGAGGAAAACGCCGAACTCGGTCGCATCATCGGCGAGAAACTCAACGCCGCAACTGGGTCGACCGCCCTCGCCTTGCCACTCGGCGGCGTCTCGATGCTCGACGTAGAGGGCGAGGATTTCTATGATCCCGAAGCCGACGAGGCGCTATTTACTGCGCTCCGAGAGACAGTCGACGAACAGGTCGAACTGATCGAGCGGGAGACCGACATCAACGACGAGCAGTTTGCAGAAACGATGGCCGAAAGGCTTGACGAGTATATGCAGGAAGCCGGTCTCGGACCGACCGAGTAGCAAGCGGGCCTTACAACTTCTCGGCTAGATCTTCAGCAAAGTAGGTCAGAATGAGGTCTGCGCCGGCCCGTTTGATACTTAACAGGGATTCGTATGCCGTCGCTTCGAGATCAAGCCACCCTTTGTCGGCGGCGGCATGGAGCATCGCATACTCCCCGGAGACGTTGTAGGCCGCTACCGGTTGGTCGAACTCCCGGCGCACATCGCTGACGATATCGAGGTAGGGAAGGGCAGGTTTGATCATCAGCACGTCCGCACCCTCCTTTACGTCCTGTTGGACCTCGCGGAGTGCTTCCCGACTGTTGGCGGGGTCCATCTGGTAATGTCGACGGTCGCCGAAGGCAGGCGCACCGTCTGCGGCATCGCGGAACGGCCCATAAAACGAGGACTCGTATTTGGCGGCGTAGCTCATGATCGGAATATGCTCGAATCCTGCCTCGTCGAGGGCCGTGCGGATCGCACCGACCATGCCGTCGGTCATGCTAGACGGTGCGACCATATCAGCTCCAGCCTCAGCTTGGGAGACTGCTGTCTGGGCCAGTAGGTCGAGCGTCTCGTCGTTTTTGACCGTCAGCGTTGGATCATCCTCCGCGTGGGGTTCGAGCACGCCACAGTGACCGTGGTCGGTGTACTCACAGAGACAGACGTCACCGATGATGTAGGCGTCGGTGTTGGCGCTGATTTCGCGAATCCCGCGCTGGACGACCCCATCCTCGGCGTAGGCTTGACTGCCGACCTCGTCTTTCGAGTCGGGAACCCCGAAGACGATGACGGCCTCGACGCCCGTCTCGCGGATCTCCTCGACGCGGTCGGCGGCCTCGTCGACCGGGACGCGTTCGTGACCCGGCATCGTCTCGATTGGCAGTCGCTCGTCGATGGTTGCGTCGACGAAGACCGGCGCGATGAGATCCTGTGCGTCGAGGGTCGTCTCACGGACCAGCGGCCGAACCCCGTCGGTTCGGAGCCGTCGCGGCCGGTCAGTGGGTTTGAATGGCATACCACGAGTTCAACACGCGGTATCTAAAGGCATATCGCTCTCAGAGAGCCAACAGCAGGTAGTTAGTCGGTTCGGGTGACGTCGAGCTGTTCTTCGAGCGAGGCAAGCTCTTCGGAGTCGCTGATGAGTTCGAGTCGCTCACGGAAATGTTCGGTGCAGAGCCCAACTTTGACACCACCCTTCTCGGCCGCAAATGTGGCCTCCTCGTCGCAGTAATGACAGCGCATAGTTGCTGTATGGGTTCCAGACGGTTTAACCGTTCGGCAACCGACGTTCACTGTCCGCAAGAAATTGTTTGTAAAATGAGTAACCAGACTGTTACAAGTTAGTTGGGAGACCGACTGTTCGGTCGAGTCGACGCCGAAACGCCTCGAAGGCTTCGCCATCGAGTCCTGCCCGGCCCAACTCCGTATCGTGGGCGTCACTCCCGCCAGTGATGAGGAGTTCCCGTTCCTCGCAGATCGGATCAAGCGAGAACGTCTCTTCCCAGTGGTCGTAGGGATAGTGGTATTCGACTGCATCGAGATCGGCAGTCAGTTCGAGAGCTGCCTCGGGGTCGGGGTAGCGAAACGGATGGGCGAGACTGACGAGACCACAAGAGTCCGACAGCAGGTCGACCCCGCGGTCGACCGGCGTGATCGAGCGGGCCACATAGCAGGGACCGTCCTCGCCGATCAGGTCGGCAAACGCACCGCTGACATCGTAGGGCGCGTCGCTGTCGGCGATTGCGCGAGCAATGTGTGGTCGACCGATTCCAGATCGCGGTTCGATATCGAGGTCGACGCCGAGATGGGATTCAACCCGGTCGATAATACGCTGGCCGCGGTCGCGGCGGTCGTCTTGGAGGCGTGTCAGTTCGGACGCCAACTCGGGTGTGGGATCGACGCCGTAGCCCAGCAGATCGACCGTCAGCGGCCCGGCGTCGACGCGGAGTTCGATCCCGCGTACGACGGTAATTCCATCGTGAATGGTGACGGGAGCCGACAGCTCCGGGTGGACGATGTCGTGGTCGGTCACCGCAACCCAGTCGACACCCGCTCGACGAGCGGCCGCCGGAAGCGTCTCGACGGTGAGCACGCCATCCGACGCCGTCGTATGAAGATGGAGATCCGCGACTGGAGCCGTCGTCGTCATGGAATCCGGTTGGAGACGGTCCCTCAAGATCGTATCGGGTCGAACCACCCACACATAATAACACCTAGTATACATAATGGACAATCATTAACTATACGGAGTGCGGACGGTGGTGTATGCGACTGAGTGAAACAGCCCACATGTTCGTCGACCACAGGTATCCAGCAACAACTACAGAACTAATCGCGGCCTACGGTGACAGCGAGATTCAGCTCCAGAACGGCACAGAAACTATCGGCGACATTCTTGGTCGACTGGGCGAGGAGACGTTCGACGATCCGGCGGCTGTCAGAGACGCACTGATGGGCGGTGTGAGCCACAAGGCAATCGGTCGACGCTTCTACAGCGACCGCGACCAGTATACGCCGGGAGAACACGGTCCAGACCCGGTTTCGTTTTAAGTAGTCGTCGACTACTTTTATAAGAAGCTAACCGCATCGTCCAGCGATAACGGGAGCTGTCCCTTTTTATACCCCTCGATGGAGCCATTGGGGCGAACCCGGAAGACGACCGCCGGGCGATGTCGCACGTCGGGCTGTTCGCTGGCGATCACTCGCCACTCGTCGTCGGGGAACGACGAGCAGTCGACGAAGAGGACGATGCCGCCCGCATGCGCATCGAGTTGGCCGTCAGTTTTGGTTTTAGCCGTCTCACGAACCGCCGTTAGCGGCGAGTCGGCTGCTCGCTTCCCCGGCGGTAGTGGGCGGGTAACTTCGACAAGTACAGCTTGCCCACCCTCCGAGTCGGGTGGATCGGCCCGATAGTCGATGGAGTGACCGGTCGTCACTTCGATTTCGGGAGTGATCTCGTAGCCAGCGTCTAAGAGGAGTTTCGCTGCGTTGAACTCACCCATCGCGGCGGCCATTCGCGTCAAGTCAAGATACGAGGAGGTGCCGAGCTTGCCGGACATCTCCGACTGATAGGGGTCGAGCGCGCCGGTGTGGAGCACCGATTCGTAGTAAGTGAGTGCCTCGTCGGCCGAGGCATCCGGAAACCCGGCTGCGTGGTCCTGAAAGAACTCGCGGGTCGTCTCTCGGCCGTCCTTCGAAAGAAAGACGGGCAGAAAGAACCACGAGAGATGCGGGTAGGGCTCAAGCCACGGCGACTCCATGTGGAGCTGTGCCAGCAGCTCACGTTCGGCCCACCGCCGAACCGGATACGGAACCTCGTCGAGCCCGTATTTCTCGGTTCGCCAGAGCGAACTCGGCGTTTCGGTGTTGCCGAGCCAGTAGCCACCGGGACCGCCGTCGGTGCCGGTCGGTCCCTCATCGCCCGAGGTCCAACAGAACAGTGCAATGTCGCCGTTGTCCATTTCGAATCGCCGGGCGTCGTAGCTCGGCGGCGACTGAAACCACGGCTCACGCATCTCAGCGCCGAGGTTCGAATCCAGTGGCTCCAGGATCGCCGACCGAACACGACTGACTGACCAGCGGTCAGGGGCGTATCTGAAGCGGAGCGGTCGTGCCACACTCACGGAGAGACGACGGTGGTAGTTACATATTCTGATTGTCACAGTCGACCGGGATCGATACGGGCGACATCATATCTGAACAATCGTTAAGTATAAATCGAAACCATTCCAAGGTATGGTATACCATGTCTATGGGTGCATACGATGACGCCGAACACGAGCGTCGCGAAGAGAAAGCCTCGACTGTCGACGCGGATTTCGACCAAGAGCGGTCGGAGTTCCGCGGCACGGTGACGTATGATTCCGGCGAGTCGGCCGACGAACTGCTCGATCAGTTCCAGAAACTCAACGACACATAGCCGTGAAGCTGCTTTTTGACGGGATAACAGAGTCGACAGCGGTGCTACTCGTTACCAGGACCGCGCTTTTCACGCAGGTTCTGTCGGGTGAACTGTGGTCGGGCCCGAAGCCCACGCGGCTCTTTGAACGACCGATAGAGGAAAAAGACCATTGGCGCGGTCAGCCCGAGAATCGCGACTGAGATCTGCCATTCGTTGGCAAATGCGTAGATGATCGAGGCCGACAGCAGGCCGACCGCGACGATAATCGAGTAGGAAATGCGTTTGGCGAGTTTGTCGAGGACGTGGTTTTCGTCGTCGATCTGGACGTTGACCGTGAGATCCTCGCGTTCGATAGTATCGAGTACGCGGTCGAGTTTCGGCGGCACCGTAAACAGCGCCTGTGCGGTCTGCTGGACCTGCTGGCCGCCCTCCTCGAACAGTCGTTTGGCGGTCTCCTCGCGGTAGCCTTCCTCGGTGAGGTAGTCGGTAGCGACCGAGATAAAGTCGAAATTCTGGTCGAGAGTGACACAGACGCCTTCGACGACCGTCGCCACCCGGAGCACGAGCGCGAGGTTTCGGGGGAGCCGGAGCGGGAACTCGTAGATCGTCGACTCCACCTGTTCGATGATCTGGTTGACCCGGTACTGTTCGATGTCGTCACCCCGGGCGTCGGCAATCGCGAGTTCCATCACCTCGCCCATCACCTGTCGGTCGGCGGTCGGGCTGAGCGTCCCCATATCGATCAGGGTATCGAGAATGGCGTCGATATCCTGGTTGGCGACGGCGATGTAGAAATCCACGATCTTGTCCTGAATGAAGGAGTCGACCGTGCTAGACATCCCGAAGTCGTAGAAGATGATCGAACCGTCCTCGGCGACCGCGAGATTGCCGGGATGGGGGTCGGCGTGGAAGACGCCATCCTGGACGATCATCTGGAGGTAGATGCGCTGGAGTTTGGTCGCAAGTTCGGTGCGGTCGAGCCCTATTTCGTCGAGGGTGTCAATGTCGGTGATCTTGACGCCCGGTAGGTACTCCATCGTCAGGACACGTGGGCCGGAAAGCTGGTTGACGGGTTCGGGAATCCGGATGTCCCGGCTCTCGTCGAAGTTCCCCCGGATCTGTTCGAGGATGTTCCGTTCGCGGCTGTAGTCCATCTCTTGGCGGATGGTTTTCGAGAACTCGTCGGCCAGATTATCGAGCGAGAAGGCCCGGCCCTCGCCGATGAACCGGACGAGGATGGGGACCGACCATTTGAGGACTCGGAGATCGGCCTCGACCAGCGACTCGATGTTCGGTCGACGCACCTTGACGGCGACCTGCTGGCCCTCGTAGGTTGCGAGATACACTTGGCCAAGACTCGCGCCGCTGATCGGCTCGGTGTCGAACTCGTCGAACACCTCCTCTATGGGACCGATCTCGTCTTCGAGGACTCGTTTGGTTTCCGGCCACGGGGCTGGCGGGACATCGTCCTGCAGGCTCGATAGGACGTCGATGTAGGCCTTCGGGAGAATGTCGGGCCGCGTCGACAGCAGCTGGCCGAGTTTGATGAACGTCGGGCCGAGTGTGAGCAGGGTATCCAAGAGGACGTCGGCCCGGTCGAGTTGCATGTCGGTGGTGACGCGTCTCGGACTGCCGAAAAGGATGTAGCGTCGACGGTCCCGCAGGTAGGCGACGAGCAGCGGCGAAAACCGATAGAAGACGACGACGAACCGCCAGTAGGCACGGAGAGAGACCAGAGGAATCACCTACTCCGCGGCATCGTCGATTGGAATGGGTTGGCCGTCCCCGTCAGTTGTCTTCGGCAGCGTGATTTCCAACACACCGCGGTCGATGACCGCGGTCGCCTCCTCGCCGTCGGCCTCCCGTGGGACCGGCAGTTCGGCGTCGAGAAACAGCGGTCGGTCCTCGCGGATGTACCGGAACTCCCCGGGAACGGCTTTTTCGCGTCTCGCTTCGATGGTCAGTCGGCTGCCGTCGGCGACGATCTCGGCGGTGTCGGCGGTGACGCCCGGCACGTCTAAGACGAGTCGGTAGGATTCATCGGATTCCAACAGATCCGCAAACACCGCGTCTGGGAGTTCTCGGAGCGCATCGCGCAGTGCTGACATACACTGGTGTATGAACGCAAGGTCGAAAAACCCCGCGGTCGGTGAGCGTCGTCGACGAGCAGATGGGCGGCCACACCGTGGCCCGAGAGCTGGCTCCCGGCTCGATACCGCGCGGGCTTATCAGGGTGGCACGACAACAAATAGCCATGACCACAGATCACAGACAAACATCCGGGTTCAAACATCGAACCCGGCTCGCTGCCGCAGTCGACACGTTGCTGTCGGCGGTCGAGCCACACGAGCGCACCGAGCGGCTCCCGTTAAATATGGCCGACGGTCGGGCGGTCGCTTCGACGATCACCGCGCCGAACCCCGTCCCGAACTACGACCGAGCCGCGATGGATGGCTTTGCCGTCCGGGCCGCAGACACCTTCGGCGCTGGTGATCGGTCGCCGAAGATCCTCGATACCGTGCCGCCCGAAGACGAGATCACGCCGGGAACTGCGATCCCCGTCAACACGGGGAGCGAACTCCCCGAGGGAGCGGATGCGGTCGTCATGATCGAGACCGTCGACGACAACGGCGAGACAATCGAGGTCCACGAGGCAGTTGCAGCGGGCGAAAACGTCGGCGATACGGGCGAAGACGTCGCTGAAGGACAGATGCTGTACGAGCCGGGGCACCGACTCCGGCCCTCGGATCTGGGGCTTTTGAAATCGGTTGGCCGCTGGAAACTCGACGTCTACCAGAAGCCGACCGTCGGCGTCGTTCCAACCGGCGAGGAGTTGGTCGAAACCGACCCAGATCCCGGCGAGATCATCGAAACCAACGGCCTCACCGTCGCCCAGTATGTCACCCGCTGGGGTGGCGACGCGACCTACCGCAACATCGTCACCGATGACGAGTCCGCGCTCCGGGCGGCGATTCAGCGGGACCTCACGAAGGATATTATCGTCACCACCGGCGGTTCGTCGGTCGGCGAACGGGATTTGATTCCCGAGGTCGTCGACGACCTTGGCGAGATACTGGTCCACGGTGTCGCGATCAAACCCGGCTACCCGGTCGCCATCGGTCTCGTCCAAGAGACGCCGGTGCTCATGCTACCGGGGTATCCAGTCTCCTGTCTGGTCACGGCGGTCCAACTGCTCCGACCGTTGCTCAAAACGATGGGTCACCTCCCAACCGAGCCGCTGCCCGCCCGCGAGGCAACTCTGACGCGAAAGATACCAAGCGAGCCCGGAACGCGAACGTTTGCTCGGGTTGAAACGGGCGTCGACAGTGAGAACGGTGAACTCACCGCCACGCCGACTCGTGCCGGTGGAGCCGGTGTCCTGTCGAGCGTGGCACTGGCCGACGGCTGGGTGGTCGTCTCCGAGGACCGCGAGGGGTACGCCGAGGGTGAGCGCGTCAACGTCGAAGATTGGGAGGCTCAGCCATGAGCCGCAAACAGTTTCGCACGCTGGCCGACCCCGACGAAGCACGGGAGACGATTGACTCGCTGGCGCTCGGCGGCGGCACCGAAGTCGTCGACCTCACCGAGGCCCACGGTCGCGTGCTGGCCGAGCGCGTCGACGCCGCTGTCGACGTGCCGGGATTCGACCGCGCCGCGATGGATGGTTACGCAGTCAAAGCGAGAGATACCTTCGGCGCAGACGAGTCCGATCCGGTCGAACTCGATCTCGCTGGAACAGTCCACGCGGGCGAAGAACCGAATGTGACAGTCGACTCGGGGTCCTGTGTCGAAATCTCGACGGGCGCGGTGATGCCGCCGGGAGCCGACGCGGTTGTGGTTGTCGAGCGAACCGACGAAACAACGAGACCGGATGGCGAGACACGAATTCGGATTCGGACGTCGGTGACGCCGGGTGACAGCGTGATGGTCGCAGGGGCGGATATCGCCGCCGGAGCGCGGGCCTTGGGTCCGGGACGGAAGATCACCCCCAGAGAGATCGGCCTGTTGTCGGCGTTGGGCGTCGACAGCGTGTCGGTCGTCGCCGAACCCACAGTGGGAATTATCTCGACGGGCGACGAACTCGTTCGGCCCGGAGAGGAATTGAATAGCAACCGTGGGGAGATCTACGATGTCAACAGCTACACCATCGCCGCAGGCGTCGAGGCCGCTGGGGGCGAGGCGGTCGTCTACCCGCACGCGGGCGACGATATCGAGGAACTAGAGCGACTCCTTCGGCAGGCTGCCGACGAGTGTGATTTGGTACTCTCCTCGGGGTCGACCTCCGCCAGCGCGGTCGACGTGATTTATGACGTGATCGAAGACCGGGGCGAACTGCTGCTGCACGGCGTCTCGGTCAAACCCGGCAAGCCGATGTTGGTCGGTCGACTCGACCAGAGCAACGGCGGGCAGTCGGCCTACATTGGGCTTCCGGGGTATCCGGTGTCGGCGCTGACCATCTTCCGGACGTTCGTCGCCCCGGCGCTCCGCGAAGCGACGGGACAGCCGGAGCCAGCAACCGCGACGATGGCGGGCGAGATGGCGGTCGAAGCCCGCTCCGAAGAGGGACGGTTGCGACTCCTATCAGTCGGCGTGCTCGAAGACGGGAGCGGGAGTCGGTTGGTGTATCCGGTTGATAAAGGATCAGGGGCGACGACCAGCCTCGTCGAGGCCGACGGCGTGGTTGCGATTGACCCCGACACCGATTATCTGAGTGCTGGCGAGTCGGTGACTGTCCAGCTGTTTTCGCCGGACGTCGAGCCGCCCGCACTGCTCGGCATCGGTGAGGACGATCCGGCACTCAACGAACTGCTGGACCACCTCGGGCCTGTCCGGTATCTCTCGCCCGGAAGCCGTGAGGGACTACGCAGGCTCCGCGATGGCCTGCCGGATCTCGCGGTCGTCGCTGGCCCGGTCGACCGAGATGTCGAAGCGGTGTCGGTCGGCGGCTGGCACCGCGAGTGGGGGCTGCTCGTTCCCGAGGGGAACCCGGACAATATCGAAGAACTGGAGGATCTGGTCGACCGCGACCTTCGGTTCGTCAACCGAGACACCAACTCCGGGCTCAGAACCAGTCTCTCGAACGCACTCGCGGAGGTGGCCGAGGAGCGCGACATCTCACGCCACAGTCTCGTTGAGGCCATCGATGGTTTCGAGGCCTCGGTCAAGGCCGTCGAGAGCCCGGCCCGGCGAGTTATCGAGGGGCGTGCGGCTGTCGGTCTCGGCCTCCGGACGACCGCCGACAAACTCGATCTCGGCTTTGTCTCGCTTGGCGACCAGTCGGTCGACGTGCTCGTCAATCCGGAGCGTACCGAAAAGGAAGCGGTCGACCGACTCCGGAGCGAACTCGACGACCTCCCGGATCACTGTTCGTCGCTTTCGGGCTACCGATTCGCTGGCGAGTAGCAGGTCGACCTCGTTACGTATCGGACTCGCTGTCGACGCTTTCGTCATCATCTGGAGCTGTCACCGGCAACTCTTCGAGTTGGGCGGCGACAGCGGCGGCATCCGCCGCGACGGTGTCGTAGTCGACGCCGGCTTCGGCGGCGACTGCACGGATATGGGTGGCTAACAGCGAGAGTGCTTGGAGCTCTTCTTCGGTGTCGGTGTCAGTTCGGCGGGAGGCGACGGTGTCGACCGTCTGGTCGTCGTGGATGACGCCGACGTGAACGGCAGTGAGATCCTCCGCATCGAGCAGGGCACGGGCACGGGCGAGTTCCGTCTCGAAGCCAGTTGATTCGGCCATACGGCTACTCGGATGAGAACGCGGAAAAATTCGGGGGTCGACCGCTCGGAGATCGTGGGCGGGAGACGACTACTCGGTCGGGCGTGGTCGGGAGATGTAGAGTGCAGTAACGATGGAGAATGGGTCGTACACCGACTGGTGGCACGCACAGTACACCTTGTCTGCGGCGTTGTATCTGGGCGCGTCAGCGGCGGTCTTGAACGTTGGCACACAGCAGAAGTGGGTACACTTGTTGAGCCACGCGATGACACCCTGATCGGTGCTGGCGGCCAGCCACTCGTTGTCTTGGGCGGCCTCTTCGATAGTTTCGGATCGCAGGATTGTCACCGGCATGGGGTTTTCCGAATCGCCGGATCGCCAGATAGCCGAGCCAGCCTTCCCGACACCGGGGCTCCCGATACCGGCATCCGACTGCCACTCGGTGTAGTCGTCGAACTCGGAGATGTTGAACCGGTCGCCCTCGGATTTGTCTGACTGCCACTCGTAGCCAGCCGCGGGGTCGGTGATGAAGTAGTTATCCGACTCGTAGCTCGGATCGAGTGCGTTGTTCGATTCGAGCCCACAGTACTGGAACCACTCTTGGGAGTACGTTACCCCGCCGATATCCTCTCTGGCGATTTCGACTTCGACACCTTCGACGGTTTCGGTGGTGATCTCGGGCCAGACGCCTTTGATGAATCCCTCGTCGTCTATCTCGATGGGAATCTGGGGCATCCCACGCGGGGCGGGACCGCCCGTGTTTTCGATTACCATCGCTTCGACCGGTCCACCACCCGCACCGGACGAACTCGTTAGTGTGTTCATCGACACTGCGCCGGTGGCTCCCACACCAGCGAGTGCCGCCCCACCGACAACACCCTTGACGAACCGTCGACGACCGGACTCCGCGGGATACTTGTCCTCGTCTGCGCTCATGGTCAGTTTTGGAAGGGACCGCTCAAAAGCATGACGAAGTGGACGGTTCGCACACCAAAAAAGTAACCAGACCGCACAGAACGGGGGCTGCTCGGGAGCTCCCTCACTCTATCGTCTCAGATCTCGTTGAGTTTCCGCAGCAGCTGGCCGCGGTACTCCTTGTCTGCGTTGATTCCCTTCAGCTCCAACACGTTGCGTTCGAGTTTGTCGAGCGCGACGTGGAAGGCGTGGTTCGCGCCGTAGCCTTCACCCGAGCCAGCCAACTGGCCGTGGCTGGTTCGGAGCCGAATCTGGGCCTGAATCAGCGGCGTGCCGCGGAGTTTCTCCTTGTGTTCGTGGAACCGAACGTGGGCGTGCATCACGTTCATCTCCTGGTATTTGTCGACGACCTGTGTGATCGAGTCGACGATCTCCTCTCGCTTGATCGTATCAAGGAGTTCGACATTGGTGATCTGAACGTCCATCGTCTCCTCTTCAGTGAACGTCAACGCCCGGAGCACGTCGGTTTTGGTGACGACACCGGCGACCGCCTGCTGGCCCTCGCCAGCCGTCACGACGAGTCCGGAGATTTCGTTGTCGAACATCCGCTGGACGGCGACCTCGACGCTCTCGTCGGGCGTCGCGGTCACGACCGGACTGCTCATCAGGTTCTCGACGGGGAGATCCAGCATGCGGTCGCGGTCGCCGCTTCGGTCGCCTTTGTGCTGGCGCTCGTGGTCCCGAACCACGAAGTCGACGATGTCGTGAGTCGTGATCACGCCGTCGAGCGAGCCACGGTCGTCGACCACGGGAAGCCGCGAGATACCGTGTTCCCGAAGCCGATTGATGGCTTGGCCGACCGTCGATTTCGCGGCGATGTTGATGACGTCCTCGCTGTAGATCTGTTCGACGATCAGTGCATCGAGGTTCTCGAGGACCGCAGTGAGAATCGCGTCGCCCGTGATGATGCCAGCAAGGGAGTCACCGCGGAACACCGGCGCGATCTGGACATCGCCCTCGACCAGCAGTCGGGCAACCTCACGGATGTCCTCGTGGTGGTCGACCCGGGGAGCCGACGTCATCAACACGCTCGCTTTGGTGTCGTCCTGGATACGGGATTTGACGAGTTCGGACTCTCCGATCACCCCCTCGTAGGCGCCGTCGTCGGTGACGATCACCCCACGGGGGTTCTGCTCGTCGAACTTCGCCCGCACCTTGGCGAGTCGCTCGTCGACATCCACCTCGACGAACTCCGTCATAACAATATCAGTTATATCCATAGTCCAATCAGTATATACATCGCCGGGGGTATTGAACCTTGTTGCACAATAGCATGGTTTGCCGGGAAATATCATGTGATCGGCGTCAGTCAGTGAGACCGTCGCGGTAGCTGGTCGCTCTACGGAGACTGTACGGGCTGCTGGCAGTACGCCAAACGATGAAGACGGTTGGGGTCGAACAGGGGCCCATGTACGACCGTCTCCTCTTGGCTGTCGACGGGAGCGAAGAAGCCAGACACGCCGCAAGACGTGGTCTCGAACTCGCCCAGCGGTTCGCTGCTGACGTCGACGTGCTTCACGTCGTCCCACAGAAGACACTGCGTCTCGCAGTCTCAGGCGACGAAAAGACGCAGCTCCGAGAACGAGGTCAGACAGCACTCACCGCAGTCGAAAACGACGCCTCGGATCGTGAGTTTGGACAACAACTCACGACCTCCCTCAGAGAGGGAACGCCCGCCGTCGAGATCAGCGAGCATGCAGCCGAGCAGGACGCAGATCTCATTGTCCTCGGTCGACAGGGTGTGACAGGCCTGAAAACGAAACTCCTCGGCGGCGTCACCGAACAGGTACTCCACCGCGCTGGGAGTCCCGTCTTTGTCGTCCCAAACGAGGAGCAGCCGACCCCGACTGCACAGTCATACTCCAAGCTTCTCGTTCCGACCGATGGGAGCGACAACGCCGAGGCGGCCACACTCCACAGCATCGCGGTCGCAGCGAGCTATGGGTCGACCGTCCACGTGCTAAACGTGGTCGACCTCCAGGATGCAGGCGGCATGTTCAGTGCGGGCGGTCTCGATATGCAGTTCGTCGACCGACTCGAAGCGAGTGGACAGACAGCCGTCGACAGGGTTGCAGACGAGATCACCGCAGCCGACGTTGCGCTTGATGTTGAGACAGCTGTCGAACGAACGGCGTCGTTCAACGGGGTTGTTGCAGGGGTTCGTGAGTACGTATCGGATACCGATATCGACCTCATCGTGATGGGGTCTCATGGGCGGTCAAATCTCAAACGCCAACTGCTCGGGAGTGTCGCTGCGAGCGTCCTGCGGAGCGTCGACGTGCCCGTGCTCGTCGTCAACCGCCAGCAACAGTAGCAATACGCGTCCCTCATCGAAACCTACTGGGAACACGTCGAAACGGCCGACGCAACGCTAGTTGCCGAGGTCGACCCGCCTCGAATCGCTGCAGCACAGACACAAGCGATTTGAGGCTCACCGGCAGACGATACGTATGGCGAACGTAGGGTGCTGGACACACGCGCTGTCTCCGAGAATCGGGAACCACAAAAGCCTGCACAGAACGTCTGGAGGCAGCGAATGATCGATCCGCTGTCGCTCACAGTCGGGGTCGTCATCGGTGCTATTGTCGGTATCGGTGGGAGTATCTGGTTTGTGAAGCGGAAACTCCAGAAAATGCAAGACAATATGTTCGGTGGGATGGGCGGCATGATGCAGGACCCACCAACACAACAGGATCAGCCCGACATGGAAGCCGTCATGGGAGATATGATGGATATGATGGAGAACCAAGAGGCAGATGAGGGTGGGCTTGACGCCGATGATCTCGAAGTTGATGACGAGGACGTCGACTGGAAGACGTGAGTAACGAATCTCTGAGTGGTATGTAGATGATGCTTCGTTTTCTCTCGGTTTTTATTATCCTACGTAACTAATTGGCATAGCTACACAAATATCAATAAAATAACTATATATAGTTCGAAATGTTACCCGGAACACTACCAGTCGACGATCTACTAGTAGGGTCTGTAAAACTGAAATCAATAGTGCAACCCGTATCAGCAGCACAAACTGTTACTAATTGAATTTCGATAAAGAAGGATTGCGTTACCGATTTATCAATGGTGATCGTGAGCGCCCGAGACTGTTGGATCGATCATAGCGAACTCCTCGGGTGTCTCCTCGAAGGCTCGTCGACACGCCTTCGAACAGAAATGGTAGGTATCACCATCGTGGATGACGGTTGGACCATCCTCGCCGGTTCGCATTCCACAGACAGGATCCCGGTACTGACCGGGTGCTCCCAGACCGCGTCGGTACACGTAGAGAAGGAATCCTGAGAGTGCGAACGCGATCAGATTGAGGTAGAACGTATAGTTCAGTTCGAAATAGGTCTGCTCGCTCGCAGTCATGCCACCAGCGAGATCGGGGACGATCCCTAACACACTAAATAGCTGTTCCATGAGAAACCCCGTGAATGCCATCGTCACGAAGAACACGCCGAGGATATACAGCATCACACTCCAGCCGTAGTACTTCCGGTAGACGTTGAGCACGGGGACTGTAATGAGGTCGGCATAGACGAAGGCGATCACACCGGCGAAGCTCACACCGCCACCCCAGAGCGCAACGGCGAACGGGACGTTTCCCATGCTACCGACGAAGCTAATAACAGCGATAGCCACGCCCATGACTGCGTTCTCAGCGCTGACAAGGATGCCGTCGCCCTGCAAAAACAGCGTGTTCCAGACCCACTGTGGGACGAACACGATGACGAATCCAGAGATCAGAAAGCCCGCTATCACGTCCGTGTAGAGCATCGACCACTCCTTGCGATACTGGTTGCCGACCTTGTACCAGCCACCCCACGACAGGAGTTCGTCTCGCCAGCTCCCACTGCTGGCCACCTCCTGCTGATAGGTCTCCATACAACCCTCCGAACAGAATTTCAGCGTCTCGCCACCATCCGTGACGAGCGAATACTCGTCTCGCCCCTCCATTCCGCAGGTCGGATCCTCGGTCACGCCGTGGTCGTGATCTCGCTGATTCAGTTCGGTGCGAACCTCCTCAAAGAGGGTTTCTGGAAGCGTCAACTGGACGATCACTGCCATCACTGCGATGAGGATGAGACCACCGAGTAACTCGGCAACGAGGAACTCCCAGCCCAACAGGATCAGGATCATCAATCCGAGTTCGACGATGAGGTTCGTCGACGCGAACATGAACGCGAGGAAGTTCACGACGTGGGCACCCTTTTTGAAGAGCCCCTTCCCGATGGCGACCGCACCGAAGCTACAGCCGCTGCTGGCAGCGCCGAACAGCGTGGCCTTCGTGACACCGGCCATATCGGCATCGCCAAGCACGGCAGCCATTCGTTCTTTCGAGACGTAAACTTGGACGAGACTGGTGATCACTAATCCCATGATGATCGCCCAGGCGGCTGTCCAGAGGAAGCCGATCCCGATCCGGAGGGCCTCGGCAACCGCTGGTCCCAGTGGTGCTAACATCATCGGTTTACGGTTCGGTTTCGAGTCGGTCCCGCCGTCGTTCGTACTCCTCGTCGCTCAGGTCGCCACGTGCGTAGGCAGCCCGAAGCTCCTTGACTGCAGGGTCAGATGAGTCATCCCCCTTGCGTGTCGCTCGATAGCCGAGGTAGACGGCCCCGGCAATGACGGCGACGAAGAGGAGTTGCATCCCCACGCCAATGATGAGCATCCATCCAGACATGCCATCTGCACCCCACATTCCGGTACCCCACATCCCACCCATCATCGGTCCGGCCCACATCATGCCGAACAGGGGAACGATAATCAGGGCAGCGATGATTGCGAGGACGACCCAGACGAGTTGTCGATCAATTGTATTGGTGGTCATGATAGTATCCGAGAGTCGCGTCAAAACGCGATCTCAATCTAAATATACGGGTACATCGTTCAAAGTCGTTTCGCTTACGATTCCAAAGCAAATGGCGCTCAAATTCTTAGCATGCAATCCGTTTTGTGATTGAGTGAATGATCCCGATCCGAACACGGCGCTAATCGGAGGGTTCTATCCGATGTCGACAACTGGCAAGCGTTTACATCTGAAACTGCCATCGAAACAGTCCGTGCGTACCTACGCAGGATGGAGACGTACTCTGTGTAACTTCGGAAAATGTTACCCGGAACACTAACGCCCGACCTCATTCAGAGGCGGCATGCCACGTCGGTCGGGAAACCCTCGTGCCGGGCAGCTGTCTGTTACGGTCGACAACGAACCGTATATCACGTGCCTGGGTTCTCCGGACGATCATCGCTCCCAAGTAGGAGTACTCCGCCGGGGACTAGGGCACGTAGGTCAACATACCACCGCCCATAGTTTACACCTTCTGATGAGTCGCCCAGTAGCCAGCGATCAAACGACTCGGAGTTGAAAATCACGAACCAAACCACGCCATGTAATGGACAGACACAATCATCAGTCGACTCTCATCGTACTTTTATATCAAACATGCAGATAGAACCTGACAGTTCCAGTCGCGAATCGGGAGGTAGCGGCCGTATTCTTCCTGATTGTTCGGGGAACTGCGTGGCAATCCGACCCACTTATGTGTATGAGACTGCACCCCACGGTAATGGCAGTACAAGTTGGCATTCTCGGAGCGACGGGCGCAGTCGGTCAGCGGTTCATTCAGCTGCTCGACGGCCACCCGACGTTCGAGATCGCCGCACTCACCGCAAGCGAATCGAGCGCCGGAAAAACCTACCGCGAAGCCGCCAAATGGCGAGTCGAAACCCAGATTCCAGAGGAGATCGCTGAAATGGAAGTCGGCGCGACGACCCCCGAGGCGGTCTCGGATGACGTCGACCTCCTGTTCTCGTCGCTCCCCTCGTCGGTCGCCAGCGAAGTCGAACCCGAATTCCTCGAAGCGGGCCACATTATTTCTTCGAACTCCTTAAACGACCGGATGGCCGACGACGTGCCCCTCACGATTCCGGAGATCAACCCAGACCATCTCGGCCTGATCGAGGTCCAGCGTGACAACCGCGGCTGGGACGGTGCACTCATCAAAAACCCCAACTGCTCGACGATCACGATGGTGCCGACGCTGGCCGCACTCGACGAGTTCGGTCTCGACCGCGTCGACGTCACCACCTTGCAGGCCGTCTCGGGTGCTGGCTACTCCGGGGTCACCTCGATGGAGATCATCGACAACGCGATTCCCCACATCGGCGGCGAGGAATCCAAGATGGAGTCCGAATCCCGCAAACTGCTCGGTGGGTTCGACGGCGCAGAACTCAGCATGCACGAGTCGACGGTCAACGCCTCCTGTAACCGAATTCCAACGCTCGACGGCCACCTCGAAAGCCTCTTTGTCGACCTCGCCGACGAGCCGACCCCCGAAGAGGCCCGGGCGGCCATGCGAGAGTACCCCGGTGCCGACCTCCCGAGCGCACCCGAGCAGCTGATCCACGTCTTCGGCGACGACGAACCCGACCGCCCACAGCCCCGGATGGACCGGAGCCGCGAAAACGGGATGCAGATTTCGGCCGGTGGCGTCGCCTCGACGGACTCCGGACTCAAATACAACTGTCTCGCCCACAACACCATCCGCGGTGCCGCCGGCGCGAGCCTACTGAACGGCGAACTGCTGGTCGAAGGAGGCTGGATTTAACGCCACCTCCTAAACGGCTGGTCACATTTTTGCGACTGCAGAAAGAAACCGAAACCGAGTCGACTACCCCATCGAGTACCAACACTTTTCTATGCGAATGTATACCAATAACCATGACAGACATATTTGTAGGTCGGTTGATGTCCTCCCCGGTTGAGTCGGTATCGCCAGAGACGCCCGTCCAAGAGGCCGCAGCGAGACTGCTCGACCGCGAGATTAGCTCGCTGGTCGTCACCGACGCGGACAACGCGTTGGTTGGAATTCTAACGACGACTGATTTCGTTCGGATGACCGCTGATAGGGCCGACGCCGCCGAGACGACGGTTGCGGATTATATGACGGAGAACGTTGTCACCGTCACCGCAAACGATGCGGTCACCGAGGTCGCAGAGACGATGGTCGACCGGGGATTCCACCATCTCCCGGTGGTCGACGAGGACTCGGGGGTGATCGGAATGCTGACAACGACCGATATGACGGCGTATCTGTCCTACTCCGAACCCCGACAGATCGCCTAAACGACCTGATTTTCGTACTCGGTCTCTCCCTGCCTGTAGCGTTCGACGTTCGTTGCCAGAATTTCGGCCGTTCGTTCGTAGTAGTTCGGCGTATGGCCCGCGTTGTGGGGTGTGATCGAGACCGTATCAATGTCCCACAGTGGGTGGTCGTTCGGCAGTGGTTCGGGATCGGTCACGTCGAGTGCGGCACCCGAAATCCGGTTGGCCTGCATCGCGGCCACCAGCGCGTCGGTGTCGACCACGCCACCACGCGCAATGTTGACCATGAACGCGTCCGACGGCAGAGTAAGGAACGCTTCGCTGTCGATGAGACCCCGTGTTTCGTCGGTCAGCGGACAGGCGAGGACGAGGTAGTCGGTCCGAGCCAACGCGTCTTGGATCTCGTCGAACCCGAGTACCTCGTCGGTTGGGCCACCCTTCTCTGGGGTGTAGCGCACGCCGATGGTGTCGACGCCGAACGGGTCGAGACGGTCGACAATGGCTTGGCCTATCGAGCCAAGCCCGACGACGGTGACCGTGCTCCCCTGAAACTCGCGGGCAGGGTAGGACCGCCACTCGTTACGATCCTGCTGTCGCCACGCCTGTCTGAAGCCGCGGACGTGGGAGAGAATCGAGCCGATGACGTATTCGGCGATGTTGGGGCCATGGACACCGGAGGCGTTGGTAACCGCCGTCCCGTTGGCTTCGAACGCGTCGAGATCCAGATGGCCGACGCCGGCGTAGACACAGGCGAACAGATCCAGGTTCGGGGCCGCCTCGACCTCGTCGGGTGAAAGTTCGAACCCGGTTGCAATCGGGACCTGTTCCAAGAGTTCCCGTTCCTCGCTGGGCGTCTGGGCGACCGCAATCTCGGTCTCCGGCAGTCGAGACCGCAGGGCAGTCGCGTAGTCGTCAGCCGATAGGCCGTGAATTTTCTGTCGTAAAATTGCAATCTCCGGATCACTCATACACGGGTATTGACGTCCACCCACATGAGTTTGCGGCACTCTGGTAGGTTCGATGTCATTGTCGACACCTCCGGAACCACGTCTCACACGGCAAACAAGAACAGCCATTCGAAGAGATCAACGACGAGGCAGAGAAACGACGAGATCTACCGGGAGTAGGCAGTTAATACTGGCTGGTAGGCTGTCCCTATGACCGCCTGTCGGTGATATCCTCTTGAAAGCCGACCCAATTGCTGACCGTCCCGGTTACGTCGACAATCGGAGCCAGCGCGAGGCGGTTCCAGAACTTGGTGCCGTCGTTGCGGTAGTTCCGGAGTTCGACAATTACCGGAGCCCAGATGTCGAGGGCTTCCCGGAGGTCGTCGACCGGGTCGCTGGCCGTCTCCGGTCCCTGAAGGAGTCGTAGGTTCTCGCCGATCAGGTCGACCTCCGTGTAGCCCGTGATCCCCTCGAACTGATCGTTGACGTACGCGATTGGGTTGTCCTCGTAGGCTGGCCCCGAAATCGCCATCCCGATCGGCGCGGTGTCCATCGCGGGCGTGTTCCAGTCAAGCGTCGACTCCGCATCGGTCCTGTAGCTATCGGGGTTGGCACTCGCACGAATCTCACCGAGCGTGTCGGCGAGCTGTTCCAACACGGCCATCGAGGGAATGAGAGGGCCATCCGACTTGGTTTGGGCCTGAAAAATCCGTTTGAGATCGGCGTCGACGGACATACCGGTATCTTGGGGACCGTGTTATATACCGGTTTACGATTCATTGTGGGCTGGTAGTCAACGCCTTACATTGAGTTGTGGACCACAAGTTCAGTGGCTTTAATATCAACTCGGGGCGGTAACTGGTATGGAACGCGTAGACGTGGCTATCGTAGGTGGTGGCCCCGCGGGCACGGCGGCGGCACATGCCGCGGCCAGCGGTGGTGCCTCGGCGGTCGTCTGTGAGAAGGGCGTCCCGCGGGCCGACCGCGAGGGACTCGGTCCCGATTCGACCGACGCGGCGGGCATTCTCGACTACTGGGTCGACATCATGGATATTCATCCGGATGAGTTCCCCGACGATGTCCTCCTCCAACACCTCGACCGCGCGGAGTTCATTGGCCCCACGGAATCCTGCACGCTGAGAAGTACCGGTATCGAATCGTCGTACGACCATTTCGGCTACACCTTCAATCGCGCTCGGTTCGACGACTGGATGCGCGAGCGCGCCGAGGACGCCGGCGCGGAGTACCGGCTCAAGGTTCGCGTAACCGAGGTCGACAGCGACCTCGATGCAGACGGCTCCGCGGACGATCCGCGGCACGTCGTCTCGCTGGCCAACGGCGAGGAAATCGGGGCTGATTTCCTAATTCTCGCGGATGGCCCACAGCGTACGGTTACTAACCGAGTGCTCGATAGCTATCTCCCCGACGACACCAAGGCCTCGGAACTACTGGCCTCGCCGAAAGCCAACCATATCGCCTATCAGGAGTACCGACGGTTCCCCGAGGAGGTCTTCGAGGAACTCAAGACGTCGATCAAATTCTGGTGGGGCGTGATGCCCGGCCATACGGCCTATCCGTGGGTGTTCCCGAACGACGCGCGGGTCTGCCGGGTTGGGTTGACGATGCCAATCGGGCTCGACATCGATGCCGTCGACGACCGAGACGAGTACGAACTCCTTCGGCCAGACGACGACAGTATCCCACAGGGGAGCACCTACATTCATCGACTGCTTGAGTGGCAGTGGGGCGACGAGTACGACATCGAGACCGACTTCCCACTGGTTGAAGACCGCGGCAAGCGCGACGGTACCGAAACTTACAGTATCTCCTCGACACAGCCAATCGAGTCGCCCGTCGACGCTGGAATCGCGGTCGCCGGTGGCGCAATGGGGACGACCTCGGCGTTCCACGAGGGCGGCGACCACGTTGCCGTTCGGACGGGAGCGATTGCTGGCGAGTTGGCGGCGAAAGGCGATCTGTCGACGTACAACAACCGATGGGACGAAGCCATCGGTGACGAACTACTCCGCAACGTCACCTTTGCCGAACTCTGCCGCGGCTATGGGCCGAGCGACTGGGATCGAACATTTAAATCAGTTCGTGGGATGCTCGCGGCGGATGGCTCTAACCTTCTTAAAAAGAGCACGCTCCGGTCGGGGCTCTCCGGCGCGAAGACCCTTTATAAATATAAAAAGAAAAAACGGTCGCTCAAAAAACAGGGCTACGTCCAGATTACTGAAGAAACGTACAGCTACTGAGTGGAAATAGCGGTCCGCTCATTGGGTTACTAGTCTTATTCCAACAGGTAGTTATTTGTTAACACAGGCCCATACTAATCACATTCAGAGAACTTTCTGTGAGGAAGATAGTAATAAACTGCTTCCAAGCGAACCTGCACCCTGTATGGCCGTATCCCCTAACAATGTCTGATACCACATACACTGCCCAAGAGGCGAGAAACGAACTGTATGAGATCATTCGTCGAGAGACGCCGTTCGAGACGAAAGCCGAGGACGCACTGCGGCTTGGCGCACAGTATTTGGGGGCGGACAACGGCCATCTAACCCGTATCAATCAAGAAACCGATCACTGGAAAACCATCGCCAGCACAGACCCAGCCAGTGGACAATTCCCACCGGGCTTAGAGCTTGATCTCGGGACGACATACTGCCGGCGGACAATCGAGAGCAACGCCCAGATTGCCCTCTCTGACGCGCCCAACCAGGGGTGGGCTGATGATCCAGCATTCGTAACCCACGGGTTGCACTGCTATCACGGCACACCGCTTATTGTCGACGGCGAACCGTATGGCACGGTCTGTTTCGTCGCTGACGATCCACGGGATGCCTTCAGCGACGGCGAGACGATGTTTACCGAACTGATTGCTCGACTGCTCGAACGTGAACTCGAACGCAAACAACATGAGGCCGAACTCACCAGGCAGGCCAACCTTGCGACCGTGCTCAACCGCGTGCTGCGACACAACCTTCGGAACGATCTGGCAGTCATTCGGGGACACACTGAGATCATGGCCGAGCAGTTGGATGACACACAAAGCGGTGAGACCGCACTCCGCAACATTGACAAACTCATCGGACTGGGCCAGAAAGCCCGCGAGTTGGAGCAGGTAATCAGCGAAACCGCCGACCGAAACCCAACCGATATCGCTGCGCTAATCGAGTACGTCGTCGAGAGAGTCACCCAGTCACATCCCAACGCGTCAATTTCGGTCGACTGTGACGACGACATCTCGGTGGCGGTGTTGGCAAACTTCGAGCGGGCGATCATGGAACTCGTCGAGAACGCCGCCAAACACTGCGGCGAGGCTCCGACCGTCACCGTGACCGTCGACAGCCTCCCAAACGCGCTCGAAATACACGTTGCCGACGACGGGCCGGGGCTCTCCGAGCAAGAACGTACCGTTCTCAGAGAGGGCGCGGAGACGCCGCTTGTTCACGGCAGCGGACTCGGGCTGTGGCTCACCCACTGGATCATCGACAGCCACGACGGCAGCGTCGAGACGACAGTGACCGACCAAGGGACGACGATGACGGTCTCGATCCCACGGCTTCCCGAGACGGGCAGCGAGTCGGGGATCACCGAACTCACGCGGGCCCGCGACCAGTATAAGGCCGCCTTCGAAGAAGCAACCGACGCGTTGTTGATCACCGATGACGAGGGCCGGATCGTCGATGCCAACGCGGGGGCAACCGCAGTGTTCGGGCTCGACAGGAAACAGTTACTCGGCCGATCACTCCAAGAGTTTCTGCCCGCTGAGTTCGATTTCAACAGCGAGTGGCAACAGTTCCAGACCGACACAGAGCGGCGTGATACAGTCACCATCCACGGGGCAGACGGTGTCGACCGCGCGGTCGAGTACGCTGGGGCAGCCAACGTCGTGCCGGGCCAACACCTCTTCGTGGCTCGGGATGTCACTGCCCGGAACCGCCGGGAGGCCGAACTCGAAATGAAAACACAGGCCATGGACGAAGCCCCCATCGGTATCGCGATCACCGATCCGACCCTCGATGACAATCCGATGGTGTATGCGAACGATCAGTTTTGTGAGCTAACCGGCTACGACCGTGCGGAGATTCTCGGCCGGAACTGTCGGTTCATGCAGGGTCCGGCGTCGGATCCCGAGACGGTCGACGAGATACGGCAAGGGATCGAGAGCCACGAACCGGTGTCGGTAACACTGCAAAACTATCGGAAGGATGGTACCCAGTTTTGGAACAAACTTGATATCGCGCCAGTCAGAGACGACACCGGCGAGCTTACCCACTGGGTCGGCTTCCAGCAGAAGCTCTCCGAATACAGTGACGACGAGTAGCCACTCCGGGACGCTATGGTTCCCACTATCTCACCCTCACAAACAGTCACACGACTCTCTTGTAGCAATTAGACCGTTGCGGCTTTCTTTCGCGTAATGTAGCCGGCGACTCGGTTGCGAACGCCTTTGGAGTCGACGGTAGTGAGCTTGGAGACGTTTTCCTTGTTGGTATCGAAATCGGTGTTGAATGCCTCGGGGTAGCGCTCAAGCAGGGTCGTTGCGAGCTGTTTGACGTACTTCGGTTTGATTGCCATACAGCCTCTTCGGTCGGAGCAACACTAAAACGATTCGTTCCGCACTCAGTACTCCCGCCATCCAGTCTCCTCGCTCAGTGTCTCGAATGCCTCATGCTCTCGTGGCCCACCACACTTCTCGACGGTCTCCTCGAAGTAGGCCAACCGATCACGCAGGGTTGCTGTCTCAAAGGCAGACACCTCAAGCCGCGAGGCCGCCACGGTGGCATCAATAACGGCGTAGAACCCGCGATTGATCGTTAGGGGACGACTACCTTCGACGATTCCCGCTTCGGTGGGTCGGAGTTCCCATTGCTCCCAACTGGTGCTGCCATCCTTTCCGCTGTCGACTGATGTCGCCTCGATTTCGACCCACGCGTCGGCGTTTGGCAACACTGGCTCGTCTTCCTCGCGGATCGTCACGGCGGCGTCGACGAACTCCCGCGGATCGGCCGTAAACTGCACCACGCCACCGCCCTGGCGGTGAAAGTTTCGTCGCGTCCGGGTGTTACCCCACGTCGTCGCTTCGACTGGCTCGCCCAACTCGTCAGGTGCGTGAAGCCCAAGAGCAGCCATGTTCCACCGGTCGTTGGGGCCGAGTGTAGCGACGATGGACTCGGTGACTCCACGGAGGTCGACGGGCCACTCGGAGCGCATATCAGTCATACCTCTAATCCCCGTTCGAGTGCGACAAACAGGGCCGCAGCCGTAATATCTGCGGTCGTCCCCGGGTTGTACCCCTCGTCGACGAACTCCTCGGCGAGCCGTTCGGCGGCCGCGAGATCACCGTCGACTGCGGCCGCACGCTCGGAGACCGACCGCGCAGTGGCCTCACCGTGGTTGATTGCGATTAACGTGTCGGGCTGGTCGGCCAGTAGCTCCAGAAAGACGCGAGCCGTCCGGTCACCAACTGGTCCCTCGTCGGCCACCAGCGAGTCGGCCGCCTCGAACGTTCGCTCGAAACCCGAGACCCACTCGCGGGCGTTGCCATCACCAAGTCGGTCGTCGGGATCGGCCGACAACTGCATGATGTCGTACAGCGAGAGCCCTCGCTCGCGGAGCGTTGCGGCGACCTCGCTGCCCCGTCGAACGTCCAATGCGTCGGCATCAGCTGGTGGCTCGTCGACCGCCACGTCGACGTGCTCGAAGGCCCGATAGAAGTCGACGGCGTCCTCAACAGTCGTCGCGTCGACCACTGACCGAACGCCATCCGGTGTGAGCGACTGGGTGGCGGCGGCTTTTATAAGTGGAACCAACAGCAGCAGGCAACCGAACTGGGTGTTACCGCCCTGTTGGTTCGACATCCCGCTGACCGCCTGCTCGAAGGCGGCCCCGACTGAATCGCCTGCGGCAGCACACTGGAGGCCGCTTCGGGCACCGACCGCCCCCGCAATGAGGTGCTCGAATCGGAGGTCATCCAGATCTCGGTGGCGGTCGACGTTGCCCGGTTTGGGGGTCCCCGACACTTCGAGTAGCAGCGCGAGTTGTGCGTTGTCAACAGTGGTTCGGCCAGTGGTCTCGCCCCAGCGACTCATCTGACTGGTACCTCCCACTGGTCGACCGCGGTGGCCACCCGTTGCATTACCGCGCCGGTCGGCTCCCGGCTCGGTCGACCCACACTGACCGCGTCGGCCCCATAGCTGAGATACTCTCTTACAGTCTCTTGATCCCGTACCTCGTTGTTGGCAATCACGAACAAATCGGACGCCGTAGCGACATCCCGGATCACAGGTTCAGAGTCCATCGCGTCGACGTGGATAATGTTGGCCCCCGCATCCTCGATTCGCTCGGCAACCGTCGACAGGTCGACGCCGGGAACCTCGGCACGAACCTTGACGCTCACCGTCGCTCCTTCGGCGGCGGCCGTGGAGACATTCTTTGTTAGTCGGTCGGTATCGGCCAGCAACGTCTCGCCACAGCCCACCTCGCAGAGTTCAGGCTGTCGACAGTGGGCGTTGATCTCCACGATTGCGTCGTGATCCGCACAGATTGCTGCGGCCCGTCGAATCGGCTCAAGGCGCGTAGCTCTGACGTTGACGCCCGGTTGAATCGGTACCGCATCGAGTGTCGACAGTTGATCGCTTATAAACGCCAGCGGATCATCTGGGAGAAACTCCTCGCGGTCCCGGTCGACGAGCGCGCGGGCAGCCTCCCGGCTCGGCTCGTCAAGGGCAACCCCACCTATAAAGGCTGCTCCGGCGAGTTCCGCCCCCGCGGCCGCCCACGCGGCGTCGGCCTCGCCGCTCAGACTCGCTAGCGCCAGTCGTGGTTTGAATGGTAGGCACCGGCTATTGCCCGCTGAGCAGCTGGTCGACCGTTCAGGCTCCCGCCGACTCATACGTTGATCCCCAACTCCGCCATCGCCTCAATCACGGCCTCCATCACTCGTCTGCTGTCTGCCTCGTCATCGATTTTCGTATCGGTTCGGACGACTGGTCGGTCGAGATCAGTCCCGTCCTCGGAGTCGAGGACGAAGGCGTCGACGAAGGGGTAGGCGTCGGCTACCCCTCGTGTACTTGGTTCCCGTCCAGTGCCGTCCATGAGTTCCGCGGCCGGTCCCGAGAACACCTCGTCTTCGATGAACGGCGAGACCGCAACGACCGGAGTTCGTTCGAGGGCCTCACGAATACCCGGTACCGCGAGCATTGGGCCGATACTTGTCACCGGGTTTGAGGGGCCGATCACGACCGGCGCGTCGAGGGCGTCGAGCACGTGGGTCGTCGGCTCGGCCTCCTCGGCCCCGCGGAACTCGACGCCCTGTACGTCGTGGTCAGCTGGACCGAGCCAGTACTCCTGAAAATGGATCGGCCCCTCCTCGGTTGCGATGATAGTCGCAACTGGATCGTCGGTCATCGGCAGCAGCGTGAGGTCGACGTCGAAGGCATCGGCGAGAATCCGGGTCGCTTCGGTGGGCGTTTTGCCCTCGTCAAGCAGGCTCGTGCGCGTGATGTGGACCGCCCGGTCGCGGTCGCCGATGGTCATGAACTCAGCGATGCCCGAGAAGCGTCGCCAGCGGGCAATCGGTCGACCGGCGGTCTGCTCGCGCGGCGGGAGGTACTGTGGGCCGGTGTCGAGGTCGGCTTCCTCGGCCAGTCGGTGGAGTTCGGCGTTGGTCTCGTGGGTGTCGTCCTCGATTCCCCACCATCGGTCGGTGTCTAAGACGTCGCCCTCGTGAAAGAGGACGGTGTCGACGTCCGGAGAGACGAGCAGGCCGCCAAGTTCGATATCGTCGCCGGTGTTGGCGACGACGGTGAGCCCGTCGGGGTCGAACTGGGCTGTGGCCCCGGCCAACAGCTTCGGCGTTCCCGTGCCACCAGCGAGAAACGTGATCATATCGTGACGTAGGCAGGGCGTGGCTTTGTATCCGACGGCTCTTTGTCGCCGAGTGCGTACTGCTGGCAATGAACGAAACTCGCCGCACGCTGTTGGCGGCTTTCGAGGAGGGACCGATCACGGGGCCTGAACTGGCCACGCGGCTGGATATCTCTCGGGCCGCAGTCTGGAAGCAGGTCGAAGCGCTCAGAGACGACGGGTTCACGATTGAAAGCACGGACGCGGGCTACGAGGTAACGGGTGTTCCGGAGTATGGTGCGGCCGCAATCGAATTTGGGCTGGAGGCACCGTACACCGTCGAGTACCACGACTCACTCGGCAGCACCAACGACCGCGCCCGAAAGGTGGCCAAATCCGGAGCCGTCGACGTCGCGGTCGTCGCCGACGAACAGACCGGGAGCCGCGGTCGACTCAAGCGGGCGTGGACCGCCCCCAGCGGCGGCGTCTGGTGTTCGGTCGTGCTCCAGCCGGATCTTCCGGCGGCTCACGTCCCACTGTCGGCACTCGCATCCGGTGTTGCAACCGTCGTTGCGTGTCGGGAGGCAGGCGTCGACGCTCACCTCAAATGGCCCAACGACGTGCTCGTCGGCGACGAGGGAGAACGCGGCGGCCAGAAGCTAGCTGGGATTCTCACCGAAATGGAGGGTGAAGCCGACCGGGTGTCGTGGCTTATTATTGGCATCGGTGTTAACGCCAACATCGACGCTGCCGAGTTGCCGGAGGGGGCAACGAGCCTTCGAGAACTGACAGGCGACATCGACCGTCGACTGTTCGTCCAACGACTGCTCGAATCACTCCACGAACAGCTTTCAAACCCTGATACAGTGCTTGATCAGTGGCGAGAGTACAGTTCAACGCTTGGCAGCGAGGTTCGAATCGAGACGTCGACAGGAGTCGTCGAGGGACGGGCCGTCGACGTGCAGTTCCCCGGCGCGCTAGTTGTCGAAACTGACACCGGCGAAGAAGTCGTCCACGCGGGCGACTGTGAGCATTTGCGACCTGCTGAAACCAGTTAACTGGTCCAGGAGTCGGCAGCCATCGGTCCAGTGTCAGTGTCCGGTTCGGCGGTCGACGGGCCACTGACCTCGGCGGGCTCCGTGCCGACTCTGACAGTCATCACCGGGACGGAGGCACTGCGAACGACTTTTTCGGCGACGCTCCCCAACAGTAGCCGGTTGATCCCGCCGCGGCCATGAGTGCCCATCACGATCAGGTCACAGTTGTCGACCTCAGCCGCCGTAATAATCTCCTTGCTCGGTGGTCCTTCGACGATTTCGGTCTCGACAGGAACGTCGTGTTCGGCACCCATGTCGACGACCTCGTCGAGTGCTGCCTGCGCGTTCGTGTCGAGCAGCGTCGTCACGTTCTTCCATGACGACTCCATCGGAATCCCGTTGTAACTCGCCGTGTTGATTACATACAGTGCAGTCACTGTCGACCCATGTGCCTCGGCAACAGCTATTGCGTGGGTAATCGCCCGCATACCCTCCTGTGAGCCATCTGTCGGGACTAAAATGCGGTTGTACAGTGACATGCTACCTTATACCATGGGTTGGTAGTGTGTTAATCGTTGTTACCAGATGTCGTGAGCAATCTCAAGACCACTAGTTGTTCCAAATACGACTTCTGTACTCAGACTGTACTGAATGATTATATAACAGATCTCAAAACAGTAGCGCAGTATTTATTTTAATAGTATGATGTCTACTGAAATAAATAATGAACCGTCGAGATTTCGCAGCCCTTTATTTAGGACTATTCTTGTCCGTGTGTAGATGTGTACAGATGGACAAAATAGCCCGGGTTAATGATCTACTCGGTATTATAGTTGAAAATAGACCCGAAAATACAGAGGTTATTGTATCTAAAAGTGATAGAATTAAGGACAAGATCGCAATTCAGAAAAAGTCCAACCAGCGTCGACAACTAGTCGGTCTCGTCCGGGAGTGGAGAAGTCTGTAACAGTTCGCGGATGCGGTAGGTTTCGACGATATCGTCAAGGAGGACGCTTCGGGGATCGGTCGCCGGATAGTGGGTGTCGATGAGGTCGCGGGCAGTATCGATCTCGTCGCGGATCGCGAACTGTCGGACGCGGGCGGCGATCTGATAGAACTCCGCGCCCGGTTCAGGGACGTTATCGGAGCCTCTTGCCGGAGCGGTGTCGGGGAATACCTCGTCGCGGACGTCGTCAAAATCCAGCATCTCAGGCTCGTAGTCGTCGATCTCCGAGAGGACGAACTCAACGGCAAACCGCTGGAACTCGGATTTGCTCGAAAACGTTTCTCCGGAGACGAGCTCCTCGACGCGGTCCATCACCGCCTCCGAGAAGCGAACTGTCGACTTCACCATTACTCCCAGTTGCGAGGGTAACCATTGTAAAACTATCTCTCACTGATCGGGTCACTATCCGGCTACAGCGTCGACTGATCGCCATCGTAGACTGTACTGATGGTCGCCAACTGGATCTGTCGTTTGTGCGTGTCGACCCGGAAGATGTGGCGCTAAAATAGCCCGCGTTACTGCTGTAATCGAACAACCGTCGACTCGCCGTCGTCTGTGACGTCAACTAATCCATCATCAGCGAGATCAGCGACCAACTCCCGAAGCCATTCTTTGCCAGTCTCGCCGCCGTAGTCGACTCGCACTCGCGGTCCCAGCTTATCCAGTGTCAACTCATCGTACTCGCCGAGCGTCCGAATAACGCGACCGCGCTTCTGCCGCCTGCTCCCCTCGAAACTCGGCTGAGTCGGCACGTCAGGGGCTGTAAAATCCCCTGTCTCGTAGGCCGTACACCACTCGCGCCACGGACAGCCCGCGGTGTCGCATTTGGGCGTCTTCTCGCAGGCAACCCCGCCGAGTTCCATGATGGCGTTGTTCCAGACCCGCGAGCGACCCTCGGGCATCAGCTCCTCGGCAGCAGTTTTGAAAGCGGCATCGTCGTCCGGAATATCAAATGCGCGATACAACACGCGTTTGACGTTGGTGTCGACCACCGCATCACCATTATTAAAGGCAAACGAGGCGACCGCGTTGGCGGTGTATGGGCCGACGCCCATCAGTTCCTTGAGTTCGCTGGGTGTGTCGGGGAACTCACCGTCGTAGTCGTCGACGACCTGATTGGCGGCCTCGTGGAGATATTTCGCGCGGTTGTTGTAGCCGAGGCTGTGGTCGCTCCAGAAGGCCACCACGTCGCCGCGGGGAGCCTCAGCCAGCGAGTCGACGGTGGGCCACTCGTCGAGAAAATCCGACCACGCCTCGACAACCCGGTCGAGTTGGGTCTGTTGGCTCATGATTTCGGAGACGAGAATGGCATATGGGTCGTCGGTCTCCCGCCACGGATACGACCGGTGGTCGGCCTCGTACCACTCGATCAGCGCGTCCTGAATCGCGTCGACCGTCTCGCCGTCAGGGAGTTCTGCGCTCTCCTTGGTGCCCGAATCACTCATTGTCGACTGTGGGATGGCGTCGGATTTAGGCATGGTGTTTGGGCACAGCACATCGGGACGAAAGGGACCACGTTTCAGTACGGACGCTCCCCAACAGCTTCGGTCCGCAGCGACCGAGAGGCTATCACAATCCTCACCGTGAGTACGATGACAGGAACGTGCTCCCAAGCTATCGGACAACAGACGGAGATACAAACATATTCTATTTAGTAGTTTCATATTCTTCTATTTTTACTGATGTTTCTATGACTCCGCTGTCAAACGAACACCGTACTGGCCGGTATACGTTGGTCCTAGTTGGCAGATACTCTATGTATGGTTTTAAATGGTATAATTTGGATTTCACTGGTATTAGACGGTTTTCTATGGTATTTTGGGACAACCAGCACTGTGTTCGTGATTTCTTTACAACACGCTATCAGACTTGCATCTCGGTAGGCGTCGACTAATTTATGCCCCTGTGTGGAGTAGCTGCAAGAACTATAATTTTTCAAATATACATTGAAATATTATAATTCAGCGTATGTAGAGTAGACACAGACGGTCAAGATCGACAGCGACATCTCTCAGCGAACCGAGTCGAGCAGCAGTTTCTGTTCGACCCGTTTAACCTCGTGTTGGACGTCCCGCACGGCATCGATGTTGGCACTGATCGAATTAATCCCCTGTTCGACGAGGAATTTCACCATCGCCGGTTTCGAGGCGGCTTGGCCACAGATACTGGTGTCGACGCCGAGTTCGCGGCAGGTTTCGATGGTCGAGCCGATCAGTTTGAGCACGCTGGGGTGGAGTTCATCGAACCGCTCTGCGACGTGTTCGTTGTTTCGGTCGACCGCAAGTGTGTACTGGGTGAGATCGTTGGTCCCGAAGGAGACGAAACCGACGCCGGTGGCGGCGATTTCTTCAATGAGAAGCGCGCTGGCGGGTGTCTCGATCATCACGCCCCAGCGGGCCTTTTCCGGATCGATGCCGACCTCCTCGATGAGGTGCTTGGTGCGTTCGATATCTTCGGCGTCGTTGACCAGCGGCACCATGAGTTCGACGTTGTCGTAGCCCATCTCGAACAGTCGACTGAAGGCTTTGAGTTCACAGCGGAACGGCTCGGGGTTGTCGAGACTCCGGCGGATGCCTCGGTAGCCCAACATCGGATTGTGCTCGTGTGGCTCGTTTTCCCCGCCTTTCAGTTCGCGGAATTCGTCGGTTGGCGCATCGAGGGTGCGTGCCCGAACCGGTCGAGGATAGAACTCCTCGGCGACCGTCCGAATCCCCTCAACGAGTTCCGAGATGTAGGCGTCCTCGCCGTGATCTTCGATATACTGCTCGGGCGTCTTGCCGAGCGAGAGCACCATGTGTTCGATACGCAGTAGTCCGACGCCGTCAGCGCCGGTCGCGGCCGCCCGGTCGGCGGCTTCCGGAATCGAGAGATTCACTTTGACTTCGGTGGCAGTCATCGGTTTGACCGGCGTCTGTGGGCGAACCGATTCGAGCGGGTCCGGCTGGACTGCTGGCTCGTCGTCCTCGGTGCCGCCCGCACGGACGATGCCCATATCGCCGTCGACGGTGATCTGCTGGCCGTTTTCCAACACCTGCGTCGCGTCCTGAGTGCCGACGACTGCGGGGACGCCCATCTCGCGGGAGACAATCGAGGCGTGTGAGGTCATCCCGCCCTCGTCGGTGACGATGGCTCCGGCCCGTTTCATCGCGGGCACCATATCCGGCATCGTCATCTTGCTGACGATGATGTCGCCGTCGGTCACTTGGTCGAGATGATCGAGTTTTTTGATGATCCGCACGGCTCCGGAACCGGTTCCGGGGCTTGCGCTCACACCACGGACGAGGATCTCGTCGCCACCCTCAGCTGTCTCACTGTCGGTGGCGTCAGTCGACTGTAATTCAGTGGGACCACCGTTTGCGGCCTGCTCGGTGTCGTCTCCCTCGCTGATGGTCGTGATCGGCCGGGACTGGAGCATGAACACCTCTCCATCCAGAATCGCCCACTCGACATCTTGGGGCTCACCGTAGTGGTCCTCGACGAGCTGCCCGAGTTCGACGAGTCGTTCGATCTCGGCATCCGTGATCACCTGTGCGGTTCGATCCGCCTCGGGCACCGGTTGGAGTGCGGTCTCGCCCGTCTCGGGATCTTTGACCATCCGCTGTTTTTTGTCCGCGATGGTCGACTCGGTGATCGTGGCCGTCTCGGGGTTGATCTCGTAGTGATCCGGTGATACCGTCCCCGAGACGACGGCTTCGCCGAGCCCCCATGCGGCCTCGACGATCATCTGTCTGTTACCAGTCGAGGGATGTCGGGTGAACATCACGCCGGATTTCTCGGCGTCGACCATCTGCTGGACGACGACCGCGATGTCGACGGCGTCGTGAGCGAACCCCTGATTGTTTCGGTAGTGGACCGCGCGCTCGGAGAACAGCGAAGCCCAACACTCCTTGACGCGCCGAACAAGCAGGTCTTCGGTGACGTTGAGATAGGTACCGTGTTGGCCTGCAAAGGAAGCATCCGGCAGGTCCTCGGCGGTTGCCGACGAGCGAACAGCGACGAACGGCTTGTTTTCCGCGTCACTACCCTCTCCGAGTGACCGGTAGGCAGTTATGATCTCGTCCCGAACCGACTCCGGGAGCGGTGTCTCTCTGATCAGCTCACGCCCAGCCGACGCGGCGGCCGCGAGCCCGGCGTCATCGTCGGGATCAACGTCGAGACCGGCAAACAGTTCCTCGTCGATCTCGGAGGCCTCGAGGAACGTCCGGTAGGTGTCGGCGGTCACGACGAACCCCGGTGGAACGGGGAGTCCGGCGTCGGTCAACTCGCCCAGCGAGGCTGCCTTTCCGCCGACCGTTTCGAGATCGGTCGACCGTACGTTGTCGAGCCATTGGATACTCATTGACTGTATGAACCCTGTTCAGGGGCTGGGTAATGAATCTATTGTTAACAATAATGTTGAATAAAACGACACTCAGTTCCGAGTAAGATGCCTATGTGGATGTCTGCCACGAAAATTTCGTTCACAACGAACCGTGAAGCCGTTTTCGTATCGCAGCCACGGCTGCTCTCTCCAGACTCGATCACTGTCGAACACTGCCAGCTGTTTCATTCCGAACTAATATTACACACATACGGTTGTAAAGATTAGCGCAATAAATTACTATCTACATCTAATCCCGAGTTCTGTTTTGTGCTAATATACGTCTATGTATGGAATTGATATTATTGACATATTCCACTGTGTGCCTCCGCAGAATGTATTACAACCATATGTATGTAATAAGATCTCTGGGGAATAATTCGTCAGGAACGAATTCGCGAATATCTGCTCTGTGACCGGGTTCGAACAGATTGATTCGGAGGAATCGATCTCGATGCCTCAGCCCGTTTCAAATCTATCATGATTTATCCTGTATGATTTGAATCCTTTCTGTCTTTGGGCCACAACAGGGTTCGTTATCAACGAACAGGGTCAACAGTCGACTGAACGGTTCTCTCGTCTCCGGATCGCTCTCGTGGACACTCCGGGGCTGGCGGTGTACTGCGTCGTATAAAATGGGCCAATTTCGCGGTCGACGATATGAGGGTACACTCAGCCCATGACGGTGACAACGGGCCGTTCTGCACCCAACAGTACCTTCTGTGTCGTGCTGCCAAACAGTGCCTTCCCGACCGGCGAGCGCTTTTGGCCGCCGATCACGAGATACCGTGTGTCGATCTCCTCGGCATACTCCAGGATCTCGGCTGCTGGCTGACCAATGAGACCGACTGGAACGACCGATCTGTCGACGTCTTCGACTGCGGCGGCTGCGATAGCCTTCGTCTGTTGTTTGACGGTCTTGTCGGTTGCATCCTGCTCTGTGTCCGAAAGCGAATCATAGGATCGGACGTGGACGACATGCAGTTCGTCGTCGAACGCGTCGGCGAGTTTTACTGCCTCTGCCAAAATCTGTTCGTCCGTGTCTGCATCACTAATAGCTGCGAGTACTACCATACATACTGTAGATGTGGTGCGTTGAAATAAGTGTATATGATGGTTGAAATGTTAGGAGTATGCAATGTTCAGTTCGAGTTCGTTTGCGGTGCCAAGCAGGAGGTCGACCATACTGTCATGGATTCGGTCGGCTTTCATGCGGTGTCGGGGTCCGGAGATACTAAACGCGCCGACCGGGAGTCCGTCCGGCCCCATCACTGGCACACCAACCGACCAGAGCCCACTAATCGATTCGGCCTTGTTCAGGCTGTAGCCACGGTTGCGGATTTCAGCCAGATCCTCGAACAACGATTCGCGCGTCGCATGTGTGTTGTCGGTCTCCTGTGGCAGCCCCCACTGTTCGATGACGGCCTCGATTCGCTCTTCCGGTAGATGCGCCAAGATCGCTTTCCCACCGGCACTCGAATGGAGATACCGCTGTTTGCCGACGCGGCGGTCGGCCTGAACGGCGTGTTCGCCCTGTTTCGTATGGACGTAGACGGCACGGCCGTGTTCTTCGGCGAAAAACTGGGCGCGTTCGCCAGTTTCGTCGGCGAGTTCTTCGACCAGCGGTTCGGCGAGTTTGTACGCGGGCTTGCGCGCGCGGACATACTCTTTTAGGTCAAGGAACTTGAGCCCCAACTGGTACTCCGTACCCTCTTGGACGACATACCCAATCTCACCGAGTGCCGACAGCTGCTGATGGACCGTGCTCTTCGCTAAGTCGAGATCAGCAGCGAGATCAGTGAGGCGTGCCCCGTCGCTGGCTTCCAGTGCCTCGATGATTCTGAATGTCGTCCGCGTCGACTTCACCGACCGATCCTTCGTGGGGTCGCTCATACACTGTTCGTTGTAAGCGAATAATAAAAAGGGTTCCCCGAGTTCGAGTTGCAGCGACCTACGGACGCAGGAGACCGATGAGGTCGTCGGCCGACCCATCGGTTTCGAGCGAAGCGATGACGTCCGCAAGCTCCGCGGTCTCGTCGTCGCTCAGCACGGTCAGCACGCATTCGTCGAACTTCGCCTGCAGTCGGTCCTCGCTGACCGGGTTGTTCGGACTGCCCGGATGGTGTTTGACTTCTTTGACAAGCGTCTCACCGTCTGCCGTTTCGACGGTGACGCGGGCCCCGTAGCTCGCGTAGTGGGCATCGAAGAGGTTCTCCTCGAACGAACGGTCGATTTTGGCGATGACCTCCTTCGTTTCGGGCTGGTTCACGTACTCATCGGTGAACTCGTGGATGCCCGCCTTCTGCTCGCGGAGGATTGCCGCGAGACAGAACTCGATGGAGAACTTAGCTTGGAGCGCGTCGCCCGGATCAGCGTGGTGGAGCATTTCGGAGGCCGCATCGTCGAGTGCGACCGTGATCCCGTCGACCGACTCGGGCGTGAGATCGTGGTCGATCACGAGCGTTCGGAGCGCATCCATCGCGGCGTGGGTAATGACGCCGGATGGGTGCGGTTTGAAGCCGAGATCGAGGACAGCCCACTCTTCGCCGAGATCCTCAGTGATCTCGCTCGGATCGTAGGAACCATCGGTAGTCATCACTTCGCCGTAGCCAATCGGCCCCTCCAAGATTGCGTCATCCGACGTAAAGCCCTCAGCCGCCAGCAGTGCCGACCGAACACCGATCTCGGCCGCATGGCCCGCATGCAGTGGCTTGGTCATCGTCCCGAAGTTCTTTTTGAGTGCCGAGGAGCCGGAAGCGACGATGCCGAACGCCGCAATCGTTTCGTCGACCGAGAGATCGAGCAGATGGGCTGCGGATGCGGCCGCGCCGAATGAACCAGCCGTCCCGGTGCTGTGCCAGCCGTTCTGGTAGTGATTCGGATACTGGCTGTGACCGACACGGAACGCCGCCTCAAGGCCCACGGTGTAGGCGGTGATCAGATCCTTGCCATCGGCGTCAGCGACCTCGCCAGCCGCGAGCGTTGCGCCGAAAACGGGTGAGCTTGGATGGATGACAATGGATTCGAACGTGTCGTCGTAGTCGATGGCATGCCCGAAGGCCCCGTTGGCGAGTGCGGCCCCCGTCGGACTCGCCGTCCCTCGCCCGATGACCGTCGACTCCTCGCCGCTCATACAGCGGTCGACGTAGCCCATGATCTGGTCGCCGACCTCGTGATGCGAGCCGTAGACGGCGACACCGAGGAAATCTCGAATCCCCTTCTTGGCGTGGTCGACTGTTTCTGTCGGAATGTCTTCGTATTCGATACTAACGGTGTACTCTGCAAGCGCTGCTGTCTCGCCCATACAGCTACTCTACGTGGAGACATACATAAATATACGTGTACGACTGTGAAAGCATAAAACGACTGTCGTGAAAACCAGCTTATCGCAGGACGACGATGAGGAGCCCGCCGCAAGCGAGGACACAGACGATCAGTCCAAAGGCGACGACGAAGCCGAAGACATCGGACAGATAGCCGATAACGACCGGCGCAACGCCACCGATAGCGGTCATCCCCGTTCTGACGATGCCGAGCGTGCCACCGCCGATTTCTGGCGGGATGAGATCCATCAGGTAGGAATCACGCACCGGCCGGAAGCCGTGGAAGCCGATTCCGGTGATCACAGTTAACCCGAGAATGAGGACGACCGAATCAGTGACCAGCAGCGCAATCAGCCCGCCGATCATGACGCCGAACAGGAGCAGCGAGATGGCGAGTTTGCCGACCCTGTCGCTTGCGCCGCCGGTCACCGTCTGGCTGACGCTGGCTGCAAACAGCAGACTGTACGCGATCCCCGCAACGCTCGGCGACAGCCCCTTTTCGTCGGCCAAAAACAGCGGGAAGAACGCCGAGAGTCCGTTCCACGAAAACGTAAACAACATCGTGACCGCCAGAAACAACAGGATTTTTCGGTCCGAGAAAATCGCGAGGTACGATGTCGCGTCATCCGGATCGTCGACTGTCTCGGTCTCGCTTGAGGTGTCAGGGGTCTCAGAAGTAGGCTGGTCGACATCGTCGTCGGGAGGGTGGTCGACAGCGCCCTGCTGGTCGCGTCGTTCGTACCCCTTGTTCGGATGGGCACGGTAGAACAACGCGGCAGCGAGAACGACACTCACCGCAGCGCCGATGAAAAACACGCTCTCCCACGGGAGCACACTCGCAAGCAATCCGACGACGACAATCGGCGCGAGCATGCCGCCGAACTGCCCGATGGTGTCCATGATCCCGAGGCTGAGTCCGGTTCGCTCGGGATACACACGCGAGAGATAGGCGATGGCGACCGTTTTGTGAATCCCAGTGCCGATACCGATCCCGACTGCGGCGACCATAATGAGGGTGAATGTCGGTGCAAAGCCAGCAAACACCGCGGCCAGCGCAAACAGGAGCGCGCCACCGGCCATCACAGAAACCTCGTGAAAGCGGTCCCCAAGCCAACCGCCGGGGAACTGCATGGCCGAGTAGCCGAACATCAACAGGGTGAACAACAACCCGGTTTGGGTGTTCGAAACGCCGTAGACATCCTGAAACGTCCCGAACAGCGGTGGGAAGATGAATCGGAGAAACTGCACCATAAACCAGAGAAACGCGACCAGAAAAACGAGATCGTAGGTTCTGAGGAACCGACGAACTGAGCCGAGAGATGGACGAGACAGTGAGAGGGACATACTCCCAGAATTCAGTCCACTGATTTATGCGTTTCAGTTGGGATTCGCCGCGAAACCTCATCGCCAATAGAGACCAACCTCGGTCGACAGGATCGAACGTAGGCGAATTCAGGAAAATAAACGCATTTTCGACAGTCTGTCGAGGCGTACATTTATGGGTACCTCGCTACAGCAGAGTGTATGGACCTCGACTTAGTCGACAGAACAGCGTTCGTTGCAGCCTCAAGCCAGGGCCTCGGCTTTGCGAGTGCGGCCCGACTCGCCGCCGAAGGCGCAAACGTCGTCGTCACCTCTCGGAGCGCCGAGCGAGCCGACGAGGCGAAGGACCGACTCTGTGAGGAGCAGCCAGCGGTCGACGACGACCAAGTGCTCGCGCTCCCCTGCGACATCACCGACCAAGCCGAAATCGAGGCCGCAATCGAGCAGACGGTCGACACCTTCGGCAGTCTCGACATCATGGTCAACAACCACGGCGGCCCACCGGCAGTCACCCTCGACGAGGCCACCGAGGAGCAGTGGGACGACTCCTACGAGGGCGTGATCAAGAGCAACGTGATGCTCTCGCAGGCCGCACTGCCGGAGCTGGTCGACAGCGATATCGGCTCGCTGATCACCGTCACGAGCGCGTCGGCCCGCGAGCCGCCGGAGAACCACGCCATCTCGAACGTGTTCCGGCTTGGGCTCTATGGCCTCAGCAAAACGATTGCCAAGGAGTACGCTCCCGACGTGCGAGCCAACTGCGTCACGCCGCGGTTCATCATGACCGAGCGAATCGAGTACAAGGTCGAACGCCGCGCCGAACACCGCGGCATCTCCATCGAGGAGGCCCTTCAGAGCCGAACTGACGAAGTGCTGCTCGACCGACCGGGCCAGCCCGAGGAGTTCGCCGACGCGGTTGCGTTCCTCGCCTCGCCGCGCGCGAGCTACGTCACCGGCGAAGTGTTCCGCATCGACGGCGGCTGGCTCGAAGGCGTGATCTAGATGCGAGCGGTCGTTTGTCACGATTTCGGCGAGGCCAGCGTCGAGGAGGTCGACCGACCCACTCCTGCCGCAAATGAAGTCCTCCTCGAAATCCAGCGCGTCCAACTCAGCGTGACCGAGTGCGCCCTCTATCAGGGCGAGTCGATTGCCCACGCCGAGGTGATCGCCGAGCGACTGGCAGATGGCCCGGCCCGACTGTTCGGCCACGAGTTCTGTGGCACAGTTGTCGACTGCGGCTCGGAGGTCGACCAGCTAGCTGTCGGGGACCGAGTGTACGCGCCGGGCAAGATCCCCTGCAACGAGTGTGGCTACTGCGAGTCGGGGTTCAAACGCTACTGTCCCTCGAAAACCTACATCGGCTACGATATCCCCGGCGCGCTCGCGGAGTACGCCGCACTGCCAGCCGAGGCGTTGCGGCCCGTGCCTGATTCACTCACCGATTCGGAGGTCGCGGCGCTCCAGCCGTTGGCGAGTTCGGTGCTCTGTGTGCGGGACAGCGGGATTCTGTCCGGCGACATCGTCGCAGTGATCGGCACCGGCGTGATGGGATACCAGTGTGCGCAACTCGCGCTCGCGGAGGGAGCCCAGCAGGTGTTGGTCGTCGACATCGACGCCGAGAAACTCGAACTCGCAGCCGACCGAGGACTTCACCCGATCAACGGAACCGAGTGTGACCCGGTCGACGAAATCATGGCCCGCACCGATGGAGTCGGTGCGGATGTCGTTTTTGAGGCTGTCGGCGGCGATCAGTCCCACGCAACCGATGGAAGCGATCCAATCGCACAGGCGATGGGCGCGGTCAAAGCCGGCGGAACAGTCGTTCAGGTCGGCTACATCATCGGCGACGTGACGTTCTCCGCGCGAGCGGTTCGCAAGAAGAGCGTCACATGGCAGAATCCGGTGACTGGAATCGCGCCGACCGGCCCCGGACGCGATACGGGGAACTTCGCGGCCGAACTCGTTGCCAGCGGTCGCGTCTCCATCTCGGAGTACACGACCCATGAACGATCCGGGCTCGATTCGTTCGAAGAGATCGTCGACATCACCACAAATAAGGCAAAATACGGAGCGAAAGGACCTGCACAGCTGAGTATCTGACATCGGGACAGATCGGGAACACATCCCTAATAATCGATAATTATTTTACCCTCGCCGATTGCGAACTGAGTAGGATGGAAATCACGAACGTAGAAACAGCAGTATTAGGCAGCGCTGTCGAGGCCGCCTCGTTGCCGGCCCAAGTCGGTGCTCGGGAGCTGGATATCAGCTCAGTCGTTGTCCGTGTTCACACGGATGAAGGAATCACCGGATTCGGGGAATCGTTCTACCGCTCGGAGGAGAACAACAAGTTCCTCGCCGAGAGTATCGATGCGATGTCCCGCCACATTGTCGGCAAAGATCCACAGGACGTCAAAGCGATCTGGCACGAACTGTATCTCCACGTCAAGCGGGCCGGAGCCTACGGCGCACTGTCGGCAATCGACGAGGCGCTCTGGGATATCAAGGGCAAAGACGCGGGCAAGCCGCTCTACCAGCTGCTTGGTGGCCAGACAAACGAAGTGAAGGCCTACGCGACGTTCCCGGCGGACAAAACCGCCGAAGAGCTGATCGACTACGCCGACTGGCTCTCGGAGAAAGGGTTCCAAGCAATGAAGATCGGCGCAGGGTTCGGTGTCGAGGAGGATCGTCACCGCATCAAGACGATCATGAACAACATCCCCGACGACTTCGGGCTGGCAATCGACGCCAACACTTCCTACAGCTACAACGACGCGGCGAAAGTCGCCAAAACCGCCAGCGAGTACGAGGTCGAGTGGTTCGAGGAGCCGATCTCTCACACCGATCTCGACGGCCAAGCCGAACTTAACCGGAAGTTCACCGTCCCGATCTCGGGCTACCAGACCCACACGCCACACTACCCGGCACTCGATCACCTCAAGGCCCGGTCGTTGGACATCTACCAGCCATCGGTCGACTACGTCGGCGGGATCACCGGCGCAATGCGTGTCGCAGGGCTCGTCGAAGCCTTCGACAAGGAACTCGTCCCCCACGCACTCGGTCCGGCGATCAACTACGCGGCCAGTCTCCACGTCGCCGCCGCGAGCAGACAGTGTCGACTGATCGAGTTCGCCGTGCTGGACGACGATCTCGAGGATCCCGGCACCTACATCGCGGGGCAGTACATCGAAAACCAGGATGCGATCCACGTCGACGACGGTGGCACAATCGATCCACCCGAAGAACCGGGCCTCGGCGTCCGCATCGACGAGGACGTGTTCGAAGAGTACCGCGTCGACTAACTCCCGACTGGCGGTTTGCGGACCGAGTCACCCTTTTTGACCGTAATGTTAGGTCAGATATATATCACCATTAATGGAAATATATATGTATGGTGGGCTATTTGATGAGTCTGTAATGGTTGATACCAATAGACGGCAGTTTGTGAAGTTGACTGGTGCAGGGATTGGAATGGCTGGTCTCGCAGGATGTCTCGGTGGAGACGGAGGCAATGGCGGGGGTGGTGGTGGCGGAGATGACTACCCACCGAGTTCGCTCACCTTCGTGAATGCGTACTCCGAAGGTGGCGGCGTCGACACTAATTTCCGACAGATTCAGGAGTATTTCGAGGACGCTCTCGGCGCGAACCTCTCTCCGGAGTACCGTGCCGGTGCCGGAACACGAACCGCAGCGACGACCGTCGCCCAAGACGAGGAACTGATGCGAATCGGTGGCACGCTCTCGCCAGCAACACCGGCGGCAGTCGCCGTCGACGAGGTCGAGGGCACCGAACCGCAGTACACACTCGACGATCTCCAGCCGCTCGGCACGCTTTCGGGTGAGGCAGCGATCATCCGTGTGCGGGACGACGAAGAGCGATTCCGAACGGTCCAAGAACTCGTCGACTACTCGGTCGACAACAACATCACGGTCGGCGCATCCGGCCCGACCAACCGGAATGTGCTGTCGATCATTCAGCTGATGGAGCAGACCGAGGCGGACTTCACCATCGTTCCGTTCGACGGTGGCGGTGCCACCCAAACCGCGCTCCTCCAGGGCGAGATCGACGTTGCAGCACGCAGTGTGTACAACAGTGCGAGTATCGCGGAGGACTCGCACTGTCTCTGTATTTACGCCGAAGAGAACCCAGAGCCCGGCCTCACTAACGACGCCCCACCGATCAACGACGAGCTCGGCACGGATATCAACTACGCGCCGTCGAACGGGACCCAGTTCTACTACGTCTCGGCTGCGGCCGCCGAGGAGTACCCAGACCGCTACGAGCAGGTCCAGCAAGCGTTCAAAACGGCCCACGAGAACGAAGAGTACCGAGCCGACCTCGCAGAGATCGACGAGGAAGGGAAACTCGTCTGGAACACACCTGAGGAGACCGACGCCATCCTCCAGAGTGCGTACGAAACCTACCGGGATTTCGCACCACTGTTCGACGAGTACGTGCAGTCCTAAACGGTACGGTTTCGGTAGTCTGCACTTCTATTTGAATACTGACCACAAGATACACACCCCACAATGACATCAACAGAGGCCGAAGAAGAGGCCACGAATCGTCCAGCTCGGTCGACGAGTGCGATTGCCCTGTTCAGGCTGGCATTTCCGATTGCCGGCGTGATCTTAGCGATACTGTACATCCAAAACACCTACGGGCGAATCCGATTAGATAACCTGTACTACCCGTACTTCGTGATCGGCATCCTCGGAGTCCTGACGGTTACCGTGTTCGCGACCGAGATTCGGGAACTGCTCGGCCATCAGAGCGATCTCGGATTCAAAGAATCCGTCCGTGAGGCAGTCATCGAGTGGAAGCGCTCGATTGGGTTTACGGTCGTCGCAATCATCTACATTTGGCTGATCGAACCTGTTGGCTTCTTCATCGCGACAGCCATCGGGCTGGTCAGTGTGATGGTTGTTGGCGGACGCCGAGACCCGATCTGGATCTCCATCTCGACGGCACTGATCCTCGTGTTCGTCTACCTGATGTTCGTTCAGCTAATGGGGTTGCGGCCACCACAGGGACCACTCGGACTATGACGACCTACTCACTACGTCGACAATCGACACGACAGCACTGTAACCCCGCTGGCGGGAGCTCAACAACGACCCAGAGAGGGGTGACACAATGATACCGCTTCAGGTCGAGCTTATCGGCGAGGCGCTGGGGGTGCTGTTGACGCTCGAAAACCTCGTGTTCATTGCGGTCGGTGTGACCTTCGGTATGCTGGCTGGCTCGATCCCCGGCTTTACGGGGACGAACACGGTCGCAATCGCGCTGCCGTTTACGCTGCCGATGACCCCGGAGATCGCGCTTGTCACGCTGTCGGCGATCTACGTCGGGGCAAACTACGGTGGGGCGATCCCCGCGGTGCTGATCAACACGCCCGGGACAGCCGGCGCGACAGCGACCGTGCTGGATGCCTACCCGATGTCCCAGCAGGGAGATGCCTCGAAAGCACTCGGGATCTCGATCTTCGCGAGCGTGGTTGGCGGGTTCGTGTCGGCGATTATTATCCTCTTCATGCTCCAGCCGATTGGCGAAATCGCGTTCCTCTTCACGAACCGGGAGATCTTCGTCCTCGGGATATTCGGGCTGGCAGCCGTCGCGGTTGCCATCGGTGACAACATCCGCAAGGGCCTGATCGGCGGCTTCATCGGACTGTTGATCGCCGCGATGCCCGTCGACCCGACGACCGGCCAGCGTCGACTCGACTTCGGCTACTTCGGCCTCTACGACGAGGTGCCGTTCGTCCCCGTCGTCGTCGGCCTGTTCGCCATCTCGGAGCTGTTTTACCTGATCAACAAATCCGCTATCAGTGAGGACAACTCGATAGAGACCTCCTACGCCGACATCTTCAGCGGCGTCAAATATGTCATCAGTCGACCGGTGGCGCTGTTCCGGGCGATGGGGATCGGCCTCATCATCGGTTCGATGCCCGGCGCAGGGACGTCCGTGGCCAACTTCGTGAGCTGGGCCGCGGCGAAATCGCTCTCCAACAAGCCCGAATCGTTCGGTGAAGGGAATCCCAACGGTGTGATCGCGTCCGAGGCCTCGAACAGTGCGGTGACGGCTGGTTCGCTGGTGCCCACACTTGCACTCGGGATTCCGGGCAGCGGGACGACTGCCGTGATGCTTGCGGCACTGCTGCTCCACGGGCTTCGGCCGGGCCCACAGCTGATGCAGAACTTCGCGCTTGAAGCGAACGTGATCATCCTCTCGCTGCTTGTCGCCAACGTGTTCCTGTTGATCTCCGCGCTGGCGGTCTCGAAGTATCTCGTTCGGGTGGTGACGATGCCGGCGAACCTGATCGTCCCGGCCATCTTAGCGTTGACAGTGATCGGTGCGTTTGCGATGCGGAGCAGTATGTTCGACGTCTGGCTGATGTTCATCTTCGGGATCATCGGCTTCGTCATGCGGGAAAACGACTACTCGTTGATCCCGCTGATCTTGGGTGTCATCCTTGGCCCCATCATCGAGGGCTCGTTCCTCCGGAGCATGCTGATCAGCAGCAATGATTTCGGCTACTTCTTCGGAAGTACGATTGCGATCATCCTCTGGGTCCTGATCGTGTTGGTGCTGTTCATCCAGCCGATCTCGAACGTCGTCCGCGGGGTGATCGAAAGCAGAACGGACCTCCTGAACTGAACGAGGGAGTCGACTCACCCGGGCAGGTGGGTCGACCGCTCGCCTCACAGCAAACGGAACGACATATCAACACGCAGGCCGAACCACGAGACACACATGGGAGATATCACCGCCGAACAACTGCCGATCAACGCCTTTGCAGGCATCTTTCTGGCCGCGACCGGGATCGGCGTGGTGCTCATCAGTGGGGATCTCGTTCGGTCCGGGCTGTTCTTTGCAGTCGGGCTGTTCTTTCTGATGCGGGCACTCGCGCAGTACAACGCGGACAACGCGGACAACACCACCAGTGACGGAACTGACTGAGAGTCCACTCATGGGGCACCCCACAACGGACGCTCGCAGCCACCGTCGACACTGACCCGGTTGCTGTCACCCTATTTATCATGCCGAACGACTGAACCGTGAGGACAGTCGACCCGGCTGACTGGCTGACCGAACGCTATGTTTTTCACGATTGACTGGTATCAATACGTATGACTGCGGACTACAATCCAGGACTGGATGGGATCGTTCTTGGCCCGACTGAGCTGAGCGGTGTCGACGGCGAGGCCGGGGTGCTCACCTACCGTGGCTACCCAATCGAGGAGCTCGCCGGAACGGTGAGCTATGAGGAGACCGTCTATCTGCTCTGGTACGGCGAACTGCCGACAACCGCGGAACTCGATGCCTTCTCGGAGAAACTGACTGCCAACCGAGCGCTGCCCGAGCCCCTCCCGACACTGCTAGCGGAGTTGGTCAAATCGAACGACGACCCGATGGATGCGGTTCGCACCGCCGTCTCGGCACTCACCGCAAGCGATCCGGACGCAGGCGAGGCCGCCGGAAGCAGAGACGATACCGAGGGCGCAGCGATCCGGTTAACGGCTGTGCTGCCGACGATCATCGCAACCTACGTTCGACTCCGTGACGGCGACGAGCCGGTCGACCCACGTGATGATCTGGGCCACGCCGCGAACTTCCTCTACATGCTCACCGGTGAGGAGCCGGAGCCTGTCGTTGCCGACACGCTGGATATGGCGCTCGTCCTCCATCTCGACCACGGGATCAACGCCTCGACGTTCTCCGGCAAGGTCAACGCGAGCACGCTTGCGACGGTCTATAGCTCCGTGACTGGCTCGCTGGCCGCGCTCTCCGGACCGCTTCACGGTGGCGCAAACGCCGACGTGATGCGAATGCTTCAGGCGGTCGACGCGAGCGATAAAAGCCCGACCGAGTGGGTCGACGATGCAATCGCCCGCGGCGACCGGATTCCCGGCTTCGGCCACCGCGTCTACCAAGTCAAAGATCCCCGCGCGATTGTGCTTCAGGAGCGATCCAAGGCACTCGCCGAGGCCGCCGGCGAGACCAAATGGTACGAGTACAGCACCGAGATCGAGGGTTATCTCGCCGAGGAGAAAGGCATCAAACCGAACGTCGACTTCTACTCGTCAAGCATGTACTACGTGATGGACATCCCAATCGATATTTATACACCAATCTTCGCCATCTCGCGGATGGCCGGCTGGCTGGCCCACCTGTTCGAACAGTACGAGGACAACCGACTGATCCGCCCGCTGGGCGACTACGTCGGCGAGCACGGCAAGACAGTCACGCCGCTCGACGAGCGATAACGTACGCGATCTGCCTTTGTGACCGAGAGCCCCAACTGCCCAACACGCCAGTTCAGTCATACATTAGTCAGAGTGACGACAGGTATACTGGAGAGATTCATAACTGAAAGATATAGTCGACAATCGTATATCAGGAGGCGAATAAGTCACATACCGTCGTTGCGAACAATCAGTCGATGACTGAGAAAATCGTGAGTTTTCGATCAGTTGATCGTATCGAATCCGCATTTGACGATGTCGATCTCGATGTGGTCCCGAAAACCAAGTACACCGATGCCGAGCTGATCGAGTACGCCGAGGGTGCCAGCGGGCTGTTCGTCCACTCGGAAAACCAGTATACGTCGACGCTGTTCGAGGCCTCCCCGGAGTTGCGTGTGATCGGTCGACCCGGCTCCGGACTCGACAACATCGATCTCGATGCTGCAACCGAAAACGACGTTGTCATCGCTTTCACGCCCGGAATGAACGCGGTTGCAGTCTCGGAGTTCGTCGTCGGCTCGGTGATCTCGCATATTCGTGATCTTCAGGACGCCAGCGATCACGTCCGGTCGGGTGGCTGGCGGTCGCCCGACTGGTGGGGAACCGAACTCCGAAACAAGACGGTGGGTATCGTCGGCCTTGGGGCCGCAGGCTACGAAACCGCAAAACGGCTCAAACCGTTCGATGTCGACTTCCTCGTCGCCGATCCCTACGTCGACCAAGAGCGAATCGACGAAATCGGCGGGCAAAGAGTTGAACTGGATGACTTGTTGTCGGAGTCGGATTTCGTGAGCCTCCACGTCCGACTGACTGAGGAGACGACCCACATGATTGACGCGGCGGCCTTCGACCGGATGAAAGAGACGGCCGTGCTGATCAACACTGCCCGTGGTCGGGTTGTCGACCACGACGCACTGGTCGAGGCACTCACAACAGGGACCATCGGCGGTGCAGTGATCGATGTCTATCCCAGCGAACCCCCGGAGTCGACCGATCCGATCTTCGACTGTGAGACGGCCTCGGTAACACCGCACTTGGCGGGCGCAACAGTCGAAACGCGAACCGAGATGCTCGAAACCACCGCGAAAAATATGCTCCGAATTCTGAATGGAGAAGCCGTCGACCGGCAGTATATCGCGAATCCGGAGGTTCTGGATTCCTAGCAACGTGTGATTGTTCGGGCGACCAATCTTATTCGATAGCTAGTACTCTCATAATCGATACGCAACGAGTTACTCGGCGCAGAGTTAATTTCTCATTGAAACTTACCGGAAATATTATGTGTGCGGCCACTGCAGATAGGAGTATGATACGTGTGGGGGTGAATGGATACGGAACCATCGGTAAACGTGTTGCCGACGGAATCCGTCTCCAGCCCGACATGCAACTCATCGGCGTGGCGAAAACCCGTCCAAACTTCGAAGCCGAGACGGCGGCTCAAAAGGGATACCCGCTGTACAGTGCGATCCCGGAGCGGTCCCACCAGTTCACTGAGGCCGGACTTGATCTCCACGGAGAGGTTACAGATCTCGTCGACGAAAGCGACGTAATCGTCGACGCCACCCCGTCGGGCGTCGGTGCGGAGAACTGCTCGCTCTACGAGGCACACGACACGCCAGCGATCCTTCAGGGCGGTGAATCCCCGGACACTGTCGACGAAAGTTTCGTCGCTCAGGCAAACTACGACGACGCTGTGGGCGCGGACCTGCTTCGTGTCGTCTCCTGCAACACGACCGGACTCTCGCGGCTCCTAGAGCCGATTGACCGGGAGTATGGCGTCGACAAAGCGCGGGCGACACTCATTCGGCGTGGTGGCGACCCCGGCGAAACTGACCGCGGGCCGATCAACGACATTCTCCCGGACCCGGTGACCCTTCCCTCACACCACGGGCCTGACGTCCAGACGATCTTCCCCGATGTGGATATCGACACCCTCGGAGTGACCGTTCCAGCAACGCTCATGCACTTGCACAGTGTGAACCTCACACTTGAGTCCGCGCCGTCGGTTGCGGCAATTGCTGATCTGCTGTCGAGACAGTCGCGGCTCTTTGTCGTGCCACCGGAGCTGAGCATCGACGGCACTGCCAAACTCAAAGAGTTCGCCAAAGACGCCGGTCGACCGAGGGGGGATCTGTGGGAGAACTGTCTCTGGGAGGAGTCGATTGCGATGGAGGGCAACGACCTGTACCTGTTCCAATCGATCCACCAAGAGGCGAACGTTGTGCCCGAAAACATCGATGCGATCCGCGCGCTCGTCGGCCACAAAACCGCCGCCGAAAGTATCGCACTCACCAACGACCGACTCGGACTGAACACGACCCAACAATACACGAGATCACACCAGCACGGCAGTCCACAGCCTGCAGATGACTAACCACAGAGCGATCTAATCAGCCAGCAGAGAGGTGTATCTCGTGGCTGTGAAACCTAACTGTGGCCAGTTAGTCGACCGACAGCGACGTGCTTCGATCTATGTCAATTTTAGCATGATACCTTCATACATACCTTTTTGACTCGTGAACCGAACGGAGTAGTATGGGAATGGATGACGATGCAAGGGAGTACCACCGCCAAGATCCGCCGGGCAAGATAGAGATCGCGACAACCAAACCGACCAACACACAGCGGGACCTCAGTTTGGCCTACTCGCCGGGCGTTGCCGCGCCGTGTCTGGATATTGCCGACGAGCCGGGAGATGCCTTTCAGTACACGGCGAAAGGCAATCTCGTCGGCGTCGTCTCCAACGGGTCGGCGGTTCTCGGCCTCGGCGATATCGGAGCACAGGCCTCCAAACCGGTGATGGAGGGGAAAGGCGTCCTGTTCAAACGGTTCGCTGATATCGACGTCTTCGACATCGAACTCGATCTCGACACCGCCGACGAGATCGTCGACGCAGTCGCACCGATGGAGCCAACCTTTGGGGGAATCAATCTCGAAGACATCAAATCACCCGAATGCTTCGAGATCGAGCGTCGACTCGGCGAGCAGATGGATATCCCCGTCTTCCACGATGACCAACACGGGACAGCCATCATTTCGGGCGCAGCACTGCTCAACGCCTGCGAGATCGCGGACAAAGAACTCGAAGATCTCAACATCGTCTTTTCGGGGGCCGGCGCGTCGGCCATCGCCACCGCGAGGTTCTACCTCTCGCTTGGGGCCACCAAGTCGAACATTACGATGTGCGACTCCTCGGGGATCATCACGACCTCTCGGAGCGACGAAATCAACGAGTTCAAACAGGAATTCGCTCGTGATGTGCCCGAGGGCTCGCTTGCCGACGCAGTAGCGGGCGCTGACGTGTTCGTCGGCCTCTCTGTCGGCGGCATCGTTTCTCAGGAGATGGTCCAATCGATGAACGACAACCCGATCATCTTCGCCATGGCGAACCCCGACCCCGAGATCACCTACGATGACGCCAAATCCGCCCGTGATGACGACGTGATCATGGCGACCGGTCGCTCCGACTACCCGAACATGGTCAACAACGTGCTGGGCTTTCCCTTTATTTTCCGCGGCGCACTCGACGTGCGGGCGACCGATATCAACGAGGAGATGAAGCGCGCAGCGGCGATGGCACTGGCCGAGTTGGCCCGTCAGGATGTCCCTGACGCAGTCGTCAAAGCCTACGGCGACCAGCCGCTCCAGTTTGGTCCCGACTACGTAATTCCGAAACCGCTCGATCCCCGCGTGCTGTTCGAGGTGGCCCCGGCCGTTGCTCAAGCCGCCGTCGACAGCGGCGTCGCGCGCACGGAGATTGACATCGAGAGCTACACCGAAACGCTCGAAGCCCGACTCGGCAAATCCCGCGAGATGATGCGGATCGTGCTCAACAAGGCCAAAAGCGATCCCAAACGGGTGGCTCTCGCCGAGGGGACGGATGAAAAGATGATTCGGGCGGCCTACCAGCTTGAGGAAGAAGGAATCGCCGAACCCGTGCTGTTGGGCGACGAAGGCGAAATTACGCGGATCGCGGATCAACTCGGCCTCTCTTTCGAGCCCGAAGTCGTCGACCCCCAAGCCCAGTCACTCGACGAGTATGCCGACCGCCTCCACGAATTGCGTCGACGCAAAGGGATCACGCGCGGTGAGGCGGCCGATCTCGTCGAACGGGATACCAACTACCTCGGCAGCGTGATGGTCGAAATGGGCGATGCCGACGCCATGCTGACCGGACTCACACATCACTACCCCTCGGCACTGCGACCGCCGCTCCAAGTGATCGGCACCGCCGAGGATGCTAACTACGCGGCGGGCGTCTACCTGCTAACGTTCAAAAACCGGGTCGTCTTCTGTGCGGATACGACGGTCAACCAGAATCCGGATGCGGATGTGTTGGCCGAAGTCACGAAACACACCGCCGAACTCGCCCGGAGCTTCAACGTCGAGCCACGGGCCGCAATGCTGTCGTACTCGAACTTCGG